>NZ_JBEXGL010000002.1:0-587748 GCF_040607315.1 Micromonospora sp. NPDC005305 | reverse complement strand
GAGTCCGTCGAGGGCTTCCAGACGCTTCTGGCGATACTGGCCGAAGCCGGCGACGACGGCGACTGTCCGATTCCTGTGGCGATCGAAACCCCGCGCGGCCTGCTGGTCGCAGCGCTTCGCGCCACCGGCCGCCCGATCTACCCGATCAACCCGATGGCCGTCGCCCGCTACCGAGAACGCTACTCGGCGTCGGGCAAGAAATCCGACCACGCCGACGCCGTCGTGCTGGCAAACATCTTGCGTACGGACATGCAGGTGCACCGGCCGCTGCCCGCCGACACCGAACTCGCCCGCTCGATCGCGGTCCTCGCTCGGGCCTGCCAAGACGCGACGTGGCGGCGCACCCGAGCCAGCAACGAGCTGCGGTCGCTGCTGCGCGAGTACTACCCAGCAATGCGCGAAGCGGCCGCCAACCGCAGCGGGAGCCTGGCCACACCGCTGACCCGAGCCTTGCTCGAACTCGCTCCGACTCCCGCCGCAGCGCGCACGCTGTCCAAAGCCCGTATCGCCGCCGCACTGCGCCGGGCGGGCCGCTCCCGCAACATCGACCAGGTCACCGCCGAGCTTCACGCGATCCTGCGCCGGCCCCACCTGCGCCAGGACCCGCTCGTCGAGCAAGCGATGGGGATCCAGGCACTGCGGCTGCTCGCCACGCTCACCACGGAGTGCGCGAGCATCGACCATCTATCAGCGGCCGTCGAGACGGCGTTCCAGCAGCACCCGGACTACGAGATCATCACCAGCTTCCCTGGCATCGCAGCCCAGGCCGGCGCCCGGCTGCTGGGTGAGATCGGCGACGACCGCACCCGCTTCTTCGATGCCCGATCGCTGAAGGCTTTCGCTGGCGCGGCCCCCGTAACGCGTGCCTCCGGCCGCAGTCTCGTGGTCTCCCAACGCCGGATCAAGAACGACCGACTTGCCGCAGTCGGCTTCACCTGGGGGCTGTCAGCGCTCAACCAGTCACCCGGCGCCCGAGCCCATTACGACCGGCGCCGCACCGCCGGCGACGGTCACGCCGCCGCCTTCCGTCACCTGTTCAACCGCTTCCTCGGCTGCCTCCACCACTGCCTGAAAACACGGCAGCACTACCGAGAAACGACGGCCTTCCCGATTTCGATCAAAGCCACCACCGCTGCTTGACAGCTACGCCCATCGGATGTCTTGTGGTGCCCGACGAGGTGATCCGTGGCGGCATCGGCACGCTGCTGGTGTCGCACAGCGTCAAGCGGATCAAGGAGGGTCGACATGACCTCGAGCGGCCTGAAATGCCCTCCGTTGACACCGGCTTGTGGCCCGTGGATGGCCCAGCCCCGACCGTGGAGGTGGCCGGGGGCCACCCCGTAGGAGTGGCCCCCGGCACCGGCGATTCAGTTGGGTTGATCGGCCCAGGCGGTATCGAGGACTACCTGGTACGAGCTGATCCGTACCGGCGAGAGGGTCAGCAGCTCGTGGGCGAGCAGTTCCCCAGTGTTCGGGTGGAAGATCAGAAGGGACTGCTGGTTGTGCTCGCGGTCGTCGAAGGTGATGGCTACGCCCTTGCGGCCGGCCCGATCGGTCACCTGGCCCCGCCACAGGAAACCGGGCACATCGGCAAGGACCCGCAGGATCTCAGCTCGCGTCTGGCGCGGAACGACATATCGCCCGTACACCGTGCTGACTTCCTTGCTGACGGCGCCCGCGCCGTACCTGACCTTGAGCCGGTCGTTCACCTGGGCTCGACCCGACGGCAGCGGTGCGAGGTCCTCCGGTGGCAGCGGCATGTCGTCGGGCGCGGGCGTTCCGGAGGCGGAAGCCTTGGACTTGAGGTTCCGCTGCCAGTACTCCCGGGACTCCTGGTCCGGATACTGCGGCTCAAGCTGGGTCCTGACCTGCTTACCGGTCCCGTCGGCCGCCTGCCAGACCTTGGTCTCGTCGGCGAAAGCGACATGGTGGCGGCCGTCGGCGGACGTCATCACCGGGTCGCCCCACGTCTTCGTGTGGTGGTACATGTACCGACCGGTGCGGTTGTCGTACTCCGCATCGACAAGCCTGCTCGCCAACGCGCGTAGCTCGCTCCCCGCGTCACGGGTGACAGAGCCGTACGCCACCGGCACGAGCACCGCCCCCGGATCCGCCCCGGGCGGACCGGCGATCCCCGAGGTGTCCGGGCTGGACGGGCCGAACGTCTGGACGATTGCCGCGGCGCCGACCGCTACGGTCAGCGCCCCGGCGGTCAGAACCAGCCTGCGCGTCGGGCGTGCCCGGCGGTGATGGGCGGCCGGCTCGGCGACAGCCTCCGCGCGGACGATCAGATCGTGTGCCGACAGCCGGGGCGGTGCGATCGTGCTGTGCCGGGCCGGGTCAGCCGGACCGAGGAGGGTACGCGTTCGCTCTTCTCCGAACATCACATGGCCTTTCGAGGACTCGCCAACACCGGCTGCTGCGCCGGCGGTACAACTCGGTGCGACATGGCTTCGTTGAGGCGCCTACGGGCGCGGTGCAGACGCACGGCAGCGGTGGTGCGGGTACAGCCGAGGACCTGAGCGGCCTCGGAAACTGTCAGTTCCTCCCAACCGGCCAGCCGGAGGATCTCCTGGTCGAGGTCGGCGAGGGTGGCTAGAGCGGCGTGGAGATCGGTGACGCCCACTGTCGCGTCGGCGCCGGACGAGCCCGGCTTCTGCAGAAGGCCGGCGTCGGCAATCAGTAGCACCTCCGGCGCAGCTCTCCGAGCTCGCCATTCGTTCGCCAGCAGGCGACGGGCCACCCCGTACAGCCAGGGCAGGCTGCGGTCCGGAACCTCGCGGCGACGCCGCCAGGCGACGACGAACACCTCCTGGGCGAGTTCAGCCGCCGCGTCCAGATTGCCGAGCCGACGCTGGCCGTACTTCACCACGTGTGGGTAATCGGCCGCGTAGACGCTGGTGAACCAATCCTCGTCGCGTTCTCCCGGTGGACCCATCCAAGACTCCCGCCTGGTTGACGAACGTTCACCCTGGCTTGTGTCATCTCCAGCCCAATGATTACCGCCAACCACCTGCCAGAGCCGCACGCCGCGATAAAGCTGCCTCCGGCTGCAACGGCTCTGCCAGGTGGGACGTCGACGCTCCCAGACGCTCAGGTCTGCTTCCAATGCCTGCGGCTCAAGTCCCCTGCGACTCAAGCGGATCTCCTCGTCGGGCAGTCGTAGACCGTCCAGCCCTTGTGGTGCCTGGCGAGGCGAGCCGCGGCGGCATCTCTGAGGAGGGCCGGGGTTCGGGGCGGAGCCCCGAGGTCTTCGTGGTCCTGGTCGTCCGTCAGCGTGGCCGGGCCGGCGCGGCCCGCTTGCGGGCCGCCTTGACCACGAAGATCGGCACTCCGATCGAGCCCCGCAATATCAATCGGCACTTCGACCAGTCGTTCGAGCGGGCGGGAGTCCGGCGCATTCGCGTGCATGACCTGCGTCATTCGTGCGCGACGCTGCTTTACGACCAGGGCGTGCCGCTCGAACGGATTCAGGACGTGCTCCCGCACAGCTCCCCGACCGTCACCAAGTCGATCTACGTGGAGGCAACGCGCCGGGTGCAGCAGGACTCGGTCGACCGACTCGGCTTCCTCTTCGACGCCTAGACGTAGGGGTCAGCCGTGGGGGTCAGAAAGATCGAGGGCCGGTCTCCCGTGACGGGAAACCGGCCCTTGACCTGCTGTGCGCCCGAAGGGACTCGAACCCCTAACCTTCTGATCCGTAGTCAGATGCTCTATCCATTGAGCTACGGGCGCTTGCTGCTCGGCCAGTCTACACACCGGCTTTCGCGCGGAGACTCCGGGATTCGAACCCGGGAGGGGCTTTAAGACCCCAACCGCATTAGCAGTGCGGCGCCATAGACCAGACTAGGCGAAGTCTCCCTGGTGGCCCGGAGACCACCGCGCCCGAGGATACAGGCCGACACCCACCGGGGGCAAAGCGACTACCGGGAAGGTCCCGCCCCCCGCGTTTTCATCGTGTGCCACGTCACGCTCGGGTCTACGCTCCATCGATATGCAGGAGCAGCCGCCGAGCGATCCGCCCCGTCGCGAGCCCGCCGCCCAGGGCCGGCGGAGCCGCTCCCCCCGCCCGACCTTCACGCCACCACCCGCGCCCGAGCCCGTTCCGGCCGAGGTGGCGGACGACACGCCGCCGCCCCGGCGGGCCACGGCGGCACCGATCGTCCTGTTCCAGCCGCCGGACCCACAGGCCGCCCCGGCCGCCCCCGACGCGCCGTCGGCCCCGCGCCCGCGCCCGTCCGCCGAGGTCGTCCTCAGCACCGACGCGGGTACGCCGGCCGTCGCGCCACCACCGGCGACCACCGCCGCGGGCGAGCCGGTGAGCGAGGAGGCCCCGAAGCGGACCCGCCGTGCGCCGGCCGCGAAGAAGGCCACCCCGCCGAAGAAGGCCACCCCGGCGGCGCGGAAGTCCACGGCGGCGCCCAAGGCTCCGCAGCAGCCCGGAACGGCGCAGCCCGGAACGGGGGAGCCCGCGGGCGCCGACGCCGTCGGGACGGTCGGATCCGAGCCGGGGGCGGCCGAGCCGGCCGCGACGGCGGCGGGAACCGTGACACCGGCGCGCACCGCCCGGGCGCGGAAGAGCACGAAGGCGGCACCGGCGAAGCAGGCGGCCCCGACGAAGCGCCCACCCGCTCGCCGGGCATCCGCCGCCCCGCCGGACGCCGCAGAGCTCGCCCATACCCCAGCCGCTACCGAGACTCCTGCCGGGCCCGTTCCGGCGGAATCCACCGGCGCGCAAACCCCGAGCGAGCAGAATGCCGCCCGAATCGCGGCGGAACCCGCCGCCGCGCACGCCGCACCCGAGCAGGACCCCGCGCAAGTCGCTGCGCAATCCGCACCGGTCCCGCCGGCGCAGAACGCCGTCCAGGTTCCCGCGGAACCGGCTGCCGCGCAGGTTCCGGCCGAACCGGTTGCCCCCCAGCTCGGCCGAGCGGAACCGCCGGCCAGGACCGAGCTGGCCGCCACCGGGGCCGCCGGCCGGCTCACCGCCAAGGAGGTCGCCACCGCGGCGACCGCTCAGGGCCCGGGCTGGCGGGCGGTGGGCGCGCGCGTACTCGAACATCCGGGTTTCGCGCCGGAGCTGCTGGCCCTGGCCGCGGTGGAGGCCCTCGGGCCACGCGCCGCGGACTGGGTGGAGCGGACCCGCGACGCCTACCCGGACGCCGACGCCGACGGGCTGGCCCGGCTGGTGACCCGGCGGTTCGTCCGGCTGGCCGGCACGGGTGGCGCGCTCGCGGCGGGCGCCGGGCTGTTCGCGCCGGTGGCGGAGCTCACGGCGGTGCTGTGGACCCAGGCGAACCTGGTGCTGCACCTGGCCGCCGTCTACGGCCGGGATCCGGCCCATCCGGACCGGGTGGTCGAGCTGCTGGTGCTGACCCAGGTGCATCCGGACGCCGGCACGGCCCGCGCCGCGCTGGACGGGGTGCGCTCGGCCGGCGCTCCGGCCGAGGGGTCGTTGGCCCGGGCGGCCGAGGCGGCGTGGCGGCTGGCGACCCCGCTGGCCGCGCAGGCTGCTGGCTGGCTGGGCCTGCGGCTGGCCGCGCGGCTGCTTCCCGGCGCGGCGGCGCTCGCCGCGGCGGCCGGCGACGCGACCGCCGCCGAGCGCCTGGCCGCCCGCGCGACCGGCCTCTACCGCCCCGCCCGCCGTCAGAGCCAGCCGAACCAGGACTTCGGCAGGAGGGCGTAGCCGACGAAGGCGACCACGTCGAGCAGGGTGTGCGCGACGATCAGCGGCCCCACCCGCCGGATACGCAGGTAGAACAGGCCGAAGATCACGCCCATCACGGCGTTGCCGAGGAACGCGCCGAAGCCCTGGTAGAGGTGGTAGGAACCGCGCAGCACGGCACTCGCCGCGAGCACGGCGCCGAGCCGCCACTGGAGCTGTCGCAGCCGGGTGACCAGGTAGCCGACCACGATCACCTCCTCCAGCACGGCGTTCTGCACGGCGGCCAGGATCAGCACCGGGACCGCCCACCAGAGGTCGGGCAGGGCGGCCGGGACGAGGGTGGCGTTGATCCCGAGCTGGGCGGCCGCCCAGAACAGGGCCAGCCCGGGCAGGCCGATCAGCGCGGCCAGGCCCGCACCCCGGGCCAGGTCCGACCCGGGCCGGGTGAGGTCGGCGCCGAGGGTCCGCGCCGGGTCGCCGGGGTCGCGCGCCAGCAGGTGTACGGCGAGCAGCACCGGCAGCAGCGCGAAGAGGATCCCGAGGAGCTGGTACGTCAGGTCGAGGTAGGGCCGGGCCGACGCGGAGGTGTTCAGCGAGGCGGTCTGCTTCGACAGCCCGCCCGTCGCGGTCAGCTTGGCGACCAGCGAGACCAGGGCGTACACGGCCGACTGGCCGAGGGAGAGGCCGAGCACGAGCAGCGTCTCGGTGCCCAGGGTCCGGCGGGAGACCGGGCGGGTGAGCTCGTCAACCGTCACCGGACCACTGTGCCCCACCCGGCGGGCGGTCGGCACGCTCCGGTGGTCAGGTGAGCCGATCGCACATTCTGTGCGACCGGCCGGCACGCTCCGTGGAGATTCTATGGGGGCCGATCCGCCCGCCAGGAGAAGGAGCGTGCCCCTGTGGAGAACTTCGCGCGGTTGCTGAAGGAGAGCTGGACCCTGGTCGAGGAGGACCGGGAGCGGCTCAGCGGTCACTTCTACGCCCGGCTGTTCCTCCTCGACCCGGCGCTGCGCATGCTCTTCCCGGTGCAGATGAACGGTCAGGGCGACCGGATCCTGGAGGCGATCGTCACCGCCACCCAGACGGTGGACGACCCGGAAAGCTTCGACGAGTACCTGCGCGCGCTGGGCCGGGACCACCGGAAGTTCCATGTCGAGGCGAGCCACTACGAAACCATGGGTGTCGCCCTGCTGGATGCGCTGCGCAGCACCGCCGGCGACGGCTGGAACCTGGAGTACGACCAGGCGTGGCGGGAGGCGTACGCCAGCATCAGCGAGCGGATGCTGGCCGGCGCGGCGGCCGACGACAATCCGCCGTTCTGGCACGCCGAGGTGCTCACCCACGAGCGGCACGGCCCGGACACCGCGGTGCTGACCGTGCGCGCCCTCCAGCATCCGATGACCTGGCAGGCCGGCCAGTACGTGAGCATCGAGACGCCCCGCTACCACCCGCGGGTGTGGCGGACGTACTCGGTGGCGAACGCCCCGAACGAGGAGAACGTGCTGGAGTTCCACGTGCGGACGCCGGCCGGGGCGGCGGGCTGGGTGTCGGGGGCGCTGGTCCGCCGGACGAAGCCGGGCGACCTGCTGCGGGTCGCCGCGCCGATGGGCTCGATGACCCTGGACCGGGCCTCCACGCGGGACATCCTCTGTGTGGCGGGCGGGGTGGGGCTGGCCCCGATCAAGGCGCTGGTGGAGGAGCTGACCCGGGTCAACCGGACCCGCTGGGTGCACGTCTTCTACGGCGCCCGCCGGCGGGAGGAGCTGTACGGGCTGCCCGGCCTGGAGAAGCTGGTGGCCGCCCATCCGTGGCTGTCGGTGACCACGGCGTGCAGCGACGACCCGGGCTTCGACGGCGAACTCGGTGACATCTCCGAGGTGGTCACCCGGTACGGCCCGTGGACCACGCACGACTGCTACGTCTCCGGGTCGGCGGCCATGGTCCGGGCGACCCTGCGCGCGCTGGCCGCCGACGACGTGCCGCCGGACAACATCCGCTACGACACCTTCGGCAACCTGTAGGCCTTGCTCCCCCCGAGCCGGGTCGCGTGCCCCTGCCCCCTGGGGCACGCGACCCGGCCCCCCGTTCACCGGTACGCGGGTCGGGCCGGCAACCGGCCCGCGTACCGGAGTCCCTGCGGGTCAGTAGCGCCAGGGGTTGCCGCTCTCCCGGTATTCCTCGACGGGCACCAGCGGCACGCCGGGGGCCATCCGGTCGGCGTAGAGGCGGCCCTCCAGGTGGTCGATCTCGTGGGCGACCAGCCGCGCCATCGCGTACTCGAAGGAGGTGATGACGCGGCTGCCGTCCCACTGGGCGTGCTCCACGTCGATCCGCAGCGGCCGGGGCACCAGCCCGCGGTGGTCGAAGAAGGAGAGGCAGCCCTCGTACTGCTCGTCGGTGTCGGGGGAGCTGTCCACCACCCGGGGGTTGAGCAGCACGACGGGTTCGGCCGCCCGGTCGGCGGGGCGGACCAGGGCGGCGGCCCAGCCGAGCCCGAGCTGCGGCGCGGCGATGCCGACGCCCTTGCTGAACGGGTGCAGCTCGTCGAGGCGGACCAGCAGGCCGGAGAGCCGGTCGACCACGTCCCGGGCGAGTTGCTCCTCGCGCGGCAGATCGAACGGGCGGGCCTGCTGCCGGAGCAGGTCGTCGCCGCGCTGCACGATGCCGACCGCGCGCATCCGGTCGCTGGCCCGGATCCGGGTGCCGGGGGCCGGACCTTCGGGCTCGACGTCGGGGGGCTGGCTGCGGAACCGCCACTGCATCCGGTAGCGGGCGTTCAGTGGTGGGTCGTCGGTCGCCCATTCGAAGATTGCGCGGCCGCCGTCGTCGGCGCGCTGGATCGGGGTACGCAGCGGGCCCTCCTCGGCGGAGAGGGAGGTCTCCGCGCCCCACACCTTGGGGTCGAGGCCGACGGGGAGGTCGAGGCGGACGGCCAGGTGTCGGGTGGGCAGGCGTACGGCCCGCTGGAACCAGGGGCCCCACTTGTCCCGCCCGACGCGGTACGCGTACTCGATGGTGACCCGGTCGCCCGGGTAGAGCGGGAAGCGCCCCTCGTCGTTCTCGAAGAGCAGCCAGATCTCCTTGAACGCGTCCCGGTCGTGCTTGGCCCGCCAGTGCATCGGCTCCCGCGCGCCCCCGTCGTCCCGGTAGGCGGCGAGTTGCAGCTCGGCGAAGGTCAGCGGGTGCTGTCGGTGGTGCCGGTTGGAGCGGCCCGGGTCGTTGGGGTAGCGGTCGACGGCGACCCGGACCAGGTAGCGGGTGACCGGCTCGGTGCCCGCGTTGTACAGCTCGCGCCGGATGGCGCAGTGGTAGCCGTCCTCGCTGTGGGTGAGGGTGGCGGTCTCGCGCTCGACGACCAGCCCGGTGCCGGGCGGTAGCCACTGGCCGGGCACGGGCGGGTCCCGGTGCGCACCGCCGGAGCGGCCGTGCCGCAGCTCGTCGTACTCCCGGAAGCGCTGCCAGATCGCGCCGCTGGCCTCCAGGACGGCCTCGGCGCGGCGGGCGAAGTCCTCGGTGGGCCGGTGTCGGCGCCCCTCGACGTGGCTGACGTAGGACGGGTCGAAGCCCATCAGCGTCGCCAACTGCTTCTTGGACAGCCCTCGGCCGGTGCGGTGCCGGGCGAGTTCGGCCGCGAACGAGTCGGCGGCACGCTCGATGGGTGAGGTCGTCATCGGCTTCCTCGTACGCGGGAAGACCATTTTCACGTTAAGTGGCCGAACGTGTACGGAAACTGCCTCGTATTCGACACTCACCTTGACAATTCAGCGGCATCCGTCGATGCTTGCGCCGCCCGCCGCCCCGCTCGGCGGCGTTTTCCGCCCATCTCGCCGGGTAGTACGCGAGCGGCGACGGAGTGAGCCGGACCTCTCCCCGGAGTCCACGGGACCACTTTCCCTCACCGGGGATCTGTGGTTAGGCTAGCCTTAGTTCGGATCGGCGGCAGACGGCGGCCGGTGGGGCGACCAGACAGGGGACGACCAGGTGACTGCGGTGATGCCGGGGCGGGACGTCGCCACCCCGTTCGCCCCGGTCACGGCGACCCTGCGTGCCATGTTCGGCACCGACGACCTGCCCGGCCTCGCGCCGGGGCTGCTGGTCACCGACGGCGCGCCCCGCTGGGTCCCGGCCACCCGGCTGGTCGACGGCACCCTGCTCCCCGAGTTCCTGCGGGCGGCGGGCCGGCGCTGGGGCGGCACCCCGCACGCCTGCGCCGCGCTGGCCTGGAAGTCCTACAGCTACTGGACGGCGCTGCCGGCCGTGCTCGGCTGGGCCTCGGCCCGGCGGGTTCCGCTGCTCGACCCGGCCGACGTGCTGGTCCACTTCGAGGACCACCACCAGCTGCTCACCCTCGGCCTGCGCAGTTCCACCACGGTCGCGGTGCTCCCCGGCGACCCGCTGGCGCTGGCCGGCGACCCGGGCGTCCGGGTGGTCGCCGACGAGGCCGCGCTTCTCGGCGCGCTGCGGGCCACGCTGCTCGACGCCCACTTCGCCCCGCTGATCGCGGCCATCCAGGGCGAGGTCCGGATCGGCACCCGTACCCTGCTCGGCTCGGTCGCCTCCGGCATCGCGCACGGCATCCTGCGGGCCTCGGACGCGCTGCCCGGCTCCTCCACCGCGACCATCGGCACGCTGCTCGACGCGCTCGACCTGAGTGATCTGGTCGAGCTGGTGCCGGGCCCGGCGGGCGAGCCGACCGTGCAGCGGCGCACCTGCTGCCTGGCCTTCACGCTGCCCCGGCCGAAGATCTGCCAGGGCTGCTGCGTCCGCCAGTCCTGACCCGGCCGCTCAGTCGACCAGGGGACGCACGTCCCAGAGCCAGACCCCGCCGGTGAAGGTCGGCGTGATCCCGGTCAGCTCGGTCATTCCCCGGTACAGCGACCCGGCCTGCCGCAGCCGCGGGTCGAGCACCACGGCGCCCGCCCGCCAGTACCGCAGGTCGTCCACGGCCTCCACCCGGTCCTGCGGCGTGATCGGCGGCACCGCGTCGGTCTGCCGGATGGTGGTGAAGAAGGTGCTCGTGGGGCGGGGCGGCGCGGTGAAGAGGGCCACCCGGCCGGCGCCGGGCCGGGTGTCCGGGTAGAGGAAGTAGCCGCGGGCCAGCGGCATGTCCAGCCGGGTCTCGGCGGACCAGCGCAGCGGTACGGCGTAGTTGGTGTCGGGCAGCGGGAGCGTGACGATGCTGCGCCCGCCGGCGACGTAGGGCCGCCAGGCGCCGGAGGTGACGAAGGTCGGGGTGGGATCGAGGCGCACCGACGGCAGCGGGGTCGGCAGGAGCGGCAGGAGCGCCATGGTGAGCACCGTGGCGGTGGCGAACCGGATCCGCCCCCGGGCGGCCGGGTGTCGCCGGGCGAGCCGCCGGATGTGTTCGGCGCCGAGCGCGAGCAGGATGCCGACGATCGGGGTGAGCGCCAGCGACCACCGGGTGGGCACCACCGAGTGCAGGATCGGCAGGTGCTCCAGCGCCGCCCAGGGGCCGGGGATGCCGGTGTCCCGCCCGTCGAAGCGGATCTCGCGGCCGAGCGAGAAGAGCACGAAGACCGCGCCGACGGCCGCCAGGCCGAGCACCACGACGTTGCGGCGCAGCCACCAGACCAGCGCGACCGCCAGCACGGCGAGCGGCCAGCCGAAGAAGGCGTTCTCCTCGGTGGCGTTCTTGGCCAGCCAGACGCTGCCCCGCGCGTCGCCGGCCAGGGACTCGCGGGACCAGGCGACGTAGGAGGCCAGGTCGGTGCGGTAGCCCCGGATCAGCGTGGAGAGCCCCTGGTAGGCGCCGGGTCCGAAGAACTGCACGGAGAGCGGGTACGCCAGCAGCACCCCCGAGAGCACGGCGGCCACCCCGAGCCCGGCGGCGAAGGGCCGGGCGGCCGTCCGCAGTTCCGGGCGGCCGAGGGCGAGCGCCAGCACCACGACGCCCAGGCCGATCGCGGTCATCAGGAGGATCTCCAGGTTGAGGAAGGCCTGCCAGACGATCAGCAGACCGAGCAGCACGCCGTTGCGCAGCCAGCGGCCCGGCTCGGCCAGGCGCAGCGTCCGCCAGACGATCAGCGGCACCACGAACTGGCTGACGATGTTGGGGTGGGCGTTGGCGTGGGAGACCATGGCCGGCGCGAACGCGCAGAAGCCGGCCCCCAGCCAGGCCGGGGCGCGGGCACCGATCAGCACCCGGGACAGGACGAAATACCAGGCCGCCCCGGTGGCGGCCATTCCGAGGGTGAGAAAGAGCAGGAACGACCAGCGGGGCCCGAACAGGACGGTGACCGGCGTCATTGGCAGTGAAATGGATAATACGGACGTATTGGCCATCAGATTGACGCCGTCCGGCACATTCATCCGGTCCGAGGTGAACGGATTGGCGAAATCGGTCACGACCCGCGCACCGTGCGCCATCATCCACTCGAACTGCGCCTGATCGGTGCGGTTGTCCCGAAGCCCGTTGGCGGGGTCCAGCCAGAGCCGAGCGGTGATCCAGAAGGCGAGCAGCACGAAACTGAGCACGGCGACGACGTCGACCCACCTGCCCTGCCCCGGTCGTCCGCCCTCCTCGGGCCCGTCGTCGGCGGCACCACCCGGGGCGGCGTCCGATTCAGGAGTAGTCATGACAATTCAGAGCGTAGTCAGGGTATGGCAGGGCCGTGACATGTTTCTGGGTACTGGCGTACTATGTGCCGGGTTCGCCGACCGCCGATCACGTGCCCACCCCCGACCGCAATTCGGCCACCCCCGGTGCCCCGATTCCCCCCGCCGTCCATCCGGATGGTTGACTCTGTCGGTCCAGGCGCGGGTCAGTCATATCGTGAGGAATCGACGCATGGCAGATATCACTGGGGATCAGCGCGTCCAGTCGGAGGTGCTCGAGGGCCTCGCGACGGCGGTCAACCACCGTCGCTGGTTCGTCGAGCTCGCCGTGCCCTACCTCGGTGACAACCCCATCGAGATTGGCAGCGGGCTGGGCGACTACGCCCTCGAGTGGGCCGAGCACCTCCCCCGGATCACGGCCACCGAGGCGGACCCGGACCGCCTGGTCCGGCTCAAGGAACGGCTGGCCGAGCACCCGGGCATCGAGGTCCGGCAGATGCTGCTGCCGCACTCCGAGCGCGGCGACTACAGCGCGGCCGTCTCCTACAACGTGCTGGAGCACATCGACGATCACGTCGGCGCGCTGCGGAGCATGCGCGACCTGGTCCGCCCCGGCGGCGCGGTGATCATCATCGTGCCCGCGTTCCAGTTCGCGATGAGCCCGGCGGACGTCGCCACCGGCCACGTCCGGCGCTACACGAAGAAGACCCTGGCTGCGGCGATGACCGAGGCCGGCCTCACCGTGGAGAAGATCCACTACGCGAACGCGCTCGGCCTGATCGGCTACTTCATGGCCACCAAGGTCTTCCGGCTCATGCCGAAGGAGGGCCCCATGGTGAAGGTCTACGACACCCTGGTCCTCCCCGCCACCAAGGCGGCCGAGCAGCGGCTCCGGCCGCCGTTCGGCCAGTCGGTCTTCGCGGTCGCCCGGGTCCCGTGAAAGGAAGGGCCCCTTCTTAACGCCTGAGGGCTAAGAAGGGGCCCTTCCTAACGGGTGGTCACTCCTTGATCTGGTACGTCGGGCGGATGACCGCCCGGGCCAGGGTGTGGAAGGCCAGGTTGAACCCGACGTACGCGGGGCTCGCGCCCTTGCCCACGTCGAGCCGCTCCACGTCCACCGCGTGCACCGCGAAGACGTACCGGTGCGGCCGGTCGCCGGCCGGCGGGGCGGCGCCGCCGTAGCCGGTGTCGCCGTAGTCGTTGCGGATGCTGAACGCGCCCCCCAGGTCGCCCTCGTCCACGGCGGTCGGCAGCTCGGTGACCGAGGCGGGCACGTCCACCAGCACCCAGTGCCAGAAGCCACTGCCGGTCGGCGCGTCCGGGTCGAAGCAGGTCACCACGAAGCTCTTGGTGTCGTCCGGGAAGCCCGACCAGGCCAGGTGCGGGGAGACGTTCTCGCCGCCGGCGCTGCCGTGCGCGTACCGGGCGTCCATCGGCTCGCCGTTGTGCACGTCGTCACTGGTCAGGTTGAACGACGGCAGCGTCGGCAGCAGCTCGTACGGGTCCGGGGCGATCGGTCGTTCCAGGCTCATCGAAACGGTCCTTCCGGGTGCGCGCGAATGTCCTGCGCCCCTTCATACCCCCTCGACGGTCCGAATCGAACCGGAAGCCCCCGGTGTCCGGACCGACCGGCCCACCGAGCGAGCGACTACACTGTAGTCATGGGTAGTCCGCGGTCCGTCCGCTTCGACGAGGGCGTTCTCGCCCGCCTCGATCGCTACGTGCGTGAGCACCCCGGCTCCTCGTCCTCGTCGGTGGCGAACATGTTCGTCGACGAGTCGCTCCGCACGTACGAGCATCCGGGGGTGATCTTCCGATCGGGGCCGGCCGGCAGACGTGCCGCCCTGAACGGCGGCCCGGACGTCTGGGAGGTGATCGGCGCCCTCCACGCGGTACGCGCCGAGTCACCAGACCTGGCGGGCGAGGAACTGGCCGCGGAGCTGATGGAGGTCACCGGTCTCGGCCGCGAGCAGATCGGCACGGCACTCCGCTACTACGCCACCTACTCGGCGGAGATCGACCTGCTCGTCAGAGCGAACCATGAGGCCGCCGAGCGGGAGGAACGACTCTGGCAGGCGGAGCAGGGCCTGCTCGGGCGCCCGCCGGCATGACGGGCCTGCTCCTCGACGAGATGTATCCACCGGCGCTGGCCGCCCGGTTACGGGACCAGGGCCACGACGTGCTCGCGGCGCTGGATCTGGAGGTCGGCCTCGCCTCCCGCTCGGACGAGGACGTGCTCGCGTGGGCGGCGCCGGCCTGGTCCGGCTGGCGTCGGCGCTCGACTCGATGCTGGCGGCCAAGCGGCTGCCCGGGCCGGACGGGGTGACCTGGCTCGCCGAGGGCTGAGCCGAGGTGACGGTCAGGGGCGGAGGGTGTGGGATTCGAACCCACGAAGGACATCGCTGCCCTTACCGGTTTTCAAGACCAGCGCCATCGGCCACTAGGCGAACCCTCCCTGCCACGTCCCCGACGGGGTACGCGACCGTGCCTAGTCTGCCACGGCCGGTGGAACGGGCGAGCCGCCGTCCCACCCCTGCTGTCAGGATGCTTCCGTGTGGGAAACCCCGGCGGTGGTGCTCATCAGTGGAATCATGGCGGCCGGCAAGTCCACTGTGGCCGAGCTGCTGGCCCGGCGGCTGCCCCGCGCGGTGCACCTGCGTGGGGACGTGTTCCGCCGCATGATCGTCAGCGGGCGTGCGGAGCTGACGGCGGACCTCACCGACGAGGCGTGGCGGCAGCTCCGGCTCCGCTACGACCTCGCCGCGTCGGCCGCCGACCGCTACGCAGCCGCGGGCTTCACCGTGGTGCTCCAGGACGTGGTGCTCGGTGCGGAGCTGCCGGCGCTGGTCGAGCGGATCCGGCACCGGCCGCTGGCCGTGGTGGTGCTCGCACCCCGCGCCGACGTGGTCGCCGCCCGGGAGCGGGACCGGCCCAAGCAGGGGTACGGGGGCTGGCCGGTGGCCGACCTGGACGCCGACTTCCGGGCCACCACGCCGCGGGTCGGGCTCTGGCTGGACACCTCGGCGCAGACGCCGGAGGAGACGGTGGACGAGATTCTGGCCCGGGCGTGGACGGCCGGCCGGATCGGGTAAGACTGGGTCATGCACGCGATCACGATCCCGAAACCCGGCGGACCCGAGGCTCTCGTGTGGGCGGCGGTGCCCGACCCGGAGCCCGGCCCGGGCGAGGTGCTGGTCGAGGTGCGGTCGAGCGCGGTGAACCGGGCCGACCTGCTGCAACGCCAGGGGCACTATCCGCCGCCGCCGGGCGCGCCCGCGTACCCGGGGTTGGAGTGTGCCGGGCTGGTGGCCGCGGTCGGGCCGGAGGTGACCGGCTGGGCGGTGGGCGACCAGGTCTGCGCGCTGCTGGCCGGCGGCGGTTACGCCGAGCGGGTCGCCGTGCCGGCCGGCCAGTTGCTGCCGGTGCCGGCGGGGGTCGACCTGGTCGACGCGGCGGCGCTGCCGGAGGTGGCCTGCACGGTCTGGTCGAACGTGGTGCAGCTCGCGCGGCTGGCCGAGGGCGAGACGCTGCTGGTGCACGGGGGCGGCAGCGGGATCGGCACGTTCGCCATCCAGCTCGGGGTGGCACTCGGCGCGACCGTGGTGGTGACGGCGCGGGCGACGAAGCACGAGCGGTTGCGCGAGCTGGGCGCCGCGCACACGATCGACTACGCGGAGCAGGATTTCGTCGAGGAGGTGCGCTGCTTCACCGACGGTCGGGGCGCGGACGTGATCCTGGACATCATGGGCGCCGCCTACCTGCCGGGGAACGTGGCGGCGCTGGCCACCGGTGGCCGGCTCGTGGTGATCGGCATGCAGGGCGGCCGCAAGGGCGAGCTTGATCTCGGGATGCTGCTGGCGAAGCGGGCCTCGGTGCACGCGACCGCGTTGCGTTCCCGCCCGCTCGCCGAGAAGGCGGAGATCGTCCGGGGCGTCCGGGAGCAGGTGTGGCCGCTGGTCGAGTCGGGGAAGGTCCGGCCCGTCGTCCACGCGCGGGCGAAGATGGCCGAGGCTGCCGACGCGCACCGGCTGGTGGAGACCAGCGACCACCTGGGCAAGGTGCTGCTGGTCCGCTGACCGGTCAGGCCGCGTCCGGCCCGGGGCGGGGGAGCATGAGCCGGGCGCCGGAGCCCTCGGCGGCGAGCGCGTCCCCCGGGTTGTAGAGGGTGCAGCGCTGCAACGACAGGCAGCCGCAGCCGATGCAGCCGTCGAGGTCGTCGCGGAGCTTGCCGAGCAGCCGGATCTTCTCGTCCAGCCGGTTCCGCCAGGCGCGGGAGAGGGCGGCCCAGTCGTCGGGGGTGGGGGTCCGTCCCGACGGCAGCGAGTCCAGCGCCTCCCGGATCTCCTCCAGCGAGACGCCGACCTGCTGGGAGATCCGGATGAAGGCCACCCGGCGCAGCTCGGTGCGGGCGTAGCGGCGCTGGTTGCCGCCGGTCCGCTCGGCGCGGATCAGCCCGAGCCGCTCGTAGTAGCGCAGCGCGGAGGGAGCCACGCCGCTGCGGTCGGCGAGCTGGCCGATGGTCAGGGTTGCTTCGTGCATCACAGGGCCTTGAGTTGAAGTGCGCTTCAAATCCGAAGCTATCCGCATGACGACGACAACCGCCACCGACCCCGCCGTGCTGAGGGCACTGCTGGACCGGGTGCGCGCCGGCCGCGAGTTCGGCCCGAACGTGTACTCGACGCTGGACGTGCTCCAGGTGCTCTACGACCGGGTGCTCCGGATCACCCCGGCGACCGTGGACGACCCGGACCGCGACCGCTTCCTGCTCTCCAAGGGGCACGCGGTCGCCGGCTACTACGCGCTGCTCGCCGCCAGGGGCTTCGTCCCGGTGGCGTGGCTGGACGACCAGGGCGGCCCGGACAGCCGGCTCGGCGACCACCCGGACCGACTGCTCGTGCCCGGCGTGGAGATCGGCTCCGGGTCGCTCGGGCACGGCCTCGGCCTGGGCGTGGGCACCGCGCTGGGCCTGCGGGCCCAGGGCCGCACCGACCCCCGGGTGTACGTGCTGCTCGGCGACGCCGAACTGGACGAGGGCTCGAACCACGAGGCGATCGCGTACGCGGGCGCCACCGGGCTCGGCAACCTGACCGCGATCGTGCTGGACAACCGGTCGGCGAGCCACGGCTGGCCGGGCGGCGCGGCGGGCCGGTTCACCGTCAACGGGTGGACCGCCGCGACCGTGGACGGCCGGGAGCACGCGGCCCTGCACACCGCCCTGACCGGGCACGACCACCACCGGCCGCACGTCGTCGTCGCGGTCGTCACCGACGGGGAGTGGGCATGACCATGCGCGACACCTTCGTGACCACGGCCGAGGAGGTGCTGGCCGATCCCCGCACCACGGTCGTGCTCGCCGACATCTCGGCCGCCGCGTTCGCCCCGGCCGCCGCCCGCTACCCGGGTCGGGTCGTCAACGTCGGCATCCGGGAGCAGTTGATGGTGGGTGTGGCCGGCGGGCTGGCGCTGACCGGGCAGCGGCCGATCGTGCACAGCTACGCGCCGTTCCTCGTGGAGCGGGCGTACGAGCAGATCAAGCTGGACCTCGACCACCAGGGAGTCGGTGCGGTGCTGGTCAGCGTCGGCGCGTCGTACGACCGGGCGGCGGCGGGGCGGACCCACCTGGCCCCGGCCGACGTGGCGCTGATCGACACGCTCAACGACTGGACCGTGCACGTGCCCGGCCACCCGGACGAGGTGCCGGGGCTGCTGCGGGACGCCGTGTGCGGGCGGGGGTCGACGTACCTACGGCTGTCCACGCAGACCAACGCGCGGGCGTACCCCGAGGCGGGTGACCTGCGGGTGGTGCGGGACGCCGGGCCGGGCGCGCCGCTGCTGGTGGCGGTCGGGCCGCTGCTGGACGCGGCCCTCGCGGCGGTGGCCGACCGGCCGGTGACGGTGGCCTGGACCCACCGGCCGCGCCCGTTCGACACGGCGGGGCTGCGGGCGCTCGCCGGCACCGAGGTGATCCTGGTCGAGCCGTACCTGGCGGGAACCTCGGCCCGGGTGGTGGCCGCGGCGCTGGCCGACCGGCCGCACCGGCTGCTCGCCCTCGGGGTGGGGCGGTCGGAACTGCGCCGTTACGGCGGGCCCGAGGACCACGACCGCTGGCACGGCCTGGACGCGGCCGGCCTGCGCCGCTCGGTGGACGGCTTCCTCACCCCGGCCCGGGCCGCCGCCTGACCGGCGAGACAGCGGGACCCCGCGACACCGGCCTGGCCGGGGTGCGGGGTCCCGTCGTTCGTGGGTGGGGCGTCAGCGGGCGGCGGGGCCGACCGGGTGGCGCCGGGCGCGCTCGCGGGCGAGGATCCAGATCGCCTCGACGCCGTCCTTCCAGGTGATCTTCTTGCCCTCCTCGCGGCCTCGGGCGCGGTAGCTGATCGGGACCTCGTAGGGGCGGATGCGCTGGCGGAGCAGCTTGCCGGTGACCTCGGCCTCCATGCCGAAGCCGCGCGAGCGGACCTGGAGCGAGCGGTACAGCTCCAGCGGCATCAGCTTGAAGCAGGTCTCCAGGTCGCCGATGTACGAGTTGTAGAGCACGTTGGCGGCGAGCGTCACACCCTTGTTGCCCATCACGTACCAGAAGCTGTAGGAGCTGTGGCTGCCGAAGGTCCGGTTGCCGTAGACGACCGTCGCCCGCCCGTCGAGCACCGGCTCGAGCAGCCGCGGGATGTCCTGCGGGTCGTACTCGAGGTCGGCGTCGAGGATGACCATGTACTCACCCTCGGCGTTGTCGACGGCGGTCTTGATCGCGGCGCCCTTGCCGGCGTTGCGCTGGTGGGTGATCACCCGCAGTCGGGCGTCGTCCACCCGGCCGAGCACCTCGCCGGTGCCGTCGCGGCTGCCGTCGTCCACGACGACCAGCTCGATTTCACACGGGTAGTCCACCGCCAACGCCTGCTTGAGGGCATCCGCGATGCGTTCTTCCTCGTTGTAGACCGGCATGAGGATCGAGAGCTTCACGGGGTTCTCCACGGAGGCGACGGTGGGTCGGGGCCGGCCTAGCCTAACCTGGCTGGTCGCCCAGGTCACCACACCCCGGCCCGACCTTGCGCGAGAACCGCCGCAGTCCGCCCCTTCTGCCGGAGAAGTGCCCTTCCGCACCCGGCCGCAAGGCTTACCGGACGCATTCACATCCCGTCATCGGGCGGTTACCGTCTGGTAACTCAATCGACATTCCACGATTGAGGTGAAAGGAGTGCGTCGATGTCTGGTACCCCCGCCAGGCGCGCACGGACGATCCGACGCCGCACCCTGGCCGTCCTGTCCGCCGCCGCCCTCACCCTGCCGACGCTGGTCGGACCGGCTGCCCCCGCGGCCGCCGCCGACCGGCCCGCCGTCCAGCCGCTCCCCGCCGCGCTAGAGACCGTCCGCGCCGCCGAGGCCACCGCCCTCTACGGCTCCCCCGACATCCGGCCGCTCGAACAGCGGCGCACCGCCCTGGTCACCATGGGCGACAGCGAGATCTCCGGTGAGGGCGTCGGCAACTACGTGCCCGGCACCCACCAGGACGGAAACTGGTGCGACCGCTCGTACGACCAGGCGGTCTTCCGCACCGGCATCCCGGCCGACCAGAAGTACAACCTGGCCTGCTCCGGGGCGACCCCGTGGAACCTGATCGCCGGCGGCCCGACGCAGCACAACGAGCTGAACCAGGGCGACCAGTTGGCGATCAAGGCGCGCAACACGCACGTCCGGCTCCTCTGGGTGGTGGTCGGCGCGAACGGCGACGGCACCATCCAGTTCGGGCCGGTGGCCACCGACTGCGCGATCCGCCGGGTCTTCTTCCAGGGCGCGTGCTGGCCCACCTACACCGACCAGTGGACGATCCGCACCGACGGCAGCCGCCTCGCGGTCGAGGCCGCGCTGAACTCGATCCGGCAGACCATGACCGCGGCCGGCTACCTGCGCTCCGACTACGAACTGGTGCTCATGTCGTACCCGAGCCCGGGTAGCCCGGACGTGGAGGACAACCCGAACTTCCCCGGCTGGTATGCCGGCGGCTGTCTGCTCTACCTGGCCGACATGGCGTTCGCGCGCAACAAGGCGGTGCCGATGTTCGAGTCGGCGCTGCGGGCCGCCGCCACCAACACGGGCACCCGCTACCTGGACGCCAGCCGGCTCTTCCACGGCCACGAGGTGTGCACCGACAACACCTCGGTCCGCGGCCTCTACATCGAGATCGGGATCTGGGACGAGAACGCGGCCCGGCAGTCGTTCCACCCCAACTACCGCGGGCACGGCATGTTCGCCCAGTGCGTCACCCAGTTCTGGAACGCGGGCGCCCAGCGGGCCACCTGCGTCGACCCGGCCAGCACCGGGCAGGGCGTGCTGGTCGACGGGCTGCTGGAGTTCCGCCAGCTGCGCAACGCGGCCACCGGGACCTGTGTGGACGGCAGGGGTTACGACTCCCGCAACGGCACCGTGCAGCAGTCGTACGCCTGCCACGGCGGCCGCAACCAGGGCTTCTGGTACGACCCGGCCCGGCAGTCGCTGCACTCCGAGCTCTCCCACGACCGCTGCCTGGACGTGAGCGGCGGCAGCCTGACCGCCGGCACCGCGGTGAACATCCACGACTGCCACGGTGGGGCCAACCAGAGGTTCGTCTTCGCGGGCAACCAGCTCAAGCCGGCCGGCGCGACCGGCCTGTGCGTCGCCTTCGACAACCCCTGGCTCATCACCCCGCGGCTGCGGCTGGCGACCTGCTCGACGAGCACCCGCCAGCAGTGGTCCTTCGAGTCCCGCTCATACCCGAACCCGGTCGGCTACGGCCACGCCGACTTCATCGGGTCACGGGTCTACTGAGGAGTTAGGAGGGGCCCCCTGTACAACGTCAGGCGTTAACAGGGGGCCCCTCCTTTCAGCGCTGCTTGAGGGGGACGACGACGAGGCGGGCGACGGACGTGTCACCGTTCTTCGCGCCGGCCACGCCGACCGTCGTGCCGACCTTGATGTCGCTGGACTGCACGGTCGTGCGCCGTTCGACCACCCGGAGCTTCTCGTCGAAGGTCCAGGTCACCGAGAAGCCGTCGGTGGACTTCACGGTCATCGACTTCGCGTCGATCGCGGTCACCTGGCCGCGCTGCACGGCGACGGTCTTCGTCCCGCCGTCCTTGGTCTGCACCACGACCTCGCCGTGCAGGGTGTTCTTCCGCAGCAGCACCCGGGCGCGGTGCCGCTTGCGCCACTCCTGCGCCCGCTCACCCCGCTTGTCCTGCGGGCCGGCCTGCTCACCGGGCGCGCCGGACGCCGAGGGCGCCGGGGCGGCGACCGGGTCGACGTCCAGCTCGGCGGCGTCGACACCGAGCGCGGCCAGCGCCTGGCCGTCCGCGCCCAGGGCGGCGGCCACCTCGACGGCGGTCTCCTTGGCCGAGTCCTGGGCGACCTGGGCCGGGCCGCATCCGGCGAGCCCGAGCGCGGCCGCGGCCAGCAGCGCGGTGACGCCGGTGACGATTCCCTGACGTGCCATCAGTGTTCCTCTCGTCCGTGGTGCCGTCAGCCTTCCCCGTGCACGCGAGCGGATCGTCAGGCCGATGTTCGGGTCAGGTAAGGATCGCCGGGCAGCCGGACGGTGAAGGCCGCGCCGCCCTCCGGGGCGTGCCCGGCCGTGATGTCGCCGCCGAGCCGCCGGACCAGCCCGGCGGCGAGCGCCAGCCCCAGGCCGCTGCCCACCTTGCGCACCCCCCGGTACCGCTGGTGCAGCGCCCCACGCTCGAACGCCACCGCCAGGTCGTCGTCGGTGAAGCCGGGTCCGCCGTCCCGGACCTCGACGAGGCCGCCCGACGCCGGGTCCGCGCCGGCCGCCCGGACCGCGAGCACCACGGGCGCCCCCGGGGGTACGACCCGCAGCGCGTTCTCCAGCAGCCCGTCCACCACCTGCCGGATCCGCCCCGGATCGGTGTACGCGGGCACCGGCGCGTCCGGCGCCTCCACCCGGAACGGCACGCCGACCGCCGCGCACCGGTCGGACCAGGTGCGTGCCGCGTCGGCGGCGAGCCGGGTCAGGTCGACCGGCCCCGGTTCCAGCGGGAAGTCGGCGGCCTCCAGCCGGGCCAGCGCCAGCAGGTCGCTGACCAGCCGGTCCAGGTGCTCGGCCTCGGCGAGCACGGTCCGGCCGGTGCCCGGCACGCCCTCGGCGTCGATGACCCCGTCGGCCAGCGCCTCGGCGTAGCCGCGAATGGCGGTGAGCGGGGTGCGCAGCTCGTGCGAGACGGAGAGCAGGAATTCCCGCTGCCGCCCCTCGCTGGTGGCCAGCGCGGCGGCCAGCCCGTTCAGCGCGTACGCCAGGTCGGCCACCTCGTCGGGCGGTTCGACCGGCACCCGCACCGCCCGGTCCCCGGCGCGCAGCCGCGCGGCGGCGGTGGCCGCGGTCCGGATCGGCCGGGCCAGCCGGCGGGCCAGCAGCAGGCCGGCGGCCACCCCGGCGGCGAGCCCGGTGAGCATCGGCAGCCAGAGGCTGAGCAGCACCTGCCGCCACGGCCCGTTGCGGGTCGGCCGGGCCAGCACGACGCCGTCCCCGCCGGGCAGCGCCCGCCCCTCGACCAGGGCCCGTTCGCCGCCGACCAGCCGCCGGCCGGAGACGTCCCGCCCGGCCGCGACCCGCTTCACCACCTGCGGGGGCAGGCCGGCGTGGTCGGCCTGGCCGGCCCGGACCAGGTACACCTGGATCTGCTGCTGGCGGAGCTGGCGGATGAGCCGGTCACCGGCGTTGTCCCGCTGGCGCACCGCGCGGACCCGGAGCACCTCGGCGGCGAGCCGGGCCTGGGCGGCCAGCGCCTCCTGGTCGCGCCGTTCCGCCCCGCGCACCGCCAGGGGCACCGCGACCAGCGCGGTGGCCAGCACGGACACCAGCGCCACCGCGCAGGTGACCAGCACCGCGCGGGCGGTCAGGGTGTGCGCGAACCGCCGCCGGGGCGGGGCCGGCGGGCCGGACCCGATGACCGGCAGCGCGACGGTGGGCTGCTCAGGCATCGGCCGCGTACCCGAC
The DNA here is from genome assembly GCF_040607315.1 of Micromonospora sp. NPDC005305. Lineage (NCBI taxonomy): Bacteria > Bacillati > Actinomycetota > Actinomycetes > Micromonosporales > Micromonosporaceae > Micromonospora > Micromonospora sp. NPDC005305. Next base: position 564,523 of record NZ_JBEXGL010000002.1, on the reverse strand, counting down.
GCCGCGGTGGGTCCGGATCACGCTGGCCGGGCCGAGCTTGGCCCGCACCTGCGCCACGTGCACGTCGACGGTCCGGGTGCCGGCGTGTGCCGCGTACCCCCAGACGCCGGCCAGCAGTTCCTCCCGGGTGAAGACCCGGCCCGGCCGGGCCATCAGGTGCGCGAGCAGGTCGAACTCGGTGGAGGTGAGCTGCACCGGGGCGCCGGCGGCGGTGACCGTGCGGCGGGACGGGTCGAGGGTGACCGCACCGACCACCCGGGGCTGCTCGGCCGTGGCGGGGGCGCCCGCGGTGCGGCGCAGCACCGCCCGGACCCGGGCCACCAGCTCGCGCGGGCTGAACGGCTTGGTCACGTAGTCGTCGGCGCCCAGCTCCAGGCCGACGATCCGGTCCACCTCGTCGTCCCGGGCGGTGAGGAAGATGACCGGCGTCCAGTCCCCGGCCTCGCGCAGCCGCCGGCACACCTCCGTGCCGGCCAGGCCGGGCAGTGCGATGTCGAGCACGCAGGCCACCGGGCGCAGCCGCCGAGCGGCGGCCAGCCCGGCGGCCCCGTCCCGTTCCAGGTGTACGCCGAACCCGTCCCGGGTCAGGTAGAGCCGGACCAGGTCGGCGATGGCCGGCTCGTCCTCCACCACGAGGACGAGCCCGCGCGGTGCGGCGTCGGCGGTCACCGGCCCATGATTACCGACCGGGGGCCGCCCGGAAGGTCAGGGGAGTGTTCGGATTCGGTAAGGAGCCGGTCAGCGGACCGGCGCGGGGCGGAACACGGTCGGGCGGGCGCCGGCCGGCGGCTCGCCGATGGTGGCGACCAGCCGCTCCGCGGGCGTCCGGAGCCGGGTCCGGAAGGCGTGGTTGAGCAGGGCGTCGAGCTGCCACACCTGCTTCGGGTGGTGGGTCCGGATGAGGAACCGCTCCCGGGCGCCGTCGATCGCGGTGGCCGCCAGCTCCAGGCTGTGCGACCGGGGGTCGGGGCTCCAGGTGACGTTGCTCAGCTCGCGCAGTTCGGTGTTGAGGTGCAGGCGCAGCCGGTGCAGGACCCGGGTCTGCCGGGTGACCACCAGGCGGCGGTGGGTGAGCAGCATGAGGTAGTCGCCGCCGATCGGGTGGTCCGGGCGGCTGCACCGGGTGACGAGGATGGTGGCGTCGCCGGAGCCGACGCACCGGCGGAAGACCGGCATGTGCCGGCTGACGGTCTGGGTCGCCAGGCCGGTCTCGGCGGCGGCCGGAAGGAACGTTCGCGAGAACACGTCCATGCAAGATGCAACGAGCATGTGAGCAGGGGTGATATGGGTCACTCCCGATTTCTGGAACTTCCACCCGTGCAAATCGCACCGCCGGTGCGACATCCGCTGCCGGCCCGGCGGAGCCCGTCAGGCCGGCGGGGCGGCGAACACCTCGCCGAGCCAGCCGGGGACCGCGGCCGCGTACCCGGTCCGCGCCGGATCGGGGGTGGCCAGAGCCCGCCGCCAGGACAGCGCCCGGCTCACCGTGGCGACCGTCATGGCCAGGCCGGCGGCCTCCCGCAGGGCCGCCCGGTCGTGCCGGTCCGTCCACGCCTCCAGGTAGGCGTCCCGCAGCCGGACCAGCACCGGGTCGCCCGGCGCCAGCCCGGCGCCGTGCGCCACCGAGTTGAGTGTCACGAGCAGCGTGGCGAACGGGTGGGCCACCGAGGCGTCCCCCCAGTCGAAGAAGCGGTAGCCGGCGTCGCTGACGAAGACGTTCCCGTCGTGCAGGTCGTCGTGCTGCACGCTGGCCGGGACGCCGAAGTCCGCCAACCGGCGGCAGGTCGCGGCGAACTCCGGCCGGTAGGCGCGCAGCCGATCGTGCAGGTCGGGGGTGAGCCCGTCCGGCTCGCCGAGCAGCAGGGCCTCGGAGTCGTCGAGCAGCCCGTCGAGGAGATCCGGCATCAGCTCCGGCCGGTGATCGGGCACCCCGGCGGCGAGCAGCCGGTCGACCCGCGGCGCGACCGCGATCTGCACCGCCGCGTACGCGGGCAGCACCCGCTCCCAGCGCGTCAGGTCCCCGGCGAGCACCTCGCGCAGGATCGGGCCGCCGTCGGGCAGCAGCGCCCAGCCGCGCGCGACGTCCACCGCGAGCGGGTCGAGCACCGCACCCGGGGCGAGCCGGGCCAGCTCGGCCAGGAGAGCCGCCTCGAAGCGGGTGCCCGGGTTGTTGGCCTTGAACCAGACCGGGCCGGCCCCGGTGGGCACCCGCCAGACCAGTGACCAGGGGCGGATCCGGGGCTCGACCGGGCCGGTCACGCGCCGGCCGTGCCGGCCCAGCGCGTCACCGACCCAGGCCAGCGCGGCGTCCCGCCACAGCGGGTCGGACCAGTCGGGTGTCGTCACGGTCGGCACGCTAGGCGCTGCCCGCGGCGGCAGCCAGCGATTTCAGAGCAGCTCGACGATGGTGGCGTTGGCCATGCCGCCGCCCTCGCACATGGTCTGCAGGCCGTAGCGGATCCCGTTGTCGCGCATGTGCTGGAGCATGGTGGTCATGATCCGGGCGCCGGACCCGCCGAGCGGGTGGCCGAGCGCGATCGCACCGCCGCGCGGGTTCAGCCGCTCCGGGTCCGCCTCGGTCTCCGCCAGCCAGGCCAGCGGCACCGGGGCGAACGCCTCGTTCACCTCGTACACCCCGATCTCCTCGATGCCCAGCCCCGCGCGGCGCAGCGCCTTCGCGGTGGCCGGGATGGGGGCGGTTAGCATGGTGACCGGGTCGTCGGCGGCGACCACGGCGGTGTGCACCCGGGCCAGCGGGCGCAGGCCGTGCCGGCTGGCCCACTCGCTCGTGGTGACCGCGAGCGCCGCCGCCCCGTCGGAGATCTGCGACGCGGACCCGGCGGTGACCACGCCGTCGGCCTTGAACGGGGTGGGCAGCTCGCCGAGCTTGGCGAGCGACGTGTCCCGCCGGATGCCCTCATCGGCGGTGAACTTGCCGCCGTCGGCCAGCGCCACCGGGGCCAGCTCGGGGTCGAACGCCCCGGCGTCCTGCGCGGCGGCCGCCTTCTCGTGGCTGGCGAGGGCGAACTCGTCGAGCTGGGTGCGGGAGAACCGCCACCGCTGGGCGATCAGCTCGGCCCCGACGCCCTGGTTGAACGGGAGCGGGCTGTCCTCCGCGACGCCCTCGACGCCGCGGTAGCGCTCCAGGATCGCGGCGCTGAACGGCATCCCGCCGGCCACGCTGGAGCCCATCGGCACCCGGGTCATCGACTCGACGCCCCCGGCGACCACCAGGTCGGCCTGGCCGGAGAGGACGGTGGCGGCGGCGAAGTGCAGCGCCTGCTGGCTGGACCCGCACTGCCGGTCGAGCGTGGTGCCGGGGACCGACTCGGGCCAGCCGGCGGCGAGGACGGCGTTGCGCGCGACGTTCCACGACTGCTCGCCGACCTGCGACACGCAGCCCCAGACCACGTCGTCGACCTGCTCGGGGTCGATGCCGGTCCGCTCGGCGAGGGCACGCAGCACGTGCGCCGAGAGGTCGACCGGGTGGACGCCGGCGAGGCTGCCCTTGCGCCGCCCGACCGGGGTCCGTACCGCACCGACGATGACCGCGTCACTCATGTCTACTCCCCGGTAACCTGGCTTGCCCCGATCCTACGTGCTGACCCGGGCGGTCGTCCTCCCCCGTTCCCGGGCCCGCCCGGCTGGCATGCTGGGGCGGTGACTCCACAGTCGTCCCCGGCCCCGCAGTGGCGGGTGTCGCCGGTGCTGCCGGCGGTCAAGGCGCTCGGCGCGCTCGTCCTGGTCACGCTGGGGCTGCTCTTCGCCGCCGAGGACCGGGTCCAGCTGGTGCTCGCCGGGCTGGCCGCCGCCGCGCTGCTCGGCTGGGCGCTGCGCGACCTGGTGGCGCCGGTGCGGCTGGCCGCCGACCCGGAGGGGATCACCGTGATCCACGGCTACGCCGGCCGCCGGCGGCTGCCCTGGGCGGCCGTGGAGGCGATCCGGGTGGAACGGCGTACCCGGCGCGGGCTCACCGCCGAGACGCTGGAGATCGACGCGGGCGAGTCGCTGCACCTGTTCGGCCGCTACGACCTGGACGCGCCGCCCGGGCAGGTCGCCGCCGCCCTGGAGGCCGCCCGCGCCGCCGCGCGCTGAGACCGGTCAGCCGGTCAGCGCGGCGGTGCGGACGAGGACCAGCCCGAGCAGCGCCACCAGCAGGATCGCCCCGCCGGCCGCCTGGAAGGCGGTGCGCCGCATCCGCGGGGCGTACGCCAGGACCAGGGCCATCAGCGCGCCGACCACCAGCCCGCCGAGGTGCCCGGCCACCGAGATGCCCGGCACGGTGAACGTGAAGATCAGGTTGATCACCAGGATCGGCACGATGGCCGAGGTGTCCCGGCCCAGCCGGCGCAGGATCACGAAGATCGCGGCGAAAAGGCCGAAGATGGCCGTCGACGCCCCGACCGAGGCGGAGTACGGGTTGCTGAACAGGTAGACCGCGACGTTGCCGCCGAGCCCGGCGATCAGGTAGAGCGCCAGGAAGCGCAGCGGGCCGAGCACCGCCTCAAGGGTCCGCCCGAGCACCCAGAGCGCCCACATGTTGAGCAGCAGGTGCACCACGCCGTAGTGCAGGAACATCGCGGTGACCAGCCGGTACCACTCGCCGGTAGCGACGCCGTGCGGCTCACCGAAGGCGACGTACGGGGCGTATCCCAGCACCCCACCCCAGTCGGTCAGCGGCGTCGACTCGCCCATCAGGCCACCGAGGCCACCGCCGGCCACCGCGCTCCCGCTACGGGCTGAGGCGATGGAGAGGACCATGACCAGCACGTTCAGCGCGATCAGGGTCTTCGTGACGTAGCCCTGGCGGCCGGCGGCACCGCCCCCGAAGGCGGTACGCGCCGGCCGCACACTGCGGCGTCCCTCGCTGACGCACTCCGGGCACTGGTGGCCGACGGAGGCGTCGCGCATGCACTCCGGGCAGATCGGCCGGTCACAGCGGGTGCACCGGACGTACGTCTCCCGGTCGGGGTGCCGGTAGCAGACCGGAGTGGTCGGCGCCGGCCCGCCTGTGGCGTCACCTGCCTGCCCGGAGCGCTCAGTCATGCGAGCAAAGGTACCCGCGTCACGCTCACGCCGGCTTGCGCTCGATCTCGACGCGCTCGATGACCACGTCCTGGAGCGGCCGGTCGCTCGGGCCGGTCGGGGTGTTCGCGATCGAGTCCACGACCTTCGCCGACTGCTCGTCGGCGACCTGGCCGAAGATGGTGTGCCGGTTGTTCAGGTGCGGCGTCGGGCCCACCGTGATGAAGAACTGCGAGCCGTTGGTGCCCGGCCCGGCGTTCGCCATCGCCAGCAGGTACGGCCGGTCGAAGCGCAGCTCCGGGTGGAACTCGTCGCCGAACTTGTAGCCCGGGCCACCGCGGCCGGTGCCGGTCGGGTCGCCCATCTGGACCATGAAGCCGCTGATCACGCGGTGCGAGATGGTGCCGTCGTAGTACGGCCCGCTGCCCGGCTGGCCGGTGCGCGGGTCGATGTACTCCCGGGTGCCCTCGGCCAGCTCCACGAAGTTGCGGACGGTCTTCGGCGCGTGGTTCGGGAAGAGCTCCAACCGGATCGGGCCAGCGTTGGTGTGCAAGGTGGCGTAGACAGCCTCGGCCACGGGTACTCCTCACTCGTTGGTCAGTTCCATGCGGATCCTCCCATGTGCCCGATCTGGCCATGCGGAGGCATCCGAAGGTGGAGGATGACGAAGGAACAACTCCCAGGAGGTGGGACCGTGTTTGGAATCGGGCGGCGCAAGACCCGGGGGCAGCTCGCGAAGGCCGAGCTGAACCAGGGCATCGGTCACCTGAGGCAGGCCGCCGCACACGCGGCAAAGGGTGCCGGCGCCACGGTCGGCCCGCGCGTCCAGGCAGCCCGGGGCGCCGTCGCGCCCACCGCGATCGTCGTCCGCGATCGGGCGTCGAGCGGCGTGGCATCGACGGTTGCCGCAGTCGCGCCCCTGCTCATGGCGATGCGGAGCGCCCAGGCCGAGTCCGCCGGCAAGGCCCTGGCCGGCCGGAAGGCCGCCGCCGCCAAGCAGGCCGCGATGAGCAAGAAGGTGAAGGCGAAGAACATGAAGGCCGCGAAGAAGAAGCAGAAGAGGTCCCGCGGCATGACCACCGGCCTGCTGGTCGCCGGCACGGTCGCCGGCCTGGCCGGCGCGATGGCCATGCGCCGCCGCCGCGAGCAGCAGGAATGGGCCGAGTACGACCCGACGGGCAAGCTGGAGCCGATGCGAGAGGACGTAGACACGATCGTGGTGGAGACTCCGGACGCGACGGCGAAGGTCACCCAGGCCGGGCCGACCGGCGCCGGCAGCTCGGCCGTCGCCGGCAGCGGCAGCGCCTCGACCGCCACGTCGAGCAGCCAGCCGGTGATCCAGCCGAACGACAAGGTTCCCTCGGTCGCCGAGGGCGCCCGGGACGTCAGCGGCCGCCCGGCGGACGACGTCACCAAGGCCACGCAGAACGGCCGGAACACCGCCAAGTCCAGCGGTCGTCGCTGACCCGACGGTCACGGAAAGCGCCGGCGTGCGGGGGTTGCCCCGCGCGGCCGGCGCTTCCGTCTGCCAGGGTCAGAGCCAGCCGTTGCGGCGGAACCAGCGGTACAGGATGAACGACAGGCCCAGGTTCACGGCCCAGATGCCCGGATAGCCGTAGGTCCACTTCAGCTCCGGCATGTTCTCGAAGTTCATGCCGTAGATGCCCGCGATCGCGGTCCACACCGCACCGATCGCCGCCCACGCGGCGATCTTGCGCATGTCGTTGTTCTGGTCGACGGTGACCTGCGCCAGCCGCGCCTGGAGGATCGAGTTGAGCAGGTCGTCGTAGGAGTTCACCTGCTCGACGGTGCGACTCAGGTGGTCCTGCACGTCCCGGAAGTAGCGCCGCACCTCCTGCGGCACCTCCCGGTTGACCTGCGAGGTGAGGGTGAGCAGCGGGCGCTGCAACGGCACCACGGCCCGCTTGAACTCCACCAGCTCCCGCTTCATCTGGTAGATCCGCTGGATGCGCCCACTGCTCTGCCGGTCGAAGACGTCCGCCTCCAGCACGTCGAGGTCGTCCTCCAGCCGGTCGGCCACCTCCAGGTAGAGGTCCACCACCCGGTCGGTCACCGCGTACGCGACGGCCCACGGGCCGTGCAGCAGCAGGTCCCGCTTCGCCTCCAGGTCGGCCCGGACCGGCGACAGCCGGCAGGCGTCCCCGTGCCGGACGCTGATCAGGAAGTTCGGCCCGATGAAGAGCATCACCTGGCCGGTCTCCACCACCTCGGAGTTCTCGGTCAGCTCCGTGTGCTCGCAGTAGCGGGCGGTGCGCAGCACCAGGAAGGCCACGTCGCCGAAGCGCTCCAGCTTCGGGCGCTGCTGGGCCTTGACCGCGTCCTCGACGGCCAGCTCATGCAGGCCGAAGGTGGCCGCGATCGCGGTCATCTCCTCCAGCTCCGGCTCGTGCAGGCCGAGCCAGACGAAACCGTTCCGCTCCCGGCGGGCGGCCGTCAGGGCGTCGGCGTAGGTCCACTCGCCGGGCCGGCGCTCGCCGTCGACGTAGAGGCCGCAGTCGACGATCCCGCTCCGGGCGGAGCCGGCCGGCTGGGTCGTACGCGGAGAGCCGTCGGCGTTGAGGATGCGGGACATGGCGCGTACCGGTGCCGCCCAGGCCCGTGGTCTGGGCGCCCGGTCGCCGTTCTGCGCGCCGCTGCGGTCGCGTGCAACCCGGTCCGTCATCTCGCCCCCTCTCCACGAAGCTGCGGCTTGCAGGCTACGCCGGTCGGGACGAGGCGCAGCGCGGGCGAGCACGGGGTGGGCGGCCGGACTGCGATCCGCGTCACGCCCGGCGAGAGAGCGGTGACGGCGCCGGGCGGGCCGGCCGCGTCAGGGGGGTGAGGGGCGACACGGCCCACCCGGCACCATGGGGGCGGGAGTTGTGCTGTGCGCGCCGACGGCCCGGACGGGGTAGCCCGTGGCTCCCCGGTCGGCGGACCGGTCACCGAGGAAAGGTGAGCGGCGCTCGCAGCATTGTGGGTCGCCGGCCGGCCCAGCGGGAGAGCCGGACCGGCCGGTATCGCCTTTCTGTCGGAAACCCGACAGACAGTCAGCCTCGGACGGCCGCCACCGCCTCCGCCAGCCGCCGGACGCCCTCGTCGATCCGGTCGGCCGTCACTGCGGAGAAGGCCAGCCGCAGCGCGTGCCGGCCGCCCTCGATCATGAAGTCGCTGCCCTTGACCACCGCGACGCCGCGCTCCGCCGCCGCCGGGGCGAGCCGGTCGACCTCCACGTCCTCGGGCAGCTCGATCCAGAGGAAGTAGCCCCCGTCCGGCTCCACGAACCGGGCCTCGGGGATGTGCCGGCGAAGCGACTCGGCCAGCACCACGGCGCGCTCACCGAGCGCCGTCCGCACCGTGTGGATCGACCGGTCGATCTCGCCGGAGACACAGAACTGGTGCACGATCGCCTCGGAGACCATGCCCGGCGAGATGTACAGGTTGGTGGCCCGCTTGGCGATCTTCGCGATCACGTCGGCCGGGCCCACCAGGTAACCGACCCGGACGCCCGGGCAGACCGTCTTGGTGAAGCTGGAAGCGTGCACCACCACGCCCCGCGTGTCCATCGACAGCATCGAGGGCAGCGGCTCACCCCGGAACCGGATGTCCGCGTACGGGTCGTCCTCGAAGATCGTGAAGTCGTACTCGGCGGCCAGGTCGAGCAGCTCACGACGCTTCTCCAGGGAGAGGGTCACGCCGGCCGGGTTCTGGTAGTTCGGGATGACGTGGGCCAGCCGCGGCCGGACCCCCGACTCCAGCAGCTTGCGCAGCTCGGCGGTGTCCAGGCCGTCCGGCTGGATCGTGACGCCGTGGATCTCGCTGCCCATCTGCTGGAGGTTGAGCAGCGTCCGGTCGTACGTCGGGCGCTCGACCACCACGGCGTCGCCCCGGCGGACCAGGTGGTCGAAGAGGAACGCGTCGGCCTGGAGCGAGCCGTTGGTGATCAGCACCTGGTCGGCCTCGACGCCGTGCTTCTCCGCGATCCACTTCCGCAGGGGCGGGTAGCCGACGGAGGTGCCGTACGCCGTGATCCCGGCGGGGTCGGCGTCGAAGGCGCGGACGGCGGCGGCCTTGAGCCCCTCGACATCGACGATGTCCAGCGAGGGAGCCCCACGGGCGAAGGAGATCAGCTGCTCGGCGGTCATGCGCACGAGCCTAGGGCCTGGTCCGGCGGGTCCGACCGCCATACACGCGAAGTTCAACATGCGGGCGGCCGCTCCGTCCACCAGGGCCGACGCGAATTCGAAACGAGTTCACGGCTGTCTACCATCCGACCGGAAGCTGGCGCCGGGACCACCGGCCGCCGAAGGTTTGCGGGTCGCGGCAGGCCCGGGGAGACAGGTGGTGAGGCTCGTGACGCAGGACGACGCCGGACGGCTCGACGACCAGCAGTTCGCGCAGTGGCTGGCCGGCCGGGCGGGCGAGGCGCTCACCGCGCTGCGGGCCCGGCAGGGCTTCGCCGACCCGAAGGCGCTCAAGGACGCCGGCGACCGCGCGTCGCACGAGCTGATGACCGCCGCGCTGGCCCGCTGGCGGCCCGCCGACGCGGTGCTCTCCGAGGAGGAGGCCGACTCGCGCCGGGCCTGGGCCGACGGCGAGCGGGCGCCCCGGCACGACGCCGACCGGGTCTGGATCATCGACCCGCTGGACGGCACCCGGGAGTTCTCCGAGGCCGGGCGGGACGACTGGGCGGTGCACGTCGCGCTCTGGCAGCGCTCGGCCGCGCCGGACGGCGCCCTGGTCGCCGGTGCCGTGGGCATGCCGGCCCGGACCACCGTGGACGGTGACCAGCTCATCCTCGGCACCGCCTGCCCGACCCCGAAGGCGGTCGACGGGCCGATCCGGATCGCGGTGAGCCGCAGCCGCCCGCCCGCCTTCGTCGGCGAGCTGGTCGAGTTGCTCGGCGCGCAGGCCGTCCCGATGGGCTCCGCCGGGGTCAAGGTGTGCGCCGTGGTGACCGGCGAGGTCGACGCGTACGTCCACGCGGGCGGCCAGTACGAATGGGACAGCGCCGCCCCGGTGGCGGTGGCCCTGGGCGCCGGGATGCACGCGTCCCGGATCGACGGGTCGCCGCTGCGCTACAACCGGGCCGACCCGCGCCTGCCGGACCTGCTGGTCTGCCGCCCCGAGCTGGCCGACCGGCTGCTCGACGCGATCGCCCGCACCGGGGTCGAGATGCCCGCTTCGACCGTCACCGACACCCCGGGTGGGGCGTTCGGCTGAGTGTTGCGGTACGCACGGCCCAGGTGACCGGAGGATATCGTCGGTCGGAATGCACGTCCGACCTGAGCCCCGAGAGACGGGCCACCGCCAGCCAGGGAGGGTCATGCCGGCCGAGCGAGACCAGCACAACGCCTTCGGACAGCCCACCGGCCTCTGGCCGGGGCAGGACGTCCCGCGCCAGCAGGGCGCGCCCGTCCTGCCCTGGCCCGAGGCCGCGCCGCCGGTGCCACCGGCCGAGGCCCGATCCGGCCTGCCCTGGCCGGAGACCGGGCCCGGTCACGCCGACCCCGACCCCCGGTGGGCCGGGGCCGACCGGGGACACGCCTGGCCGGCGCGGCAGGCCGGCCCGGCCGAGCACCCCGACGCCGATCCGGGGGCAACCTGGACGGCGGACGCCGACTGGCCGCCGCACGGCGGGCAGCAGGACTGGCCGCCACCGGGCGGGGAGCACGACTGGCCGCCACCGGGCGGGGCCGCCGACTGGGCGGGGTACGGCGGACCCGGTGACCGGACGCCCCAGGCCGGGAACGCCGACTGGGCGCCCCAGGGCAACGACACGGAATGGACGCCCCAGGGCGTTCCGGCCGATCTCGCGCCACCGGCCGGACCCGGCGGCAACGGCGGCTGGGGGCCGCCCGCCGGGCCCGGCCCGGAGGCCGGTTGGGCCGAGGGCGCGCCGGCCGCCACGGCCACCCTGCCCGGGCCGCCGCCGGAGGACGTCCGGGCCGAACCGCGTACCCGGCCCGGTGCCGGTAGCGGCGACCAGCCGCCGCCCCCGCCGATCGCGCCGGCCCCGACGCCGCCCGGGGGATCCCGGCGCCGGTGGCGAATCGCCGTCGCCGCGGCCCTCGTGCTCGCCGTCGCGGGCGGCGGCGCCGCCGTGGCGGCCCTCCGGCCCGATCCGACCCGGCAGGCCGGCGAGGCGCCGCGCACCGCCGGGCCGGCGCAGTCGGCCGGCCCGAGCGGCGCAGCCACGCCCGGCGCCGCCACCCCGAGCGCGGAACAGGGCCTCGGCGGCAAGCCCGGCGCGTCGCCGTCGGCCTCCACCGGCAACACCCCGGGCTTCGCCGGCACTCGGCTGACCCTGCCCGGCGCGTCGATCGGCGTGCAGAACGGGGAAAGCTTCGGCCAGGCGCTCAGCCGCTCCGACCGCACCTTCGGCAAGCTGCGGATGGCCCGCGTCTTCTTCCCCGGGCTGCCACCGGCCTGGAACGGCAGCCGGGCCGACGTCGTGGACCGCACCGTGGTGGTCTCCTTCAAGGCCTCGCCGCAGGACATCAACTCCGGCAAGTACGACTCCCGGCTCTCCTCCTGGTTCGCCTCGATCCCGCGCGAGCACAACGTGTACTGGTCCTACTTCCACGAGCCCGAGGACGACGTCGAGCGCGGCGCGTTCACCACGGCGGCGTACCGGACGGCGTGGAAGCGGGTCGCCGGTCTGGCGAACCGGGCCGGCAACCCCAAGCTGATCAACACGCTGATCCTCATGTGCTGGACGCTCGACCCGAAGTCCGGGCGCAGCTTCGACGCCTTCTACCCGGGCGGCGACGTGATCGAGACGCTCGGCTGGGACTGCTACAACTGGGGCGCCAAGTGGAAGCGGTACGCCCCGCCGCAGGAGATCTACGGCGAGATGATCAGCAAGTCCAAGGCGCTGGGCAAGCCCTGGGGCGTCGCCGAGACCGGCAGTGACCTGGTGCCGGGCGACTCGGGCAGCGGGCGGGCCAACTGGATCCGCTCGATGACCGGCTTCCTCAACGGCCAGCGGCCGGAGTTCGTCGCCTACTACAACCAGGTGGTCAGCCAGGGCGACTTCCGGCTGCTCGACCAGCCGAGCATCCAGGCGTGGAAGTCCTTCTGCGTGGCCTGACCCCGCGCAGGGAAAACGGGCGGGCGACCGGCTGGTCGCCCGCCCGTTTCGCGCGTACGGCTCAGATGCCCCGGCCGCGCTTGTGCAGCGTGCGCAGCACCCTGTCGGCCTGCACGGCCCGGCTCGCCACCGCCAGCGCCAGGTAGGCGCGCGGCTCCCGCGGGTTGCGGGCCAGGGTGCGCCGGGCCCAGCGGACGGCGTCCCGCCGGTTGCCCATGGCCGCCTGGGCGAAGGCGATCTGACCCGCCACCCGCGCCTCCCCGTGCGGCACCGTGGCGAACTCCGGGTAGCGGCGCAGCAGCCACTGCAACGCGGTCGAGATGGTCTCCCAGCGCTGCGCGAAGTACGACCGCTTGTGCCAGCGGACCAGCACGTACGGGCTCTCCACGTTGACCAGCGGGGCGTACCGGGCGGCCCGGAGCAGGAACTCGTAGTCCTCCGCGTAGCTGCCCGGGATCTGCTCGTCGACCAGCCCGATCGCGTCGAGCAGGGCGGCCCGGCGGATCAGGAACGTGGACGGGTGCAGCTCGGTGAGCCGGTCGCGGAGCAGCGCCTCCAGCGACACCCGGGAGCGGTCCAGCGAGCGGTCGACCGTGCGGTCGTCGTAGCTGACCCGGATGCCGCAGCTCACCAGCGCGCCGTCCGGGTGCACGTCGAGCGCGCCGAGCTGGGCGGCCAGCTTGCCGGGCAGCCACTCGTCGTCGTCGTCGCAGAACGCGACCAGGTCGCCGGTGGCCGCCTCGATGCCGGTGTTGCGCGCCCCGGCCAGCCCCGGGCTGCGGGTGTTGGTGATGACCCGGATCCGCCGGTCGCCCCGGTCCAGCTCCAGCGACCGGTCCGGCTCGGACTGGTCGTAGACCACGATGGCCTCGATCAGGCCCGGGTGCGCCTGGCTGAGGATCGCGTCGAGTGCCGCGCGCAGCAGCTCCGGACGGTCCCGCGTCGGTACGACGACCGAGATGCTCGGCCCACTCATGCTTTCTCCACGGACTCGTCGGAACCCCGCTGGCCCAGGTAGCCGTAGCGGACTCGGAAGGGCAGCGTGGCCAGGCTGACCACGGCCCGGCTGCGGCGCGGCAGGCGGCTCCGCCACGCCTCGTCCCGCCGCACGGTCAACGGCCCGCCGCTGAAGCGCAGCGGGTTGCCCGCGATGCTGTGCGCCCGGAACGGCGCGGCCGGCGGATCCGTCAGGATGCGCAGCGCCTCGGGGTCGTCCGGCAGGCCGGCGAACTCCCGGAGCCGCCGGACCGTGCCGGCCGGGTCGGCGGTGAAGTCCTCGTAGCGCAGCCGGAGCACCTGCGCCCGGGCCGCGAGCAGGTGGAACGCGGCGTTCTGCGCGGTCCACAGCTTGCTCACCTCGAACGGCGAGAAGGTCGGCATGAAGTCCTCGCCGTCGACCACCTCCGGCCGGCGCACCTGCTTGCCCCAGGAGTACGCCACCGCCCGGCTGTCCCGGACGAGGTGCAGCACCCGCAGGTCGAGCCCCTCGGCCCAGCGCAGCGCGAAGGCGAGCGAGGCGTGCTTGCTGGAGTCGACCACCACCCGCGCGCCGGTCGCCGCGAGGGCGGCCCGGTAGATGCGGGTGTAGAGGTCGGCGTAGCGGCGGACATCGGCGAGCTGCTCGGCGGAGAGCGAGTTCTTCGCCAACCGGGGGATGTGCCGGGTCCGGTCGACGCGGTCCTTGAGCGCCAGCACGTCGTCCCGGTCGACGGCGGACCAGCCGCCGAACGCGTGCTCACCCACCCGCTGCCAGAACGGGCAGGCGGTGAAGCGCTCGCCGCAGCCGCACCGCTCGTCGGCGCCGAGCGCGCGTTCCCAGAGGTGCACCACCTCACCGACCGCGCACACGTCGGCACTCTGTGCCAGCAGGAGTTCCAGCAGGGTCGAGCCGCTGCGGCCGAGGCCGCCGACGAAGAGGACGCGGGGCTCGGCCTGCTCCGGGGCGCTCACCGGCGTCGCCCGCCGGCGCGCTGGCGTACCCGGCGCGCCACCAGGCCGTCGATCACGGCGCCGACCCGGGCCACCGCCTCGGCGCGCGGATCGGGCCGGCCCGGGTGCGCGGCCAGGGCGAACCGGGCCGGGTCGGCCAGGCCCTCGTCGAGGGCGGCGACCAACTCGGCCTCGGACTCGCAGAGGCAGACCATGCCGGCCGCGCCGAGCCGCCGCGAGAAGAGCTGCTGATGGTTGTCGACGTGCTCGTCGTGGGTCGGATCGCGGGGCACCACGATCGGCAGGTGGCCGGTGCGCCGGGCCTCGGTGATGGTCGCCGGGCCGCCGTGGCTCACCACGAGCGTCGACTCGGCCATCGCCCGCTGGAGCTCCTCGTGGCCGAGGAACGGGGTGGCCTCGGGCAGCGCCGGCGGGCGGCTGTGGCCGTACTGGAGGACGAGCCGGACGTCGGGCCGCTCGGCGTGCCACCGCTCCAGCCAGCCCACCAGCCGGTCGAAACGGTGCACGTCGGTGCCGACGACGACCAGCACGTAGGGCACCGGCCGCCCGTCCCGCTGCCGTGGCACATGAACATTCACAGCGCCACCTTCGTGCGCGACTGCGGGGCTCGCAGGACCGGCTCACTCCTCGCGCTCACAGCGCCACCTTCGTTCGCGACTGCGGGGCTCGCAAGACCGGCTCACTCCTCGCGCTCACAGGAGGTTCCCCACGACGGTCGCCTCCGGGTACATGCGGCGCTGCTCCTCCCACTGCACGAGCATCGCGGAGAGGAAGGGGCGGCAGAGCCGGGCGGTCAGCGTCGCGCTGTCGATCCGGTCGTAGACCTCGATGTAGACGGTCGGGATCCGGCGCAGCCGGGCCGCGACCACGAACGGCAGGGCGACCCCGGCGCCGGTGGTGACCACGGCGTCGACCCGGCGCCGGCGGATCACCTTGAACGCGAGGAAGGCGTTGCGGACCAGGTTCGGGACGTTCCGGGTGGTGGGGTGGTGGGCCCAGACCACGTCCTCGCCGTCGAGCAGCGAGCGGGCGTCCGGGGTGTCGAACGTGACCCACGCCCGCTGCCGCTCCCGGTACCACGGCTCCAGCGCCAGGAGCTGGGCGAGATGCCCGCCACTGGAACCAACCAGCAGGACCTGCCCCGAGTCGTCGATTGACCCGCTCACCAGAATGTTCCTCCCCGTACGCCGCGACCACGTCCGGATTTTCGTGAATGACCCTCGGACGCGCCATGACAACCTACTGGCGCGGGGGTGGACAACTGAAGGGGCCGTTGGACGGATCCCGGCCGACCGGTCGGGTCACCCGGGGATTCCCGTGGACGGGATCGGGCGGGGGCTGCGAGGACCGAGGTCAGGCCGCGTTCCACCGTCATGGCGGGCCGGGCCAACCGCGCCGGCCGGTGGTGTGTCAGGATTCCGTCACCGCTCCGCACGAGGGCCGACGGCGACGCCGACCCCGGGGGCAGGTCGGGCCCGACACCGGGAAACCCGCCGAATGGCCAGCGCCGATCGGCCATATCTACGCGGGCTGCCTACACCTGGGCAGGCTTACCGGAACGTGAGCAGACTTTCCCTCATCGTTCGGATCGGGGACACTCAAGGCCACGGTCAGGTCCAGTCTGCGCCGTGGACTGCCCGGCTCGGTCGAAAGGGAGCGACAGACTCTGATGCCCTCACCCCATTTGGCCGAGAGCGATTCCGACGGTCTTGCCCTGATGGCCTACCTGGGCTGGCTGCGCCGCCGCTGGTGGATCCTGCTCCTCGCCGCGGTGCTCGGCCTGGCCGGCGGCCTGGCGGTGAGCCAGCTCCAGCACGCGCGCTACACGTCGGGCACGTCGCTGCTGGTGCGCCCGCTCAGCGCCGGCGCGGAGAGCAACCCCAACGCCAAGGTGAACCTCGACACCGAGGCCCAGGTGGTCCGTTCGCTGGTCGTGGCCGAGCGGGCCAAGGGCCTCATGAAGGTCGACACCGGGGCCGACCAGCTGGTGAAGTCCGTGACGGTCACCGTGCCGCCGAACAGCCAGATCCTCCAGGTGGCCTACGAGGCCGACAGCCCCGCCCAGGCGCAGTCCGGGTCGCACGCCTTCGCGCAGGCCTACCTCGACCTGCGCAAGGCCACCGCGCAGAAGGCGCTGGAGAACGAGACCACCGCGCTCAAGCAGCAGATCACCGACGTGAACAAGCAGCTCAGCGCGGTCGCCGGCCGGATCGCCGCGGCGCCGGCCAACAGCCCCGAGCGGGAGCGTGCCGAGGCCGACCGGAACGTGCTGACCAACCAGCTCACGTCGCTGAACAACCGGCTCAGCCCGCTGCTCTCCGCCGACAGCGACCCGGGCGAGATCATCTCGGACGCCCGCCTGCCGGAGAGCCCCAGCTCGCCGAACCGGACGTTGAACCTGGCCAGCGGCATGGGCGCCGGCCTGCTGCTCGGCATCGTGCTGGCGCTGGTGCTGGACCGGCTCGACACCCGCATCCGCCGCGGTCGCGACATCTCCGACCGGGTGGGCCTGCCGCTGCTGCTGGAGCTGCCCTCGCGCACCCCGTCGCTGGCGGTGCTGCCGGCCACCCACAAGATCTCCCGTGAGCTGGGCCGGCTGCGCAACGTGCTGCTCTCCGCGGTGCCCGAGCCGGCGCAGGCCGGTCGGGGGCGCCAGCTGCTGCTCTGCGACGGCTCGGCCGGCACCGCCGCCGGGTTCGTCGCGGCCAACCTGGCCGCCGCGTACGCCCGCACCGGCCAGCAGGTCGCGCTGATCACCACCAAGCCGGACTCGGCGTTGAGCGGCATCACCGGCGTGGCCGAGGGCCGGCACAGCCTGGCCTCGGTGCTCCGCCGGGACGTGCCGGCGCTCAAGGCGCTGGCCCCGCTGCCCGGCCTCGGCCAGCTCCGGGTGCTCGTCCCGGGTGACCTCGACGCCGAGGTCGAGCTGCCGGTCTCCGGCCTGCTGGAGATCCTGCGCGAGCTGACCGCGCGCTTCGACCACGTGATCATCGAGACCGCCCAGCCGACCCTCGCCGTGGAGGCCCAGGCGCTGGGCCGGCACGTCGACGCGGTGATCGTGGTGGCCGAGAGCGGGCGGACCCGCAGCGGCGAGATCAACGCCGCGCTCCAGCAGTTCGAGCAGGTCAACGCCCCGGTGATCGGCGCCGTGCTGGCCCCGCGCCTGCCCGCCCCGACCCCCGCCGCCGCCCGCCCGGCGGCCCCGGCCAACCGGCCGAAGCCCCGGCCGAGCCCCGGCCCGTCCGCCGAGTCGACGATGGTGCTGCCACGGATGCACCCGTCCGCGTCGGGCGCGTCCGGCGGTTCCGCGAAGCCGCCCGCGCCGGGCAAGGCGTCGGTCAAGCCGCCGGTGCCGGGCAAGCCGCTGCCGGTCAACGGCAGCGGCGGCACCTACCGCTCGCGGAGTGACGGCGACGGCCGCAGCTATGCCCTCGACTCCGGCGAGGATCTGGGGTGAACCGCCGGCAGTTGCTTCGCGCCGCCTTCGCCCCGGCCCTCGTGGTCGGCTTCGGCACGGCCTGCAGCGAGCCCCAGCCCGAGGCGGGCAGCGTCGACGTGGTCGACCCGGGCAGCGCCGCGGCGACGCCCCCGCCGAGCCCGACCCCGAGCCTGCCCGCCGGCCCGCTGACCGGCGCGCCGGTCAGCGCGGCGCCGCTGGCGGGCCGCCAGGCGGTCGCCGTGCCGCTGCGGGTCAGCCCCTCGACCACCCCGGCCGGGCTGGACGCGGCGGACCTGGTCTACGCCGAGTTCGCCGAGTCCGACACGCTGCACCTGACCGCGGTGTTCCACTCCCGTGACGCCGCCAAGGTCGGCCCGGTCGCCGAGATCCGCCCGGTCGACATCCGGTCGGTGGCCGTGCTGCGACCGTTCGTCGGCTACGCCGGCGGCCCCACCGGCTTTCTCACCCAGTTCGAGAAGTCCGGCCTGGCCGGGGTCACGCCGGACGACGGCGACGCCATCGACGACGGCTACACCTCGACGGCCGCGCTGCTCAAGGCCGCGCCGAAGGGCGGCCAGCCCCCCACGCCACCTCTCGACCACGCCACCGACGGCGCCGCCCTGGCCGCGCGGGACCTCGTCCCGGCCACCGAGCTGTCGGTCGCCGTCTCCGGCGGCCCGCCCATGGTCTGGCGCTACGACCAGCAGAAGTCGCTCTGGGTGGGCAAGGTGGGCACCGCCACGGTGACCGCCGCGTCGGTGCTCGTGCTGACCATGGAATACCGGACGCTCGACGTCCGGAACCCGTCGCCGCGCTCCCTCCCGTCGGCGAACGTGTTCGGTGAGGGCGCGGTGGTCGCGGTCTCCGGGCCGTCCAGCGCGAAGGGCCGGTGGCGCAAGCCGGGCCTGGGCATGGTCTGCACCCTCGCCGACACCGGCGGCGACCTCCTGCACCCGCAGCCCGGCAACGCCTGGGTGATCTACGCGCCGACCACCGCCAAGGTCACCGTGAAATGAGCACCGTCACCCCGCCCCGCCCGGCGCGCGGGTCGGCCCCGGTCGGCGCGGCGCCTGCGCCGCCCACCGGGACCCGGCTCACGCCGGCCGTGGCGCGGCCGAAGGGCGGGTCGCTGCGGTTGCCCACGGCGTGGCCGCTGATCGCGCTCTTCGTGCTCTACCCGCTGTGGTGGGCGCTCGGGGTGTCCAGCTTCGTCTTCGTCATCTTCGCGGTGCCGATGCTGGTGCAGATGGTCCGCCGGGGCCCGGTTCGGGTGCCGCCCGGCTTCGGGATCTGGCTGCTCCTGCTGCTCTGGTTGGTCCTCTCGGCCGTGATGCTCGGCCTCACCGCGCCGAACACGCTGCCGCCGGGCGGCGGCGGCCGGTACATCGGCTGGGCCATCCGGCTCGCCAACTTCGTCGGCATGACCGTGGTCATGCTGTACGTCTACAACCTGGGCGAGCGGGAGCTGTCCCGACGCCGGATGGTCCGGCTCTTCGGGTTCATGGGCGTGGTCGTGGTGATCGGCGGCTGGCTCGGCTCGCTCTTCCCGACCCTCGGTTTCGTCGCGCCGCTGCGGTTCATCCTGCCGCACTCGATCGCCAGCCAACCCTTCGTCGCCTCGCTCATGGACGTCAAGTTCGCCCAGGTCCAGCAGGTGATCGAGGGCGAGGCCAGCTCGCCGCGACCGTCCGCGCCGTTCACCTACACGAACTCGTGGGGCGAGAACACGGCGATCCTGCTCATCTGGCTGATCGTCGGCTGGGTGGTGCTGGGCAGGCCGCTGCGCCGGGTGGCGGGCGTGGCCATCGCGCTGGCCGCGATCTTCCCGGTCATCTACTCGCTCAACCGCGGCCTCTGGATCGGCCTCGGCATCTCCGCGGTCTACGTGGCGGTCCGGCTCGCCCTGCGCGGCCGGATGGTGGTGCTCGGCGGGCTCGCCCTGGCGGTCGGTCTGATCGGGGTGCTGATCGTCGCCACACCGCTGGGTCGCACCTTCGACGAGCGACTGCAGAACGGGCACAGCGACGACATCCGCACCACCCTCTCCGAGGGCGCGGTCACCGCGGCCAACCACTCACCGATCCTCGGCTACGGCGGCAACCGGGCGCTGATCGGCAGCAACCGGTCGATCGCCATCGGCAAGTCCGACGACTGCAAGCAGTGCGGCAACCGGGAGCTGGGCAGCAACGGCCAGCTCTGGGCGCTGCTGGTCGGCCAGGGCTACGTGGGCGCGATCGCCTACAACGGTTTCTTCCTCTACTGCCTCTGGCGTTACCGGCGCGACCACAGCGCGATCGGGATCGCCGGCAGTCTCGTGCTCATCCTCATGCTCTTCTTCCAGTTCACCTACGGCGCACTGGAAGCCACCCTCGCCTACGGCCTGATCTCGGTCGCCCTGCTCGCCCGCAACGACCGGTTCAGCCGGGCGCTCGCGCCGGCGCCGCCGAGGGGCACCGTGGCCGGGCTACGGGCCCGACTGGAAGCAGCCGGTGACCACTGATGGTGTTCCGCGTACCCCCGGACGGCGACGGCCGATCCGCCTACCTCGGTGAGCTCGCCGGGCTGATCTGGCCCGAGCCGGCCGAGCCCGCCCTGCACCGGGGCGGCGCCGGTTGGGTGGTGGTGCCCTCGGCGTCCCGCCCCCGGCTGCTGGTGCCCACCGGCTCCGGCCGCGCCGCGGCGAGCGCCGTCCGGCACTCCACCGAGGCGGTCGGCCGCAAGGCCAAGCTGGTCCGGCAGGGCCTGGCCACCGCGTTCCGGCTCGGGCTGGGGCCGCTGGTGTTCCGCGACCGGCTGGTGGTGACCGGCGGTGGGCTCGACGCGCACCTGGCCGAGGTGCTGGGCGAGCGGGCGCTGGTCAGCCTGCACATCGGGCCGGCCCGGGCGAACCGCAAGCCGGTGCTGCAACTGCTGGCCCCGGACGGCCGGGCCCTCGGGTACGCGAAGCTCGGCGTCGACCCGCTGACCCGCGCCCTGGTCGACGCGGAGGCCGCCGCGCTGGCCCGGCTTGCCAGCCTGCCGCTCGGCCCGGTCACCGTGGCCGGGGTACGCCACCACGGCGACTGGCACGGGCACGCGCTGCTGGTGCAGGAGGCGCTGCCGGTGCGGCTGCCCCGGGCCACCCCGGCCGTCGCCGAGGCGGCCGAGCGGGCGGCCATGGTGGCGGTCGCCGGCTGTCTGGGCGTACGCCGGCGGTCCTGGGCCGCGAGCGACCACGCGGCCCGGCTGGCCGACGCGGTGGACGCGCTCGGCGCACGCCCGGAGGCCGGGCGGCTGCGCGCGGTGCTCAAGACGATCGCGGACCTGGACCCGACGGTGGCGTTCGGCGCCTGGCACGGCGACTGGAACGGCGGCAACAGCGCGGTGCTGGCCGACGGCCGGGTGCTGGTCTGGGACTGGGAGCGGTTCGAGGCGGACGTGCCGGTCGGCTACGACGCGCTGCACCGGGCGGTGCAGACCGCCATCGGCAACGACGGGGTGGAGCCGACGGAGGCCGCCCGGGCGCTGATCGCCGGGGCGGACCGGAGCGTGGCGCCGTTCGACTCGGACGGCCGCGACGCCGACCTGGTCGCCGTGCTCTACCTCGTGGAGCTGGCGGCACGCTATCTGCGGGACCGGCAGGCGGAGGCGGGTGCGCGGCTGGGGCACGTCGACACCTGGCTGCTGCCCGCCGTGGAGGAGCACCTGGCCCGCCGGGCCCGGTGAGAGTGAGGAGTGGGGACGTGACGCTGGCCAAGGAGCAGGCGCTCCGTGCGGTGAAGTCGGTGAGCCGGACGGTGGGTCGGTTGACCGCCGGGTCGCGGATGGTGCCGGGATTCCTGATCGTGGGGGCGCAGCGCTGCGGCACCACCTCGCTGTTCAAGACGCTCTCGCAGCACCCCGGGATGCTGCCGCCCGCCTACCACAAGGGCGTGCACTACTTCGACATGGACTACCACCGGGGGATGAGCTGGTACCTCGGGCACTTCCCCACCACCGGCAAGGCCGAGGCGGTGAAGGCGCAGCTCGGCGTACGCGGGATCACCGGCGAGTCGAGCCCCTACTACATGTTCCACCCGCTGGCCGCGCAGCGGATCGCCCGCGACCTGCCCTCGGTGAAGCTGCTGGTGCTGCTCCGCGACCCGGTGGAGCGGGCCTACTCGGCGCACTCGCACGAGCTGGCCCGGGGTTACGAGACCGAGCGGGACTTCGAGCGGGCGCTGGCGCTGGAGGAGGAGCGGACGGCCGGTGAGCGGGAGCGGATGACCGCCGACCCGACGTATTCCAGCCACCACCTCCAGCACAACGCCTACCTGGCCCGCGGGCGCTACATCGAGCAGGTGGAGCGGCTGGAGGCGCTGGTCGGCCGGGATCGGCTGCACGTGATCGACAGCGACGACTTCTTCGCCGACCCGCGCCCGTCCTTCGACGCGGTCTGCGACTTCCTCGGCCTGCCCCAATGGGCGGACATCGCCTTCGGCAAGCACAACTCGCGGTCCCGCTCGCCGATGTCGGCCGAGCTGCGGGCCCGGCTGGAGGACCACTTCGCCCCGTACGACGAGCGGCTGGCCTCCTGGTGGGGACGCGTGCCGTCGTGGCGGCGGTGACCCGGGCGGACGCCGGCGGCACCCCGACGCTGACCGCACCGGCCGGCGGCCCGACTGCGGGTGCCGGCGCGGGTCTGGGCGGCGCGGCCCGGCAGGGCTTCGCCAACCTGGTCGGGGTGGGCCTGGCCGCGGTGGCCGGCTTCGGGCTGAACATCGTCATCGCCCGGGGCTGGTCGGTCCGCGAGGCCGGCATGTTCTTCGCGGCCACCAGCGCCTTCATGATCGCCGCGTCGGCGGCCCGGCTCGGCACCGACGTGGGGACCGTCTACTTCGTCAGCCGGCACCGGACCCTCGACCAGCGGGACCGGATCCGCGGCACGATCCTGGCCGGGCTGCTGCCGGTGCTGGCGGTCGGCGTGCTGCTCGGCCTGGCCGGCTGGCTGGCCGCCCCGGCGCTGGCCGGTGCCACCATGCCGGAGGCCGGCCCGGGCGCGGTGACCGCGCTGCGCATCCTGCTGGCCTTCGTGCCGCTGGCCGCCCTGAACGACTACGCGCTCGCCGCCTGCCGTGGGTTCGGCCAGATGCGGCCGCTGCTCACCGTGGAACGGCTCGGCCGCACCCTGGTGCAGTTCCTGGCCGTGGCGGTGGCCGCCTGGCTCGGGCTCTCCGCCACCGTCGCGCTGCCGCTGGCCTGGGTGGTGCCCTACCTGGTCGCCGCGGCGGTCGCCCTGGCCTGGCTGGGCCGGCTGGTCCGCCGTGCCGGCCGGCACGTGACCCGGCCGGTGCCGGCGGGCGAGCTCGTCGCGCCGTTCTGGCGCTTCACCGGGCCGCGCGCGGTCAGCAGCCTGGCCGCGATCGTGGTGCAGCGGCTGGACATCGTGCTGCTCAGCGCCCTGCGTGGGCCGGCCGACGCGGCGATCTACACGGCGGCGACCCGGTTCCTGGCGCTCGGCCAGCTCTCCAGCGTCGCGCTCTCCAGCTCGGTGCAGCACCGGTTGGCCGCCGCCTTCGCCCGCGACGACCGCGCCGAGGCCCGGCAGCTCTACCAGGCCGCCACCGGGTGGCTGGTGCTGCTCTCCTGGCCGGCCTACCTGGTCTTCGCGGCGTTCGCCACGCCGATGCTGGCGCTGTTCGGCTCCGGCTACGGCGGCGGTCACCGGGTGGTGGTGCTGCTCGCGCTGACCATGCTGGTGGCCACCGGCTGCGGCATGGTCGACATGGTGCTGAACATGGCCGGCCGGACCGCCTGGACGTTCTACAACGCGATGGCCGGCACGGTGCTCAACGTGGTGGCCAACGTCCTGCTCATCCCGCGGTACGGCATCCTCGGCGCGGCCCTGGCCTGGACGGTCTCCATCCTGGTGACCAACCTGGTGCCGCTGACCCAGCTCTGGTGGTCGATGCGGCTGCACCCGTTCGGTGCCGGCACCCGGGCCGCCATGGCGCTGGCCGTCGCCGCGTTCGGCCTGCCGCTCGGGCTGGCCCGCCTGCTGGACGCCCCGGCGCCGGTGCTCGCCCTGGTGGCGGTCGGCGGCGCGGCGGCGTACCTGGCCGGCGCCTGGCGCTGGCGGGCCACCCTGCACCTCGACGCGCTGCGCGCGCTGCGGCGGGGCCGCAACCGCGCCGGCGCGAACCCGGCCGCCCAGTCCTGACCCGTTCCTGCGTACCGATGGGACCCCGATGACCAGCAGCACGCCCCTCTCCCCGCACTCCGGCCTGTCGACCGTGAAGGCCGCGAAGCTCGCCGCCGTCGGCCTGCTGGCGGACCGGAAGGAACGCCGGGAGCTGGAGCGGCCGGTGGAGGCCGCCAACCGCAAGCTCAGCCTGAAGGTCGAGCGGCCAATCTTCATCCTCGGCGCGCCGCGTTCCGGCACCACGTTCCTGGGCAGCTGCGTGGGCGCGCTGCCGGACGTGTCCTACCACTTCGAGCCCCGGCTGACCAAGGCGGTGGCCCGCTGCGTGTACGAGGGGAGCTGGACCCCGCAGCGGGCGGGCCGCTACTTCCGCGGCTACTACGGTGCGCTGCTCGCCGCCTCCGGGCACGGCGGGCTGCGGTTCGCCGAGAAGGACCCGGAGAACTGCTTCATCGTGCCGTTCCTGACCGAGGTCTTCCCGGACGCGGTCTTCCTGCACGTCTACCGGGACGGCCGGGACGTGGCGGTGTCGCACGCCGAGCAGCCGTGGCTGAACGCGGCCTCGACGGGCACCGGCCGGAGCGGCCGGGGCGGCACCCCGTGGGGCGCCGCGCCCCGGTTCTGGGTGGAGCC
Source organism: Micromonospora sp. NPDC005305 (assembly GCF_040607315.1). Lineage (NCBI taxonomy): Bacteria > Bacillati > Actinomycetota > Actinomycetes > Micromonosporales > Micromonosporaceae > Micromonospora > Micromonospora sp. NPDC005305. The sequence goes on along the minus strand of NZ_JBEXGL010000002.1, from coordinate 540,223 downwards.
GGAGCGGCGTGAGGAGTTCAGCAAGGTCTCCGACCTGGGCCGTTCGGCCTGGATGTGGCGCCGGTTCACCAGCAGCGCACTGGCCCAGCTCGCCGACGTGCCGGCGGAACGGGTCCGGCACCTCCGCTACGAGGACATCGTCACCCGGCCGGCCGAGGCGGCCGAGGTGGTCGCCGACTTCCTGGCGGTCGGGGACCCGGCCGGCCGGCAGGCGCTGCACGCACGGTTCGCCAAGGCCCGGCCGAACTCGGTCGGCCGCTGGCGGCAGCGACTGACCGGACAGGACCTGGCCGACGTGCTCGCCGAGGCTGGGCCGCTGCTCAGGGAACTCGGCTACACCGCGTGAGGTCCGTCGCACCGGTAGAGTGCCAGGGGTCGCCCGCCCGTCCCGGCGCGCCGCTCCGCTGACGCGGGGTCGCCGGGGCCGACGACCGTGGGGCCGGCGACCATCCTGGGGAGAGGTTGCGGTGGTACGACGGTTACGACGGACGATGGCGGCCGTGTTCGCTCTGGCCTGTCTCGTTCCGGCGGTGGCGGGCTGTGACTTCGGCTCGACCGACGGACCGGGCGGTGCGACGACGGCGGCGGCCCCGCCCCCGCCCACGGTGACGCCCCGGACCGGCCCGGTCCGCACCACCGGGCGCGGGCCGGAGCTGCCGGAGAAGGGCGCCTGGGTGGGTGCCTGGGTCAAGCCGCAGTTCCACAACGCCACCGGGCGGGCGGCCGCGTTCGACGAGTTCAACCGTGCGGCGGGCGGCGAACTGGCCATCGCGCACATGTTCCACGAGTGGAACGAGGCCTTCCCGGGCGCCACGGAGCGGGCCTTCCAGTCCCAGGGCAAGCTCCAGATGATCTCCTGGCAGGGCACCGACACCCGGTCGACGGTCAGCGGCGTCTACGACGCGCTGATCCGGCAGCGGGCCGCCGACGTCAAGGAGTTCGGCGTGCCGGTGCTGCTGCGCTACCGGTGGGAGATGGACCGGCCGAACCTGGCCGCCAGCATGCACTCCCCGGAGGACTACGTCGCCGCGTGGAAGCACGTCCGGGCCATCTTCACCGAGGTCGGCGTCACCAACGCGGCCTGGGTGTGGTGCCCGCACGCGGACGGCTTCGCCGAGCCCGACCGGGACGCCGCCGCCTACTACCCCGGTGACGACCAGGTCGACTGGCTCTGCGCCGACGTCTACCCCGGCCCGGAGTGGAACAGCTTCACCGACCGGATGGACCACTTCATGGCCTTCGCCCAGAAGCATCCGCGGCCGGTGGTGATCGGCGAGTTCGGGCTCACCCAGGAGGGCCGGCCGGGCCAGCGGGCCGACTGGATGCGCGAGGTCGGGCCGTACCTGAAGAAGCACCCGCAGATCAAGGCGGCGGTCTACTTCGCCGCCCGACAGACCACGAAACCCCTGTACGACAGCACCTTCGGCAAGGACCCGGAGAGCGAGGCGGTGTTCCGCGAGATGGCCACCGACCCGTACTTCAACCCGCCGCCGCCGGACCTCAGTGTTTCCTCGGCGCCACCCTCCGTACCGGGTCGATGATCTTCCCTCGTCTTTTCGTGTGACCTGGGGCGTTTGCTCGGTCAAAAACTCCGGTCCCGGGTGGACGGGCGACGGCCGGATGCGAGAAGGTATTGCTCTCACGTCTGCGGTCGGTCGTGCGGCGCCCCACCTCGCGCCGGCACCGGCCATCACCGCAGCGCCTCCGACGTTTCCCCCGGAGTAGCCTGTGCCTTCCTCGATCCTGAGACACCGCTCGGTGTCCGCTCTCGGCGCCGCCGTGCTCGGCATCGCCACCCTTTTCACCCCCGTACCCGCGCTCGCCGCGCCCGCACCGGACCACACCACGCTGGTCAGCGAGGTGCCGACGGACAAGACGCCGAACATCAACGACGGCAACGTCGTGGCCATCTACGACGCCGGCACCAAGGTGATCGTCGGTGGTTCGTTCACCAAGGCGCAGAACCGCGGCTCCGCGACCACCGAGGTCACCCGCAAGGGCGTGCTGGCCTTCGACAAGGCCACCGGCAAGCTGGACGACTCGTTCGCCCCGGTGCTCGACGGCGAGGTGACCGCGGTGATCGCCGGGCCCACGCCGGGCACGGTCTACCTGGCCGGCACCTTCAACAAGGTCGGCGACAGCAACTTCCGCAAGCTCGCCCTGCTGAACGTCGAGGACGGCACGCCCGTCGCCGGCTTCAAGGGGCCGGCCTTCAACGGCACGGTGAGCGACATCGCCCTGGTCGACGGGCGGCTTCTGGTGGGGGGCATCTTCTCCACCGTGACCGCGACGACCACCCGCAACGGGCTGGCCTCGCTGAACCCGACCACCGGCGCGGTGACCGACTACCTCACCGTGGCGCTGACCGAGCACCACAACTGGACCAGCACCAACGGCGGCGCCTCTGCCGGCGTGGGCGTCGAGAAGATGGCCGTCTCGCCGGACGGCAAGCACCTCGTGGTCATCGGCAACTTCAAGAAGGCCAACGCGGTCGTCCACGACCAGATCGTCCGGATCAACCTGGGCGAGAGTTCGGCCACCATCGCCGACTGGAACACCGACGGCTACTCGGGAGCCTGCAAGTACACCGCGTTCGACTCGTGGGTGCGGGATGTGCAGTTCTCCCCGAGCGGCAAGTACTTCGTCGTGGTGACCACCGGCGCCTCCTACCCGGGGACGCTGTGCGACTCGGCGGCCCGCTGGGAGACCGCCGCCACCGGCGACGGGCAGAAGCCGACCTGGACCAACTTCAGCGGTGGCGACACCTTCCTCTCCACCGGCATCAGCGAGGAGGCCATCTACGTCGGCGGTCACTTCCGCTGGTCGAACAACCCCCTCGCCCGCGACAAGGCGGGCCCCGGCGCGGTGCCGCGGGCCAGCATCGCGGCCCTCGACCCGGCCAGCGGCCTGCCGCTGGCCTGGAACCCCGGCCGGCACCCCCGCGGCTACGGCGTCACCGAGATGGTGGTGACCCCGCAGGGCCTCTGGCTGGGCAGCGACCAGGAGTACATCGGCGACTTCGACTACCAGCGGAAGCGGCTCGCCTTCTTCCCGCTGAGCGGCGGCGCCGCCCCGCACTCCACCAGCACCAAGGGCCTGCCCGGCAACGTCTACCAGGCCGGCCGCGCGGCGCAGACCGAGGTCCTCTACCGGGTCAACGCCGGCGGTCCGGCCATCCCGGCGACCGACGGCGGCCCGGACTGGGCCGGCGACACCGCCGCCGCGCCCAGCCCGCACCACAACACCGGCAACAGCGTCACGAGCTACCCGACCAACGCGACGTTCGACGCCACGGTGCCGGCGAGCACGCCCGCGACGCTGTTCAACAGCGAGCGCTGGGACGAGGCGACCGCCCCGGACATGCAGTGGGACATCCCGGTCGCGGCCGGCACCCGCGTCGACGTGCGCCTCTACCTGGCCAACCGGTACGCCGGCACGGCCACGGCGGGCAAGCGCAAGTTCGACGTCAGCATCGACAGCGTGCTCAAGCTGAACGACTTCGACCCGGTGGCCGTCGCCGGCGGCACGAACCGCGGCACCATGCGGTCCTTCTCGCTGGTCAGCGACGGCGTGGTCGACATCGACTTCGGCCGGGTGTTGGAGAACCCGCTCGTCCAGGGCATCGAGATCGTGAAGACCGCGCCGACGCCGGACGCGGCGGACGTCCTCTACCGGGTCAACGCGGGTGGCGACCAGCTGGCCGCGCCGAGCGGCCCGGCCTGGGCGACCGACAGCCTCACGGCGCCGAGCGCCTACCACAACACGGGCAGCACCGTCACGACCTACCCCACGGACGCGACGCTCGACGCCACCGTGCCGGCCGGCACCCCGGTCGCGCTGTTCAACAGCGAGCGCTGGGACCAGTCCACCACGCCGGACATGCAGTGGGACTTCCCGGTCCCGGCGGGCACCCCGGTCCAGGTCCGGCTCTACCTGGCCAACCGGTACGCCGGCACGGCCACGGCCGGTAGGCGCAAGTTCGACGTCAGCATCGACGGCGTGCTCAAGCTGAACGACTTCGACCCGATCGCCTCCATCGGCGCCACCAACAAGGGCACCATGCGGGCCTTCGCGGTCACCAGCGACGGCACCATCGACATCGACTTCGGTCGGGTGCTGGAGAACCCGCTGGTCCAGGGCATCGAGATCGTCAAGCTCCCGCCGGTGCCGCCGGCCACGACGGTGGACAGCATCACCAGGCGGTCGTACGACGGCGCCACCGAGGTGGGCAACGCGACCACGGTGGCCAACTCGGACAGCACCCGGTGGTCCACGGTGAAGGGCGCCTTCTGGGTCGGCGGTGACCTGTTCTACGGGGTCAACGGCGATCTCTACAAGCGTTCGTTCGACGGCGAGGCGTTCGGCTCCCCGAAGAAGCTCGACCCGTACCACGACGCCAAGTGGGACACGGTCGTCACCGGCTCCGCGCCGGAGGGCCAGACCTACGCGGGCATGACGGGCAACTTCTCCGCCGAACTGCCGAACGTGACCGCCATGTTCTACACCGGCGGCCGTGTCTACTACACGCTGGCCGGCCAGAGCACCCTGTTCTGGCGCGGGTTCGCGCCCGACACCGGCGTCGTCGGTGCCGAGCGGGCCACGGTCACCGGCACCACGGCGTTCGCCGACGCGAACGGCATGTTCCTGGACGGCGACACCCTCTACGTCGTCTCCCGCGCCACCGGCAACCTCTCCTCGATGGCGTGGTCGGACGGCGCGCCGACCGGCTCCGCCACCGTGCGCAGCGGCCCGGGCGTCGACGACGCGGACTGGCGGGGCACCGCCGTCTTCGTCGGCCCCTGACGCGAGGCGGTACGACACGACGATGGCCCGGCCGGTATCGGCCGGGCCATCGCCCTTTCCGCCGTCGGTTCAGACGCGGGGGGCGGTGTGCTCCCGCGCCCAGACCCGCATGAGGTCGCGTACCGAGATCACCCCGGCGACCTCCCGGCCGTCGAGCACCACGAGGTGCCGGAACCCGCCCCGGGCCATGGCGGCGGCCGCCTCCTCCACCGTCCAGTCGGGGCCCGCGTAGACCACGTCCCAGGTCAGATGCGCCCCGGTGCGTTCGACGTCGGGGTCGAGCCCCGCCCCGATGGCGTTGAGCACGTCACGTTCGGTCATAATCCCGATCCCCTCGGAATCCGGGTCGATCACGACCGCCGACCCGACCCGGCGGGCCGACATCATCCGGGCCGCCTGGCGGAGCGTGTGCTCCGGGCCGACGACGAGGATCTCGCTGGACATCGCTTCCCGTACCTGCATCACGCATCACCCCTGTGGGACGGTGGCCTCGGTACGGACATGGTGGGCCATCGATGCGGAACGGGACAAGACCGGGCATCGCCAGGATCGGCCGGGAATCGCTACTGTCGTGGGGTGCCCACCGAGCCCCTCCGCTGCGCCGGCGCGCTGATCGTGGACGACGACGGCCGCATCTTCATCCAGCGCCGGTCCCCCGAGCGGCGCCTCTTCCCCAACTGCTGGGACATCGTCGGCGGACACCTCGAACCGGGCGAGGAGGTGCAGGACGCGCTGTGCCGGGAGGTCACCGAGGAGACCGGGTGGGCGGTCTCGCACGTGCTCGGCCAGGTCGGCGAATACCGCTACACCGGCGACGACGGGCTGGCCCGCGTGGAGACCGACTTCCTGGTCCGGGTGGACGGCGACCTGAGCCGGCCCCGGCTGGAGGAGGGCAAGCACACCGAGTACCGATGGCTGGCCGAGCGGGACGTCGACCTCCTCGACGAGCACCGTGCCGTCAACGACGGGCTGATCCGGCGCATCGCCGAGAACGGCTTCGCCGCCCTGCGTTCGATCGGTCTGTGAGGGAGACGGTCCCCGGTCGCGGCGCGGCGCGACCTCCGGTGCGGCGACCCGGTCCGGTCGACGCCGTCGAGGTGCCGCCGCACCGGTTCGCGGGGCTGGTCGCCCCGGCGGTCGACCGGACCTTCGTGGCCGGCATGCTCGCCGGCCGCGACGGCGGCGGCGCGGAGCTGAGTTCCCGGTACGGCGGTCCGGCCGCCACGGGCGTCCTGGTGGAATTCCGCACCCGCCTGGCCGCGCCGGGCGGCACGGTGGACGCCCCGGGCTTCGCGGCGGTGACCCGCTACCGGGACCCGGCCGCCCTCCGGCGGGCGCTGGACAAGCAGGTCGCGTACGGGATGGTGCAGCGCTTCCCGGACGGCGGTTTCTGCGCCACCGAGCGCGGGCTCGCCTTCCTGGCCGAACTGTTCGGCGTACACGCCGAGGTGACCGAGGAACTGTGGGCGGGGCACGACGAGCGGGTGGAGCGGCTGGTCTCGGCGCTGGGCCGGGTGCTGGCGCACGCGGTCGTCTCGGCCGGGCCCGGCGCCTTCGCGACCATGGCCCCGCCGCACGAGCCGGACGGCACCCCGCCCGGGGTGCTGCTGCTCAACCGGCTGGGCACCCTGCGCTACCACCGCGCGGACGCGCACGCGGAGGCGTGGACGGCCGCGGGGCACACCGCGGCGAGCGTCGCCGGGCTGCCCGCGGGGCCGGAGCGGCTCGCGATCGAGCAGGAGACGGACCGCCGGGCGGCCGGCCCGTGGGCGGTGCTCGCTGCCGGGGAGCGGCTGGAACTGCTGGCCGACCTGGCCGCTCTGCCGGGCTGAACCACGGCCGGCGGCGGCGCGACGATATCCTCCACCGCGTGGAGCGAAGTCGAGAAGAGGATGGTGCCGGCATGATCGGGATGGTGCTCGCCGCCGGTGCGGGGCGCCGGCTGCGCCCGTACACCGACACCCTGCCCAAGGCCCTGGTGCCGGTCGACGGGGAGACCACCATCCTCGACATCGCGCTGCGCAACCTCGCCGAGGTCGGGCTGACCGAGGTCGTGATCGTGGTCGGCTACGCGGCGGACGCGGTCCGGCAGCGGCAGGCCGCGCTGGAGGCGAAGTATGGCGTCACGATCACCCTCGTGCACAACGACAAGGCCGAGGAGTGGAACAACGCGTACTCGCTCTGGCTGGCCCGGGAGCACTTCTCCCGGGGGGTGCTGCTGGTCAACGGCGACACCGTGCACCCGGTGAGCGTGGAGAAGACCCTGCTGGCCGAGCGCGGCCCCGGCATCCTGCTGGCCGTCGACAACATCAAGGCGCTGGCCGAGGAGGAGATGAAGACCACCTTCGACGCGGCCGGCCAGCTCACCCGGATCACCAAGCTGATGGACCCGGGCGAGGCGTACGGGGAGTACATCGGCGCGACGCTGATCGAGCCGCAGGTGGCGGGCCCGCTCGCCGACGCCCTGGAGGCGACCTGGCGGCGCGACCCGAACCTCTACTACGAGGACGGCTACCAGGAGTTCGCCGACCGGGGCGGTGAGGTGCGGGCGGCGCCGATCGGCGACGTCTCCTGGGTCGAGGTCGACAACCACGCCGACCTGGCGCGGGCTCGGGAGATCGCATGCCGCTACTAGCCCGGACGATCCTCACCCCGCTGCACATCGACGTGCGGCGCGGCGCGGTGGCCGACCTCGCCGCGATCCTGGCCGACGGGCGGATCTCCGCCGGGGGCGACGTGGCGGTGGTGGTCGGCCCCGGGCAGGGCGAGCAGATCGCCGAGCTGATCCGCCCCTCGCTGCGGTCGGCCGACCTGTTCACGGTGGCCGGCGGCTCCCTGGACGCCGCCGACGACCTGGGCGCGAAGCTGCGCAGCCGGTCGTACGACGCGGTGGTGGGGATCGGCGGCGGCAAGACCATCGACGTGGCGAAGTACGCCGCCACCCGGCGCGGGCTGCCCATGGTCACCGTGGCGACCGCGCTGGCCAACGACGGCATCGCCTCGCCGGTGGCCAGCCTGGTCACCGAGGGCATCAAGGGCTCCTACGGGGTGCACATCCCGATCGCCGTGATCGTGGACCTGGACTTCGTCGAGGCGGGCCCGGAGCGCCACAACCGGGCCGGCATCGGCGACGTGGTGAGCAACATCAGCGCCCTGGCCGACTGGGAGCTGGCCCGGCAGGTCCGTGGGGAGCCGGTCGACGGCCTCGCCGCCTCGCTGGCCCGGATGGGCGCCGAGGCGGTGCTCGCCCACCGGGGCGACATGAGCGACGACAGCTTCGTCACCGTGCTCGCCGAGGCACTGATCTCCACCGGCCTGGCCATGGCGGTCTGCGGCACCAGCCGCCCGGCCAGCGGCGGCTGCCACGAGATCATGCACGCCGTGGACTCGCTCTACCCGGGCACCGCCTCGCACGGCGAGTTGGCCGGGCTGGGCGCCCTGTTCTGCACCTTCCTCCGCGGCGACGAGCGCCGGCTCGCCGAGATGTCGGCCTGCCTGGGCCGGCACGGCCTGCCCCGGCTGCCCGCCGACGTGGGGCTGACCGACGCGCAGTTCGTGGAGGCGGTGCAGTTCGCGCCGGCCACCCGGCCGGACCGCTACACCATCCTCGAACACCTGGCGATGTCGCCTACCGAGACGCGGGAGCGGCTGGCAGACTACGCCGGTGCACTCCGCGACCACCTTGGCTGAGCCGTCCCGCCCCTCCGTCGCCGACTTCCACCGGGTCAACCGGGGCGGTGGCCTGTTCAGCGAGTCGATCAGCCAGTGGATCGGCGCGGTCTTCGCGCTGGTCGCGCAGCGGCTGGGGCTGCGCCCCACCGCGCTGACCATCACCAACCTGGTGCTCGGCCTGGCCGCCTCGGTCACCGTGGTCGCGCTCGCCGACGACGTGGCGGCGGGGTCCGTCCCGGCGTGGGCCGTCGGGCTGGTCGCCCTGGTCGCCTGGCAGATCGCGTACGCGCTGGACTGCGCGGACGGTCAGCTCGCCCGGGTGACCAAGCAGAACAACCCGGCCGGTGCCCGGGTCGACGTGCTCTGCGACGTGGCCGCCCAGATCGCCCTGGTCACCGCGCTCGGGGCGACCGTCGTGGCGCAGCGACCCTCGACGCCCGTCTGGCTGGTGGCGGTCTTCGCCGGCACCTGGATGGTCAACCTGGTCACCTCGGTGATGCAGGCCGGCCCCCACGCGGCCAGCATGGTCACCTCGACCTCGCTCCCGGTCCGCCTGGCGAAGCTGGTCCGCGACTACGGCGCCGTGGTCTTCCTGGCCGGCCTGGTCCTGACCGTGGCCCCCGCCCTGACCCTCTGGGTGATCGTCGCCTTCACGATCGTCAACGGCGGCTTCCTGCTGGCCAGCATCGCCTTCTCCGCCCGGGCCTCCCTCCGCTGAGGGCCCGCCCTCACCCCGCCGCGCGGGTCAGGCCGGCGTAGATGTCGATGAGGCGCTTCGTCACCACGTCGGGGTGGAAGGTGCGCTCGTAGCGGGTGCGGGCGGCCGGGGCGAGCGTCGCCGCGCCGGCCCGGGCCAGGGGGAGGGCGGCGGCCAGCGCCTCCGGGTCGGGCGCGACCACCCAGCCGGCCTCGCCGCGCTGCACCCCGGTCGGCAGGGCGACGTGCCCGTCGCCGGGCGCCGCGGTGGCCACGTCGGCCGGGCCGGTGCCGGCGGGCTCCCGGGGGGTGTCCGCGCCGACCAGGTACGGGATGCCGCCCAGCGCGGTGCCGAGCACCGGCCGGCCGCTGGCCAGCGCCTCGATGATCACCGTGGGCAGCACGTCGTGCCAGGTGGAGGTGGCCAGCACCACGGCGCTGTCGGCCAGCACGGCGCGTACCCCGGTCCGGTCGAGCTGGCCCAGGTAGACCACGTCGGGCCGCTCGGCGGCGGCCGCCTCGGCCAGCGGGCGCAGCTCGCCGTCGCCGGCGATCCGCAGCGGGCCCAGCGACCCCACGGGGTGCCGCCGCCAGGCGTCCAGCAGCAGGTCGAGGCCCTTCTCGGGGCTGAGCCGACCCATGAAGAGGAACCCGTCACCGGGCGGCGCCGGCGTCCCCGGGTCGGGCACCGCGTTGGGCTTGACCACGATCCGCTCGTCCGGGATGCCGTAGTCGCGCAGGTGGTCGGCGACCGCGGTGGTGAGCGCGATGTACCGGTCGACCGACTTCCAGGTCGGGCGGTGCACGGCGAGCGTGGTGGCCATCAGGGCGCTCTGCGCCCGGGAGCCCCGGTAGCAGCGGTGCACGATCGCCGGCACCCCCAGCGCCCGGCCCCGGCAGTCCTGGCAGATCACGCCGTCCCGGAAGTAGAGCCCGGAGGAGCAGACCTGGCGGTAGTTGTGCACCGTCTGCACCACCGGCACGCCGCGCTTGTGCGCCGTCCGCACCACCCAGGGCGAGAGCAGCGGGTACGGGTTGTGCAGGTGCAGCACGTCCGGGCGGTGCTCGGCGAGCAGCCGGTCGAGGTCGTGCTGGGCCTTCGGGGCCCAGATCGGCGAGATCGGCAGCAGCGCCTTGGCCGGCTTCGACATCGCGGGGATCTCGTCGGAGCTGCGCAGGAACGGCAGCACCTCCACCCCGGCCGCGGTCAGCTGGGCGATCTCCGCGTCGACGATGGTGTTCTCGCCGGAGGGCTGGGCTTCCCGGTACCGGTTGTGCGCCACCACGATTCTCACGGGAAAGAAGGCTACCTTTGTACGGTGCCTGAACTACCGGAGGTGGAAGCGCTCGCCGGCTACCTGCGCGAGCGGGCGGTCGGCCGGCGGGTCGAGCGGTTCGAGGTCGCCGCGATCAGCGCGCTGAAGACGTACGACCCGCCGCCGAGCGCGGTCGCCGGCCGGGCGGTGGTGGGCGCGGGCCGGTACGGCAAGTTCCTGGATGTCCGGTTCGACGAGGGCCTGCACCTGGTGGTCCACCTGGCCCGGGCGGGCTGGCTGCACTACCGGGAGGCGTTCCCGTCGACCGCCCCGCTGCGCCCGGGCAAGGGCCCGATCGCCCTGCGGATACGCCTCGACGACGGCTCCGGCTTCGACCTGACCGAGGCGGGCACGCAGAAGAAGCTGGCCGCGTACCTGGTGACCGACCCGGCCCTGGTGCCGGGGGTGGGCAAGCTGGGCCCGGACGCCCTCGAAGCCGACCTGGCCACCTTCGGCGCCCGGCTGCGGGGGCGGCGCGGTCAGGTCAAGGGGGTGCTGACCGACCAGTCGGTGCTCGCCGGGATCGGCAACGCGTACTCCGACGAGATCCTGCACGCGGCGAAGCTCTCCCCGTTCGCGATCACCGACCGGCTGACCGACGACCAGCTCGCGGCGCTGCACGCGGCGACCCGCGCGGTGCTCGGCGACGCGGTCCGGCGCTCGATGGGGCAGCGGGCCGCGGAGCTGAAGGGTGAGAAGCGCTCCGGGCTCAAGGTCCACGCCCGGAAGGGGCTGCCCTGCCCGGTCTGTGGCGACCTCGTGCGGGAGGTCTCGTTCGCCGATTCGAGCCTCCAGTACTGTCCCAGCTGCCAGACCGGCGGCAAGCCGCTGGCTGACCGACGGTTGTCCCGTCTCGTACGGTGAGTAACCGCACTCGTCGGTTACGGAGAGGAATCGTCCGCGGATCGCCGAAGGTCCCACTCCGCACCTCTACCGGGGTCGCCATCCATCGGTATAGTGGCTCGGTCCCCGGCTTCACAACCGACTCGGAGCCGGCCAGATCCTCGCGAGCATCACGGACGGCTTCTCCCTCTGGGGGCGGTCCGGGCCGGGCCCGCGTGGGAGACTGGGACGGTGGGCGACGCGGGCCCTCACGGCGAGTGAGGGTGCGGGTCATGCGGGAGGACATGGGTTGAGGTGACGACAAGCCTCCAGCGCCCGGTAACCAACACAGGCCGGAGCGAGAGCGTGCGGCACGTCGACAGCTTCGAGATCCAGCCGCCGACTCCGCCGTCGCACAACGGCGTACCCCGGTTGGCGTGGGCTCGCGCCCGGCGCCGGGTGTCCCGTTGGCATCGCCCCTACATCGCGATCCTCCTGCTGCTCGACTTCGGCGCGGCGGCGCTGGCCAGCTACCTGGCCATCCAGATCTTCGAGCAGGCCGACTCCGGCTTCCGGGACGCGCCCCAGTCGTGGTTCTACACCGTCGCGTTCCTGCTGCTGCCGCTCGGCTGGCTGCTCATCCTGTGGGGCAACCGCGCCTACGACCGGCGCTATCTCGGCCTCGGGCCCGACGAGTTCAAGCGGGTGACCCGGGCCGGCGTGGCAGTCGCCGCCACCGTCTCCTTCATCGCCTTCGCGACGAAGACCTACGCGTTGTCCCGGTGGACGGTCGGCTTCGCCCTGCTCGGCGCCATGCTGCTGATCCTGCTGGGCCGGATGATCGCCCGCATGTCGCTGCACGCCGTCCGCCGCAAGGTCGGCCAGGCCGGGCACCGGATGGTGCTGGTCGGCACCCTGCCGGAGTGCCTGGAGGTCTTCACCGCGGTCACCCGCAACCCGGGGGCCGGCCTGGTTCCGGTGGCCATCCACCTCACCGACGGGTACGCCGCCGCCCGGGGCATGGAGACCCCGGTGCCGGTCTACGCCGGCCGGGACGTGCTCGCCCTGGTGCGGGAGGTCGGCGGGGACACCATCGCGGTGTGCGGCTCGGCCAGCGCTGAGCCGGGCGAGCTGCGCCGGATGGCCTGGCAGTTGGAGGGCTCCGGCGTCGACCTGGTGGTCGCGCCCCAGCTCACCGACATCGCCGGCCCGCGGGTGCACATCCGCCCCATCGAGGGCCTGCCGCTGCTGCACGTCGAGGAGCCGACCCTGTCCGGGCCGGCGCTGCTCGCCAAGAACCTGATGGACCGGGTCGCCGCCGGGCTGGGCCTGCTGCTGCTCGCCCCGCTCTTCGCCGCGGTCGCGATCGCCATCCGGATCTCCGACCCGGGGCCGGTCTTCTTCCGGCAGCCCCGCGTCGGGCACGAGGGGCGGACCTTCCGGGTCTGGAAGTTCCGGACCATGTACGTCGACGCCGAGGAGCGGCTGGCCGGCCTGGTCGACCAGAACGAGACCGACGGCATGCTGTTCAAGATGAAGCAGGACCCGCGGGTCTTCCCGGTGGGCCGCTTCCTGCGCGCCTCCTCGCTCGACGAGCTGCCCCAGCTGATCAACGTGCTCTGGGGCGAGATGTCCCTGGTCGGGCCGCGTCCGCTCCCCGCCGACGACGGTGACTTCCTGGGTGACGTCCGGCGCCGGCTGCTGGTCCGCCCGGGCATGACCGGGCTCTGGCAGGTCTCCGGCCGCTCCGACCTCTCCTGGGACGAGGCGGTCCGGCTCGACCTCTACTACGTCGACAACTGGTCGCTGGCCTACGACCTGAGCATCCTGTGGCGGACGGTCGGGGTGGTGCTCGCCCGCAAGGGCGCGTACTAGCGCTCCGGCCCGCCACCCGTCAGGATCGCGGGCGTGGGTGGCAACCTCTCGGCCGTGTTCGGCGTCGTCTCGCTGGTCACCGCGCTGGCCGCAGCGCTGTGGGCGGTGCTGCGGTTGCGCGCCCGCCGGGGCATCGCCACGGCCACCCAGCGGGCCACCTACGAGGTGCTGCACACCGCCGGGCTCGCCGCCGAGCCGCTGCGGGGTGGCCTGAGCGCGGCGGGCGCGGCGAAGGCCGTACGCCATCTGCGGGCCCTGGTGGGCGCGGCCGGGCTGGCCCTGACGGACCGGGAGGCCCTGCTCGCCCTCGACGGGCACGGCGCGCACCACGGTGATCAACTGGTCGCGGCGGCCCGGAGGGCGGTCGGCACCGGGCGCTCGACGGTGCTGCGCGAGTCGGAGCTGCACTGCGACCTGGTGGACTGCCCGGTCCGGGGCGCGGTGGTGGCGCCGCTGAGCGCCGACGGCCGGGTGGTCGGGGCGCTGGTGGCGGTGGCCGGCGAGCGGCCCGCCCCGGGCCTGGTGCAGGCGACGCTGGAGACCGCGCACTGGGCCGGCGACCAGCTCGCCCTGGCCGAGCTGGACTCCTCCCGGGAGCGCCTGGCCCGGGCCGAGGTACGCGCGCTGCGCGCCCAGATCAGCCCGCACTTCATCTACAACGCGCTGACCGCGATCGGCTCGTTCGTCCGCACCGACCCGGAGCGGGCCCGCGAGCTGATCCTGGAGTTCGCCGAGTTCACCCGCTACTCGTTCCGGGCCCACGGGGAGTTCACCACGCTCGCGGAGGAGCTGCGCTCGATCGACCGCTACCTGACGATCGAGCGGGCCCGGTTCGGTGAGCGGCTCCAGGTGCGCCTCCAGATCGCCCCGGAGGTGCTGCCCGTGACCCTGCCGTTCCTCTGCCTCCAGCCGTTGGTGGAGAACGCGGTCCGGCACGGGTTGTCCCGCAAGCCGGGCACCGGCATGGTGAGCATCGAGGCCCGGGACGCGGGCGCCGAGTGCCACATCACGGTGGAGGACGACGGGGTGGGGATGGATCCGACGACGCTGACCGCCGGCATCGCCGAGCTGGCCGGCGCCGGCATCGACCCGGCCGACGACCCGGGCCAGCACGTGGGCCTCTCGAACGTCGACGAGCGGCTCCGGTCGGCCTTCGGGGACGGGTTCGGCCTGGTCGTCGAGACCGGCCTGGGCTCGGGTACGAAGGTCAGCATGCGGGTGCCGAAGTTCCACCCCGGGGTGCGGGCGACGTCATGAACGCGGCGACCGGGTTTCTCCGCGTGCTGGCGGTCGACGACGAGCCGCCGGCCCTGGACGAGCTGGCGTACCACCTGCGGGCCGACCCCCGGGTGGCCCGGCTGCACACGGCCGGCGACGCGACCGAGGCGCTGCGACTGCTGCGCGACGGCGACGTGGACGTGGTCTTCCTGGACATCCGGATGCCCGGGCTGGACGGCATGGAGCTGGCCCGGGTGCTGCGTCGGTTCGCCCGGCCGCCGGCGATCGTGTTCGTCACGGCCTACGACGACGGCGCGGTGGACGCCTTCGACCTGGGCGCCACGGACTACGTGCGCAAGCCGGTGCGCGCCGAGCGGCTGGCCGAGTCGCTGCGCCGGGTGATCGGTGCGCGGGTGGTCCCGTCGCACCCGGCGGCGCTGGCCCGGGCCGAGGAGGACCCGACCATCCCGATCGAGCTGGCGGGGACGACCCGGATGCTGCCCCGCTCGGCGGTGCGCTGGGTGGAGGCGCAGGGCGACTACGCGCGGCTGCACACGGCGGACGGCTCGCACCTTGTTCGCGTCTCGCTGGCCACCCTCGCCGAGCGCTGGGCCGACGCCGGGTTCGTCCGGGTGCACCGGTCCTACCTGGTGCAGCTGAAGTTGATCGCCGAGCTGCGGCTGGTCAACTCCGGTTACGTGGTGGTGGTCGACGGGGCGGAGCTGCCGGTGAGCCGCCGGCACACCCGGGAGCTGAAGGACAAGCTGGTCCGCGCGGCCAAGCAGGACTGGAACCGCTGACTTCCGAAATTCTTCCGTCGGTCGGGAATACACGCCCCATCTCGTACGCTGTACGGGACGCCGTACGACAAAGTGGAGGCCGCATGCCCGACAGCCGCTACGACGCCGCGACCGAATTCGACCGTCAACTCGACCGCCTCGTCCACCTCGGCTACCCGGCCCTGGCCGGGCTGACCGAGCACGCCTTCCGCGATCTGCTCACCCCGCTGCGGGCGGCGGCCGTCGCCCGGGCGGCCGACCTGGCCGCGCCCACCGACGGGCGGGTGCCCTTCCTGCTGGTGACCACGCGCGAGATGGTGCCCGTCCAGGAGCGGATCGCACTCACCACGCTCGCCGGCAAGCGGAAGACCGGCATCCTCGACCGGAACTTCCCGGCCGACGACCTGCCGACGTTCGACCCGATCAAGGAGCTGGAGGTGCCGGCCGGGCCCGCGTACCTGCTCTTCGACGTGGACCGGGGCGAGGAGCACCGGAACGTGCCGCCGTCCACCGCGCTGGCCCGGATGACCGAGCAGGGCCGGCTGCCGATCACCATCGACGAGGGCCTCGCCTTCGTCACCCTGCACCCGCCGGCGCTGGCCAGCAACCGGTGCTTCTCGCTGGTCGGCTCCCGCTGCGGGGACAAGCGGGTGCCGGCGCTCTGGATCAGCCAGGGCGCGCCGAAGCTGGGCTGGTGCTGGTTCGGCAACCCGCACACCTGGCTCGGCTCGGCCACCGCCGATCCGGTGCGCGTCGGGCTCGACTGAGCCGGCTGCGGGGGCGGGACCGACAGCGTCCCGCCCCCGCACCGTCAGGAGGCCAGGAGGAAGTGGCTCCAGACGCTCCCGTCCCGCGTCAGGAGCAGGCGGTCCGCCTCCCCACCTGAACCGGGACGCTCGACGAAGAGCCACGCGTATCCGGGTGCGACGCTGACCGAGGCGACCGGCATGCCGTCCCCTCGCGCCACGGTGAGAGTCTGACCGTCATCCCGGCTGACCCACATCTCCGCCAGGCGGTGACCCTGCGGGCCGGTCTCCGCGATGGCTAGCAGGGCCCCCTCCGCCCCCACCGTCAGGTCCCAGTGCAACCCTTTCGGCAGGTCGACCAGGGTGGTGGACCAGGTCTGCCCACCGTCCCTGGTCCGTTGCAGCTCCGTTCCCTCGTCACCACCGGACACGACCTGATAAGCCTCCCGGCCGTCGACCCCCACCAGCGCCAGGAGTTGTCGGCCCGTCGGCGGCGTCCAGGTCGTCCAGGTCGCGCCCCGGTCGATGCTGCGGGCACCAACCGTGGCTCCGCCGGTCTCGTACGTGGTCCAGATGCTGCCGTCCGACGCGGGGTAGAGGCTGAAGAGCTGGAACGGGGTGGGCGGTGGCCCGGTGAGCCGGTAGACCTTTCCCGCCGACGGGTCCACCGCGAGCGGCTCGTCCACGGCCTGGCAGGTGAGGTGGCAGTGGACCGGTCGGGCGGTGGCCGGGAACGCCGGCACCGCGGTGATCACCTGGCTCGCGTCCTGCCAGGTGCGGCCGTGGTCCGTGGAGAGGCGGCGCAACCCACCGTCGTAGACCAGGTAAATCCCGTCTCCCAACACGGAATACTCCAGATCCGATCCGGCCGGTCCCGGCTCGCATCTGCTGGCCTGGTAGCGGGCGTCATCCCAGTCGGACCAGGTCCGGCCCCCGTCCGTGGTGCGGGCGAAGCGCAGAAGGCAACCGTCGACCCGCACATCCACCCCGGAGTCCGGGCCGGTCAACGTGAAGTCGCCGGGCTTGCCGGGCAGGCCGGGGCGGGACGACGGCACGGGCGCCGCCGACCCGAACCGTCCCGACTGGGCCACCAGCGGCGTGACGACCAGGGCCGCCACCAGGGCGAGGGCGGTCGCGCCCAGGCCCCGGGACCGGCGTCGGCGGGAGCGAGCCACGGCCCGCAGCTCGTCGAGCGGCGGCTGCCGGACGGCGTCCGCGACGGTGTTCACCTGGAAGCCGGAGAACTCACGATCGGACATCGATCCTCCCGGTGCTGGTGCTGCCAGTGCTGTCGGAATCCCGGAGCCGCTCCGCCAGGGCCTGCCGCCCGCGGGAAAGCCGCGACTTCACCGTGCCGGCGGAGACGCCGAGCGTCGCCGCGACCTCGTCCACCGGCAGGTCGACCAGGTAGTGCAGGGCCAGCGCATGGCGCTGCCCCTCGGGCAGCTCCCGCAGGGCGGACAGGAGGGCCAGGTGTTCCGGCGAGCGGTCGGCGACGGCGGGTGGCGGACCGATCCGCAGCAGCAGCCGGTCGAGCACCCGTCGCCGCCGATGCCGGCTGCGGGCGACGTTCACCGCCACCCGCCGCAGCCACGCCTCCGGGTTGTCGAGCTGGACGAACCGTCGGGGCGCGGCCAGGGCTCGGGTGAAAGCCTCCTGGACCGCCTCCTGGGCCTCGCTCAGGTCCCCGGTCACCGCGTAGAGCTGGACCACCAGCCGCCGGAAACAGCCGGCGTAGAGCTCGGAGATCAGATCACCGTCGGACACCGTCACCTCCCTTCACACCTCTCCCACTCATCGGGCGGGCGGAAGGTTCCCGGAGACACGATCAGAAGCGACATCCCCGCCGTCCACAACGAGCCGGCCGTCATCCACCGGGTTGTCCACAGGAGTGACGCGTTGTCCACAGGTTGCCCACAGGACCGGCTCCGGTGCTCTTGACATTCCCGCTGATCAGGCGAGACTGCCGGGGATGACCGGAGCGGAGGAGCAGGATCTTCCGGGGCGGCCCGACCGGGTGGCTCCGGTCCCCGCCCCGCGCGCCCCGCAGCCGCCCCGGCGGACCCGCGTCGTGCTGGCCGAGGTCTCCCGCCCGCGCAGCCGCGCCGAACGCACCCGCTCCGAACTGACCCAGCAGACCCGGGTCGGCGAGACGCTCGTGCAGGGTCTCATGCGGGCCCAGCTCTCGCTGGCCCTGCGGCTGAGCCTGCTCGTGCTGATCGGGCTGGGCGGGCTGCCCTGGCTCTTCGCCATCGCGCCCTCGGTCGGCCGGGTGACCCTGCTCGGCGTCAACCTGCCCTGGCTGCTGCTCGGGGTGGCCGCCTTCCCGTTCCTGATCGGGGTCGGCTGGGCGTACGTGCGGCTGGCGGAACGCAACGAGCAGGACTTCACCGACCTGGTTCAGCGGCCGGAGCGCTGATGGGCAACGGCTACGTGGTTCCCGCGATCGTGGCGGTCACCCTGGTCACCGTCGGCATCGGCTTCTACGGGCTGCGGCTGGCCCGCACCACCTCCGACTTCCTGGTCGCCTCGCGGGCGGTCAGCCCCACCTGGAACGCCGCCGCGATCGGCGGGGAATACCTGTCGGCGGCGAGCTTCCTCGGCGTGGCCGGGCTGATCCTCAAGTACGGCGTCGACGTGCTCTGGTACCCGGTCGGCTTCGCGGCCGGCTACCTGGCGCTGCTCCTCTTCGTGGCCGCCCCGCTGCGCCGCTCCGGGGCGTTCACCCTGCCCGACTTCTGCGAGGTGCGGCTCGGCTCGCGGCGGCTGCGCAAGCTCGCCACCGTCTTCGTGATCTTCATCGGCTGGCTCTACCTGGTGCCGCAACTCCAGGGCGCCGGGCTGACCCTGGCCACGGTGGCCGGCTCGCCCTACCCGGTGGGGGCGCTGCTGGTCGCCGTCGTGGTGACCGCGAACGTGGCGCTGGGCGGGATGCGGGCGATCACCTTCGTGCAGGCCTTCCAATACTGGTTGAAGCTCACCGCACTCGCCGTACCCGCGATCTTCCTGGCGTTGCAGTGGCAGGCCGACGCCCGCCCGGCGGTGACCCCACCCGACGGGCCGACGTTCCGGACCGCGACCACCGTCGTGGTGGAGCACCGCGCGACGCTCACCCTGCCCGACGGCGACCTCCGGGAGGTACGCCCCGGCGACCGTCTCGACTTCGCCGCCGGTGATCCGGTGCCCGAGGTCTCCGGCGCGGCCACCGCCGCCACCGACTGGCTGCTGCCCGACACGGCCGCCGACGACGACCGGGGCCTGTTCGGGACGTACTCGCTGATCCTGGCCACCTTCCTCGGCACCATGGGGTTGCCGCACGTGCTCGTGCGCTTCTACACCAACCCCGACGGCGCCGCCGCCCGGCGCACCACGCTGGTCGTGCTGGCCCTGGTCGGCGTCTTCTACCTGCTGCCCACGATCTACGGCGTGCTGGGCCGGGTCTACACGCCGCAGTTGCTGGTCACCGGCCAGACCGACGCCGTGGTGGTGCTGCTGCCGGGTGCGGCGCTGGGCGACGGCACCACCGGCCGGCTGCTCGCCGCGCTGGTCGCCGCAGGGGCGTTCGCGGCCTTCCTCTCCACCTCGTCCGGCCTGCTCACCAGCGTGGCCGGGGTGATCTCGACCGACGTCCTCGGCCGCGGCTCGGTGCGCGGCTTCCGGCTGGCCACGGTGATCGCTGGCGGGGTGCCGGCGGTGCTCGCGCTGAACGTCTCCGGGCTGGACGTCTCCCAGGTGGTCGGGTTGGCCTTCGCGGTCGCCGCGTCGAGCTTCTGCCCGCTGCTCGTGCTCGGCATCTGGTGGCGCGGCCTGACCGACCTGGGCGCCGCGGCCGGGGTGCTGGTCGGCGGCGGCGCCGCGATCGGCGCGGTGCTGCTCACCGTGCTCGGCCCGCCGCTGTCCGGCTGGCCGGCCACGCTCACCACCCAACCGGCGGCGTGGACGGTGCCGCTGGCGTTCACCGTGATGGTGACGGTGTCGATGGCCACCCGGCGGCGGCTGCCCCGGGACGTCGGCGTCACCATGCTCCGCCTGCACACCCCGGAGACGCTCCGCCTCTGACCGTCGACCAGCCGGCGCTACTACGATCTTGGGACGACGTCCTGCGCCAGGTTGTCCGATCCTGTCTGGAGGCGTCTTGCGCGGCATCGAGTTCTACTGGGACGACAGGCGTTGCGCCGAGTTCCGGTCCGAGCCCCGGCTCAGGTGCCTGGGGATGTGGCTCACCGGCGATGTCCAGAGCGTCCACGAGCTCTGCCTCGACCTCCTGGCCGACCTGGTCGACATCGCCGCCGGCCGGAAGGAGCACGAGAGCTGGGAGGGCAACGCGTGGGCCGCGGAGCTCAGCCCGGACGGCGCCGACCTGCAGAACCTCTATGTGCCCGACCTCTCGGCCCACTATCCGTTGGCAGAGGTCAGGCGGGCGGCCGAGCAGTACTGGCGGCTGCTGACCGACGATCCCGATCGCGATCGGGCCCTCTCCGAGTCGGAGAGCGACAACGGCCGGCCGCACCCCTGGGACGGGCTCTGACGCGTACGGCTGAAGGGGGACGGGAAGATCCTCCTCTGGCCGGATCTGTCGCTGGCCGGGGCGGGCTACGGTCGGTGCCATGACCGATCAGCACCCGGCGCTGTCCCTCCGTGGCCTGGCCAAGCGGTTCGACACCAAGGTCGCGGTCGCCGGCGTCGACCTCGACGTGCCGACCGGCTCGTTCTACGGGCTGCTGGGCCCGAACGGGGCCGGCAAGACCACCACCCTCTCCATGGCCGTCGGCCTGCTACGCCCCGACGCCGGCCAGACCCGGGTGCTCGGGTACGACGTCTGGGCCGACCCGGTACGCGCCAAGGGGCTGCTCGGCGTCATGCCTGACGGGGTTCGCCTCTTCGACCGGCTCAGCGGGGCCGAGCTGCTGGCCTACCACGGGCTGCTGCGTGGCATGGACCCGGCGGTGGTCGACCAGCGCGCGACGGAACTGCTCGACGTGCTGGCGCTCACCGACGCCGGCCGCACGCTGGTGGTCGACTACTCGGCCGGCATGAAGAAGAAGATCGGCCTGGCCTGCGCGCTGCTGCACGGCCCCCGGCTGCTGGTGCTGGACGAGCCGTTCGAGGCGGTCGACCCGGTCTCGGCGGCCCTCATCCGGGACATCCTGCACCGCTACGTCGTGGGCGGCGGCACGGTGATCTTCTCCAGCCACGTCATGGAGGTCGTCGAGCGGCTCTGCTCGCACGTGGCGATCCTGGCCGACGGCCGGATCAAGCGGGTCGGCACCCTCACCGAGGTGCGCGGCGACCGGTCCCTGGAGGAGGTCTTCGTCGAGGTGGTCGGCGGGCGGACCGCGACGGGCGAGGAGCTGTCGTGGCTGTCCCGGTGACCGCCGCCGAGCGGCCGGCCCGGGCCGTCTCGCCCCGGCACTTCGTCCGGCTCAAACTGCGGGTGCTGCGCAACAACTTCCGGGGTCAGGGCTGGCGGATCGCGCTGTTCGTGGGCGGCCTGCTGTTCGGGCTCTGGTTCGCCGCCGGCGGCTTCTTCCTGCTCGCCGCGCCCGGCCTGGCCGGCGAGTCCCGCTACGCGCTGATGACCGCCGCCTTCGGCGGCGGCCTGCTGACCCTCGGCTGGCTGCTGCTGCCGCTGGTCTTCTTCGGCGTGGACGAGACCCTGGACCCGGCCCGTTTCGCGCTGCTCCCGCTCTCCCGCCGCACCCTGGTCACTGGCCTGTTCGCGGCCGCCCTGGTCAGCGTCCCGGCGCTGTCGACCCTGCTCGCAGCCGCCGGGCTGGTGGTCACCGCCGGCGCGCTGGGCGGCTGGTTCGCCGCGCTGGTCGGGTTGCTCGGGGTGGTCCTCGGCCTGCTGCTCTGCGTGGCCGCCGCCCGCGCGGTGACCAGCGCCTTCGCCACCATGCTCCGCTCCCGCCGGGTTCGCGACCTGGCCGCCGTGCTGCTCGCGGTGGTCGCCGCCCTGCTCGGCCCGTTGCAGCTGCTGGTGCTCGGCGCGGTCCGGCAGGCCGACTGGGACCGGCTCACCGGGGTGGCCCGCGTGGTCGGCTGGACCCCGTTCGGGGCGCCCTGGACCGCCGGCGTCGAGGTGGCCGAGGGGCACGCCGCCGTGGCCGGGCTGAAGCTGCTGATCACCGTGGCGGCGACCGGCGTACTCCTGCTGTGGTGGTCGCGGTCGTTGGAGTCGGCGATGGTGGGCGCGGCGAGCGCGGGGCCGTCCCGGGACCGGCGCGGCACCGTGGCGGGCGGGGCCGTCGCGCAGCTCTTCCCCCGGGCCGTCGGCTGGGCCGGGCGGGACCGGTTCGGTGCGCTGGTCGCCCGGGAGTGCCGCTACTGGTGGCGGGACGCCCGGCGGCGGGCCAACCTGATCACCGTGGCGGTGGTCGGCATCTTCGTGCCGGTCATGGTCAACCTGGGCGGCTCCCGGTTCGCCACCGACGGCGGGGCCGCGTTCGGCGAGGCCACGGCCAACTCGTCGCCGCTGCTGGTCAGCATCTCGATGGTCTTCGTCGGGGTGCTCGCCGCGGTGACGCTGGCCAACCAGTTCGGTTTCGACGGCAGCGCGTACGCGGCCAACGTGGTGGCGGGCGTGCCGGGGCGGGTGGAGCTGCGCGCCCGGATGACCGCGTTCTCGCTGTACGTGGTGCCGATCCTCGGCACGGTCGCCGTGGTGCTGGCCGTCGTGCTCGGGCGGCCCGGCTGGCTCGGCGTGATGGCCGGCGGGCTGTTCGCCGCGTACGGCTGCGGGTTGGCGATCAACGCGGCTGTCTCGGTGCTCGGCGGCTACTCGCTGCCGGAGACCAGCAACCCGTTCGCCATGAACACCGGCGCCGGGATGGCGCGGAGCCTGTACGCCCTGGTGTCCATGGTGGCCTCGGCGGTGGCCGCCGTGCCGCTGGTGGTGGCCGCCGCGCTGCTCGGGGACGTCTGGCTCTGGCTGGCCCTGCCGGTGGGCCTGGCGTACGGGGTGGGTGCCGCGCTGCTCGGCGCGTACCTGGCCGGCGACGCGCTGGACCGCCGCCTGCCGGAACTGCTGGCCGCGATCACCCCAAGGCGCTGATGCCGGTCGTCGAGGCGGTGACCACCGTCCCGGTCCCGCCGGAGCTGGCGTTCGCGGTGTCGCAGACCGTGGCGCCGGTCCGCTACCGCTGGGACCCCTTCGTCCGGGAGCAGCACTTCGTCGACGGGGCGACCCGGCCCGGCAAGGGCGTGCGCACCCATACCCGGTCCCGGCACGGCCTGGTCATGGTCAGCGAATACGTCTCGTGGGCGCCGCCGACCAACGTGGGCATGAAGATGGTGCGCGGGCCGTGGTTCTTCGAGCGGTTCGGCGGCGGCTGGCGGTTCGCACCGGGCCCCGAGCCGGGCACGACCGTGGCCACCTGGCGGTACAACTTCCGGTGCCGTCCCGCGTTCCTGCGCCCGGTCGCCGACCGGATCGGGGTCTGGCTGCTCGGCCGGGACATCCGCCGCCGGATCGCCGGGTACGCCGCCGGCTGCACGGACCCCGAGGTGCTGGCCGCCGCCCGCCGCTCCCTCGACGCATAGCCGGAGATCTTGGACAGTCTCTGTTCGCCCCGAACGGAGACTGTCCAAGATCCGCCGGGTCAGGCCGTGCGGCGCATGGCCGCGTAGAGGTTGTGGCCGTCGCCGATGCTGGTCACGTTGACCAGCTCCCAGCCGTAGTGGGACAGGTGCTCGACCGCCTCCATGAGCGGCTGGAATCCGCTACGCCCCCAGGTGTGCTTCGCGGTGACCACGAGGTGCCGGTGCGGGTAGGCGCGCAGGTCGACCTGACCGCCGAGGACGGCGTCGGCGCTGACGACGCGTTCCTGGGCGAGCTGCTGCGGTGGGACGAGAGACATGCCCGGCAGGGTAGGGCCCTCAGTCGAGTCCGTCCCGCCCGAGGCTCGCGAGCAGGCAGCGCCAGGAGTCCGGGGTGAAGGCGAGCGTCGGCCCGGCCGGATCCTTGCTGTCCCGGACCAGCACCACCCCGGGCAGATTGTCCGCCACCTCGACGCAGTTGCCCTCGTTTGCCGAGCGGGTCGACTTGCGCCAGCGGGGCGCGACACTCGTCATGACGTCACCTTCAACTTGTTGATCAAATCAAGCGAGGCACTTTCGCTCAGCGCCTCACCGAGCAGATGCTCCCATTTGCGCTGCACCAAGCCGATCCAGTCGGGATAGTCGGCGATCTGACCGCGGGCCGCATTGTCGAGGCAGAGCAGACGGTCGTGTCCGGGTAGCTCCGCGAGCACGAAGCCACCGCCCATCGAAACATGTGCGCCGACTTCGAGCGGCAGGACGTGCAGCCGCACAGAGGGCAGCTCTGCCGCTTCGAGCAACCGGCCGAGCTGCCGGTCCATGGCGGCCGGTCCCCCGACGGGTCTGCGCAGGGCGCTCTCGTCGATGACGAACACGCACTCGGGCGGATTCTCCCGTTGGAGCAGGCGCTGGCGACTCATGCGGAGGCTGACCAACTCCTCCACCCGATCACTCCGGTACAGGCCGCCGGCCGAGGCGACCGCCCGGGCATACTCCTCGCTTTGCAGGAGCCCAGGGACCAGACACGGCTCGAAGTAGCACAGCCGGATCGCCCGCTCCTCGTGGCCCGGCCAGGACTCGAACCAGGCTGGCCCGCTGTTCTCCTCGCCCGCCGTCAGCAGGCTGGTGAGGAGGCCGCCGGTGCCGAGGGCCTCGTCGGCGGCGACGGCGAACTCCATCGTCGGCCGACGTCGCCCAGTCTCGATCGCCGCCACCGTAGAGGGGCTCCACCTGATCAGCGTGGCCAGACCCTCCTGAGAGACGTCCGCACCGGCCCGGGCGGCCTTGAGCGCCCGGATCCACATCTCGATGTCCATGCTTACGTCCCCGGTAAGTACGTGATCGCGTTGTGTAGTAAGCCCTGGCATCCTCCCGCGCCGGCCCCGCCGAGTCCAGGGTGGAGAGGCGCGGCCCGGCTGGTGGAGGCGACGACCCGGCGGCCGGTCCTGCGGCAGGTCGCCCCGGCCATCCCCCGGCCGGGGCGACCCCTTCTCCGGGGAGGCGCCGATGAGCAACGACCGCCGAGATCTTGGACGGAAAGGGCCCCTCCCGGGGCCGAATTCGTCCAAGATCTGGACGAGGTCCCGCACGGCGCACGTCGCTATGCGGCCTTCGTGGCGGTGCCGGGGATGCGGAGCGCACTGGCCGTGCCAGCCGGCGCGGCTCGCGCTGCTGACGGAGTACCGGCACGATCGGACCGCGCTGCTGCTCTACCTGGGCCGGCTCATGGCGGAGGCCGGCGAGCAGCTTCCACGAGCCCGGGACCTGCACCAGCGCTTCCTCGGGTGGGCACGCGGGCGGGGCGGCACAATGTTTCACGTGAATCATGAGCCGGGCGCCGAGATCCACCACACCGACCCGTTCGCCGTGCCGGCCGGGCAGCGCTCGCCGGTCCGCCGCCTGCGCGGCCGGCTGGCCGCCCCGGTGACGCTCTGGACCGCGCCGGGCCCGGCCGGGCTGACCGTCTCGTCCACCCTGGTGGCCGAGGGGGAGCCGGACCGGCTGCTGGGGCTGGTCGACCCGGAGTCGGAACTGTGGGCGGCGGTCGAGGAGGCGGGCCGGTTCGCGGTCACGCCGCTGGGCCCCGGGCACCGGCAACTCGCCGACCGGTTCGCCGGCCTCTTCCCGTCGCCGGGCGGCCTCTTCGCCCTCGACTCCTGGACCGACACCCCCTACGGACCGGTGCCCGCCGACGGCGGCGGGTGGGCCGGGTGCCGGCTCGACGCCGCCCGGGAGTACGGCTGGGGCCTGCTGGTCGAGGCCACCATCGAGGCGGTCGACCTGGCCGAGGAGAGCGCGCCGCTGCTGCACTACCGCGGCCGCTACCGGGGGCTGACCGACTGACCACCGACCGCTGAGCGGAGTGACCTGAGTCACTCGGCGCAGCCGGGCTGCCGTTCGGCGCAGGCGTCGACCATGGCCGATCCGAGCCTTCCCCGGCGGGGAGCGCGCTCTCTACCGTGCGCGAAAACTCCCCACGCCTTGCGAAGGTGGTGATCCACAGATGTCCACGGACACACCCGCGTCCGCACCCGCCGAGTCGGCGGCGGAACGGTACCTTGCCGTCCAGCGGTCGGACGAGTTCGCCGGGTTGCGGCGCGCGCTGCGCGGCTTCGTCTTCCCGATGACCGTCGCGTTCTTCCTGTGGTACGCGCTCTACGTCATCCTCTCCGCGTACGCGCGGGGTTTCATGGGCACGAAGCTGGTCGGCAACATCAACGTCGCCCTGGTCTTCGGCCTGCTCCAGTTCGTCTCCACGTTCGTCATCGCCTGGCTCTACTCGCGGTTCGCCGACCGGAAGATCGATCCGGTCGCCGACCGGATCCGCGCCGAGATGGGGGAGGTGAACCATGAACACGGTCCTCGCAGCTGAGGCGGGCAGCACCACCGCCCGGAACCTGACGATCACACTCTTCCTGGTCTTCGTGGCGATCACGCTGGCCATCACGGTCTGGGCCAGCCGGCAGACCAAGACCGCCACCGACTTCTACGCCGGCGGCCGGTCCTTCTCCGGCTTCCAGAACGGCATGGCCATCGGCGGCGACTACATGTCGGCCGCGTCCTTCCTGGGCATCGCCGGCCTCATCGCCCTGTACGGCTACGACGGCTTCCTCTACTCGATCGGCTTCCTGGTCGCCTGGCTGGTGGCGCTGCTGCTCGTCGCCGAACTGCTGCGCAACTCCGGCCGGTACACGATGGCCGACGTGCTGGCGTTCCGGATGCGCCAGCGTCCGGTCCGGACCGCGGCGGCGGTCTCCACCATCACGGTGTCGATCTTCTACCTGCTGGCCCAGATGGTCGGCGCGGGCGCGCTGGTCGCCCTGCTGCTCGGCATCAAGCCGGGCACCACCTTCCTGGGCATGGACGCGGACACCGCCAAGGTGGCCACGATCATCATGGTCGGCGCCCTGATGATCATCTACGTCACGGTCGGCGGGATGAAGGGCACCACGTACGTCCAGATCGTCAAGGCGTTCCTGCTGATGACCGGCGCGATCGTCATGACCCTGCTGGTGCTGGCGCACTACAAGTTCAACCTGTCCTCGCTGCTGGGTGACGCCGCCAAGCAGTCCGGCAAGGGTGCGGCCTTCCTGGAACCCGGGTTGCGCTACGGCGTGGAGACACCCGGGGACGCGCTGAAGACCTTCTACAGCAAGATGGACCTGCTCTCGCTGGGTATCGCGCTGGTGCTGGGCACCGCCGGCCTGCCGCACATCCTGATCCGCTTCTACACCGTGCCGACCGCGAAGGCGGCCCGGAAGAGCGTGCTCTGGGCCATCGGCATCATCGGCACCTTCTACCTGCTCACCCTGGCCCTCGGCTTCGGCGCGGCGGCGCTGGTCGGCGGCACGGCGATCACCGCCCAGGACAAGGCCGGCAACACGGCCGCCCCGCAGCTCGCCGAGGCGCTCGGCAAGGACTTCTTCGGCGGGGACCTGGGCGGGGCGACACTGCTGGCGATCATCGCGGCGGTCGCCTTCGCCACGATCCTGGCGGTGGTCGCCGGGCTCACCCTGGCCTCCTCGTCCAGCCTGGCGCACGACTTCTACGCGAACGTGGTGCGCAACGGCGAGGCGTCCGAGCGGCAGGAGGTGAACGTCGCCCGGATCTCCGCGCTGGTGATCGGCGCGATCTCCATCGTGCTCTCGATCTTCGCGCAGAGCCTGAACGTGGCGTTCCTGGTGGCGCTGGCCTTCGCGGTCGCCGCCTCGGGCAACCTGCCGGCGATCCTCTACAGCCTGTTCTGGAAGCGGTTCAACACCTCGGGCGCGGTCTGGGCGATCTACGGCGGCCTGATCGCCGCCGTGGTGCTGGTCTTCTTCTCCCCGGTGGTCTCCGGGGTGCAGACGGCCATGTTCCCCGACCACGACTGGCACTGGTTCCCGCTGTCGAACCCGGGCATCATCTCGATCCCGATCGGCTTCCTCTGCGGCTGGATCGGCACGCTGCTGTCGAAGGAGCACGACGAGGAGAAGTACGCCGAGTTGGAGGTGCGCTCGGTCACCGGCGCCGGCGCGCACTGATCAACTGTTAGGAGGGGCCCCCTCTACAACGCGAGGCGTTAAGAGGGGGCCCTTCCTTGTCTGTATAGGCTGGCCGCCATGAAGGTCGCTCCCCGCTTCGGCTCCGGACATCGCATCCTCGTCACCGGCGGCGCCGGCTTCGTCCCGTCCCACCTCGTCGACCGGCTCATCGAGCGCGGCTGCACGGTCGTGGTGCTGGACAACTTCGTCACCGGCTCCAAGGACAACATCGCCCACCTCCTCGAGAAGCCGACCTTCACGCTGATCGAGGCGGACATCTCGGAAGGGCTGCCGACCGACCACCCGGCCATGGCCGAGCGGTTCGACGGCATCCTGCACATGGCCTCCCCGGCCAGCCCCACCGACTTCGAGAAGCTCCCGGTGGAGATCCTGCGGGTCGGCTCCGTGGCCACCCTGCACCTGCTGGAGCGGGCCACCGCCGACGGCGCCCGGTTCCTGATGGCCTCCACCTCCGAGGCGTACGGGGACCCGAAGGAGCACCCGCAGCGCGAGACGTACTGGGGCAACGTCAACCCGATCGGCATCCGGAGCGTCTACGACGAGGCCAAGCGCTTCTCGGAGGCGGCCACCATGGCCTACCACCGCAGCCGGGGCACCGACACGGCGATCGTCCGGATCTTCAACACGTACGGCCCGCGGATGCGGCCGGACGACGGCCGGGCCATCCCGACCTTCATCTCCCAGGCGTTGCGCGGCGAGCCGATCACGGTGCACGGCACCGGCAACCAGACCCGCTCGATCTGCTACGTGGACGACCTGGTGCGGGGCATCCTGCTGCTGCTCGACTCGACCGAGACCGGCCCGATCAACTGCGGCACCGAGCACGAGATGTCGATGCGGCAACTGGCCGAGACGATCGTGTCACTGACCGGAAGCAGCTCCGAGGTGAGCTACATCACCCGCGCTGCCGACGACCCGGAGAAGCGGCGCCCCGATCTGACGCTCGCCCGTGAGCTGCTGGGATACGAGCCCAGCGTGACGCCCGAAGACGGCCTGCGACGCACGATCGAGTACTTCCGCGGCCGGCTAGGGTACTGAGTCCCGCTGGGAGGAGGCTGACACCCGGCTGCGCCTCAGGGCGCGGGTGGCTCCGCCGACCTACCCTCGGTTACATGTCAGCGACCTCGTCTGCCGGCGTCCCGCTCCCCGCACGTCTGAGTCGGAGCGCGGGCCGCGCCCAGGTCCCCGGCTCCGGCCGGGGCACCACCGGGCGTGCCCGCGCGACCGACGCGCGCTGGTACCCCTCGAACGACGACGCGCCGCGTTCCGGCGGTCCCGGCGGTCCGGGTGGGCCCACCGGGCCGGGCGGGCCGGGCGGCGGCGCCGGCGGTCCCGGCCGGCGCGGCCCGCGGCCACGGTGGGGGCGCATCGGCCTGGTGGCCGGCATCGCGGTGCTGGTGCTGGCGCTGCTCGGCGGCGCCGGCGCCTGGCTCTACGCCCGGAACCTCAACGGCGACCTGGCCCGCACGGACCCGTTCTCCCAGATCACCGGGGGCCGCCCGGCCAAGCAGGTCGACGGCGCGTTGAACATCCTGCTGGTCGGCAGCGACTCGCGGGACCCGGACGCCGAGGTGGACGCCGCCGGCAAGTGGCGGGCGGACACGCTGATCGTCATGCACATCCCGGCCGACCACAAGCATGCCTACCTGGTCTCGATCCCGCGTGACCTCTACGTGCCGATCCCGGAGAGCGCCGGCGCCTCCTGCGACTCGGGCTCGCGCAACAAGATCAATGCCGCCTTCGCGTTCGGCGGCCTGCCGCTGGCCGTGAAGACGGTGGAGTGCTTCAGCGACGTCCGCATCGACCACGTCATGGCGATCGACTTCGGCGGCTTCAAGGAGGTCACCGACGCCCTCGGCGGGGTGGACCTCAAGGTGGAGCGCACCATCAACTCGATCCACAAACCGTACCGGACGTTCACCAAGGGCGTGAACCACATGAACGGCGCCGAGGCCCTGGACTGGGTCCGGCAGCGCAAGCAGTTCCCCGACGGCGACTTCGCCCGGATGCGCCACCAGCAGGAGTTCCTCAAGGCGCTGATGGACAAGGCGGCCAGCACGGGGACATTGACCAACCCCAGGAAGCTCAACGATTTCCTCCGGGCGGTCACCGCCGCCGTCACGGTCGACCAGGGATTCTCGTTGACCGACATGGCGCTGCAGTTCCGGAACCTGCGCGGGGAGAACCTGACCTTCCTCACCAGCCCGAACCTGGGTGGCCAGACCGTCGACGGCCAGTCGGTGGTGGTCTCCGACCGGGAGAAGGCGCTGGCGATGTACAAGGCCATCGCGGCGGACACGATGGCCGACTGGGTGAAGGCCAACCAGAAGACCGACAGTGACGGGAGCGGCGGCTGACGCCGCCCCCACAAAGCAGCACATCCGGTCGGCGGTCAAGGCTCTTCCCACAGTGAGCCAACCGCCGACCGGATCTTTTCAATTGGCCGTTCGGTCACAACCGCAGGCCATTGGCCGAGATTGACGGGAATAGCCCTCGCACGAGGTCGCGAGAACGGGAACAGATACGTACAGTGGTCCCGCCCCCGATCACCGAGCTGGAGCACGCATGCCGGTCCAGACCAGCCGTCGCCCTCAGTCACTGGAGCCCGGTTCGCCCGGGCGGGTTCCCCCGATCATCCCCACGCAGCCCGGCCACGGCGGCCGCGGTCCCGGTGGCGGGAAGAAGCGCACCAAGCGCAAGGACCCGTTCTGGGCCAAGCTCACCGTGATCTTCGGTGCCGTGCTGATGATGACCAGCGGTGTCGCGATCGTCGGCAGCAAGGCGGTGATCGGTCAGGCGACCAGCAGCATCGACCAGGGCAACCTGCTCGGTGAGGCGGGTAAGACCGACGCCGAGGGCGGCAACAGTCTCGAAGGCCCGATCGACATGCTGCTGCTCGGCGTGGACGCCCGCGCGCGCTGGGCCGCCGACGACGTCCGCTCGGACACGATCATCATCCTGCACATCCCGGCCACCCACGACCAGGCCTATCTGATCTCCATCCCCCGGGACACCGAGGCACAGATCCCGGCCTTCGAGAAGAGCGGCTGGCGGGGCGGCACCGACAAGATCAACGCAGCCTTCCAGATCGGCGCCCGCAACGGCGGGGGCTGGGAGGGCGGTGCCCAGCTGATGGCCAAGACCATCAAGTCGATGACGGGCATCAGCTTCGACGGCGCCGCGATCATCAACTTCGGCGGCTTCAAGAACGTCATCGACGCCCTCGGCAGCGTGCGCATCTGCGTGAGCCACGAGGTCAAGTCGCACCACATGATGATGGTCGACGGCAGGCCGATGTGGAACGCGGACGCGAAGAAGACCGGCAAGGCGATGACCCCGGTGGTGCACAAGAAGGGCTGCAAGGAGATGGAGGGCTGGGAGGCCCTCGACTTCGCCCGCCAGCGCTACGGCCTGCCGAACAGCGACTACGACCGCCAGCAGAACCAGCAGCAGCTGATCAAGGCGATGGCCAAGAAGGCCACCGACAAGGGCATGCTGACCAACCCGATCAAGCTGAACGCGCTGATCAAGGCGGCCGGCAAGGCGTTCATCCTGGACACCGGCGGCGTGCCGATCGCGAACTTCATCTTCACGCTCAAGGGCGTCAGCGGGAACGACCTGGTCACCCTCCGGACCAACGGCGGCACCTACAGCAGCGCCGGCAACGGCCGGGAGAAGTTCAACGAGACGACCATGGAGATGTTCCAGGCCGTGAAGAAGGACAAGCTCGCGGACTTCGTGGTGTCGAACCCGACGGTGCTGTCCACCCGCAAATGACCTGGTGACCGGCCGGTAGCCGCGCGAAAGCGGCACCGCCCGGAGCTTCCCCCCGTAGCCTGACGTGAGCGGGTCTCATGTCGCGGCTACGGGGGGAACGTCACGTCCAGGCCAGCACGGAACGCACGCGGGCGGGGTCGTCCCGCCCGCTGGCCCCGGTTCCTGCTCGGCGCCGGTCTCGCCCTGCTCCTGCTCGCCACCCTCGGCGTGGCGGGGCTGCACTGGCTCACCAACCGGTACGACCGCACGGTCACCAAGGAGCAACTGCTCGACGCGGCGGCCCGGCAGTCCCGCACCGACCTCTCCGGCCCGCTCAACTACCTGCTGATCGGCTCCGACCACCGGCCCGGCGCCAACCCCGAGGACCAGCGCTCCGACAGCATCCTGATCGTGCACGTGCCGGCCGGGCTCCGGCAGGCGTACCTGATCTCCGTCCCGCGCGACCTGCTCGTCGCCATCCCGGCGGCGCCCGGCTACGGCGGCGGCCAGGACAAGGTCAACGCGGCGTACGAGCACGGCGGCGGGGGCGCTTCCGGGGCCCGGCTGCTCAGCGCCACCCTCGCCCGGCTCAGCGGGATCCGCTTCGACGGCGCCGCGCTTGTCGACTTCGCCGGCTTCAAACAGGTCATCGACCTGCTCGGCGGCATCCGGATGTGCGTGGACACCCCCGTCCGGTCGATCCACACGAAGACCCAGTTCGACACGGGCTGCCAGCAGATGGACGGCGCCCGGACGCTGGACTACGTGCGGCAGCGCTACGACCTGCCCGGCGGCGACTACGACCGGCAGCGACACCAGCAGCAGATGCTCCGGGCGGTGCTCGACCGGGCCGGCGAGACCCACCTGCGCAGCGACCCGGTGAAGCTGGACCGGGTGCTCCGGGCGGTCGGCGGGGCGCTGACCCTGGACAGCAACGGCGTACCCCTGGAGGACCTGCTCCTCGCGCTCCGCGGGCTGCCCGCGGACGCCCTGCACGGCGTCCAGGTGCCCTCCTACCCGCAGACCATCGACCAGGTCTCCTACGTGGTGCTGGACAACGGCGGCGGCGGGCTCTTCGACGCGCTGCGCGGCACCCGGATGCCGGAGTGGGCCGTCGCCAATCCCCGCTGGGTCAACCGCCTCTGACCGGACGGGCCGTCTAGGCTTGGTAGCCGTGTTCGGACCACAGGTTCCCAGTGTGCCCGCGTCGGCCGTGCCCGACGACGTCTACCTGCTCGACGTCCGGGAGGACGACGAGTGGGCCGCCGGCCATGCGCCGGCCGCCCACCACCTGCCGATGACCGAGCTGCCCGCCCGGATCGCCGAGGTGCCGGACGACCGCGAGGTGGCCGTGATCTGCCGCTCCGGCGGGCGGTCCGCGCAGGTCGTCGCCTACCTGATGCGCAACGGCTGGGACCAGGTGCGCAACGTCGTGGGCGGGATGGGCGACTGGGCCGCCGCCGGCCGCCCGGTGGTCACCGACGACGGGCAGCCGGGTCGGGTCGCCTGAGGCGCGGCGCGGCCATGACCGTCCCCCTGGTGTTCGCACACCGCGGCGCGTCGCACGACCTGCCGGAGCACACCCTCGCCGCCTACCTGCGCGCACTCGACGAGGGCGCGGACGGGCTGGAGTGCGACGTCCGGCTCACCCGGGACGGGCACCTGGTCTGCGTCCACGACCGTCGGCTGGACCGGACCAGCAACGGTCACGGGCTGGTCAGCGCGCGCACGCTCGCCGAGCTGGAGGCGCTCGACTTCGGCTCGTGGCACCCCGGCGGGGTGGCGGCCGACGGGGACGAACAGCTCGACGAGTCGCATACCCGGCTGCTCACGCTGGAACGGCTGCTCGACGCGGTGCTGGCCGCCGGGCGACCGGTGCGGCTGCTGATCGAGACCAAGCACCCGTCCCGCTACGGCCGGGACGTCGAGCGCCGCCTGGTCACCCTGCTGCGCCGGTACGGGCTGGCCGAGCCCGGTCCGGACGACCCGGTCCGGGTCACCGTGATGTCCTTCTCCCCACTCGCCGTACGCCGGATCCGCGACCTCGCGCCGGCACTGCCCACGGTGCTGCTGCTGGAGGTGCTGCCGCGCTGGCTGCGGCTGGGCCGGCTGCCGTTCGGCACCCGGATCGCCGGGCCGGGGATCGGCCTGGTCCGAGCGCGTCCCCAGCTCGTCCCCGCGCTGCGCGCCGCCGGCAACCAGGTCTTCGTCTGGACCGTGAACGAGCCGGAGGATCTGGAGCTGGTGCTGGCCGCCGGGATCGACGGGGTGATCACCGACCGGCCCGCCCGGACGTTGGCCCGGTTGGGCCGGTGAGCACCGCCGGTCCGACCGGTGGGTGGTCGCCCGGGCGGGGGTGTCCCCGCACCGGGCGGCGGGGCACACTCGGGACATGCCGGAGCGAACCGACTTCACCTCTCTGATCGCCGGCCACACCGGCGTGATCAAGATGATCAACTCGGGGGAGTCCGGTCTGCCCGTGCTCACCCGGCTGCTCCGCGAGGTGGAGCCCGCCATCGGCGCGGCCGGCCTGGTGTTCGTGGAGTTCGCCCCCACCGGCGGCCGGGTGATCGCGGCGACCGGCAGCGCCGAGTTCGTCACCGGCCGCCCCCTGCCGGCCACCGACCCGGCCACCGTCTGCCTGCTCTCCGGCCCGCCGGTGCGCGAGGTCCGGGTCGACGCCATCCCCGGCGCGCTCGCCGACGAGGTGGCCGCACGCGGGCTGCACCGGATGATCCTGGCGCGCGCCGAGATCGGCGGGCTGACCGTGGGCAGCCTGCACGCCCTCTACCCGGCCGACGAGTCGCTGGACGCCTCCCAGCGCGCCGTGGTCGGCTACGTGGCCGCCTGCATCGCCCACATGTACGGCGACCAGACCGGCCTGCCGGTGCACGGCGACGGCCCGGTGGTGGCGGCCCTCGCCGACGGCCTGGCCGTGGTGGACCGCGAGCACCACGTGCGGCTCTGGAACCCGGCCGCCGCCCAGGTGACCGGGCGGCCGGCCGGCGAGGCGCTCAACCAGCCACTGCCGTTCCCCCTCCCCCCGTCCGGGCAGGTCCTCGACCACCGGCTGCCGGACGGCCGCTGGCTGCGGATCACCTCCGGCGAGCTGCCCGGGCCGGGCACGCTGCGGGTGGTCACCTTCCGCGACATCACCGACCAGCAGCGGCGCGACCACGACCGCGACCTCTTCGTCGCGGTGACCAGCCACGAGCTGCGCACCCCGGTCACCGTGATCAAGGGGTACGCGGACACCCTCACCGACCACTGGGAGTCGCTCAGCGACGACGACCGGCGGCAGGCCGCCCGGATCATCGGGCAGCGCGCGAACGAACTGGCCCGGCTGGTCGACCGGCTGCTCACCGCCGCCACCGAGAACCGCCCCGGCGGCGAGCCGGCCGCCCCGTTCGACCTGGCCGACGCGCTGCGGGCGGCGGTGCCCGACCTGCCGGCGGACGTCCGGCACCGGGTGGTCCTCGACCTGCCGGCCGATTTGCCCAAGGCCCTCGGCGACCGGCACAGCCTGGCCACCGTGCTCACCGAGCTGGGCACCAACGCCGGCAAGTACTCGCTGCCGGACACCCCCATCGAGGTCTGCGCCGAGGCCAACGAACGCACCGTCTCCTTCCGGGTCGCCGACCGGGGCATCGGCATCCGGCCGGAGCACGTGGAGCGGGCGTTCGACCGGTTCTGGCAGGGGGAGTCCGGCGACCGGCGTCGCTACCCGGGGGCCGGGCTGGGCCTCTATCTCGTCCGGCAGATCGTTGAACAGCAGAATGGATGGGTATCCCTACGACCGAGAGCCGGTGGGGGTACGGTCGCAGAGGTGCGGCTGCCACGGGGGTGAACCCGGCCCGCACGGCGGTGGGGAAGGAACGACGGTGGGGACGGGTTCGGCCGAACGATCGTGGTGCGTGGTGGTGCCCCACCACGCCACCGGCGCGCGCCTGGCCCGGCACCGGCTCGCCGACGAGCTGGCCGACGTCGTACCCGCGCCCCTGCTGGCCGACCTGGTGGCCGTCCTCGCCGAGCTGGTCGGCAACGCCGTGCGGCACGCCGACCCGCTGCCCGGCGGCGTGGTCCGGGTGGCCTGGCGGCTGCGGGCGGCGGCCGGTGGGCAGACCGTCCAGCTCCGGGTGACCGACGGCGGCTCCGCCTCCGGCCCGCTCATGCGGGTCGCCACCCCGGACGCCGTCGACGGGCGCGGCCTGCACATCGTCTCCGGGCTGGCCAGCCGCTGGGGCGTCGAGCGGGACGGCCTGGGCCAGAGCGTCTGGGCCGAGTTCGACCCGGCCGGCTCCACCCGGCCGGACCTGGTCGTGGCCGGTTGAGGCCACCGGGGAGGCGGGTCCTGCCCACGGCCGTCCGGTCCGGCATCTAGGCTGTCTCGCCGTGAGCAAGCGTCGAAAGAGCCAGCGGGCCGCCGAAGCCACCCCGAAGCGGGAGAAGGTGCGCGACGTCTTCGTGCCCCGACCGTTCGAGGGCCTCGTCGACGAGCCGGAGTGGATCGCCCTGCGCGAGCTGGTCCCGGCCGCCTCCGCGCCGCTGCGGCTGACCCCCGAGCTGGCCGAGGAGCACGGCGACCGGCCGGTCACCCTGGCCACTGTGCTGCCGATGGCCGCCCCGGCGATCACCAAGCCGGACGGGCGGGTCCTCGTCGGCCTCCAGCGCCACCAGCAGTCCGGCGACGTCTCGCGGGACCTGGCCGACGCGCTGCTCTGCGCGCTGCGCACCGAGCCGGGCGGTCAGGTGAGCGTGCCGCCGCTGCCCGGGCCGGGCCCCCGCCTCCAGGACATCCTCGTGGACGGGCCGCTGGAGATCAGCATGCACGACGGCTTCGAGTTCTGGCTCGACCCGGGCGCCGCCGACGACCCGGGCGTGCAGGCATCCCTGGAGCGGGCCAACGCGGCCATCTACCCGACCGTGAAGCTGGCCGCGGTGCGGGCCGCGTACTGGTGCCAGGTGCCGGAGAAGGCGCACGTGCGCTGGGTGCTGCCGGAGGACGAGGACGTCGCGCTGGACGCCCTGTCCCGGCTGAGCGTGGCCGGCACGCTGACCCTCGGCGACGACACCCGCTTCGCCGGCATGTTCCGGGCGCACGGCCGCCTCGTGCCGGTCTGGGACCTGCCCGAGGACGTCCCGGCCGCCGACTGGGAGGAGCCGGTGACCGGCTTCGCCAAGCGCTACGCCGAGGCGCTCGAGGAGCGGGAGCCCCTGGACGCGGCCGGGCGCCGGGCCCGCCAGGGCCTGCTCGGCCGCCAGCTCACCCTGCGCTGAGGCTCAGCGGCTCGCGGACCAGCGGGCAGGACATGCAGCGGGGCCCGCCCCGCCCGGAGCCCAGCTCGGACCCGGCGATGGCGATCACCTCGATGCCGGCCCGTTCGAGCTGGGCGTTGGTCTCCACGTTCCGCTCGTAGCCCACGCAGAGCCGGGGGGCGAGCGCGAGGGTGTTGTTGCCGTCGTCCCACTGCTCCCGTTCCGCGGTGACCGGGTCCAGCCCGGTGTCGATCACCCGGAGCTGGTCGAGGTCCATGGCGTCGGCGGCGGCCCGCAGGA
The DNA here is from genome assembly GCF_040607315.1 of Micromonospora sp. NPDC005305. Classification (NCBI taxonomy): domain Bacteria; kingdom Bacillati; phylum Actinomycetota; class Actinomycetes; order Micromonosporales; family Micromonosporaceae; genus Micromonospora; species Micromonospora sp. NPDC005305. Next base: position 502,901 of record NZ_JBEXGL010000002.1, on the reverse strand, counting down.
ACGGCGCCGGGCCGTCGACCCGGGGGTCCTCGCCGTCCGCGCCGGCGATGACCGTGTACGCGGACAGCTCGCTGGCGATGTTCGGGTACATCAGCACGGCGTCGACGTCGACCATCGTGCAGACCGTGTCGAGGTGCATGGTGGCCCGCTCCTGGGCGATCGGGACCACCAGGATGGTGTGCGCGAGCCCGGCGGCGAAGACCTGCCGGCCCAGCCGCTCCGCCCCGGCCGGCGTGGTCCGCTCGCCCACGCCGACGGCGAGCACCCCGGGCGCGAGCAACAGCACGTCGCCGCCCTCCAGGTGCTCCAGCTCGGGGTGGTAGACGAACTCGGTGCCGACGAAGCGCGGGTGGTAGCGGTAGATCGTGTCGGTCAGCGTGGTCTCCCGCCGGCGGGCCGGCATGGCCAGGCTGGTCACACCGACCCGGTCCCCGATCCAGACCGACGAGTCGCGGGTGAAGAGCAGGTTGGGCAGCGGGTCGATGACGAAGTCGTGCCGGTCCATCAGCGTCCAGACCAGACCGCCCGGGCGGTCCGGGCCGATCCGCAGCTCCTCGTGGGCGAGCCCGGCGACGAACACATCGGCCAGCGCGGCCGGGTCGAGGTACGTCAGGTGGTCGGCGACGCGGCGGCGCAGGGTGTCGCCCAGCCGGGGCGAGCGGAGCACCAGCTGGGTCAGCTCGGCCCGCGCGTCCGGCACGGCGAGGGTCTCGGCCAGCAGGGTGGCCAGGTAGAGCACCTCGACCCCGCGGGACCGCAGGGCGGCCGCGAAGGCGTCATGCTCCTCCTGCGCCCGGCCCACCCATGGGATAGCGTCGAAGAGCAAGGAGTCGTTGTTGCGTGGGGTGAGTCGGGCGAGTTCCGGCCCCGGGCGGTGCAGCAGCACCGTGCCGAGGCGACCGACCTCGCTGTCCACGTAGTGGGTCACCTTCGCAGCCTAGGACAGCCTTCCGCACCATCCGAGAAAAGAAGTGTGAATGAATATGGCATTCATCCGCACTCATTCCGGCGCTCCAACTTGCCGAGCACCGGGGTGCGCAACGTAGGGTAGTGGAGACATAACTTCGAGAGACCTTTTGCCGGAGGTCGCGATGACTGTCTTTCCCGCTCGCCGAGCCGTACCGAGCCGGGCACTGCCGCCCGTCTCGGTGCCGCACCCCCGGGTCGAGGCCACCTCGGTGCTCGAACCGGCCCGACCGACTCCGCTGGAGTGGGCCCGCCGTCGGCGGGCCGAGCGGGGGGCCCGCCGGTTGGAGGCGGCCGGGGCCCGGGCCCTCGGTCAACTCGACCACCTCGGCCCCGCCTGGCACGTCATCGAGTGGCCCCGCACCGACGCCGCGGACATCCTGCTCGACCGCACCCCGGACGAGCGGGCCGGGTTCCTCGCCATCGGGCCGAGCGGGCTCTTCGCGGTCACCATCGCCGACCACGGCCGGGCCCGGGTGCTCGTCGCCGGCGACGTCGTGCAGATCAACGGCAAGCGTCCGCCCTATGTGGCCGAGGCGCGCCGCGACGCCAAGCGGGCCAGCAAGGCCCTCTCCGACGCCGTCGGCCTGCCGATCCCGGTGACCCCGGTGCTGACCTTCGTCGGCTCCGGGGTCATCAGCGTCTACGGCCTGCCCAAGGACTGCCTCATGGCCACCCACCGCGAGCTGGACCGCCTGCTCGTGGCCGGTGGCAACCGGATCAGTCCGGCCACGGCCGAGAAGCTCTCCCGGGTCGCCCAGGCCCCGTCGACGTGGCTCAACGGCACGTACCGTCCAGCAGCCGACTACCGGTGGTACGACGAGGGCCGAACGGCCGCTGACAAGCGGGCCGCCCGCCGGTAACGTCTCCGGCGACGCCACGCGGTCCGCGGGTCCGCCCCGGTGGTCCCGTCGGCCCCGCGCCGTCGCCGGCCGTCCGGCACCGGGCACCGTCGCACCGACACCTGTCCCCGGTCCCCGCCGAGCCCCGGATCCCCGAGCGGCTCCGGCCACCGGAGACGCAGCGCGGTCGGGCGGTCGTCGTGACGACCGGCTAGCGTGGACAGACCGTCGGTGTACATAGGAGGCGCGGTGGCCCACGTCGAACTCTCGCTCTCGGAAGCGTTCGTGCCCCCGGCGGGGACACCGACCGAGCAGGAGTCCGACAACGTCGGGCGGTGGTCCGGCATGGTCTCCCGGGCCGCCGAGCCGTGCCTGCTGATCGACGCCGACACCACCGTCGTGGCGATCTCCTCGTCCGGCTGCGACCTGCTCTGCCTCGGCGCCCCCGAGGACGTGATCGGCCGGCCGCTGCTGGAGGGCGGCCTGCGACTGGTCGACTTCACGGCCAGCCCGAGCGAGCTGACCGAGCAGGAGACCGACAAGATCCCGCCGCTGCTCGCGCTGCTCTCCGGCCGGCTGGCCCGGGGGCTGCTCCGGGTCCAGGGGCCCGGCTCCGACGCCGGCACGACGGTCGACGCCATCTCCACGCCGGTGCTCACCGACGGCCAGGTGGCCGGCTCGCTCACCTTCTTCTCTGCCGTCTGACCTGCGAGGACGTGTGGCAATCGCCGCACCGGGCGGTGCTGGGGCACAGCCACGTGGAGGCCGTAGGGTGCCCTCATGCTCGATGTCGCTCTGTTGCCGGGCGCGTACGCGGTGTGCCGCCTGCCGGCCGGCACCGTGGTGCCCCCGCACATCTGGGGCGACCTGGGCGACCGCGACGTGGTGACGGTGAGCTGGACCGCCGACGGGGTCTCGGTGATCTGCCCGGCCGAGCGGGCCCCCACCGGGGCGGACGTGGAGACCGAATGGCGCTGCCTGCGGCTGGTCGGCCCGCTCGACGCGGCGGTCACCGGCACCCTCGCCGCGCTGGTCGACCCGCTCGCCCGGGCCCGGGTGAACGTGGTGGCCTTCTCCACGTACGACACCGACCACCTGCTGGTGCCCGCCGTGCGGCTGGCCGAGGCGACGAGCGCGCTGGAGCGGGCCGGGCACCGGGTCCAGAGGTGACTTCACCCGCCCAGGTGATCCTCCTACGATGGGCTCGGCCGTCCGGCCATGACGACGTCCCTCGATGCCGAGGATCGCACCGTGCCCTGCACCCCGCCCCACCCCGCCCGCCGGCGCCTCCCGGTGGTGCTGGCCGCCCTGCTCACCCTCGCCGGCTGCGGTGCGCCGCCCGAGCTGACTGATCCGGCCGCCTCCGCGACCACCGCCCCGACGGCCTCCGCCACCCCCACCCCCGGCGCGACCCCGACCGCGCCGGCGACCCCGACCGGACCGGCCCGCACGGCGCCGGCCCCGGACCCGACCGCCACCCCCTGCCGGTCCGGCCCGTCCGGCGACCGGGTGATCGCCCTGCTGCGCGGCTCCGCCGGGGTGCTGCCCCGCAACGTCCGGGTCACGGTGCGGACCGGACCGCTCTGCGCCGAGGGCTGGCAGTACACCGTGCTGGCCGTGCGCGGGCACGAGGAACTCCAGGTGGTCACCCGGGGCCGGCCCGCCGCGCTGGAACTCGTCACCGCCGGCACCGACGTGTGCGGCGTGGAGGTGCGCGCCGCCGGCCCGTCCGGCATCCGGACCCTGGCCTGCGACGGCACCCCGGGTGCGTAGTCTGGTCGACATGCCGGGAACACCGCCGACCCGCTTCGTCTACCTCGGTCCCGAGGGCACCTTCGCCGAGCAGGCGCTGCGCACCGTCCCCGCCGCCGAGCGGGGCGGCCGGACGCCGGCGCGCAGCGTGGGCGAGGCGCTGGACGCCGTGCGGGCGGGCGAGGCGGACGCGGCGCTGGTGCCCATGGAGAACTCGATCGGCGGCGCGGTCGGGGTGACCCTGGACGAGCTGGCCGAGGGGGAACCCCTCGTGATCACCCGTGAGGTGATCCTGCCGGTCGAGTTCGTCCTCGCCGCGCGCTCCGCGGTCGCGCTGGCCGACGTGCGCACCGTGGCGGCCCACCCGCAGGCGTCCACCCAGTGCCGCGGCTGGCTCCGCGACCACCTGCCCGACGCCACGGTGGTCGACGTGCTCTCCAACGGCGCCGCCGCGGCGGGCGCGGCGAACGGCGAGTACGACGCCGCCATCTGCGCCCCGATCGGCGCCACCCGGCACCGGCTGGCCGTGCTCGCCGACAAGATCGCCGACCACCCGGACGCGGTGACCCGGTTCGCGCTGGTCTCCCGCCCCGGCCCACCCCCGCCCCCGACCGGCGACGACGTGACCTCGCTGGCGGTCTACCTCGCGCATGACCGGGTCGGCGCGCTGCTGTCGGTGCTCATGGAGCTGGCCACCCGCGGGGTGAACCTGACCCGGATCGAGTCCCGCCCCACCGGCGAGGCGCTCGGCCGGTACGTCTTCTTCCTCGACTGCACCGGCCACGTCGCCGACGTGCGCCTCGGCGAGGCGTTGCAGGGGCTGCGCCGGGTCTGCGCGGACGTGCGCTTCCTCGGGTCGTACCCCCGGCACCGCTGGAGCCCGGCGGCGGGCGACCGGCCGGTCCCCGCGCCGGCCGGCCTCTCCGACCGGGACTACGCGGACGCGGCGGCCTGGCTGGCCCGGCTGCGGGCCGGCGAGCTGAACTGACGGTGCCGGGGGGCCCGGAGCGGGCGCCCCGCACACCGGGCGGTCACTGGAGCAGGCCGCCGAGCAGGCCCTGCTGCTGCTGGGCGCCGCTGCCCTGCACCGGAGGCTCCTCCGAGGGCTGGACCACGACGAACCCCTGACCGGCGAAGCTCATCGTGAACGCCTCGCCGGTGCTCCGGCCGAGCAGCGTGCCCAGGCCGAGCTGCTCGGCCCGGTGGTAGCCGGTCTGGAGGTTGGCCGACCAGCAGACCGCGGCCTGCGGGTCGACGTAGGTGGGCTGGTCGACGTTGAGCACGACGGGGGTGCCCTTGGTGGTGATCGCGATCCGGCCGTGACCGCTGAAGACGCAGTTGAACAGGCCGGACGAGGACGCCATCCCGGCGCCGCCGACCATCTTGATGTCGTACTGGAGCGTGGAGTCGAAGGCCAGCACGCTGGAGCCGTTGATCGACAGCGCGTCCCCGGGCTCCAGGTCGATGATGTGCACGTCCTTGGCGAGCTCGGCGAGGAAGACGTCGCCGCGCCCGGAGAGCTTCATCAGCGGCACGCCCTCACCGGTGAGCCGCTGCTTGATGAACTTGCCGATGCCGCCGGAGCCGAGCGCCTGGAACTGCACCTGACCCTGGTACGCGACCATGGACCCGACGCGGGCCATCGCCTCGCCGTTCAGCTCGATCTTCAGCATCTTGGAGTTCTGCAGCCGCATGCCCGGCTGCTGGGACTCCTTCTCAAGGTTCTCCGCGGAGAACAGCGCGCTGCGCATGGGTTTCCTCCTGCATCGGGTTGTGCCTGCTCCGGAGGTTAGGGGACCCGCGCAACAGCGGGGATCGGCCGAGCGGGGCGCGACGCGGGCCCGGTCAGCCCCACCCGAGGGCGTGCAGGCGCTCGTCGTCGATGCCGAAGTGGTGGGCGATCTCGTGCACCACCGTCACGGCGACCTCCTCCACGACGTCGTCCTCGGTGTCGCAGATCGCCAGGATGGGGTTGCGGAAGATGAGGATGCGGTCCGGCAGCACGCCGGCGTAGTCCCAGCCCCGCTCGGTGAGCGCGTGTCCCTCGTAGAGCCCGAGCAGGTCCTCGCCCGGCGGCGGGTCGTCCTCGACCAGGATGACCACGTTGCTCATCAGCCCGAGCAGCTCCTCGGGCACCTCGTCGAGCGCCTCGCCGACAAGGTCCTCGAACCGCTCCCGGCTCATCTCCACGGCCACGCGGCCCGGTCACCCCTTCCGATCGGCACGCGGCACGGCAAGGGCACCCCGCCGGGGCACCCGTGCCGTGTCGGGCGTGGTCAGGCCAGGCGGGCGTTCAGCGTGATCTGCGCGCCCGGCGAAAGCAGCCGCGAGATCGGGCAGTTCTCCTTGGCCGCCTCGGCCAGCTTGGAGAACTCGGCCTCGTCGAGGCCCGGGACCTGGCCGACCGTCTCCAGGTCGATCCGGGTCACGGTCATGCCCGCGTCGGTCTTGTCGAAGTGCACCTTGGCGGTGGTCTCCACCGAGGTGTCGGTGGCGCCCGCGTCGGCGAGCTGCTTGGAGAGGGCCATCGAGAAGCAGCTGGCGTGCGCGGCGCCGATCAGCTCCTCGGGGTTGGTGCCCTCGCCCTCCTCGAAGCGGGACTTGAAGGAGTAGTTGCCGGTCAGGCCGCCCTTGCCGGTGCGGACGGTGCCGGAGCCCTCGGTGAGGTTGCCCTGCCAGCGAGCGGAAGCGGTACGGATAGGCATGGCACCGACGCTAACGGAAAGCGGCGGCCCCCGCACCGGCCTGTGCGCTTGCGCTCCCCGTCATCGCGTGCCGGCCGTGTCATGATGCGGGGCAGGCCGGCGTACGGGAAGGTGGCCGATGTCCCAGGATCTCCCCATCCCCAGGCAGGACAACCGGTCCGACGGCACGACCGTCGTGGAGTGGGGCGAGGCCGAACCAGCTCGGCCCGGCCGGGTCGGGCGCTCGCTCGCCGGCCTCGGCCGGGACCACCGCCTCCCGCCGGTGCTCGCCGGTCTCGGCGCGGTGGCCGCGGTCGCCTCGCTGATCGGCGAGTGGCTGGTCGTGACCGTGCCGAACGAGGGTCCGGAGGGGAACAGCACGGTTCGGCTCCCGAGCGGGGTCGGTCAGGTGAGCGGCTTCGGGGTGGCGTACCTGGTGGGTCTGCTCGGCCTGGCGGTCGCCGTGGCCCTGGCGCTGCGCGGCGCGCCGGCGGTCCGGCAGCACGCCCGGATCGCCGGCCTCGGCCTCGCGGCGGCTCTGCTGGCCGTGCTGGCCGCGACCGCCGCCTCCCTGGAGGAGCTGAGCCGCCGCGCCCTCTTCTTCCCCACCGACCAGCGGTTGCAGGTGGAGCACGGGCGCGGCCTGGTCACCGCCTTTCTCGCCGTCGTGCTGCTGGCCGCCGCGCTGCACCTGTCCGGCCGGGCCGGCGCGGAGCCCGGTGGCCGGGCGGACGAGCCGGCGGCGGAGCCGGCCGGCGGGGCGCCGGACGGCTGGTCCGGCCGGGGCCGGCGGCGGGCGGCCGAGGACGAGTTGCCCCCGGCCCCGGCCGACCTGAGCGTGCAGCCCACCACGCCCTTCGCCCGGCCCGAACCGCCGCGCTGACGGGGCGCGGCGGGGCCGTTCCGCCACCCCGAACCGCCCGCCCGCACCCTGCGGAGCGGGCCGCCGAGGGACACCGGACGGCCGCCGCGGGTTGGTGTCCGATTCGCCGAAAAGCCATGGTTGCGACCCGTTCGGCGAGATACGGTTGCTGCCCGCCGTCCGGTGGCCGCGGCACCGAGGACCTGGACGGCCGACGCGACGGCGGCGGGCGAAGGAGGAACCATGACCCGCCCGGGCCTGCCCAAGCTGATCGCCACGGACCTCGACGGCACGCTCGTCCGCAGCGACGAGACCGTCTCCGCCTACACCCACGAGGTGCTCGACCGGGTGCGGGCCGCGGGGATCCCGGTGGTCGGCGCCACCGGCCGGGGGCCCCGCCTGACCGAGCTGACCCGCAATGACATCCGCGCCGCCGACTTCCTCGTGATGGCCGGCGGTGGTCGCGTGGTCGACCAGAGCGACCCGGCGGGCCCGCTCGTGCTGCGCGACGAGCGCCTGTCGGGCGCCGTGCTGGCCCGGATCGTGGCCGACCTGGAGGCCGCCGTCGGCCCGCTCACCGTCATGGTGGAGGCGTCGGACGAGCCCGACGCGCCGCTCTGGGGTGACTACCACCCGAGCTGGCCCTACCCGGACCGGTTCGAGGCGCGCAGCCGCGCGGAGTGCCTCTCCTGCGACGTGCTCAAGGCGTTCGCCCGCACGGCCGACCACCACGTGGACGAGCTGCTGGCGGTGGCCCGCCGGATCGTCCCGGCCGAGCTGGCCACGCTCACCCAGGCCGGGCTCGGCTACGTCGAGATCTGCCCACCCGGGGTGGACAAGTCCACCGGGCTCAGCGTGGTCGCCGAGCGGCTCGGCGTCGACCCGGCCGAGGTGCTGGTCTTCGGCGACCAGCCGAACGACCTGCCGATGTTCGAGTGGGCCGGCTGGGGCCGCGTGGCGGTGGCCAACGCGCACCCGGAGGTGCGGGCCGCGGCCGACGAGATCACCCTGCGCAACGACGACGACGGCGTCGCGGTCTACCTGGACCGACTACTCTCCCGGTGATGGGAGAGGCACCTCGGCTCGTCGCGACCGACATCGACGGCACACTGCTCCGGGACGACCGGACGCTCAGCCCGCGCACCGCGGACGTGCTGGCCCGGATCTCCGCGGCGGGCACGCCGGTCGTGCTGGTCACCGGCCGTCCCATCCGCTGGCTCCAGCTGGTGTACGACCAGCTCGCCGAGCCGCTGCCGGCGATCTGCGCGAACGGCGCCGTGGTGTACGACCCGGCCACCGACGAGGTGCTCCGCGCCGACCCGCTCGCCCCCGAGCTGCTGGCCGAGGTGGCCCGGCGGCTCCGGGCCGAGGTGCCCGACGTGAGCTTCGCGGTCGAGATCGTGGACAGCCGGCAGATGCGGCACGAGGCGCACTACCCGCTGCGCTGGGACGCCGACGCCGACGCGATCCGGGCCATCGAGTCGCCCGAGGAGCTGCTCGCCGTCCCGGCGGTGAAGCTGCTGGCCCGGGCCGGTGAGCAGGACCCGGACGTGTTCGTGCGGGTGGTGGCCGGCGCCCTCCAGGGGCTGGCCGAGGCGACCCACTCGTCGTACAGCGGGCTGGTGGAGATCTCCGCCGCCGGGGTGACCAAGGCGGCCGGCCTCGCCTGGTACGCGGCGCGCCTCGGCATCGACGAGCGGGACGTGCTGGCCTTCGGCGACATGCCGAACGACCTGCCGATGCTGACCTGGGCCGGGCGGGCCGTGGCGGTCGCCAACGCCCACCCGGCCGTCCTGGCGGTCGCCGACGAGGTGACCGGGGCGAACACCGTCGACGGTGTGGCCGCGTATCTCGAACAGGTCTTCGGGGTGGCCTGAGCGGCCGGGGCGCCGGAGCGCCCCGGCCGGTCAGAGGTACTGGCCGGGCGCGTGGCCCTCGTTGCCCTGCGGCATGCCGGGCATGCCCGGCACCATCCCGCCGCCCGGGCCGCTGGGCAGCGCCTGCCGGCCGGAGCGCATCTGCTCCAGCTGGACGCGGGCGGCCATCTGCTGGGCGACCAGCGCGGCCTGGATGCCGTGGAACAGCCCCTCCAGCCAGCCGACCAGCTGGGCATGGGCGATCCGCAGCTCGCCCTCGCTGGGCGCCTGGTCCTCGGTGAAGGGCAGCGAGATCCGCTCCAGCTCCTCGCGCAGCTCGGGCGCGAGGCCCTCCTTCAGCTCGACGATCGAGCGCTCGTGGATCTCCCGCATCCGGTGCCGGCTGGCGTCGTCCAGGGGCGCCGCCTTGACCTCCTCCAGCAGCTGCTTGATCATGCTGCCGATCCGCATCACCTTGGCGGGCTGCTCGACCAGGCGGGTGGGATCCTCGCCCTGGCCCTCCTCGGTCTGCACCGTGCCGACCGGCCGGCCGTCCGGCCCGACCACCACCACGGTGCCGGGGATGCCATCGTTGCCCTGTTCGTCGTCCTGTCCGGCGAAGCGCGCTTCGGTCATGGGACCCATCTTTACCCACCTCCACCACGGGCACGCGCCCGGACCGGCTGCCGGCCCGGAACCACCCGGCCGGGGCGCGCTACCGTCGCCGTCATGCCCGCAGACCCGCGCGCCGTGCTGACCCGGCCGGCCCCGCCGCCGGACACCACCGTCGCCTACGGCGACCACCCGGACCAGTGCGCCGACCTGCGTCGGCCGGCTGGCGACGGGCCGCCCCGCCGGCTGGTGGTCGTGGTGCACGGCGGCTTCTGGCGGGCCGAGTACGACCGCACCCACACCGGCCCGATGGCGGCGGCCCTGGCCGCGCTCGGCCACCCGGTGGCCCAGGTCGAGTACCGGCGCACCGGCCAGCCGGGCGGGGGCTGGCCGCACACCCTCACCGACGTGCTGGCCGGGGTGGCGGCGCTGCCCGCGCTGGCCGCCGCCGCGCTGCCCGGCCTGGTGGCCTCCGCCCCACCGATCGTCGTCGGGCACTCGGCCGGCGGACACCTGGCGCTGTACGTCGCCGCGCACGCCCCGGCCACGGTCGGCGGCGTGCTGGCGCTGGCGCCGGTGGCGGACCTCGCCGAGGCGTACCGGCTGGACCTGGACTCCGGCGCGGTGGCCGCGCTGCTCGGCGGCGGCCCGGCCGACTTTCCGGATCGGTACGCGGTCGCGGATCCATCCTCGTTGGTGCCGATACAGACACGCACAGTAGTCATGCACGGGGCTCTGGACCAGCAGGTCCCGATCGCCATCAGCCGGTCCTGGGTGGCGGCCGCCCGGGCCGCCGGCGCTCCCGCCACGCTGATCGAGCTGCCCGAATGTGAGCATTTCGGGCTGATCGCACCCGACTCGGCGGCCTGGCCGCAGGTGGTCGGCACGTTGCGGTCGCTTCACGATGATCTTCCGGGCATTGACGCAGGGTCGCGGAGCAGGTAGAACGCCGAGGGGGCGTTGCACCCTGGCCGCTCCATCGGAAAGGAAATCGGTGTCGCAGATGAACCGCAGGCGGGCGCTACAACTGCTGGCCGCACTGGGTACCACCGGGCTGGCGGCGGGCTGTGGCTCCGGAACCGACACCGCCGACGAGGCGCAGCCCGGCAGCCCAATCAAGATCGGTCTGATCGTCCCGGGCAGCGGCCCGAACAAGGTCATCGGGGACGAGATCACCAACGGGTTCCAGATGTTCCTCACCCTCAACGACGGGCAGCTCGGGGGCCACCCCGTGACACTGGTGCCGGCCGAGGAGGGCGACACCGCCAAGACCGGCCAGGCCGCCGTCGACCGGCTGGTCAAGGAGGGCGTCCTGGCGCTCACCGGCGTTGTCAGCTCCGCCGTGATGCTGGGCATCCGGGACGCCGTCGAGCAGGCACGGATGCCCCTGATCGGCTCCAACGCCTCCCCCATCAGCCTGCAGAGCGTCGTCTACATCTGGCGGACCTCCTACGTGCTGAACGAGCCGGGCGAGGCGCTCGGGCAGTACCTGCGGCAGACGCTGGACGCGTCCAGCCGGATCGCCATCTTCGGCACCCAGGGCCAGAGCAGCCGGGACGTCATCGACGGCCTCCGGCGCGGCTACGAGCAGAACGGCCGCCGGCTGACCGACGAGCCGATCCTCACCGACGACTACGCCAACCCCGGCAAGGGCGTCTACACGGGCGCGATCCGCAAGGCCCTGGACCGGCGGCCCGGGCCCGACGCGGTCTTCTGCCACTACGCCGGGGCGCAGGCGGTGCAGTTCGTCAAGCAGCTCTACGCCGCGGGATACCGGGGCCCCATCTACGCGCCCGGCTTCCTCACCGAGGGCACCGTGCTCGGCCAGCTCGACGACGGCGAGAAGGGCGAGGAGCGGGGCCTGATCGAGAAGCACGGCATCGAGACCGCGCTGAACTACTCGGCCGACCTCAACAACACCGCCAACCGGGTGTTCGCCTCGGCGTACCGCAAGACGTACAACGTCTCGCCCAGCACCTACGCCATGGCCTCGTACGACGCCGCGCAGGTGCTGGACAAGGCGATCCGGCTGGTCGGTGGCAACCCGACCCCGCAGCAGGTCAACCTGGCGCTCGGCAAGATCGGCCAGGTCGACAGCCCCCGCGGCGCCTGGCAGTTCAACCAGTCACGCACCCCGCAGCAGAAGTGGTACCTGCGCCGGGTCCAGCTCGACGGCCGGATGCTCGCCAACGTCGTGATCAACGAGCTGGCCACGCTCGGCTGATCCACCCCGCATACGCGAAACGGGCGGCCTCCCCTCGGGGAGACCGCCCGTTTCCTGCGTTCAGTGGCGCAGCTCGGCGATGCAGCACTTCACGCTGCCGCCGCCCTTCTTCAGCTCGGCCAGCTCGACCGGGACCGGGTGGTAACCGGCCGTCTTGAGCTTGCCGGCCAGCCGGCTCGCCTCGCTGTTCAGCACCACGTTGAGCCCGTCGCTGACCAGGTTGAGGCCGAAGGCCAGGGCGTCCTCGTCGTCCGCGACCACCGCGTCGGGGAAGAGCTGGGTGAGCACCTTCTGGCTGGCCGCCGAGAAGGCGCCCGGGTAGTAGACGATGTTCTCGTCGTCGATCGAGGCGAGCGCCACGTCCAGGTGGTAGAAGCGCGGGTCGACCAGCCGCAGCGAGACCACCGGCCGGTGCAGCGCCTCCTGCGCCTCGGCGTGCGCGGCCAGCTCGGTGCGGAAGCCGTGGCCGGCGAGGATCAGCCCACCGTGCGCCTCCGGCAGGTAGGCGAAGTCACCCTCGCCCTCGTTGGTCTCGCTCGGCGCGATGAAATGCCAGCCGTTGTCCTCGTAGAACGCCCGGTGCACGGCGGCCTCGGCGGCGCGCTGCTCGTGCTTGAACTGGGCGCCGTAGACCGTGCCGTCCACCACGAACGCGCCGTTGGCGGCGAAGACCATGTCCGGCAGCCCGCGCCCGGGGGTGAGCAGGTGCACCTCATGGCCGAGCCCCACCAGGGTCTCGCGCAGGCGGTCCCACTGCTTGACCGCCAGCTCCGCGTCGACCGGGGCGGTCACGTCCATCCACGGGTTGATCGCGTACTCGACGGCGAAGTGCTCGGGCGAGCACATGAGATATGTCCGCTTTCGCGGGACTCGCTGCTGGTTCACGGTCACCAAGAGTAGGTACGGTACAACTTTGGTAACAGCCACAACCATTGCTTCCCAGAGGCGGAACGTTGCAGATAGACGCGGTCGACCAGCGAATCATTGCGTTGCTCGTGGCGGATGCCCGCGCCTCGTACGCGGACATCGGCACGCGGGTGTCACTCTCCGCCCCCGCCGTCAAGCGCCGGGTCGACCGGCTCCGATCGGCAGGCGTCATCCGGGGCTTCACCGCGGTCGTCGACCCGGCCGCCGTCGGGTGGACCACCGAGGCGTTCGTCGAGCTGTTCTGCGCCGGCCGGACCACCCCGGCGCAGATCGGCGCCGCCGCCCGGCGGCATCCCGAGGTGGTCGGCGCATACACCGTCTCCGGCGAGGCGGACGCCCTCGTGCACCTGCGGGCCGCCGACATTTCGCACCTGGAGGAGGCGCTGGAGAGGCTAAGGGCCGAGTCCTTCGTCACCTCGTCCCGCAGCACCATCGTCCTCTCCCGGCTGGTCGAGTCGCCCGGCGTCGGGCCCTCCTCGGCTTGACCTCAACCGCACTTCAGGTCGTCAACTGGACCCGGACGTGTGCGGGGGCGACAGCGGGGAGGCGACGTGCGGGCGGTGTGGCTACGGGAGTTCGGCGGGCCGGAGGTGCTGGTCCCCGGACCGGCGCCGGATCCGGTGCCCGGCCCCGGACAGGTGCTCGTCGAGGTGGCGCACGCGAACATCACCTTCGTCGAGACGATGTTCCGCGCGACCGGGTTCGGCCCGTTCACCGCGACCCTGCCGGTGATCCCCGGCAACGGCGTCGGCGGGACGGTCACCGGGGTCGGCCCCGGGGCGGACCCCGCGCTGCTCGGCCGGCGGGTGGTCAGCACCACCGGCGGCACCGGCGGGTACGCCGAGCGCGTGGCGGTGGACCAGGGCACGCCGATCCCCGTACCGGACGGGCTGCCGCTGGACGCGGCCGTGGCGCTGCTCGCCGACGGCCGGACGGCGCTCATGCTGGCCCGCGCGGCCGGGCTGCGGCCCGGCGAGCGGGTGCTCGTCGAGGCGGCGGCCGGCGGGGTGGGCGGCCTGCTCACCCAGCTCGCCACGGCGGCCGGCGCCCGGGTCGTCGCCGCGGCCGGCGGCCCCCGCAAGGTCGCCCTGCTCCGTGAGCGCGGCCTCGACATCGTGGTCGACTACCGGGAGCCGGACTGGACCGACCGGGTCCGGGCGGCCACCGGCGGGGTGGACGTGGTCTTCGACGGGGTGGGCGGACCGCTCGCCCGGGCGGCCTTCGACCTGCTCGACCGGGGCGGGCGGATGGTCAGCTTCGGGCTGGCCGGCGGCGCCTGGGCCGACGTGCCCGAGGCGGAGGCCGCCGCCCGAGGGGTGGCCCTGCTCCGCCCCGGCGGCACACCCGCCGAGCTGCGCGCGCTCACCGAACAGGCGCTCGCCGAGGGGGCCGCCGGCCGGCTCCGGCCGCTGATCGGTCAGCGTTTCCCGCTGGAACGGGCCGCCGATGCGCACGCCGCCATCGGGTCCCGGGCCACGGTCGGCAAGACCCTCCTCGACGTCCGCTGAACCCGCCGGGCCGTGCCCCCGCCGCCGGCGTCAGAGGTACATGCCGGTGCGGTGCTCCTGCGGGCGGGCCGGCTTGTCCCCCTCGCCGAAGAAGCGCTTGCCGCCGAACTCCCCGTGCAGCCGGTCGTCCAGCTCGTCGGCCAGCCCGGTCATCACCTGCACGGCGAGCATCAGGTGGGTGGCCTGGAAGTTGCGGCCGAAGACCGGGATCGAGGCCCACACCGTGTCGTCGGCGCAGTAGAGCCGGCCGATCGGCATGCGGTTGGTCAGCTCGGAGAGCTTCACATAGAGACGCTCCGTCGGCTCGACCTCGGTGAGCACCGGGGAGAAGACGTCGACCAGGGGCGGATTGTCGCGGACCCGCACGAAGACCATCGCCGAGCCGGCGCGGATGTTGATGTCGCCGTCCGAGTCGACCTGCACCTGGTCGGCCTTGGACTTCAGCATCGTGGAGACGACCGTGCGCACCCGCTCCTCCAGGGCCAGCACGTCGTTCTCGCCGGACTGGGCCGCGCCGGCGGCCGCCAGCGCCTCGTCGAGGTCGGCCTCCACGTCGCGGTCCGGGCCGAACTCGCTGCGCGCGGTGCCGAGCGGCTCCTCCGGCAGCGGCTCCCCCTCGGCGTCGTGCACCAGGTAGACCAGGAAGGCCGGGTGCGGGGCGCCGTAGACGTCGCGCAGGGTCCGGGACAGCACGGCCGACAACCGGGTGGCCTCGTCGGCGACACAGTCCAGGCCGAACTGCTCACCGGAGCCCGCCACCACACCCGGCGGGGACCAGCCGAGCGCGATCATGTCGGCCACCGCGGCCCGGTCCAGCCGGTAGCCCTGCGGCAGCGTCGCGTTGCCGACCGCCCGCGCCGAGAGGCGGCCCTCCTCGCCCGCGTCCACGCTCACCGAGTAGACGGCGTCCCCGGTGCCGGAGGCGGTCGGGTCGAGGGTGACCTCCAGGTGCGCGCCGGCGGGCAGCCTGCGCAGCCGGTCGGCCAGCGCGCGGGCGAACTCCCGCCAGGCCTCGGTCACCTTGGCCCGCAGGTCGGCCGTGGTCGGCTCGTCCAGCAGGATCGACTCGTGCTGCTCCGGCGTCGCGCCGGCGGGCTCACCAGCCGGCGCCGAGGGGTGGTCTGCCGTCATGATCGCCTCCGTCCGTCCTCGCCACCCTACCCACGGACGATGGGGGCCCAATCACCCCGACCGGCATCGGACAGCGGGCCGGCGGCGCTCAGTCGGCGGGGGCGGTCCCGTCCAGCTCGACGGGCCACGTGCCGGCCAGCGCGGCGAGCCGGGCGGCCGCCGCGGCCGGGTCCGCGCCGCGCCCGACGGCCACCCCCAGCAGGTACGCGGTGACCGGCGCCCCCGGCCGCAGCACCTGGTGGGCCACGTCCTTCGCCAGGTCGAGCACGGTCGGCACCGGCACCTCGGCCGGGTCCAGCCCCAGCTCGGCGCAGGCCGCCGTGACCCAGTCGTCCATCACCGTCATCGCGTCCACTCCTCGGCCCGGCGTACGTCCTCATCAGTGTCGCAGTCGAACCAGGGCGGCGGCCCGGACCCGGACCAGGACACCTCCCGCACGGTCGTGCCGGCCAGCAGCGCGCGCACCGGCGCCCCGTCGACCGTGCCGCCGCGCTCGGCGGCGAGCCGGTCCAGGGCCCCCCGGAGCGCGCCCACCCGCCACACCGCGCAGAGGTGCTGCCGGCGGCCGGCGCCGTCGACGTAGCAGGCCATCCCGGCGGCCGAGCCGTCGAGGGCGCCCCGCAGCGCGGCCACCGCAGCGGGTGTGAGCAGCGGCAGGTCGGCCGCGAGCAGGGCGACGGTGGTGGTGCCGGCGTCGAGCAGCGCCAGCCCCGCGGCGGTCCCGGCCACCGGGCCACCGCCGGGCGGCTCCTCGCGGGTCATCCGGACCCCCTCGGGCACCGGGCCGGCCGGGCCCACCACGATCCGCTCGCCCGCGTCGGCCACCGCCGCCAGCACCCGGTGCAGCATGGGCCGGCCGCCGACCGGCCGGGCCGGCTTGTCGACCCCGCCCATCCGGCGGGCCGCGCCGCCCGAGAGCACCACCGCCGCGTACGCCGTCACCGGCCCACGGTAACCGCGGCGGCGTCGCCGTGCGGGTGGCCCGGGGCGCGGGGCAGGATGGGCGGCATGGGACGGGCGACTGACCGGCGGGGCGTGCTCCGGATCGACCTCGACGCGGCGGCCGACGGCCGGTCGCGGATCCGCCGACAGGACAGCCTGGCGGTGGAGGAGCCACTGGAGATCCGGGTCGGCCCGGCGGGCCCCGGCCGGCGCAGGCCGCTCGCCGTGACCATGCGCACCCCCGGCGACGACCTGGACCTGGCGATCGGCTTCCTCCTCACCGAGGGGCTGATCCGGTCGACCGACGACGTGCGCACCGCGCAGCTCTGCGCCGGAGCGGAAACCCCGAACACCTACAACGTGGTCGACGTGGTGCTGGCCCCCGGCGTGCCGGAGCCCGCCACCGATGTGGCCCGGAACTTCTACACCACCAGCTCGTGCGGCGTCTGCGGCAAGGCGAGCATCGACTCCGTCCGGACCCGCTCGCAGTTCGTCGTGCGCGAGGATCCGCTGGCCGTGACCGCCGAGCTGCTCGCCGGGCTGCCCGACCGGCTGCGCGCCGCCCAGCGTGCCTTCGACCGCACCGGCGGCCTGCACGCGGCCGGGCTCTTCACCGCCGACGGTGAGCTGGTGGTGCTGCGCGAGGACGTCGGCCGCCACAACGCGGTGGACAAGGTCGTCGGCTGGGCCGTCCGGGAGCGCCGGCTGCCGCTGGCCGGGCACGTGCTGCTGGTCTCCGGCCGGGCAAGCTTCGAGCTGACGCAGAAGGCGTGGATGGCCGGGGTTCCGCTGCTCGCCGCGGTCTCCGCGCCCAGCACGCTCGCCGCCGACCTGGCCGAGGAGGCCGGGATGACGCTGGTCGGCTTCCTGCGCGGCGCGACCATGAACGTCTACACCGGGGCCCACCGCGTGCCCGGCTGACCCGGTCACCGCCGGGCCGCCCCGCGGGTTTCCCTGTGCAGCGGGTGGCCGCGCGGACGCAGCGCGAACCCCGGTCACCGGCGGGGCCGGCGCTTGCGGCGGCGCAGCACCGTGCCGGCGGTCGCCGGCCAGCCGTCGAGCTCGGACGGGGACAGCCCGCGGCGGAGCGCGTCGTCGAGCAGCAGGGCGAGCGAGTAGCCGGGGTGTGCGGCGAGCACCCGTTCCAGGGCGACGGCTGCCAGCGCGCCGTGCCCCGCGCGCCAGGCGGCGAAGGCCAGCAGGCAGCCCGGAGCGGCGATCAGCTCCGGCTCCGCCCGGCGCAGCACATCGGTCCAGAGACCGATGTCGGCGTCCCGGCCGTCGGTCCGGGACCAGGCGTGGTCGCGGACCGGAAGGTGGGTGAGGAGCACCGTCAACCAGGCCACCTCGTCGTCACCCAACCGCTCACCGCGTCGGTGCCGCCGGAACACCGTGCGCACCGCCGCCGCCCCCGCGGAACGCACCGCGCGACCGCCCACCGGCCCGACCGCTTCCCTGGCCGGCGCCGCCGACACCTCGGTCGGACCGGCCGGCTCCCCGGCACGCTCGCCCGGCTCCGCACGCTCGGCCGGCTCCGCACGCCCGGCCTTCTCGGCGACACCGGCCGTCTCCTCGATCGGGCCGACGGCCTCTCCGGTGAGCTCGGCGAGGCGGCGACGGGCCCGGGTCGTGGCCCGGCGCATGGCCAGCCGGACCGGCCCGTCGATCGGGCCCACCTGCGCGGCCAGCGCGGCCCGGTCGGGCAGGGCGACCTGACCGGCGAAGACGGCCGCCGCGCTGACCTGGCTGGCCGCCGGGTCGTAGGGGGTGCCCTCGGGCGGGCAGCAGGCCGGCTCGGCGCAGAGGTAGGACCACCAGCGCCCGCCGGTCACGCGGAGCGCGTCGAGGACGACCAGCCCCGCCCGGTCCAGGGCCTCGCCGGCCGCGTCGACCGCGCCGGTGACGAGGGCCGCTGGACCGTAGCCGATCACGGTGGCCGCGTCGGTGTCCTGCCGGGCCACCACCTCGGCCAGGTGCCGGGCGGCCCGGCGCGGGTCGCCGCCCGGCTCGGGCAGGTCAGCCCGCGCGGCGAAGACGACCCGCCGGCCGCGCATGGCCACCACCACGACGCTGTCGGCGGGATGGAAGCCGAGCAGGTACGGCACGGCGGCCACGAGGTCGGCGGGCGAGCGGACGGCGAGGCGGAGACGCTCCGTGGAGTTCATGCCGGGAGCGTGCGGCGCACGGGTGCCGCCGCGACAGGCCCTGTGGACGACACGCGGGTTGTCCACAGATACGGAGAGTATCGGGCCAGGTCGGCGACGAGCGGCACACCGGAGAGCCGGTCACGGCCCGCGCCGGCCCCGCGGACGGGCTAGGTTGCGCTCATGGACCTGGCGTACCTGCGGGCACACCCGGAGCACCTGCCGACCTTCCTGACCCACCAGCGGATCCGGGAGACGCCGGTCTCCGGCGGGGACATCTGCGCCGCGTCCCGGCTCACCCTGGACGACGGGCACTCGGTCTTCGCCAAGGCCTGGCCCGAGCACGCGGAACGCGCCGCACCCGAGGGCTTCTTCACTGCCGAGGCGGCCGGGCTGCGCTGGCTGCGCGAGGCCGGCACGGTAGCCGTACCGGAGGTGGTGGTGGCGCTGCCGGAGCTGCTGGCGCTCGACTGGGTCGAGCCCGGCGAGCCGACGCCGGAGGCGGCCGAGCAGTTCGGCCGCGAGCTGGCCGGGCTGCACCGGGCCGGGGCTCCCACCTTCGGCGCCGAGTGGCCCGGGTTCATCGGCGCGCTGCCGCAGGACAACACGCCCGACCCGGGCCCCTGGTCGGAGTGGTTCGCGCAGCGGCGGCTGCTGCCCTACCTGCGGATGTCCGTCGACAACGGCGCGCTCACCACCGCGGAGGCCGGCCCGGTCGAGGAGCTGATCGACCGGATGGCCGAGTTCGGCGGCGACGAGCCGCCGGCCCGGATCCACGGCGACCTCTGGCCCGGCAACCTGCTCTGGGGCCTCGACGACCGGGTCTGGCTGGTGGACCCCGCCGCGCACGGCGGCCACCGGGAGACCGACCTGGCCCAGCTCGCCCTCTTCGGCGGCCCGCCGCACCTCGACCGGATCACGGCCGCCTACCGGGAGGCGTGGCCGCTGGCCGACGGTTGGCGGGAGCGGGTGCCGCTGCACCAGCTCCACCTGCTGCTGGTGCACACCGCGCTGTTCGGGGCCGCGTACCGGGCGGCGGTGGACGCCGTCGCCCGCGCCGCGCTGCGTGGCACCGGACGCGCTACGGTCGACGGGTGACCGCCGCCCCGACGACGACCGACGGGGTCCTCGTCGACCGCTACGGCCGGGTCGCCCGGGACCTCCGGGTCTCGCTGACCGACAAGTGCAACCTGCGCTGCACCTACTGCATGCCCGCCGAAGGGCTGCCCTGGCTGGCCGGGCCGCAGCTGCTCGACGACGACGAGATCGTCCGGCTCATCCGGGTGGCCGTGCACCGGCTCGGCGTCACCGAGGTCCGCTTCACCGGCGGCGAGCCGCTGATCCGGCCCGGCCTGGCCCGCATCGTGTCGGCGGCGGCCGCGCTGGAGCCCCGCCCGCGCATCTCGCTGACCACCAACGGCATCGGCCTGGACCGCCTCGCGCCCACCCTGCGCGCCGCCGGGCTGGACCGGGTCAACGTCTCGCTGGACACCCTGGACCGCGCGCGGTTCGCCGGGCTGACCCGTCGGGACCGGCACGCCGACGTGCTGGCCGGGCTGGCCGGCGCGGCGGCGGCCGGGCTGACCCCCGTGAAGATCAACGCCGTGCTGATGCGCGGCGTCAACGACGACGAGGCCCCCGCGCTGCTCCGCTTCGCCCTGGCCCACGGCTACGAGCTGCGGTTCATCGAGCAGATGCCGCTGGACGCCCAGCACGGCTGGGACCGGTCGACCATGGTCGTCGCCGACGAGATCCTCGCCGCCCTGCGCGCCGAGTTCGCGTTGACCGCCGACCCGGGCGCGCGGGGCGCGGCCCCGGCCGAGACCTGGCTGGTGGACGGCGGCCCGGCCCGGGTCGGCGTGATCGCGAGCGTGACCCGGCCGTTCTGCGGCGACTGCGACCGGACCCGGCTCACCGCCGACGGTCAGGTCCGCAACTGTCTCTTCGCCACCGAGGAGTCCGACCTGCGCGCCGCGCTGCGCGCCGGGGCGGACGACGAGGAGCTGGCCCGGCGCTGGCGTGCCGCGATGTGGGGCAAGCGGGCCGGGCACGGCATCGACGACCCCACCTTCCTGCAACCCGCCCGCCCGATGTCGGCGATCGGAGGCTGACCGGTGCAGCTCACCGTCCGCTATTTCGCCGGCGCGCGGGCCGCGGCCGGCCGCGCCGAGGAGACCGCGCCCGCCGGCCGGTCGCTCGACGCGCTCCTCGACGAGCTGACCGAGCGGCACGGCGAGCGGCTGGCCGTGGTGTTGAAGGCGGCGAGCTTCCTGGTCGACGGAACGGCCTGCCATGATCGTCAGGCACCGCTGCGGGGCGGGGCGACGGTCGACGTGCTGCCGCCCTTCGCGGGCGGCTGAGGGAGGCTCCCGTGTTGGCGATGGCGTCGTTCGTGGGCTTCGCCGTGCTCGTCACGGCCCTGATCCACCTCTACCTGTGGAAGCGGCTGGTGCGGGACACCACCCGCCCGGGCCGCCTGCGGAAGGCCGGCGGGGTGGTGGCGCTGCTGCTGGCGCTGCTGGTGCCGGCGACCATGGCGGGCACCCGCAGCGGCGCGGAATGGCTGGCCTGGCCCGGCTACCTCTGGCTGGCCCTGATGTTCTACCTGCTGGTGCTGCTGCTGGTGCTGGAGGTGCCCACGGCGGTGGCGAAGCTGGTGCTGCGCCGCCGCGAGCGCGCCGCCACCGGCACCGGACCCGCGCCGGCACTGGTCCCGGCCGGATCCACCGCCGGTCGGGCGGACCTCGCCGGTGGGCCGGACCGGGTGTCGGGCGGCCTCGCGTCGGCGTCGCCCGTCGCGCTCGCGGACCCGCCGGCGGCGGAGCCGGCCGGCCGGTCGGCGGCGCCGGCCAGCGAGTCCGCCGCCTCGGCCGGCGCTCCGACCGACCCCCCGCCCGGCACCGACAGCCCGCCCGCCGCGCCGGATCACGACCCGTCCCGCCGGTTGCTGCTCGCCCGGGGGGCCGCCATCTTCGCCGGGCTCACCGCCGCGGGCGTCACCGGGTACGGCGTGCGCACCGCGATGGGACCGCCCCGGCTGGACCGGGTGCAGATCCCGCTGGCCAAGCTGCCCCGCGCCATGGACGGGCTGCGCATCGCCACCGTCTCGGACATCCACCTCGGGCCGCTGCGCGGCCGGTCGCACACCGAGCGGATCGTCGCGATGATCAACCGGCTCGACGCCGACCTGGTGGCGGTCGTCGGTGACCTGGTCGACGGCTCGGTGGCCGAGCTGGGCCCGGCCGCGGAACCGCTGCGCGACCTGCGCTCCCGCTACGGCAGCTTCTTCGTCACCGGCAACCACGAGTACTACTCCGGTGTGGAGGAATGGGTGCGCGAGGTGGACCGGCTCGGCCTGCGGGTGCTCCAGAACGAACGCCAGGAGATCCGGGCCCGGGGCGGCGTTCTCGACCTGGCCGGCGTCAACGACGTCACCGCCGCCGGCACCGGGCTGGCCGCCCCCGCCGACTACGCCGCCGCCCTCGGCGACCGCGACCCCGATCGCCCCGTCGTGCTGCTGGCCCACCAGCCGGTGGCCGCGCACGAGGCCGCGAAGTTCGGCGTGGACCTCCAGCTCTCCGGGCACACCCACGGCGGCCAGATGGTCCCGTTCAACCTGCTGGTGAAGCTCCAGCAGCCGGTGGTCTCCGGCCTGGGCGAGGTGGACGGCACCAAGGTCTATGTCACCAACGGCGCCGGCTTCTGGGGCCCGCCGGTCCGGGTGGGCGCGCCACCGCAGGTGACCCTGGTCGAGCTGCGCGCCCCATAGCGCGTCCGGGCCGCCCGGTCCAGCACCGCATTGCTCACGTCACGCGTACGCGTGGCGGCGGGCGGCCGGGGGACCGGGCGTGACAGGATGCGGCGTGCCTCCGTTCAGCGCCGTACCCTCCGGTGGCCTCCCGTCGTTCGTCGCGGATCTGCACATCCACTCCAGGTACTCGCGCGCGTGCAGCCGTGACCTGACCCTGCCGAACCTGGGCTGGTGGGCCCGACGCAAGGGCATCGGCGTGCTCGGCACCGGCGACTTCACCCACCCCGCGTGGTACGACCACCTGCGCGAGACCCTGCACCCGGCCGAGCCCGGCCTCTACCGGCTGAGCCCGGAGGCGGAGCGGGACATCGCCCGGCGGTTGCCGCCCCGGCTGGCCAGCGCGGCGGAGGCGGACCCGGTCCGGTTCATGCTCAGCGTGGAGATCTCCACGATCTACAAGCGGGACGACCGGACCCGGAAGGTGCACCACCTCATCTACCTGCCGGACCTGGGCGCGGTGGCCCGGTTCAACGCCGCCCTGGGGCGGATCGGCAACCTGGGCTCGGACGGCCGGCCGATCCTCGGGCTGGACTCGCGCGACCTGCTGGAGATCACCCTGGAGGCCAGCCCGGACGGCTACCTGGTCCCGGCGCACATCTGGACGCCCTGGTTCTCCGCGCTCGGCTCGAAGTCCGGCTTCGACGCCATCGCCGACTGCTACGCCGACCTGGCCGAGCACATCTTCGCCGTGGAGACCGGCCTCTCCTCCGACCCGGAGATGAACTGGCGGGTCGGCAGCCTGGACCGCTACCAGCTGGTGTCGAACTCGGACGCGCACTCGCCGCCGGCACTGGCCCGGGAGGCCACCGTCCTCGACTCGGCGCGGGACTATTTCGCCATCCGCGAGGCGCTGCGCACCGGCGACGGGCTCGCCGGCACCATCGAGTTCTTCCCCGAGGAGGGCAAGTACCACGCCGACGGGCACCGGCTCTGCGGGGTGAACTGGTCCCCGGAACGCACCCGGGAGGCCGGCGGGCGCTGCCCGGAGTGCGGGAAGCCGCTGACGGTCGGCGTCCTGAGCCGGGTCGAGGAGTTGGCCGACCGGCCCGAGGGGCACCGGCCGGCGCACGCCCGGGAGGTGACCCACCTCGTGCCGCTGGCCGAGATCCTCGGCGAGCTGAACCGGGTGGGCGCCCGCTCCAAGAGGGTCGAGGGGAAGCTCCACGAGCTGATCGCCGCGCTCGGCCCGGAGCTGGACATCCTCCTCCGTACCCCGCTGGACGAGATCGGCCGGGTCGGCGGTGAGCTGCTCGCCGAGGGCATCGGCCGGCTGCGCCGCGGCGAGGTGCGCCGGGTGCCCGGCTACGACGGCGAGTACGGCGTGATCACCCTGTTCGATCCGGCGGAGCTGGGGTCGTCAACCGGGGGCAGCGGCCAGGACACGCTCTTCGACGTACCCGTGCCCGCGCAGCGGAGGCCCGCGGAGCCGGCGGCGAAGGTCAGGGCGCGGCGCCCGGCGGCGGCCAAGGCGGAGCCGAAGCGCAAGCCCGCCCCGCCGCCCCCGCCACCGATCGCGCCGGCGCCCTCCCCGCACGAGCCGTTCGAGCCGATGCTCGCCGGCATGGAGGAGGTCGGCACCGGGCTGCTGGACCGGCTCGACGCGATGCAGCGGGTGGCCGCCTCGGCGCCGGGCGGCCCGCTGCTCATCGTGGCCGGTCCGGGCACCGGCAAGACGCGGACGCTCACCCACCGGATCGCGTACCTCTGCGCGGAGCTGAACGTCTTCCCGGAGCAGTGCCTGGCGATCACCTTCACCCGGCGGGCCGCGGAGGAGCTGCGGCACCGGCTGGACGGGCTGCTCGGCCCGGTGGCCGAGGACGTCACCGTGGGCACCTTCCACTCGCTGGGGCTGACCATCCTGCGGGAGAACGCGCCGGCCGCGGGGCTGCCGGCGGACTTCCGGATCGCCGACGACGCCGACCGGGCCGCGGCCCGCGCGGAGGCCGGCGAGGACGACGAGCGGTACGCCGCGCTGCTGCGCAAGCGGGACCTGGTCGACCTGGACGAGCTGCTCACCCTGCCGGTGGCGCTGCTGAAGGGCGACAGGAAGCTGGTCCGGGAGTACCGCGAGCGCTGGAAGTGGATCTTCGTTGACGAGTACCAGGACGTCGACGCCGTCCAGTACGACCTGCTCCGGCTGCTCAGCCCGGCCGACGGCAACCTCTGCGCGATCGGCGACCCCGACCAGGCGATCTACTCGTTCCGGGGCGCCGACGTCGGCTACTTCCTGCGGTTCTCCCAGGACTTCACCGACGCCCGGCTGGTCCGGCTGAACCGCAACTACCGGTCGTCGGCGCCGATCCTGGCTGCCGCCGTGCAGGCCATCGCGCCGTCGTCGCTGGTCCGCGGCCGCCGCCTCGACCCGGCCCGGCTCGATCCGGAGGCCCCGCTGGTCGGCCGCTACGCCGCGACCTCCGTCGCGGACGAGGCCGACTTCCTGGTACGCACCATCGATGACCTGGTTGGCGGCCTCTCCCACCGCTCGCTCGACTCGGGGCGGATCGACGGGCGGGCCACCTCGCTGTCCTTCTCCGACATCGCGGTGCTCTACCGCACCGACTCGCAGGCCGCGCCGATCGTGGACGCGCTGGCCCGGGCGAACATCCCCGTGCAGAAGCGCTCGCACGACCGCCTGCGCGACCGGCCGGGCGTCACCGCCATCGCCCGCGAGCTGCGGCACGCGGGGCTCGACGGTTCCCTGGCCGCCCGGGTGCGCCTGGCCGGCCAGATCCTGGCGGAGCGCTTCGCCGTGCCGACCCTCGACGGCTCCGGCGCGGTACGCCCCGAGGACGTCCGCACCGCGGTCGACCTGCTCACCCCGCTGGCCCGGCGCTGCGGCGACGACCTGGAGCTGTTCCTCGCCCAACTCGCCACCGGGGCGGAGGTGGACGCCCTCGACCCGCGCGCCGAGGCGGTCACCCTGCTCACCCTGCACGCGGCGAAGGGGCTGGAGTTCCCGGTGGTGTTCCTGGTCGGCGCCGAGGACGGGCTGCTGCCGCTGCGCTGGCCCGGGCAGGACCCGGACGACGACGCGGTGGCCGAGGAGCGGCGGCTCTTCTTCGTCGGGCTGACCCGGGCGCAGGACCGGCTCTACGTGAGCCACGCGGCCCGGCGTACGCGGCACGGGTCGGAGCGCGAGTGCCGGCCCACCCCGTTCCTGGATGTGATCGACCCGGGCCTGTTCGAGCGCTTCGGTGACACCGAGCCCCGCCGCCCCAAGGACCGCCAGCTCCGGTTGATCTGAAAGGAAGGGCCCCTTCTTAACGCCTGCGGTATAGCAGGGGGCCCCTTCTAACACGCACCGCTGGCGCGAGCGGTGTGCAGCGCCGGGCAGGACGATCACGCGAGCAGGGCCGCCAGCCAGGCGCCGGCGAGGAGCGCCGGACCGAACGGGAGCGGGGTGTCGCGGCGGACCCGGCGGGCGGCGAGCAGGGCGAGGACCACCACGCCGTTCAGCAGGTGCGGGAGGAGCAGGCCGAGGCCCAGGGTCGGCCAGCCGAGCCAGCCGAGCGGCAGGCCGAGCGCGGCGGCCAGCTTGACGTCGCCGAAGCCGAGGCGGGCACCGGGCAGCAGCGCGAGCAGCGCGTACCCGGCGAAGGAGACGGCCGCGCCGGCGAGGGCGGTGAGCAGGCGGCCCGGGGTGCCGGCGACCAGCGCGGCCCCGGCCAGGCCGAGCCCGCCACCGAGCGCCGCCGCGCCGACGAGCGGGTTCGGCAGCCGGAGACAGGCCAGGTCGGCCGTCGCGAGGGCCAGCCCGACGGCCGCGACCAGCAGGAGAGCGGGCAGGGCCGGGTCCGCGCCGCGCGCGGCGGCGAGCCCGCCGAACACCACGGCGCCGGCCGCCACCGCCGCGCCCCGGCCGACCCCGGACCGGGCGGTCGAACCCTCGACGAAGCGGTGGGCCAGCGGGACGGCGGCCCGGCCGGTCAGCGCGCCGAGGAGCGCGACACCCGTCACCAGCCCGGCCGACACGGGCCGGAACGTTACCGGCGGGCCGGCTCCGGGGCCGCCCCGTCGACCGGTCGTGCCGCCGACCGGCGCGGACGCTCGGTGCTCACCACCACGGCGACGCCGGCCACGATCACCGCGCCGCCGAGCAGCACCTGCGCGGTGACCGGCTCGGCGACGAACAGCGCGCCGAGCGCCACCGCGACCGCCGGGTTCACGTACGCGTAGGTGGAAGCCAGGGAGATCGGGGCGTGGGCCAGCAGCCAGACGTACGCGGTGAAGGCGACCAGTGACCCGGCCACCATGAGGTAGACCAGCGCTGCCCAGGAGCGGCCGGTCACCTCGGCGGGGGTGAAGCCCTGCAGTTCGCCCCGGACGACGGCGATCACGGCGAGCGCCGCCGCGCCGGCAACCATCTCGTAGACGGTGGCCACGAACGGGTCGTCCGGCATCCGGATCCGGCCGGAGAGGTAGGAGCCGACCGACCAGCTGATGGCGCCCGCCACGACGGTCAGCGC
Source organism: Micromonospora sp. NPDC005305 (assembly GCF_040607315.1). NCBI lineage: Bacteria > Bacillati > Actinomycetota > Actinomycetes > Micromonosporales > Micromonosporaceae > Micromonospora > Micromonospora sp. NPDC005305. The sequence goes on along the minus strand of NZ_JBEXGL010000002.1, from coordinate 476,174 downwards.
GCCGGCCAGCGGCACGCTCCCCGAGCCGCCGCTCGGCAGGACGAGCAGCACGAGGCCGGCGAACCCGAGGGCGACGCCGGCGAAGGTCCACGGCCGGGGCCGGTCGCCGCCGACCGTCCGCAGCAGCACCACGAGGAGCGGGACGGTGGCCACCAGCAGCGCGGCGATGCCGGAGGGCAGGGCCGTCCCCTCCGCGCCGGACTCGGCGAGCACCACGAGGCCGTTGCCGCCGGCCAGCAGCAGCACCCCGACCAGCGCGGCCGAGCCGAGCTGCCGCCGGTCGACGCGGAGCGCACCGGGCCCGCGGCGCAGCCGCAGCACCAGGGCGAGCACCGCGGCGGCCGCGGCGAAGCGCATCGCGGCGGAGGTGAGCGGCGGCAGGGACTCGACCGCGACCCGGATGCCCAGGTAGGTCGAGCCCCAGAGCACGTAGACCAGGACCAGCGCGGTCCAGATCAGGGCCGGGCGGGCCGGGGCGGCGTCGTGGTCGACGGCGGGCGTCGCACTCGTGGGGCGTGAGCTCATCGGTGGACCACGCTACGGTGACCACGGCGTCGGCGTCCCCTGTTGGTGGCCGGCCTCTCAGCACTGGCGTACGCAGGAGGGCGTTCATGTCGAACTTCGGACCACCGGGCGGCGGCTCCCCCGAGCCGTGGGGTGGGCGGCGCCCCGACGACGGCTACGCTCCGCCGGCCGATCCGCGCTACGACCCGGGCTACGGCGGGCAGCCGGGGGGCTGGGACGAGCCGCCGACCCGACACTACGAACCGGCAGCCCCGCACTACGAGCCGCCCGCCCAGCGCTACGACCAGTCGACCCCGCGCTACGAGCCGGGTCCCGCCTGGAACGCCGGCCCGCCGCCGGCCGCACCGCCCTACCAGGGCTACCCGGCCGGGCCCGGCTACGGCGACCAGCCGCCGTACGCCGAGCCGACGCCGCCGAAGCGCGGCAAGGGGCCCCTGCTGGTGGTCGTGGTCGTGCTGGCGGTACTGCTGCTGGGCGGCGCGGGTGCCTACTGGCTGCTCGGCCGGGACGACTCGGGCACGGGCGGGACGGCGGCGCCGTCCGCGCCGGCCGCGGGCCCGACCGGGGCCGCGAGCGAGCCGGCCGACGCGCCCACCACCCCGCCGGCGCCGGCCTCCTCGACCGACCCGCGCTTCGTGAAGGCGGGCCAGTGCGTCGCCAACGAGGGCGGCTCCGCCGCGCCGAAGCTGGTGATCACCGAGTGCGCCGCGAAGACCTATCAGGTGCTGCGCCGCATCGACGGGTCGACCAGCGGCAAGAAGGACGCCGAGTCGAAGTGCGCCAAGGTCGAGGGCTACACGGACTGGTACTTCTTCGACAGCCGGCTCGACACCCTCGACTTCGTGCTGTGCCTGAAGCGACGGTAGGACCCCGGTAGCCAAAACTAGGGCTGTCTAGCGTGGACGCTAGACAGCCCTAGTTTCGCCTCGACGGGTCCCGACACGCGGTAGTCGCCTCTACGCATGTCTAGCCCCGCCGCTAGACGGCCCGATACTGTGCGATTCGTGGATCCGGTCCGCAACCCGTACGCCCCCGGCGCCGGCCAGCGCCCGCCCGAACTCGCCGGGCGGGGGCGGGAGCTGGACGTCTTCGACGTGGTGCTGGAGCGGATCGCCCGCGGCCGGCCGGAACGCAGCCTCATGCTGACCGGGCTGCGCGGCGTCGGCAAGACCGTCCTGCTCAACACGCTGCGCTCGCAGGCCATCAACCACCTCTGGGGCACCGGCAAGATCGAGGCCCGGCCGGACCAGTCGCTGCGCCGGCCGGTCGCCGCCGCGCTGCACATGGCGGTCCGCGAACTGGCCCCGCGGCACCGTGCCCCCGACCGGATCGACGCCCTCCTCGGAGTGCTCAAGGCGTTCGCCCAGCGCGCCGCCCCGGCCGGGCGCGGCGGGGCCGCCCCGAAGCTGCGCGACCGCTGGCAGCCCGGCATCGACGTGCCGGCCAGCAGCGGCCGGGCCGACTCCGGCGACATCGAGATCGACCTGGTCGAGCTGCTCACCGACGCCGCCGCGGTGGCCACCGACGTGGGCACCGGCATCGCGATCTTCATCGACGAGATGCAGGACCTCGGCGCGGAGGACGTCTCCGCGCTCTGCGCCGCCTGCCACGAGCTGTCGCAGCTCGGCGCGCCGCTGATCGTCGTCGGCGCCGGGCTGCCGCACCTGCCGGCCGTGCTGAGCGCCGCGAAGTCGTACTCCGAGCGGCTCTTCCGCTACCAACGGATCGACCGGCTGGACCGCATCGCCGCCGACCAGGCGCTCTGCGCCCCGGCCGAGCGGGAGGAGGTCGAGTACGAGCAGAAGGCCCTCGACCTGCTCTACGAGAAGTCCGGCGGCTACCCGTACTTCGTCCAGGCGTACGGGAAGGCCACCTGGGACCACGCGCCACGGTCGCCGGTCACCGCCGCGGACGTCCGGGTCGCCGCGCCCGAGGCGGAGGCGGAGCTGGCGGTGGGCTTCTTCGGCTCGCGGTTCGAGCGGGCCACCCCGGCCGAGCGCGAGTACATGCGCGCCATGGCGACGCTCGCGCTGGTGGACGGGGAGGAGAGCGGCCGCGACGACATGGACGCGGCGGTGCCCACCGCGGAGATCGCGCGGGCGCTCGGGCGCAAGCCGGCCAGCCTCTCGCCGGCCCGCGACGCGCTGATCAAGAAGGGCCTGATCTATTCGGGCGAGCGGGGCACGGTCGCCTTCACCGTCCCGCACTTCGGCCGCTACCTGCGCACCCAGCCGGCCTGACCGCAGCTCACACCTTCGACCAGGGCGGCGGGAAGACCACCTCGCCGGTCGGGGGCGGTGGCTCGTCGCTGGTGGACGGCGGCAGCAGCAGCGCCTGCCACGGCTCGCCCAGGCCCGACCACGGGCTGGTCAACCCCAGCCGGTCCGCGCGGCCGAACCCGAACCGGCGGTAGTAGGCCGGGTCGCCCAGCACCACCACCAGCCGCTCGCCCAGCTCGGTCGCGGCGTCGAGGGCGGCCTGCACCACCGCCGCGCCGTGCCCGATCCGCTGCCGGTGCGGCGCGACCGCCACCGGGCCGAGCGCCAGCGCCGGCCAGGCGCCACCGTCGGTGCGCACCTGCACCCGGGTGAGCAGCGCGTAGCCCACCACCTCGCCGCCGTACTCGGCGACCATGGCCAGCTCGCGGATCCAGGCGTCGCTGCGCCGCAGGTCCTCGACCAGCCCCACCTCGGGCGGGGTGGCCACGTCGGGGCGAGCGAACGCGGCGGCCAGCACCCGGGCGACCGGCTCCTCGTCCGCCGGGTCCTCGGGTCGGAGTCGCAGGGTCGTCACCCGCGCGACCTTACCGCCCGGAGGCGGTCCATCCGCGACGGTCGCTGAAATCGGTACGCTCCGGACGTCCACGTCGGCCGATCCCTTTCGAGTGTTGCCGGGGTGGCGAGGCCCGGGACGGGGTATGACTGAGCAATGAAGCCCGTGCGCTCCCTCGCCCGCGTCATGTTGAGCGGCATCTTCGTGGTCAGCGGCGCCCGCAACCTGCGGAACCCGGGACGGCTGGTCCCGGCCGCGCAGCCGATCACCGACAAGGTCACGCCGCTGCTCCAGAACATCAACCCCCGCATCCCCACCGACACCGCGACGCTGGTCCGGGCCAACGCGGCCACCCAGCTGGTCGGCGGGCTCATGCTGGCGACCGGCAGGTTCACCCGGCCGGCCGCGCTCATCCTCGCCGGCACGCTGGTGCCGACCACCGCCGCCGGCCATCCCTTCTGGAACAACGACGACCCGGCGGCGCGGAACAACAACCAGGTCCACTTCCTGAAGAACCTCGGGCTCTTCGGCGGTCTCCTCCTCGCCGCCGCCGACACCGAGGGCAAGCCGGGGCTCCGCTGGCGCACCGGCCATCGGATCAACCACTCGCGCCGCTCCGTGAAGCGCGCGGTCCGGACCGCCCGCCGGGAGGCGAAGATCGCCGTACGCTCGGCGGCCACCGCCCGCCGAATCCCGGGCTGACCTGCATCAATACGGCCTCCACCCCCCGCAAGGCCACCAATCACCTGAACCGTCCGAGACCCGTTAACGCGGTGGAAATGTCAAAAACACGTGTGGGATCGGACACGGTCGCATAACGCGGGAGGCAGTAACGTGAGGCGCCGTTCTAGGCTCCGTGCTGGACCTGGACGGGCAGGACGACCTTGGTACGGGGGTGGCCACGCCATGCCGACGACAGTCGGTAGACGGATGGACCGCCTCGTTCCCCTCCAGCGCGCCACACGGGGGATCGACCGCCGGACCGTCGTGCGGACCGCCCTCGTGGCCGCCGTCGCCTACGCCGCATGGCTCGCCATCGGCGCCTTCGGCCGGCCGTACAACTTCTTCGACATGAAGATCTACCACGGTGCCGTGGTCTGGTGGGCGAGCGGCAACGAGCTGTACGACTTCATCGCCCCCTCCACCACCCTGGGCTTCACCTACCCGCCGTTCGCCGCCCTGGCCATGCTGCCGATGTCCTGGCTGCCCGTCGACGCCGCCGGCGGGCTCAACGCCCTGGCCAGCATCGCGGCGCTCGCCGTCGTGCTGGCCGCGCTGCTGCGCCCCATCGTCGACCGGCTGGGCTGGTCGCTCTGGTTCACCGTCGGCATCGCCACCCCGCTGGCGGTGGCCATCGAGCCGTCCCGGGAGACCCTCGGCTACGGCCAGGTCAACCTGCTGCTCTTCGCACTGATCATGGCGGACCTGGTCGGCCTGCGCTGGCGGGCCCGGCGCGGCACCCACCACGAGACCGCCGACTCGGCGCTGGCCCGGTTCGTCTACAGCGGCGCCTGGGCCGGGGTCGGCATCGGGCTGGCCACCGCGGTCAAGCTCACCCCGGCGCTGTTCCTGGCCTATCTCGTGATCACCCGGCAGTGGCGGGCGGCGCTGACCGCGGTCGGCACGACCATCGGGGTGACCATCGCGACGTTCGGGCTGGTCGGCGCGGAGTCCCGGACGTACTTCACCGACGTGCTCTGGCAGACCGAGCGGGTCGGCGCCGCGGACATGACCGCCAACCAGTCGCTCGCCGGCCTGCTGGCCCGGCTCTACGACTCGATCGAGACGCCCGGCCTGCTCTGGCTGGCCTTTGCGGTGCTGATGCTGGCGCTCGGGCTGTCCCGGGCGGTCAGTGCGCGCGCCGACGGCGACGAGTTGACCGCGTTCACCCTGGTCGGGCTCACCGCCAACGTGATCAGCCCGATCTCCTGGTCACACCACCTCGTCTGGGTCATCCCGGCGATCATCGTGCTGGCCGACGCCGCCGTACGCCGCCGCGAGGCGAGCCGCAGCCTGCTGCCCCGGGGCACCGGCACGCCGCCGGCCACCGGAGTGCCGGCGCTGCGCCCCCCGATCTGGTACCCGACCCTGACCGGGCTCCGGCACGGGGTCGGCGCGCTCGGCCTCTACCTGCTCTTCCTGATCTCGCCCATCTGGCCGTACGAGCACCAACTCCCCGAGGTGTCCCACTACCAGGACGGCCTGTTCGGCGCGCTCATGGAGAACTCGCTGGCCGTCGCCCTGATCGTGCTGGTCGCGGCCCTGCCCTGGCGCCCCGGCGCCGAGCCGGCCTTCTACCACGACCGGCTCACCCGGGCGGCCCAGCCGGCCGGGCGGCGCTGAGCGTCAGGGGCAGTTCACCCACTCCTCGGCGCCGTCGGCGAACACCTGCCGCTTCCAGATCGGCAGCCGCGCCTTCACCTCGTCGACCAGCCGCGCGCAGGCCGCGAAGGCCGCCGCCCGGTGCGCCGTGCTGACCGCCGCCACCAGGGCCACGTCACCGATCTCCAGCGGGCCGACCCGGTGCGACACGGCCACCGCGTACACCTCGGGGTCGGCGGCGATCTCGGCGGCCACCTCGCGCAGCACGGCCTCGGCGGTCGGGTGGCCCTCGTACTCCAGCAGCAGGACCGTCCGGCCGTGGTCGTGGTCGCGGACCACGCCCTGGAACGAGACCACCGCGCCGGCCCGGCGGTCGGCGACCGCCGCCTCGTGCGCGGCCAGGTCCAGCGGCCGGTCGCTCACCGCGCCGACCACCACGCCGCCCACACTCATCATGTCCGCTCTCCCGGGGTCAGCGGCAGCGGTACGAGCGGCACCCGGTCGCCCGCCGCGCCGCTCGTGCCCGGCCGGATCACGGCGAAGCCGTCCGCGCCCGCCAGGCCGCGCAGCATCGCCGAGCCGACGTGGCGGACCGGGTGTGCGGTGCCGGCCACCCGGTCCCACCGCACCAGGGCGAGGTGGGTGTGGTCGCCCCGCCCCGGGACCGGCTCGGCCAGGGTGACCTGCGGCAGCACCGGCATCGGCCGGCCCTGCAGGCCGGCGAGCAGCGGCGCGACCAGCGACACCAGCGCGACGATCGCGGACTGCGGGTTGCCCGGCAGGCCGGCGACGAAGCGGACCCGGCCGTCGCCGTCGGCCAGCCGGGCCAGCAGCATCGGGAAGCCCGGCCGGACCGCCACCGTGTTCACCACGTAGTCGGCGCCGAGCGTCTCCAGCGTCGGGTGCAGGTGGTCGACCGGGCCGTGCATGGTGCCGCCGGTGGTGCAGACCAGATCGGCGTCGGCGAGCGCGGCGCGCACCGCGGCCACGTGGGCGGGGAGGGTGTCGGCGACCGGACCGACCACGTCGGCGGGGCGCACCTGGCAGCCGTACCGGCGCAGCCAGGCGGGCACCGCGGGGCCGAGCGCGTCGCGGACCCGGCCGGCCCCCGGCGGGCCCGCGGTCAGCAGCTCGTCACCGAAGACCAGCAGCGCGGCGCGGGGCCGGCGGCGGACCCGCAGGGTGTCGTGGCCGCAGGAGGCGGCCAGGCCGATCACCGCCGGGTCGACGGGCGTGCCGGCGGGCAGCAACTCCTCCCCGGCGTACGCCTCCTCGCCCGGCTCCCGCCACTCCGGCGCGGGGCGGGGCGTGCCGGCCACCCGGCCGTCGGCGGTGCGGGTCGACTCCTCGATCCGCAGGACGGCCGTCGTGCCCTCGGGGACCATGGCACCGGTGGCGATCTCCACGGTGGTGCCGGCGGCCTCCAGCGGGGGCGGGGTCTGCCCGGCGAGCACCCGGCCGACGACCTGCCACGGGCCGTCCCCGCGCACCGCCCAGCCGTCCACGCTGGAGGTCGGGAACGCCGGCAGGTCGGTACGCGTCGTCAGCGGCTCGGCCAGGGTGTGCCCGTCGGCGTCGGCGAGCGGCCGGCCGACCGTGGGGAGCGCGGCGGCGAGACCCACCGCGTACACCCGGGAGCGGGCCTCCTCCCACCCGGCGGGCGGCGGCGCGGCGACCTCGGCCGCGGCGGCTGCGGTTTCCGTGCTCATCCGGCGAGCCTAGCGCCGGTGCGGCGGGGGTGTGTGGTCAGTGGTCTCCGCCGCGGAGCTGGTCGACGGTGTGCCCCAGGATCGCCCCGAGCACCGCCAACCCGTCCTTCGCCCCGCCCCGCGACCCGGGCAGGTTGACCACCAGCATGCGGCCGGCCACCCCGGCCAGCCCGCGCGACAGCGCGGCCGTCGGCACGGCGTCGCGGCTGTGCGCCCGGATCGCCTCGGCGATGCCGGGGATCTCGTAGTCGAGCAGGGGGCGGGTCACCTCGGGAGTGCGGTCGGTCGGGGTGACACCCGTGCCGCCGCTGGTCACCACCACGTCGACGCCCTCGTCGCGGGCCGCCCGCAGCGCCGCGCCGACCGGCTCGCCGTCGGGCACCACCACCGGCTCGTCGACCTCGCAGCCCAGCTCCCGCAGGCCGGCGACGAGCAGCGGACCGCTGGTGTCCGCGTAGACCCCGGCGGCCGCCCGGTTGGAGGCGACGATCACCCGGGCCCGGATCACGGCCGGTCCTCCGGCCGGACCCACTCGCCGGTCTTGCCGCCCTCCTTGCGCAGCACCCGGACCGCGTCCACCGAGGCCGCCGGGTCGACGGCCTTGACCATGTCGACCAGGGCGAGCCCGGCGACGGCCACCGCGGTGAGCGCCTCCATCTCGACCCCCGTCCGGTCGGCGGTCCGCGCCGTGGCGGTGATCTCGACCGTGTCGTCGGTGAGGCGCAGGTCGACGGTGACGCCGTGCAGGGCGATCGGGTGGCAGAGCGGGATCAGGTCGGGAGTCCGCTTGGCCCCCATGATGCCGGCGAGCCGGCCGACGGCCAGGGCGTCCCCCTTGGGCAGGCCGTCGCGGCGCAGCAGGTCCACCACCTCGGCGGTGGTGCGGAGGCGGCCGGCGGCGACCGCGAGCCGGCCGGAGACCGGCTTGGCGGAGACGTCGACCATCCGGGCCGCGCCGGCCGGGTCGACGTGGGTGAGCTGCGCGGGTTCGGTCACGGCCGCGAGCCTATCCGTCCGAGCGGGGCGCGGGTCGGCATCCGCCACGCCTCGGGCGCCTCCGTCAAACTGTCCTCCGCAAATGCCGAATTGAATAACCGCCGCATTTCCCGCCAATATATACGGAAGGCGTCCTAACGGAAGATAGTGCGCGATATACCGCACGACTTCAAAAGATATCAGAGAGCGACGACATTTCTCCGGTCCGTGGGCCTGCAGGGTGTGATGCAACCCAGTGCCCGAACGACTAGAGACATCGCGCACTGATGCACTCGATAATCCCATTGGAACGTCGTCTGAATATGCGTTCAGTCTTCAGGCAAAGACAGTGAGTGACAAGATGCGGCGGCATTAGCGCATTCTGCGCATATGGACATCTAATGTTACCAACTCGGCCTAAACGCCATAAGCTGTCCTGCGTCGGAGGGGGTCGACGACAACGGCTCCGCAGGATCGAGCGAAGGGCTGAGCAGATGCGCGGCAACGACTGGCTCTGAGGGATCTTTCCGGGCGCCTGAGCGCGCCGTACAGTACGGGTGCACGCACCGCTACGAGATGGGCGCGGTGGAGGCCAGGACGTGACTCGCACCCTTGCACGCGACAACGGGACCGATCGGCGGCTGCTGCTGCTAGTCGGTCTCGTCGTGTTTACCGCCGGGGTCTCCGCGCTGGTCAGCCTCCGACTGATTGACAGCCGCGGTCTGGTCACCGAACCCAACCTCACCCGGGCCGCCGCACTCACGTTTCTGGTCGCCGTCGCCGCAACCGTCAATGTCCGAATCCGTATCCGCGCCACCACCCACGGCATCTCCTGGACGGACGCCGCGACCGTCATCGGGCTGGCGGTCGCCCCCGTGCCGTGGGTGATCGTGGCCACCGGTCTGGGCGTCGCGATCGCCCGCACGATCACCCGGCTGCCCCCCATCAAGCTGGCGTTCGGCATCGCCAAGGAGATGACGCTGGCCGCCGCCGGCGGACTGGTGCTGGTCGCCGCCGGCTGGACCTGGCCGTGGTCCGGGTCGATCAGCCGCTCCCTGCCCGCCCTGGTCCTGGCCTACCTGACGGTCGTGGTGCTCGACGAGCTGCTCATGTTCCCGGTCCTCGCATTCGCCACCGGGACGCCGATCCTCAACCGCTTCCGGCAGCAGTTCGACCTCCGGTTGGCGAGCGTGCTCGCCCGCTTCTCGGTGGTCCTGTCCACCCTGCTCATCCTCCGGATCAACCCGACGTTCCTGGTGGTCGTCCCGCCCCTCGTCCTGAGCCTGCACCTGGCCAACTCCAGCCGGGTGCGCAGCCGGGCCGAGCGGGAGGCCTGGCAGCGCCTGGCCCGCACCACCGACGCGCTGAACGTGGTCGACCTCGACCAGGTGCTCACCACCGCGGTCACCCAGGCCACCGAACTCTTCTCCGCCGACGAGGTCGACATCGAGCTGCGCGAGGAAGGGCGGCTGGTCCGGGGGTCCGGCGGGACCATCACCCTCCGGGGACCGGCCGGCACGCCCAGCACGATCGACGGCTCCGTGCTCACCACCCGGCTCGAGGGGCACGACCAGACCGCCGACATCGGCGTGCTGCGGCTGCGGTTCGCCGGGCCGGTCGAGCTGTCCGAGCGCGAGCAGTACACCCTGCGCACCTTCGCCTCGGCGCTCTGCACGGCCGTCCGCAACGCCCAGGCGTACGCCGAGCTGGCCCGGATCGCCGACGAGCACGCGTACGCCGCCACCCACGACGCGCTCACCGGGCTCTCCAACCGGCGGCACCTGCTCGACGAGGGCACCGAACAGCTCACCAACCGGCACGCCGACGGCGTCACCGCCCTCGTGCTGATCGACCTCAACCACTTCAAGGAGGTCAACGACACCCTGGGGCACGGCGCCGGTGACCGGGTGCTGACCCAGGTCGCCGACCGGCTCCGGGGCGCCGCCCGCCCGGACGACCTGGTGGCCCGCCTCGGTGGCGACGAGTTTGCCGTGCTGCTGCGCGGCCTGCCCGCCCCGGCGGTCGCCGCGCACCGGGCCGAGGCGCTGCTGACCGCGCTGCACGAGCCGCTCGACCTGGACGGCATGCGGATCAGCGTGGAGGCCAGCGGCGGCATCGCGGTCGCCCCGGCCAGCGGCGGGATGGCCGAGCTGCTGCGCCGCGCCGACGTGGCGATGTACCAGGCCAAGCGGGCCGGCCAGCGGATCGCCACGTACGCACCGACCCGCGACACCGCCGACCTGGGCCGGCTCACCCTCGGCGGCGAACTGCCCCGGGCCGTCGCCGACCACGAGTTCACCGTCAACTTCCAGCCGATCGTCGACCTGGGCAGCGGCGAGGTGATCGGCGCGGAGGCGCTGGCCCGCTGGCACCACCCGACGCACGGCATGATCGACCCGCTGCGCTTCCTGGAGGCGGTCGAGCGCTCCGGGCTGCTGCCCGCCTTCGCCGAGGCGATCCTCGACCAGGCGCTGATCGCCGCCGGCTCCTGGCGGGACGCCGGATTCGACCTGCCGGTCTCGGTGAACGTGTCGCCGCGCAGCCTCCTCGACGCCCGCTTCCCCGGCGCGGTGCTGGCCCGGCTCCGGGCGCACGACCTGCCGCCGGACCGGCTGGTGCTGGAACTGACCGAGACCCTGACGCTCAGCCAGCTGGACGTGGTCGACCGGGTGCTCAGCCGGCTCCGCGACTCCGGCGTACGGCTGGCCCTGGACGACTTCGGCACCGGCTACTCCTCGCTCTCGCTGCTCTCCCGGATCCCCGTGCACGAGCTGAAGATCGACCGGAGCTTCGTCACCGCCATGGAGAGCGCCACCGAGGCCGCCGCGGTGATCCGCTCCACCCTGGACCTGGGCCGCAGCCTCGACCTGACCGTCGTGGCCGAGGGCGTGGAGAGCGAGCCGCAGCGGCGGGCGCTCTGGGAGCTCGGCTGCGCCGCCGGGCAGGGACACCTGTTCGCCCGGCCGCTGCCGGCCGGCGCGCTCCTCGCCGCCCTCCAGCGGGGAGCCGGCGGGCGACCGGGCGCGCTCGCGCCACCGCTGCACGACGCGGGCGCGGTGATCCGCCTGCCCGGGCGCCGCACCGGCGGCGGGCGCAACCGCACCGCCACTCCCTGACCACCGCCACCCGCCAAGATCCGCAGGCCGGGATGCCGTACCCGTCTGCCAGACTGGCCCGCGTGACCGCCGACGCCGACCGGACCGCCCCCGCCCTCCGCCGCTGGCAGGCCATCGACACCGCCGCCGGCGGCCTCGCCCTCGACGTGGGCCTCTACGCCGTCTCCGCCGCGTTCGCCGCGGTCACCGCCGCCACCTCCACGCTGCTGCCACACCGGGCCTGGGGCACCCTCGCCACCATCGGCTACGCCCTGGCGGCGCTCGCCGCGACCGCTCAGCTCCTAACCCGACGCCGGCATCCCGGCACCCCCCTCGCCGGGCTGCCCGCCCGCTGGGCGGTCACCGGCTTCGCCTGGGCCACCACCACCCTGCTGCCGGTCGTCGCCCAGAGCATCCAGCGGGCCGGCGGCCGGACCGACCGGGCGCAGGAGGAGGTGATCGTCGTCGAGCACGCCGGCGCGCGGCTCGCCGAGCACGGCACCCCCTACCTCGGGCACGACGCGATCGCCGCCCTGCCCGCCGGCGAGCAACTGCTCGGCTACACCCCCTACCAGCCCGGGATGGCGCTGTTCGGGCTGCCCCGGGCCGTCGCCGACACCTGGTGGACCGACGCGCGCGTCTGGTTCGCCCTGGCCACCGCGGTGGCGCTCGCCGCCGCCGTGCGCACCCTGCGGACCACCGCGGGCCCCACCGCACCCCGGCCCGGTGCCGCCGTGCTGCGCGCCGCGCAGGCTGCCACGGTCCTCCCGATCTGCGCGCTCACCCTGGCCACCGGCGGCGACGACCTCCCCGTACTCGCGCTCTGCCTGCTCGCCCTCGCCCTCGCCGCCGCCGGCCGGCCCGGCCGCGCGGGCCTCGCGGTCGGCGCGGCCGGCGCGCTGAAGCTCTTCGCCTGGCCGGTCGCCGTCGTGCTGGTCTGCTGGGCCGCCACCCGCCGCGCCGGCCTGCGCACCGCCCTGGGTGCCCTCGGCCTGCCGGTCCTCGCGCTGCTCCCCGTGCTGCTGGTCGACCGCGACGCCCTGGTGGAGAACGTGCTCCGCTTCCCGCTCGGGCACGGCCTCGTCACCAGCCCCGCGCAGTCCCCGTTCCCCGGCCACCTCATCGCGAGCGCGCTGCCCGGCGGCCGGCTGGTCGCCGCCGCGCTGCTGGCCGCCGTCGGGGTGGCGATCGCCGTCCGGCTGCTGCGCCGCCCGCCGCGCACCGCCGCCGCCACCGCCCTGATCTGCGGGTACGGGCTGCTCGCGGCCATCCTGCTCATGCCCTCGACCCGCTTCGGCTACCTGCTCTACCCGATCGTCCTGCTGGTCACGGCCCCCGCCCTCGCGCTCGCCGAACACCACACGGGGACCGCCCCCGGCGTGCCTTTCCCGGCAACTGGCCGGCACGGCCCGGCCGGAGGGCGTAGACCTGAGGCATGACCACCTACCGCGACCGGGCCGAGGCGGGACGCGTGCTCGCCGACCAGCTCGGCGACCTCGCCGGGCGACCCGACGTCATCGTCCTCGGGCTGGTCCGCGGCGGCGTACCCGTCGCCCAGGTGATCGCCGAACGGCTCGGCGCGCCGCTGGACGTCCTGGTGGTCCGCAAGCTCGGCATGCCGTGGGCCCCCGAGGTCGCGTACGGCGCGCTCGGCCCCGGCGGGGTGCAGGTGCTCAACGACATGGTCGCCGACCGGATCGACCCGGACGAACGCGCCGAGGTACGCCGGCGCGAGCAGGCCGAACTGGACCGCCGCGAGCAGCTCTACCGGGGCGGGCGCCCCCCACTCGACCTGGCCGGGCGCACCGCCGTCATCGTCGACGACGGGCTGGCCACCGGCGCCACCGCCCGCGCCGCCGTGCAGGTCGCCCGGCACCTCGACGCCGCCCGCGTGGTGGTGGCCGTCCCGGTCGGCTCCGACCAGGCGTACGAGATGCTCGCCGCCGAGGCCGACCAGGTGGTCTGCCCCCAGGTCCCACCCGACTTCGTCGCCGTCGGGGCCTACTACGACGACTTCCACGAGGTCGCCGACGGCGAGGTGACCCAGGCGCTCACCGCCACCGCGTGATGTCACCAGGTACCTTCGGTGTCATGCAGCTCACCTGTCCCAAATGCCATGGAGAGATGCGCCAGTACGAGCGCAGCGGAGTGATCATCGACCAGTGCGGCGAATGCCGCGGCATCTTCCTCGACCGCGGTGAACTCGAGAAGCTGTTCGAGGCCGAGGCGAACTGGAACCAGCAGCAGGGCCCGCGGCAGGCCGCGCCGGCCGGAGGCGGCTACAACCCGCCCCCGCCGCCACCGCCCGCCGCCGCACCCCACCAGCCCGGCTACGGCGCCGTCCCCCCGCCTCCGCCGCCCGGCCACGGCTACGGGCAGCCCGCGTACGGCGGCCAGCACCACGGCTACCACGGCCACTACCGCCGCAAGAAGAAGCACGGCGGCTTCCTCGGCGAACTGTTCGACTGACCCTCGCCACGCCGGGCCGGCGACCCACCGGCCCGGCGTCACCGTCGTGCCGACACGGCCCCGCCGTGGCAGGCTGCACGACATGACCGCGATCCGGCCGCACGAGGCGCTGGCGCAGGCGTACGACGGCATCACCGCCGTCGTCACCCCACTCGACGACGCCGGCATGCAACGCCCCACCCGCTGCCGGGGCTGGCTCGTCGCCGACCTGCTCTTCCACGTGCTCTGCGACGCGCAACGGGCGCTGGTCGCCCTCGCCAGCCCGGCACCCGGGCCGGCCGACGTCGACGACGTCAGCTACTGGCGCGCGTTCACCCCCGGCGGCGACGACGAGGCGAGCGCGAAGCACGCCTGGTGGGCGCGGCGCTCCGCCGCCGCCTTCGACCGGCCCAGCGGCGTGGTGCGCATCTGGTCCGACACGGCGCCCGCCGCCGTCCGGGCGGCCGCAGCCGCCGACCCCGACGGGCACGTGACCACGCAGGGGCACGTGCTGCGCGTACCCGATTTCCTCGCCACCCTGGCCACCGAGGCGGTCATCCACCACCTCGACCTGGTGGTGGACCTACCCGACGCCCCGCTCCCCGCGGAGGCGCCCACCCGGATGGCGGTGGCCACGGTGGACGGGCTGCTCAGCGACGACGCTGTCCGCCCGACCGGCTGGGACGACCGCGACTATCTGCTCAAGGCCACCGGCCGGGTGCCGCTCACCGACCGCGACCGGCTGGAGCTGGGCGAGGCCGCTGGCTGGTTCCCCCTGCTCGGCTGACCACCGCGCCGCTCCGGGTCAGACGATGGCCATGTCGACGAAGCGGGACAGGTGCAACTGGGCGGCAACCGTGATCGTGTCGGTCGGTCCATTTCGGTGCTTGGCGACGATCAGGTCCGCCTCCCCGGCGCGCGGCGACTCCTTGTCGTAGTAGTCGTCGCGGTGCAACAGGATGACGACGTCGGCATCCTGTTCGATCGATCCCGATTCCCGCAAGTCAGACAGTTGAGGTCGCTTGTCGGTGCGCTGCTCCGGGCCACGGTTCAGCTGGCTGACCGCGATCACCGGGCACTCGACCTCCTTGGCCAGCAGCTTCAGGCCACGGGACAGGTCCGCGACCTCCTGCTGCCGGCTCTCGGTGCGCTTTGGCGAGGTCATCAGCTGGAGGTAGTCGACCACGATCAGCTTGAGGTCGTGCTTCTGCTTGAGCCGGCGCGCCTTCGCCCGGATCTCCATGAGGTTCATGCTCGGCGTGTCGTCGACGAAGAGCGGCGCCTCGCTGATCTCACCCATGCACCGGGCCAGCTTGGTCCAGTCGTCGTCGGAGAGCTGGCCGCTGCGCAGCACGTGCAGCGGAACGCGCGCCTCGGCCGAGAGGAGTCGCATGACGATCTCGACCTTGCTCATTTCCAGCGAGAAGATCGCCGCGGCCTGGTTGGCGCGAATAGCAGCATTCCGGGCAAAGTCCATAGATGCCGTCGATTTACCCAAGCCAGGCCTGCCGGCCACGATCACAAGTTGACCCGGGTGGAGGCCGTTGAGCAGCCGGTCGAGGTCGCTGAACCCGGTCGGGACACCGGTCATCACCCCGCCCTGCGCGCCCACCGCCTCGATCTCGTCGAGGGTCGGCTGGAGCATGTCGGCCAGGACCGCGAAGTCCTCGCTGACCCGCTTCTCGGTGACCTCGTAGACGGCCTGCTGGGCGAGGTCGACGACGTCATCGACGTCGCGGCTGCCGCCCTGGCCGGTGCCGTAGCCGAGCTGGACGATCCGGGTGCCGGCCTCGACGAGCCGGCGCAGCACCGCCCGCTCGCCGACGATGCGGGCGTAGTAGGCGGCGTTGGCGGCGGTGGGGACGCTGGCGATCAGCGTGTGCAGGTAGGGCGCGCCGCCGATCCGCGCCAGGTCGCCGGAGTCGGCGAGCGCGGCGGCCACGGTGATCGGGTCGGCCGGCTCACCGCGGCCGTAGATGTCGAGGATCGCGTCGAAGACGGTGGCGTGCACCGGGCGGTAGAAGTCGTTCGACTTGAGGATCTCGACGACGTCGGCGATGGCGTCCTTGGAGAGCAGCATGCCGCCGAGGACGCACTGCTCGGCGGCCACGTCCTGGGGCGGGGTCTTCTCGAACTGGCCGTCCCGCTGCGCCGGGGCGGGCGGCGGCCCCCCGGCCCGTTCCGAGCGCGTCTCGTCGGTGACCGACACGGGTTCCCCCCTTGCTGCGTCGGATCGGATCCAGCTCTACCGCCAGGGTGTGACAAGTTCCGACGACCCTCCGGTCGATCGGGGGCCATCGCCCGGACGGTCGGGGGACCACGATACGGAACCCGAGGTCAGCCACTCAACAGCACCGGTGGACGAGCCTCGGGACAACCTGTGGACGCCGGTGGGCAGGCATGTGCGCAGGGTGTGCACAGGGTGTGGATAAGTGATGGGGAATTTCGGCCCACTCGACGCTGACCTGGGGTTTTGCGATCCCCACCCTGTGGACGGAAGATTTCGGGTCGAGCTTGGGCGCCGTTCGTCCCGTACTATCTCTGCGAACGGCTACACCTGGACTGCGGATTGCACTTTCGGTTGAGAAGGGTCACGCTCCCGCCGTGAGAAACCGGGACTGGGGAAGCGGGGAGGGCAGCCCGCGCGAGCGCCGGCCGAGCGCCTCCTGGGCCGCTCCCGCCGGTCCGCTCCCGGTCGGGTCGTCCGCCTCCGAGAGCTACCGCACGCCGAGTCGTCGGCGCGCCGTCGAGCGCGGCCAGGACGAGCCGGTCGACGCCTATCTTCCTCACTGGGCGCTGGAGTCCGGCATCCGTCGGGCCGACGGCGGGGGTCGGCACGCCGCTCGCGACGACGACGAGGACGTCGACCCGCCCTACTCGGGCGGGGGTTGGCAGGCGGACACCGGCTGGCGTCGCGAGGACGACCGCCGCGACCTGCGGGCCATCGGCGCGGGCCCGGTCTCCGACCACACCGCCGAGTGGACCATGGACACCCCGCAGGACCAGGGGTACGTGGGGAGCCGGCGGGCCGACGGGATCGAGGGCGAGCCGGTCTCCGGGGTGGCCCCGCGGAGCCGGCCGCGTCGCGCGGCGACCCGGCGGCCGCAGGTGACCTGGTCGGGGCTGGAGGAGGCGCCCGCGTCGGGCGACGAGGGTGACCGGTGGGATGCCGAGCGGCCGACGCGGCGGAGCCGGCGCACCACAACGGATTCGTGGTCGCGGCCGGCGGCCGATCCGTGGGAGCGCGGCCGGGCGGCCGAGCCGGACCCGGCGGAGCAGCCGGCGGTCGACCCGTGGGACGCGTCGGGCGTGCAGGCGTGGGGCCGTTCCGCCACCGCCGGCCGGTGGGACCAGGCGGAGAGCCGCTGGGACCGGACGGAGCACACCGGCCAGTGGGACCGGTTCACGGACACCGGCCAGTGGGACCGGCAGACCGGCACCGGCCAGTGGGACCGGGTCCGGGAGGCCGGTGCCGGGGAGCGGTACGCGGAGGTCGACCAGTGGGACCGGACGGCGCCGCAGGTGCCGGTCCGGGAGGGCTGGGCGTCGCCGGAGCGCGCCGAGGCGTTCTGGTCCGGGACCCGGCTGGCCGGTGACGATCCCCGCTGGACGGAGACGCCGCCGTCGGCCCCGCGGTCGCCGATGGTCGCCGCGCCCGCGCCGCGTCCGGCGCCCCGCCGTCGACCGGTGGAGCCGGTGGTCGCGGGGCGGGCCGGGGCGTCGACGGTGCGGCGGCGCGTGGAGACGGTGGGCGGCGGGTCGTGGGGCCGTCCGCTGGAGGACGACCTGCTCGACCCGGATCCGGGTGGGCCGCTGCGATCGCTGTTCTACACGGCTTCGTGTTACCTGGTGCCGGCGTTGCTGCTCATCGTCGGGTTGCTGTTCCTCGACGGGCAGCCCCCGCAGGGGTGCGTCACGGACATCACCGGGGGCGGTTGTGACTCGCCGCGGGCGCACGCCATCGCCTCGTTGGTGGCCGGGGCGCCGCGGTTCGGGCTGGCGCTGCTGAGCAGTCTCGTGGTGGCGGTGGTGCTGCGTCGGGTCGGCACGACCTGGCGGTCGGCGACGGTGGCGCTGGCGGCGGCCGTGGTCGGCGGCGGGCTCTCGACCGTGGTGATCAGCGCGGTGACTGGCCAGCCGATCGGGTAACGCCGCGACGGGCGGCGTACCGCCTCCGACATGCGGTGTAGCCCCTCCGACATGCGGAAGGGCCCGCACCGGATGCCGGTGCGGGCCCTTCCGTCGTGCTGTCGGGTGTCAGCCCTTGACCACGTTCAGGTCGAACTTGGCGCTCACCTCGGGGTGCAGCCGGATGCTGACCGGGTAGGCGCCGAGCGACTTGATGTGGCTGGGCAGCACCAGCCGCCGACGGTCCAGGGTCGGGCCGCCGGCCGCCTTGACGGCGTCGACGATCTCGGCCGGGGTGACCGAGCCGAAGAGCCGCCCGCCGTCGCCGGCGCGGGCCTTCAGGTTGACCTTCAGACCCTCGATCTGGGCCTTGACCTCGTTGGCGTGGTCGAGGTCGCGGATCTCGCGGGCCGCGCGGGCCCGCTGGATGACCGTGACCTGCTTCTCCGCGCCCTTGGTCCAGGCGATCGCGAAGCCCTGCGGCAGCAGGTAGTTACGGCCGTAGCCGTCCTTCACCTCGACGATGTCGCCCGGGGCACCGAGGCCGGACACCTCCTGAGTCAGGATGATCTTCATGTCGGTGCCTCCTCTCAGCGGGCCGTGGCCGTGTACGGCAGGAGCGCCATCTCGCGGGCGTTCTTGACGGCACGGGCGATCTGCCGCTGCTGCTGCGAGGTGACGCCGGTCACCCGCCGAGCGCGGATCTTGCCGCGGTCGGAGATGAACTTCCGCAGCAGCGCGGTGTCCTTGTAGTCGATGTAGGTGATCCCGTCCTTGTCGAGCGGGTTCACCTTCTTCTTCGGCTTGCGAAGTGCCGCAGCCTTGGCCATTGCTCTTGCTCCTGGTTTGCGATCGCGGGCGCTCGGCGCCATTAGAACGGGGGCTCCTCGTCGAAGTTTCCGCCGCCCGAACCACCGCGCGAGGGAGCCGGTGCAGCCGAAGCCCAGGGGTCGTCGAAGTTGCCTCCGCCGCCACCCTGGCCGCCACCACCACCGAAGCCGCCGCCACCGCCGCCGGAGCGGGACATCTTCTGCACCTTCGCCGTGGCGTAGCGCAGCGACGGGCCGATCTCGTCGACCTCCAGCTCGATGACGGTGCGCTTCTCACCCTCGCGCGTCTCGTACGACCGCTGACGCAGCCGGCCGGACACGATCACCCGGGCGCCGCGCTGCAGCGACTCGGCGACGTTCTCGGCGGCCTGCCGCCAGACCGTGCACGAGAGGAACAGCGGCTCGCCGTCCTTCCACTCGTTGGACGCCTTGTCCATGAAGCGGGGCGTCGAGGCGACCCGGAACTTGGCGACCGCCGCCCCGGAGGGGGTGAACCGCAACTCGGGGTCATCGGTCAGGTTGCCGATGACCGTGATGGTGGTGTCTCCTGCCATGACCATCTCCTCGCGCACTCATCTCTGTGCCCTACAGGCTCTCAGAGCCCTCCGACAGCGTCGATGAGGCTTGATCCGGACGTGCCGGGTCTAGATGCTCAGCGCATCTCCGGGCGGATGACCTTGGTGCGCAGCACCGACTCGTTGAGTCGGAGCTGACGGTCCAGCTCAGCCACGGCCTCCGGCGACGCCTGGAGGTCGATGACGGCGTAGATGCCCTCGGCCTTCTTGTTGATCTCGTACGCGAGGCGCCGGCGGCCCCACACGTCGGTCTTCTCCACCGAGCCACCCGCGGTCCGGATCACGTTCAGGTACGTGTCGAGCGACGGGGCGACGGTGCGTTCCTCGAGGCTGGGGTCGAGGATCACCATGACTTCGTAATGACGCAAGACGTGCTCACCTCCTGTGGGCTAAGCGGCCACGGTCCTTCCGTGGCAGGAGGTCGTGCGTCGTTGCCGTGACCGGTGCCGGGGGAACCCGGCCGGACGCAGACAACCGGACCAGGATACCCGGTCCCGACGATCATGGCCGGGCCGGTCGTCCCCGGAGTCCGGACGCGGTGACAGGGGCCCACCTCCGGCGTCGCGTGCCGGAAGGTGGACCCCTGTCCACGGGGCCGCGGGGCGTCCCGTCCGCATTCCTTGGGTGGGACCTGGGGAGGAACGACCACACCGATGAGGTTGGATCGAGGACGCCCCGCGGAGCTTTATCGTGTTGTTACCTGGTCTGACCATACAACGGCTCTCGTCACCTCTTGGGGGAAATGGAGGAATTCGCCGGACTGGTTCTGCGGCCAGCCTCCGGGTCTGACGAAGCCGGGATCCCGCCCCGTCGTGCCGGGCCGCACGGCGGGGCGTCCCGTTGCCGGGGGCCTCCGCTTCGCCGTCCGCGCTGTGGACCCGCGTCCGGTCGGAGCGTCGACCATCGATCCCACCTCGGACAACGACCACCGGGCCGGCTGGTGACGCGATCCGTACCGCGGAACCCCCGCGCGCGGGAGCCCCGCGCGTCGGGGGCGCGACGTAGGCTGCCCTGCATGCGAATCGGAGCCCACGTCGATCCGACCGACCCGCTGGCCGAGGCGGCCGCCCGGGACGCGGAGGCGGTGCAGTTCTTCCTCGCCGACCCCCAGGGCTGGAAGGCCCCGAAGCCGCGGGAGGACGCCGAGCGCCTGCGGGCCGCCGACGTCGACCTCTACGTGCACGCGCCGTACGTCATCAACGTGGCCACGCTGAACAACCGCATCCGCATCCCCAGCCGCAAGCTGCTGCTCGGCCACGCCGCCGCCGCGGCGGCGGTCGGCGCCAGAGGGCTGATCGTGCACGGCGGCCACGTCAACGCCGGTGACGACCTCGCCGTCGGCTTCGACAACTGGCGGAAGACGTTCGCGTACGCGGCGGACTCCGGTGGCTTCCCGCTCCCGATCCTCATCGAGAACACCGCCGGCGGCGACAACGCCTGTGCCCGGCACCTGGACGCGCTGGCCCGGCTCTGGGACGCGCTCGGCGACTACGAGGTGGGTTTCTGCCTCGACACCTGCCACGCGCACGCCGGGGGCGAGGAGCTGCTGGGGCTGGTCGACCGGGTGAAGGCGATCACCGGCCGGATCGACCTGATCCACGCGAACAACTCCAAGGGCACCTTCAACTCCGGCCAGGACCGGCACGACAACCTCACCGGCGGCACCATCGACCCCGAGCTGGTGGTCGCGGTGATCCGGGCGGCCGGTGCGCCGGTGATCGTGGAGACACCGGGCGGCACCGAGGGCCAGGCGGCCGACATCGCGTTCCTGCGCGGGCAGCTGGGCGCGACGGCATGACCACCGAGCAGTCCGACGCCACCGGCGGCCGGGCCGACAGCGACCCGCCACCGGCCACCAGCGACACCGCGTCCGACGCGAAGCCGAGGGCGAGCGCCCGTCGACGGGCCCGGAAGAAGGGCGCCACGGCGGGCGCCGCTTCGGACGGGACCGCGACCGAGCGGGCCCCGGGCGACGAGCCGGCGCCGACCGCCGAGGCAGGGCGGAACGGTGACCGCGCCGCCGCGGCGGGGACCGCCGCCACCGCAGGCAGTGGTGGCACGGCCGACAAGGGTGACGCGGAAGCCGCGGAGGCGGGCGGAACGGACGACGCGACCCGCGCCAACGACAAGGCCGGGACCGGCCGCAGGGCCAGGACCCGCCGCAAGGCCGGAAGCAGCGACAAGACCGAAACGGGGATGGCCGGGACCGACGACAAGGCCGGGACCGACAAGAGCGGGACCGACAAGAGCGGAGCCGAAGGCCCGGCCGATACCGGCAAGGCGGAGTCGGCCACGGCGGGGAGCGACGGCACGACCGGCGCCGAGGGCAAGGACGCCGACAAGCCGGCCGATCCATGGACGGCGTTCGGTCCCGCCCCCGACCCGGTGCTCACCCGGCCCCGCCGGATCGTCCGCGCGGTGGGCCGGTTCCTGGTGCACGAGTGGATGCTGGCCGCCGTCGCCTCGGTGGCGCTGGCCGTGCTGATGACCTGGCCCACGCTGCGCTACCCGCGCTACACGCTGCCGCAGGACTACTGGGACCCGAGCCTCCAGTCCTGGCAGCTGGCCTGGTCCGGCCACATCCTGCTGACCGACCCGGCGCAGCTGTGGAACTCGAACACGTTCTTCCCCGAGTCGTGGAGCTTCGCCTTCTCCGACACCCTGCTCGGGTACGCGCCGGCCGGCATGATCGGGGTCGGCCCCGAGGACGCCCTGCTGCGCTACAACATCATGTTCGTGCTGGCGCACGCCCTCGCCACGTTCGGGGCGTACGCGCTGGCTCGGCAGCTCGGGGCGGGCCGGATCGCCGGTGCGGTGGCCGGGGCGAGCTACGCCTACGCCCCGTGGCTGCTGGCCCAGGCCGGGCACCTGCACATCATCTCCAACGGCGGCATTCCGCTGGCGCTGGCCATGCTCGCC
Source organism: Micromonospora sp. NPDC005305 (assembly GCF_040607315.1). Classification (NCBI taxonomy): domain Bacteria; kingdom Bacillati; phylum Actinomycetota; class Actinomycetes; order Micromonosporales; family Micromonosporaceae; genus Micromonospora; species Micromonospora sp. NPDC005305. The sequence goes on along the minus strand of NZ_JBEXGL010000002.1, from coordinate 453,876 downwards.
CGTGGTCACGGCTGGTCGCTGCGGCACGGTTACCGGCCGTCGCGCCGGCACGCCGGTTGGGCGTTCGCGGGCTGGCTGGTGGCCGCCTGGCAGCTCAGCCTCGGCTTCGGCATCGGGCTGCCGTTCGCGTATCTGCTGGCCGGCATCGTGCTGGTCTCGGCGGTCGTCTGGTTCGCGCGGCGGCGCCGGGTGAAGCGTCCGTTCGGCTGGCGGCTGTTCCTGGCCGACCTGCTCGGCGGGCTCGTCTTCGCCGCGGTGGGCGCGCTGCTGGCCGTGCCGTACTTCACGGTGTCGGAGCAGCACCCGAACGCGGCGCGGACGCTGGGCGAGATCCAGCTCTACTCGCCGCCGGCCAGCGGGTTCTTCACCGCCCCCGCGGAGTCGCGGATCTGGGGTGAGCTGCACGAGGGTGCCCGTGCCGTGCTGCCCTGGCACCCGGAGATGACCCTGCTGCCCGGCTTCGTGCTCTACGCGCTGGCCGCCGGCGGGCTCTTCTTCTCGGTCTGGCGGGTCCGCCAGCGGCTCTTCCTGCTGGCCGGGGTGCTCCTGACGATGGCGCTGGGCATGGGCACCCGGTTCTTCGGCGGCCGGTTCACCTACGTGCCGCTCTTCGAGCACCTGCCGGGCTGGAACGGGCTGCGGACCCCGGGCCGGATGATGCTCTGGACCACTCTTCTGCTCGGCCTGCTCGCGGCCGGCGCGGTCACCGCGTTCTGCGCCCGCGTACGCGAGCTCGCCGCCGAGCGGGTCCCGCCGTGGCCCGGCCCGTGGCTGCGACTGGCCACCCTGGTGCCGCTGCTGCTGGTCGTGGTGGAGGGGTTGAACGTCACCCCGCACCCGGTGGTGCCGCAGCAGCCGGCGGTGATGCGGACGGTGGACGGGCCCATGCTGGTGCTGCCCAGCAGCCAGAACCTGGACCAGCCGGTGATGCTCTGGTCGACCGACCGGTTCCAGCGGATGGTCAACGGCGGCAGTGGCTTCACCCCGAACTCGCAGGCCCAGGTCCGCGAGGTCACGGTCAGCTTCCCCGACTTCGGCAGCGTCGACTACCTGCGGCGGCTGGGCGTGAAGAACGTGGTGGTGCTCCGGGACCGGCTCGGCGGCACCCCCTGGGAGGGGATGCTCGACCGGCCGGTCGACGGGCTGGGCGTGACCCGGGAAGAGGTCGGCGACGCGGTGGTCTACCGCCTCTGACCGGGCCGGCCAGTCAGGCGGTGACCGCCTCGGCGGGGCGATCGACGCTGGCGGCGCCGTGCCGCCAGCGTTGGTACCAGGGCGCGTCCCGCGCGCCGTCGAGCACCCCGCCGTCCGGGTCGTCCGCGTAGGTGTCCCGGACCGCGTCCCGCTCGGGGCGCAGGATGTCCCGGATCACGAACCCGCAGAGCACCACGACGGTGATCAGGCGCAGGCTGGCGGCCAGCACGAAGACGCCTTCGGGGAAGACCGGCCGGGTGGTGGCCGCGCCGAGCAGCTCCCCGTAGAAGGCGGCGAAGTAGCAGACCTCGGCGAACTGCCAGGCCAGGAAGGCGCCCCAGCGGGGCCGGGCGAGCACCGCGAGCGGCAGCAGCCACAGCACGAACTGCTGGGACCAGACCTTGCTGAAGATCAGGAAGGCGGCGACCACCAGGAAGGCCAGCTGGGCGAGCCGCGGGCGGCGCGGTGCGAGCAGCGCCAGCGCGGCCACGCCGAGGCAGGCCAGCCCGAAGAGCAGGTACGACAGCCAGTTGAGCGTGGAGATGTGCGCGTTCAGCCACTCGAAGGGCCCGAGGTCGCCGGGCGCGGAGGGGCTGATCCTGCCGTCCAGGTAGCGGCCGATGTACCAGAGCGTGCCCCAGTCGATCGGCCGGGTGGTGTTCAAATCGAAGAAGCGTTCCCAGTTCTCCCGGTAGGGGATCGCCACCGGCAGGTTGACCGCGATCAGGGCCACCGCGCCGGTGGCCGTGGCGGTGAGCGCGGCCCGCAGCCGGCCGGCACGCAGGGCGAGCACGAGGATCGGGCCGAACAGGAACAGTGGCCACATCTTCGCCGCCCCGGCCAGGCCGAGCAGCACGCCGGCGGTGGCGGGGTGGCGCCGCGCCCAGGCCAGCAGCCCGAACGCGGCCAGCCCGACGGCGAGCAGATCCCAGTTGACGGTGGCGGTGAGCACGAGGGCCGGTGCGAGTGCGAACAGGGCCGCGTCCCATGGTCGTCGGCGGCGCAGGCTCAGGATGACCGCGACGGTGGCGACGGCGAGCGCGCTGAGCACCAGCGCGTTGAGGTTGTAGAACCACTGCCCCTGGTTGATGCCGGGGTTGTCCAGGCCGAGGGCGTGCACCGGCAGGCCGATCGCGCCCATGAAGTAGCCGGTCAGCACCGGGTACTCCACCGGGTGGTCGGCGTAGGGGACCTTGCCCTCGTTGAGCCCCTCCGCGTAGTAGAGGGCCAGCACGTCGGTGTAGCACATCCGGGTGTACTGGACGTTGTTCTGCCAGGCGCCGTCCTGGCAGGGGGACTTCTGCACCCAGTGCAGGGCCAGCGTCAGGCACACCAGGGCCAGCACGATCCGGGCCGCGGTCCAGAACCGGCCCTCCCGGCCGGGGGGCCGGTCCAGGGCGACGGCGTGGTCACCCAGCGGGCCGCCGATCAGCTCGGCGGCGCCGCGGACGAAGCCGTCCGAGCGGGACGGGTGGTCCACGACGGCTCCGGGTCGTGGGGCGGCCTCGGACGCGCCGGGCCGGAGGTGCCGGTCGGAGCCGTTCTCGTCGATGCCTGCCGTCGACTGGGTGCTCATGGAGAGGCATCCTGCCGTACGCCGGGCCCCGCCGTCCCGCCTCGCGCACACAAATTCCGCTCCGCGAAACGCCGGCGGCGGCCGGACCAGGTGGTCCGGCCGCCGTCATGGGCCCGTGGCGTCAGTAGGTCTGGCGGGTCGGTGGTGTGCTCGGTAGCAGGCCGCCACCGCGACCACCGGTGTCGCCCGGTCCCGGCGGGAGGCCGGGCCCGGTGTTACCGCCGCCGTTGTTACCGCCGCCGTTGTTGCCGCCGTTGTTGCCGCCGTTGTCGCAGAACAGGCCCAGGGGGTCACAGCCCGGCTGCTGCCCCGGCAGCGGCACCTCCGGCGGCGGCTGCTTGCCGTTGCCGGTGTCGTCCTTGCCGACGTGCGCGGCCGGTGGGAAGTCTTCCTTGTCCTTGCCCTTGAGCGCCTCGTTCATGAAGCGCTGGAAGATGGCGCCGGGCATCCTGGCGCCGCTGATGTCGTTGCCGTTCTTGTCCTTGATCGCCTTGCGGTCCTTGACGTTGCCGACCCACACGGCGGTGGCGAGCTGCGGCGTGTAGCCGATCATCCAGGCGTCACCGTTGCGCGTGCTGTCGTCGCCGAGTTCCCAGGTGCCGGTCTTCTCGGCGGCCTTGCGACCGTCGTCGAGCCGGCGGTTCACCTGGCCCGGGTACTGCTCCAGCACCGAGGTGACGTCGGCGACGATGTCCTTGTCGATCCGCTGCTGGCCCTTGAGCTTCTCCGAGCCGACCGTGTCCCACTTGCCGGTGTCCGGGTTCTGCTTCTGCACCAGCCTGACGAAGTGCGCCTTGTTGTAGACGCCCTGGTTGGCGAAGGTGGCCACGCCGTTGGCGTGGTCGAGCACGGTGATCGGGTACTGGCCGTAGCCGATCACGTGGAAGAACGGCGACGGGGCCAGGTCCTTGGGGTCGGCCCTGGTGAGATCGTGCGGCTTCGCCGGGTTGGTGTCGGTCTGCCACATCGTGGTGACGCCGGCCTGCTTGGCCATGTCGAGGACCTTGTCGGGGCCGATCTTCTCGGTGATGTAGTAGAACGGCACGTTCAGCGACTTGAGGGTCGACTGCTCGAGGGTGCAGGAGTCACCGCAGGAGACCTTGTCGGCACCGGCGTTGCTGACCTTGAACTTCGTGTCCTTCGGGGTGAACGCCGAACCCTTCCACCGCGACTTGACGGAGATGCCCTCCTTGAGGGCGGCCGCGAGGGTGTAGATCTTGAAGCTCGAACCCGGCGAGTGACCACCGCTGACCACGCCATTCTCGTTGTTCTTGCCGGCGTAGTCCGTGCCGGTGCCGTTGTCCCCGCCGTAGTAGGCGAGCACCCGACCGTTCGCCGGGTCGATCGACACCACGGCGGCCATCAGATTCTTCGGCTGCCCGTAGAGCTCGGAATCCTTCTTGGCCCGCTGGGCGGCCTCGAGCGCCGCCTCCTGCATCTTCGTGTCGATGGTAGTCGTGATCTTGTAGCCGCCGCGGCTCAGCGCCTTGGCGCAGAGCGGCTTCTTCTCGGTCACCTCGGCCTCGTTGTCGGTGCAGAGCTTCATCTCGCGCAGCTCCTGCGAGACGTAGTTGACGACGTTGCCGTACGGGGTGTCGATGCCGAAGCCGCCGGCCTTGGCCTTCGAGGGCGGCTGCAGCGTCTTGAGCGGGTACTCGGTGGGGTGCTGCGGCATGTTCGGCGCGTCGAGCCACTTCTCGGTGATCATGCCGTTGATGACGTAGTTCCACCGGTCCAACGCGGCTTCCTTGTTGATCGCCGGGTCGTAGCCCCGGTGCGTGGCGCTCGGCTCGGGCTGCTTGATGAGCGCGGCGAGCACGGCCGCCTCGGCCACGGTCAGCTTGGACACGTCGTGGTTGAAGTACGTCTGCGCCGCCGCCTGGATGCCGTACGCGCCCCGGCCGAAGTAGATCACGTTCAGGTAGTGCTGCATGATCACGCGCTTGTCGTACTTGTCGTTCAGCTTGGAGGCGAGGATCGCCTCCTTCACCTTGCGGCCGTACGTGTCCTGGTTCAGGTTGTCGAAGGCGTTGCGCGCGTACTGCTGGGTGATCGTCGAGGCGCCCTGCTTGTCGCCGCCGCTGACGTTGTTCCAGGCGGCCCGGGCGATGCCCTTGTAGTCCACGCCGGAGTGCCGGTAGAAGTTCCGGTCCTCGGCGGCGGCAACGGCGTGCTGCACCCACTCCGGGATCTGCTCGATGGTCACGAGCTGCCGGTTCTGGTCGCCGATCTTGGCGATGGCCGTCTTGCCGCTGCGGTCGTAGATGGTGGTCGACAGCGGCGGGATGGTGTCCTCGGGCAGCAGCACCTTCTGCGAGTACCAGGTGAAGCCGACCACGCCCATGCCGGCGAGCATGATGAAGACGGCGAACCCGGCAATCATCATGTTGATCCGCCGGCGCTTCTTCGCCCGGGCCCGCGACGCCGGGTCGTCACCGCGACCGCCGCGACCACCGCGACCGGGGCCGGTCGGGCCGCCCGGCCCACCGGGGCCGCCACCGGCCATGCCGGGCACCCCGGCACGGGCCACCGCGGCCCGGCCACCCACTGGCGCCGAACCGACGCTCGCTCGCCCGCCCGTGCCGACGCTCGCCGCGCCGACCGAGGCGCGCCCGGCGGGGCCGGCCGGGGACACCGGCACGGAGGCCCGCCCGGAGCCGGCCCGCCCCGACGCAACGCCGGGCGCCGGCGAGACCGGCACCGAGGCCCGTCCCGCACCGGCTCGGCCCACGGAGGCCGCGCCTGCGGCGCCACGGGCTGCCGGTGGCGCGCCGCCGACCGAGGCCCGACCACCGGACGCGGAGCCGCGCGGTGTCACGGAGGCCCGGGCCGAGGCAGCGCCCTCCGAACCGGAGGACCAGCCGTTCCCGTGCGGGCTCCCGGGAAGACCGGGCTCGCCGTTCGGGCCCGGGATCTGGGCCCGCCCACGCGAAGAACTGGGATCGCCGTAGTTCATTCCTCACACCCTGCCGGTCGCGGTGGGGCGCTGGCACGCCGCCACCGGGTTGCCGTGAGATGGAACACGAGACGCTACACCCCGGGGGTGCCCGGGCGCAGGCGTCAAATCCGAACTATTCGGATCAATCAGACCTAGTGGCTGTCGGTCGTCCCGCCCTGGGGTCGGGCCGGGATCGATCGGGACAGCCAGGTTCACCGTTGCGCCTCTCGCCTTCGCCGAGGGGTGGAGCCGGTCGCGGTCTCCTGCTCCACCGTGTCCTCCGTGCCGCCGGCCAGCCCGTCCCGGCCGAGCAGGAACTGCTCGACGAGATGGTTCCAGTCGCAGCCGGGGCACACCTCCACCACGAACACCTGGAACTCACGCAGCGTCATGGCCAGGACCGGCAACTCCGCCCGGGTGCGCGCCTGGCCGGCCGACTGCTTGAGTTCGTCGCCGTAAATGTAGTGGACGTGGATGAGGTTCTCACTGCGGCAGATCGGGCAGCGCTCGTCGGTGGGCTCGCCGTGGAAGCGAGCGGCGTTCTTCAGGTACGGCGAGGCGTCGCAGACGTCGTAGGTGCCGATCCGCCCGGTGAGGAGTTCGCGCAGCACCGCTCGCTTCTGGAGCGAGTAGTCGACGACCTGGCGCTGCGTACGCATGCGGGAAAGGGTACGCGGTCCGGCGGGGTGAGGCGACCACCGTCACGATCCGTGACGACAGAACCTCGTAATCGGGGGTTTGCCCTGATCATGCGTCTCCGCTAACGTGCGATGTATCGGTTCGATACATCGCGGCGGTTACCGCTCCGCGCCAGGGGTAAGAAGGGATGGCCCGTGCTCGAGTTCGCCATCCTGGGTCTCCTGCAGGAGGCTCCGATGCACGGCTACGAGCTGCGCAAGGAGTTGACCGCCAAGCTCGGCGCGATCCGGGCGGCGATCAGCTACGGCTCGCTCTACCCGACCCTGCGCCGGCTGCAGGCGGCGGGATGGATCACCGAAGCCGCCGAGACACCCGCCACCGCCGAGGAGGTTCCCGCGCTGACCAGCCGACGCGGTCGGGTGGTCTACACCATTACCGCCGAGGGCAAGGAACGCTTCGCCCAGCTCATAGCGCAGGCTGGACCCGAGACGTACGACGACACGGGCTTCGGCGTGCACTTCGCGTTCTTCGCCCGGACCGACCAGGCCACCCGGCTCCGCATCCTGGAAGGTCGTCGTCGAAAGATCGAGGAGCGTCGCGAAGGCCTTCGTGACGTGCTCGGCCGGGCGGCCGAGCGGCTCGACGCGTACACCCTGGAACTGCAACGCCACGGGCTCGACGCCTGTGAGCGCGAGGTCCGCTGGCTGGAGGAGCTCATCGCCAACGAGCGCTCCGGCCGGGCCCCGACGGTCCCCCAACCCGGGACGGCCGGCGGCCGAGGAGAAAACGACAGCCCGCCCCCGCCTGGAGAGTCCAGGAAAGAGCGGCCGTGATGAAGAAGAAGGAGGCAGACGTTATGGGCTCCGTCCGCGTCGCCATCGTCGGTGTGGGTAACTGCGCCTCGTCCCTCGTGCAGGGCGTGGAGTACTACCGGAACGCCGACCCGAACGACCGCGTCCCGGGTCTCATGCACGTCACCTTCGGCGACTACCACGTCTCCGACGTGAAGTTCGTCGCGGCGTTCGACGTGGACGCCAAGAAGGTGGGCATGGACCTCGCCGAGGCCATCGTGGCCAGCGAAAACAACACCATCAAGCTGTGCGACGTGCCGCCGACCGGCGTCACCGTGCAGCGCGGTCCGACCTTCGACGGTCTGGGCCAGTACTACCGCGAGATCATCGAGGAGTCGGACGCCGAGCCGGTCGACGTGGCGCAGGCGCTGCGCGACGCGCAGGTCGACGTGGTCGTCTCCTACCTGCCGGTGGGCTCCGAGCAGGCCGACAAGTTCTACGCCCAGGCCGCCATCGACGCGGGCTGCGCGTTCGTGAACGCCCTGCCGGTCTTCATCGCCTCCGACCCCGAGTGGGCCAAGAAGTTCGAGGACGCGGGCCTGCCGATCGTCGGTGACGACATCAAGAGCCAGGTCGGCGCCACCATCGTGCACCGCGCCCTGGCGAAGCTCTTCGAGGACCGCGGGGTCGAGCTGCTGCGCACGTACCAGCTCAACTTCGGCGGCAACATGGACTTCATGAACATGCTGGAGCGCAACCGCCTGGTCTCGAAGAAGATCTCGAAGACCCAGTCGGTGACCTCCCAGATCCCGCACGAGATGCAGAAGAGCGACGTGCACATCGGCCCGTCCGACCACGTGCCGTGGCTGGACGACCGCAAGTGGGCGTACATCCGCCTGGAGGGTCGCTCCTTCGGTGACACCCCGCTCAACGCCGAGCTCAAGCTCGAGGTGTGGGACTCGCCGAACTCGGCCGGTGTCATCATCGACGCCGTCCGGGCCGCGAAGATCGCGCTGGACCGGAAGACCGGTGGCCCGATCCTCTCCGCCTCCTCGTACTTCATGAAGTCCCCGCCCAAGCAGTACGCCGACCACGACGCGCACGCCGCCGTCGAGGCGTTCATCGCCGGCGAGGTCGAGCGCTGACGCGCTGAGCACACCGAAGGAAGGCCGGGTCCGCACGGACCCGGCCTTCCTTCTCGGCGTACGTCAGGACCAGGCGCGCCGCAGCGCCACGGCCGCTTCGAGCTCCAGCAGGGTCACCTTGCGCGGCAGCCCGCCGCCGAAGCCCACCAGCTTGCCGCCCGCCCCGACGATCCGGTGGCAGGGCACGATCACCGGGATCGGGTTGCGGTTGCAGGCCACCCCGACCGCCCGGGCCGCTCCCGGATCCCCGACCGCCTTCGCCACCTCGCCGTAGGTCTTCGTCTCCCCGTACGGGATGAGGGTCATCTCCCGCCAGACCGCGCGCTCGAACTCCGAGCCTCGCGGCGCCACCACCGGCACGGTGAACGCGGTCAGCTCACCGGCGAAGTACGCCCGCAGCTCGGCCACCGCCCGCCGGGCGACCTCGTCGCCGGGCTCGTCGGCGGCCGACGCCACCCGGCCGAAGTGCGCCCCGCGGACGGCGCCGGCGTCGGTGCCGACGGAGAACTCCCCGATCGGTGAGTCGAGCACGGTCCACAGCATGTCGCCCATTGTCCCGCGCCATGAGGCAAAGTTCCTCGCGCCCCGGGCGTCTGAGCTACGGAGGTGGGCGGTGGCAGAGGTCGACGGGGAGTTCACCGCGTTCGTCAACGAACGGGGAGCGTTCCTGCTGCGCGTCGCGTACGCGCTGGCCGGGAACCAGCACGCGGCGGAGGACCTGCTCCAGAACGCGCTCGCCAAGGCGTACGCCCGCTGGCCCCGGATCCGCGGCGACGCGGAACCGTACGTGAAGCGGATCCTCTACCACGACCAGGTCTCGGGCTGGCGGCGCCGGGCGCGGCGGCCGGAGGTGACGCTGGCGGAGCTGCCGGAGCGGGCGGCGGCCGGCGAGGACAGCGACCTGCGGCTGCTGCTGCGGGACGCGCTGCGGGCGCTGCCGCCCCGGCAGCGGGCCGTGCTGACCCTGCGCTACCTGGAGGACCTGAGCGTCGAACAGACCGCCGCGCTGCTCGGTTGCCGGACCGGCACGGTGGCCAGCCAGAGCGCCAAGGCCCTGGCCAAGCTGCGTCAGCTGGTGCCGGGCCTGGACGAACGGACCAGCCGAGCGGAGGTGATCCGATGAGCACGTCGCTGGACGAGACCCTCCGGACGGCCGTACGCGAACTCGCGGACGGCGCCGGTCCCGCCCCGGACCTGGCCGCCCGGTCGCTCGGCCGCGGTCGCCGGTTGCGCCGCCGGCGGCGCGTCACGGCGGCCGCCGCCGCCCTGGTCGCGGTGGCCGCCGTGACCCTGCCGTTCGTGCTGTTCCGCCCCCGGCCGACCCCGCCGCCACCGGTGACCACCACCCCGTCGCCGGCCGTGCGGCCCACGCCGGGCGCCGACTGGGCCCGGAAACCGCTGATGCTGCCAGGGGACTGGGTGGTGACCCGAGCGCAGGCGACCGACGGATCGGGCAAGGGGGTCCTGCTCGACCGGGGACGCGCCCGCTACTTCAGCACCAACCGCTACTACGGCATCGCCCCCGCCCCGACGGGTTCACTCGTCGCGGTGACGGACGCGACTCATCCCCGTCAGGTCGGGATCATCGACCTCACCAGCGGAAAGACCCGGTGGTACGAGGTCGGCCGGACGTTCACCGGCCCGACGTGGTCGCCGGACGGGCGACGGCTCCTGTTGACCGGACCGCTCGACCACTTCGGCTTCGTCGTGCTCGACCTGGACGGGACCAGGAAGACCCACCCGGTGGACATGAAGCGCTTCCTCTGCACCGACTACTGCTTCTTCGTCTGGACCCGCGACGGCCGGGAGGTGGCGCTCCAGCAGACCGACCCGAACCGGACCCGCTCCGAGTCGGCGAGGCACCCCCGCCGGGGTGTGCAACTCTTCTCTGCCGACGACGGCCGGCCGACCCGCTTCGAACCGGTGCCCGGGGACCCGGCCGGTCCCTGGGCCTGGTCACCGGACGGGAAGCACGTGGTCGTGCAGGGGCAGCAGGAACCGCTGCTGGTCGAGACGGCGACCGGCCGGGTGGTGAACCCGCTGCCCACCGCCGACGTCGTCTGGGTCACCGACGACCGCCTGCTCTACCGGCGGCCGAACGGGTCGCGGGACTTCGTGCTCGCCGACACCGCCGGCCGGGAACTGGTCCGCCAGCCACTGCCGAAGCAGCTGATCGATCTTGAGGTGAGTGTCGCTCCCCGCTGACCGTTCAGCGGTCGTTGATGTTGCACGACGTCGATACCGTGCAGGTCGTGGCCACGGGGACGCTCATCTTCCTGATCATCGGCGGGGTCGGGGTCGGGGTGCTGACGCTCGCCCTGCTCGGCTCGGGCGTGCTGCACCTGGGCCATCCGGACGTGGACGGGCCGGTGTCGCTGGAGGCGGTCGCCGGGTTCACCGGGGCGTTCGGCTTCGGCGCCGCGATCGTCAACGAACTGCTCGGTGGGCGTACCCCCGGGCTGATCGCGGCGGCGGCGGCCGGCGGCGTGCTCGCCGCCGTGCCCACCGGCTGGCTGGCGGCCCGGCTCAGCCGCGCGGCCCGGAACATGCGCACGGACGCCACGCCGACCCGGGATGACCTGGCCGGCGCGATCGGCCTGGTGGTGACCCCGGTCCCCGCCAACGGCTACGGCGAGGTCCGGGTACGCCTCGCCGGCCAGCCGGTCAAACTCAACGCCCGCGCCGACCATCCGATCCCGGTCGGCGCCCGCATCTTCGTGGTCGAAGCGCTCAGCGAGACCAGCGTGCACGTCGAGACCTACTGACACCCCCAAGCACAGACGGGAATCCCCATGCCCCTGCTCGTCGCCATCGGCGGCGCGGTCCTCCTCGCCGTCGTCCTCGTCCTCTTCGTGCTCTCCCGGATCAAGGTGGCCGGCCCCAACGAGGCGTTCATCGTCACCGGCCGCAAGGGCCGGACCACCCAGACCGCCGACGGCGGACGCTCCACCGACATGTCCGGCCAGAAGGTCGTGCTCGGCGCGTCCGTCTTCGTGCTGCCGGTGGTGCAGAAGCTCCAGTCGCTCGACCTCTCCAGCCGGCGGATCGACGTCGGCATCAAGGGCGCGGTCAGCAAGCAGGGCATCCGCGCCGACCTGCACGGCGTGGCGATCGTCAAGGTCGGCGGCACCGAGGACGCGATCCGCGCGGCCGCCCAGCGCTTCCTGCACCAGCAGGACGAGATCGAGGACTTCACCCGGGAAGTGCTCGCCGGCGCGCTGCGCTCGATCGTCGGCCGGCTCACCGTCGAGGAGGTCATCCGGGACCGGGCCGCCTTCGCCAGCGCGGTCGCCGAGGAGGCCGAGCACTCGATGACCAACCAGGGCCTGGTGCTGGACACCTTCCAGCTCCAGGACATCCTGGCCGAGGGTTCCTACCTGGCCGACCTGGGCCGGCCGGAGGCGGCCCGGGTGCTCAAGGACGCGGCCATCGCCGAGGCGCGGGCCCGGCAGCAGGCCGAGCAGGAGCGGCTGCTCGCCGAGGAGGCCATCGCCGAGGCGAACCGGAACCTGTCGCTCAAGCAGGCCGCCATCCAGGCCGAGATCGACGCGGCCAAGGCGAGGTCCGCGGCGGCCGGCCCGCTCGCCCAGGCCGAGCGGGACCAGGCGATCCTGTCCGAGCAGCAGAAGGTGGCCGAGCGCAACGCCGAGCTGAAGCAGCGGCAGCTCGACACCGAGGTGCGCAAGCCGGCCGACGCGGCCCGCTACAAGGTCGAGCAGGAGGCCGAGGCGGACCGCAACGCGGCCGTGCTGCGCGCCGACGCCGAGCGGCAGGCCACCATCGCCGCCGCCCAGGCCGCGGCCGAGCAGGCCCGGCTCACCGGTGAGGGCGAGCGCGCCCGCCGGGCCGCGCTGGCCGAGGCGAACGCGATCGAGGGCGCCAAGGAGGGTGAGGCAGAGCAGCGGCGGCGTTCCGCGATCGCCGAGGCGGTCGAGCGCGAGGGTCAGGCCGAGGCCGCGGCCATCCTGGCCAGGGGGCAGGCGGAGGCCGACGCGATGGCCCGCAAGGCCGAGGCGTTCGCCGCGTACGGCGAGGCCGCGGTGCTGGACCTGCTGGTCAAGGTGCTGCCGCAGGTGGTCGAGGCGGCCAGCGCCCCGATCGGCGCCATCGACAAGATGACCGTCATCTCCACCGACGGCGCGTCGTCGCTGACCAAGTCGGTCGCCGGCAACGTGGCGCAGGGCCTCCAGCTCGGCAGCGACCTCACCGGCATCGACCTGCCCGGGCTGCTCGCCAAGCTGGGCAGCGCGCACACGAACGGCAAGAACACCGTGGACGGCACCACGGTCACCCCGTGACACGACGGCGCCCGCCGGTCTCCCCTGCTGGGGATGCCGGCGGGCGCCGTTATGTGGACGGTCAGATGACCGCGACGACGAACTTCTCGCCGATGCCGAGACCCAGGGTCTCGCTCTCCCAGTCGATGGTGCGGCTGGAGATGAGCTGGCTGGTGCCGGTGCTGCCGGCGGTGACCGCCTGCCCGTCGATGTCCGCCCGCAGGTAGACCGAGCCGTCCGGGTTGTAGTCGAGGAAGTCGAACGTCTCCCACGGGCCGATCGCGGTGGACCGGGCGATCAGCGGCTTCGTGCCGGCGCTCTCCGCGGCGACGAACTTGCCGTTGATCAGCGCCTTGAGGCCGACGTAGCCGTCGCCGGCGCTGACGAGCTCGAACTTCTCCCAGGCCCCGACGGCGGCGGCCCGGGCGATCAGCGGCTGGCTCCCGCTGCTGTCCGCCGTGACGAACTTGTTGTTGGCCAGCGACTTGAGGCTGACCACCGGGGCCGACGCGTCGAAGTCGAACTTCTCGGCGGTGCCGATGGCGGTCTTGCTGGCGATCAGCGGGGTGGTGGTGCTCGGCGCGGTGACGTACCGGCCGTTGGTGGTCGCCTTCAGGCTGATCGAGCCGTCGGTGTTGTCGACGATCTGGAACGTCTCCCAGGCGCCGATCGAGGCGGACCGGGCGATCAGCGGCCGGTTGCCGCCGCTCTCCGCGGTCACGAACTTGTTGTTGGTCCGGGCGCGCAGACCGACCAGGCCGCTGCCGGCGTCGACCACGTCGTACGTCTCCCAGGCCCCGATGGTGGTCCCCCGGGCGATCAGCGGCCGGTTGCCGCCGCTCTCCGCGGTCACGTAGCGGCCGTTGACCCAGGCCTTCAGGCCGTACGAGGCGCGGGCCGTCGGGACCGTGCCGACGTGCAGGAGCCGGTCGACCGAACCCATGGTGTCGTGGACCGCGCCGCCGACACCGGTGGTGACGACCGCGTCCCGCACCTGCTGCGGCGTCCAGGTCGGGTGGGACTCCAGCAGCAGCGCGGCGGCGCCCGCCACGTGCGGGGAGGCCATCGAGGTGCCGTTCATCGCCACCGAGCCGTCGGGGGTGCCCATCCTGGCGGAGACGATGCCGGTGCCTGGCGCGAAGGTGTCCAGGCAGCGGCCGTAGTTGGAGAACCAGGCCCGGAAGTCCACCTGGTCGGTGGCGCCGACCGTGATGGCCGCCGGCACGTTGGCCGGGGAGACACCGCAGGCGTCCCGCCAACTGTTGCCGGCCGCGACGGCGTACGTGATGCCGGAGGTGATGGAACGGGCGACCGCGTCGTTGACCGCCTGGTCGGTGGCGCCGAAGCCGAGGCTCATGTTGGCCACGGCCGGCCCGGTGGCGTGCGCGGTGACCCAGTCGATGCCGGCGATCACCTGCTCGCTGTCGCCGCTGCCCTCGCAGTCGAGCACCCGGACCGCGACGAGCTTGACGTCCTTGGCCACGCCGTACTTCGTGCCGCCGATGGTGCCGGCCACGTGGGTGCCGTGGCCGTCGCAGTCCTGCGCCACGTCGTCCTGCTCGATGGCGTCGTAGCCGTAGCTGGCCCGCCCGCCGAAGTCCTGGTGGTCGATGTCGATGCCGGTGTCGATGACGTACGCGGTCACGCCGGCCCCGGTCGCCGGGTAGGTGTAGACGCCGTTGGCCTTCGCGGTGGTCTGGTCGATCCGGTCCAGGCCCCAGGACGGCGGGCTGGTCTGGCTGCCGGTGGCCGACCAGCGCTGCACCTGCTGGACGTACGCGACGTCCGGGTCCGCGGCGAGGCGCTCGGCCTGCCGGCGGTCCATGCTGGCGGAGTAGCCGTGCAGCGCCTTGCCGAAGACCCGGCGGACGGTGCCGCCGTGTTCACCGGCGAGGGCCGAGGCGGCGGACCGCACCTTGGCGGCGCCGGCTGCCCTGCCGTCCTTCAGGACGACGATGTAGCGGCCGGGGACCGCCTCGGCCGCGTCGGCGCCCCGGACCGGGGCACGCTTCGGGCCGGCCGGATCGGCAAGCGCGGGGCCGCTCGTGGCGGCGCACATGATGGAGGTTGCCGAGGTGAGGGCAAGCCCCACCAGGGCAGCGCGGCGCAACGCACCGTGGTTTCTCACTGAGGATTCTCCCCGTGTCCAGGGACCGTCCGAACCGGACGGGCGGATGCGATCAGAACCGCCTCACCCTCGAAGCGGGAGGTCGGTGATGACCAACATCATGCGGGACGCATCGACCCTCGCGCGTCAACCGTTCGGTCGACACGCCGGCGTATCGTCGTCAGCCCGCCCCCGGCGTCAGCCGCGGAGGCCCTGTTCGCGGGCCCATCGCAGCAGCTCCGCCTCGGCCTCGTCCCGCTCCAGCGGGCCGCGCTCCAGCCGCAGCTCCTTGAGGTACTGCCAGGCGCGCCCGACGACCGGTCCCGGCGGCACGCCCAGCAACTCCATGATCGCGTTGCCGTCGAGGTCGGGGCGGACCCGGGCCAGGTCCTCCTCGGCCGCGATCCGGGCCATCCGCTCCTCCAGCGCGTCGTAGTCGGCGGCGAGCTGGGCCGCCTTGCGCCGGTTGCGGGTGGTGCAGTCGGAGCGGGTCAGCTTGTGCAGGCGGGGCAGCAGGTCACCGGCGTCGGTGACGTACCGCCGGACCGCCGAGTCGGTCCACTCGCCCCGGCCGTACCCGTAGAAGCGCAGGTGCAGGCCGACCAGCTTGACCACCTGGGACGTCACGTCCTTGGGATAGCGCAGCGCCTTCATCCGGGCCTTGGTGAGCCGGGCGCCGACCACCTCGTGGTGGTGGAAGCTGACCCGGCCGTCCGGGCCGACCGCCTTGGTGGCCGGCTTGCCGACGTCGTGCATGAGCGCGGCCATCCGCAACACGAAGTCGCAGCCGCCCTCCTCCATCGACATGGCGTTGGCGACCACGGTCAGCGTGTGCTCGTAGACGTCCTTGTGCTGGGCGTGCTCGTCGATCTCCAGCTTGAGCCCGGTCAGCTCCGGCAGGAAGCGCTCGGCCAGCCCGGTGTCGACCAGCAGCCGCAGCCCGGTGATGGGGTCTGCACCGCAGAGCAGCTTCGTGAACTCGTCCCGGATCCGCTCGGCGGTGATCCGGTCCAGGTCGGCGGCCATCCGGGTCATCGCCGCGCGGACGTCCGGGTGGACCCCGAAGCGCAGCTGGGCGGCGAACCGGGCCGCGCGCAGCATCCGCAGCGGGTCGTCCCGGAACGACTCCTGAGGCGTGCCCGGGGTACGGATGATCTTCGCGGCCAGGTCGGCCAGGCCGCCGTACGGGTCGGTGAACCGGTGGTCGGGAACGCTGACCGCCATCGCGTTCACGGTGAAGTCCCGGCGCTTGAGGTCGTCGACCAGGTTGGTCCCGTACTCGACGACGGGGTTCCGGCTGACCTGGTCGTACGCCTCCGCGCGGAAGGTCGTGATCTCCAGCCGGAGCCCGTCGCGCTGGCAGCCGATGGTGCCGAACTCCCGCCCGGTCTCCCAGATCGACTCGGCCCAGCCGCGGATGACCCGGATGGTCTCGTCCGGGTGGGCGTCGGTGCAGAAGTCCAGATCGTCACCGAGGCGGCCGAGCAGGGCGTCCCGGACCGAACCGCCCACCAGGTGCAGCTCGTGACCGGCCTGGGCGAAACGCCGGCCCAGCTCGTCGGCGACCGGCGACACGCGGAGCAGTTCGGCGACGGCGCTGCGCTGCGCGGCGGTCAGGTCGCGGCGGTCGGCGGCGTGGGACGCGGAGAGTTCGGACATGGGATCGCCAGCCTATCGGGCCCGGGTCGCATCTCCTGCGCCGGGCGCGGGTAACGGGCCGAGGTTGACTAAGGTCTCGGTAGCGGGACCGGCGAGGCCCGGCTCTGACGTACCCCTTGGAGGCTGGGACATGAGCGGCGGGCTCTACCGCAGCGCGAACGCGCACGGCGACGGCCTGCCGCCGAACGACGACGCCACCTTCATCTCGGCGGAGCCGCTGAACCAGCCGGGGGTCGAGGCCACCGCGCCGCCCCAGGAGGTTGTCGCGGAGACCAGCGCCGCGGCGAACAGCGCGGTGATGGCGGTCGGCAGCCTGGTCAGCCGGGGCACCGGCTTCGTCCGCAACCTCATGGTGGGCGCGGCGCTCGGCAACCTGGTCGGCAACGTGTTCACCACCGCCCAGTTCCTGCCGAACCAGGTCTACGAGTTCCTGCTGGGCGGCGTGCTCACCAGCGTGCTGATCCCGGTGCTGGTCCGCCGCCGCAAGATCGACCCGGACCGGGGTGAGGCGTACGCGCAGCGGCTGCTGACCCTCGCGGTGCTCGCCCTGGCCGCCACCGCGCTGATCGCGATGGCCGGCGCGTCGGTGCTGACCGCGCTCTACGCCAGCGGCAAGGACGAGCACTACACCGACCTGGTCACCAACCTGTCGTACCTGATGCTCCCGATGCTGTTCTTCACCGGCCTGAGCGCGCTGATCGCCGCGGTGCTGAACACCCGGGGGCACTTCGCCGCCCCGATGTGGGCGCCGATCCTCAACAACCTGGTGGTGATCGGCGCCTTCGGCCTCTACATCCTGATCTACGGCGCGGAGGCGATCCGGCCGGAGGACATGGGCTGGGGGCAGATCCTGCTGGTCGGCGGCGGCGCCCTGCTCGGCGTGGCGGTCCAGGCGGCCGGCCTGCTGCCGGCCCTGCGCAAGGTCGGCTTCCGGTGGCGGCTGCGCTTCGACTTCCGGGAGCTGGGGCTGCGCGAGCTGGCCCAGCTCGGCGCCTGGATGTTCTGCTACGTCGCGGTCAACCAGCTCGGCCTCTTCGTGGTGGTCAACCTGCTCACCCGGGCGGCGGGCGAGGACAGCGCCGGCCTGCTGATCTACAACAACGTCTTCCTGCTGCTGATGATGGCCCACGGCATCATCGCGGTGTCGATCATCACCGCGCTCATGCCCCGGATGAGCGCGGCCGCCGCCGACGGCCGGTTCCGCGACGTCACCGCCGACCTGTCCCGGGGTACCCGGATGGTCACCGCGGTGCTGGCCCCCATCGCGGTCTGCTACGCCGTGCTGGCCGGCCCCATCTCGGTGGTGGTCTTCCGGTACGGCGCGTTCACCGGCGAGAACGCCGTGGCCACCTCGACCGTGCTGCTGGTGGCGGCCATCGGCCTGGTGCCGTTCGCGATCAGTCAGCTCTTCACCTTCGCCTTCTACGCGCTGCCGGACACCCGCACCCCGGCCCTGGTCAACATCCCGGTGGTGGCCCTGCGGGTGCTCCTCCAGGTCGGCCTCTACCTGGCCTTCTCGGCCACCTTCGCGGCGGCCGGCATGATGCTCGGCAACGCGATCTCGTACGTGGCGGCGGCGGTCGTCTCGGCGCTGCTGCTGCGACCCCGGGTGGGCCGGATCGGGCTCGGCGGGATCATGCGGACCATGGGCCGGGTGGTGCTCGCCGCGTTGGGCGCCGCGCTGGTCGGTCTGCTCGTGGTGAAGCTGCTCCCCGGCGACCCGGCCCACCTGAGCTGGCTCGCCGCGGTCGCCCAGCTGGTGATCGGCGGCGCGGTGATCGGCGTGACGTACCTCGGGCTCGCCATGGTGCTGCGCATCGGCGAGATCACCGAGGTGGTCGGGATGGTCCGCCGCCGCCTCGGGCGCTGACCTCGACCAGCACCTGTGACGGACGGTGAACGACGATCACCAGCCTGGGGATACGGCTGTGGATAACTCAGGGTTCCCCCGCCCAATGGGCCTCTCGGCCTGTGGACAACCAACCGTACGGCTGAGGGTGAAGGGCCGGAGCAGGGGAAACCCGTCCGGGTCACGGAGGCCGCCACACCGGTGTGCCCCTGCGCCGACTACTTGCCGTCAACATCTAGATTGGGCGTGCGTGTCCCAGCGACGTGGCCCGACCGGGCCGTTCACCCGGCCGATCCCCACCGTCACTGGCGTCCCACCAACTCCGGCGGGAAGATGACATGTCGGAGAACCGGGCATCCCGGGTAAGGTCACTCTCGACGGGCACGGCGGGTGCCGACGCGGGCGTCGACACCGGTCTGCCGGTTCCAGCCAAGGCAGAGCGGGAAGCCACATGCCCAGCAGCACGGGTCCATCGATCGACACGATCACCGAGGGAGGACGGGTGACCCAGGTCGGCGAGGGTCAGGAGGCGGAGGAGACCTCTCCGCCGGTCGCGACCTTCGGTGCTCCCGCGGTCGGTGAGGTCCTGGCCGAGCGGTACGAGCTGGTCGAGCACATCAACAACGACAGCGCGGGCCGGCTGGTCTGGCGCGGGGTCGACGTCGTGCTGCGCCGTCCGGTCGCGGTGGTCCTCCGCTACCCGGGTGGCGACTCCGCCACCGAGATGCTCCAGGCGGCCGTCGCGGCCAGCCGGGTGATCCACCCCAACCTGGTCGGCGTCTACGACGCGATCGACGAGGCCGACCGGGCCTACGTGGTCCGCGAATGGGTGGACGGGCAGTCGCTGCGCGAGCTGGTGACCGCCGACGGTCCACTGGACCCGGCCCGGGCCACCGCCATCGGCAGCGCCGTCGCCAGCGCCCTCGCCGCCGTGCACGCCACCGGCATGGTGCACGGCAACGTCCACCCCGGCACCGTCATGATCAGCGACGACGGCCGCGTGGTGCTGGCCGACGCGCGCACCGACGGGGCGGACAGCCAGGAGAACGACCTGCGGGCGGTCGGCGGGGTGCTCTACTTCGCCCTGACCGGGCACTGGCCGCACGGCGAGGCCCCGTTGCACGGCGCCACCGCCGGCCACGGCCGCGCCGCCCTCCCCGACGCCGTCCGGGACGCCGGCGGCGCCATCGCCGCGCCCCGCCAGGTGCGCGCCGGGGTGCCGGCATACCTCGACGACCTCACCATGGACCTGCTCGACCCGGAGATCGCCCCGCCCTCGTCCGACGTGCTGTCGGCCGAGCTGAACCGGCTCGACATCCCCGCCGACGAGCACTTCCTGGAGCAGGCCGGCCCGCTGCGCTTCACGGCCGACACCGAGGAGGAGCCCTCGCCGCTGGCCGCGGCCGGCGGCCGCAAGGTCGCCCTGGGCATCGCCGCGCTGCTGGCGGTCGCCCTGGTCGGGCTGCTCATCGGGATCAGCGCCCTCGGCGACGACAAGGACCCGGGCAAGGAGCCGGTGGCCCAGCCGTCCAGCAGCGCGCCCGCCGGCGGCACCAGCGCCCCGGCCGCCCCGGTTGGCAAGCTGAACATCCAGGACGTCCGGATCATCGACCCGGACAGCAAGGACCGCGCCGAGGTGCGGAACGCCGAGAAGGTGATCGACGGCGACCCGAACGAGGGCTGGGAGACCGCGAGCTACCGGAACAACGGCAAGTTCGGCGGTCTGAAGAAGGGCATGGGGATCTGGATCGACCTCGGCGCCCCGCACACGGTCAAGTCACTCCAGGCCACTCTCTCGTCCACTGGCGCCTCGGCCGAACTGCGCGCGGGCAGTCGCGAGTTCGATTCCAGCTCCTCAGAAGACAAGAAGCTCGTCGCCGCCTACACGGAGCGGATCGGGCAGCCGTTCGAGGAGTTCGACGGCACCACGATGGTCTTCGACGGGTTCAACCCGGAGGAGAAGTACCAGTACCTCCTCTTCTGGATCACCGAGCTGCCGGAGAAGGACAGCGGCGGCAGCTGGAAGCTCGGCGTACAGGAAATCACGGTCCAGGGCTCGTGAGCCGTTCGCCGCACCCGGTGCACCACCTCCGCCGGACGTGGTGATGGCGGGTCGCGGTGGGCGCACGCCCGAACCGGCGACCGGGGACGGCCCGCCGGCCGGGATGTCCGACCTCGACCTGCTGCGGGCGCACGTCGCCGGTGACCGGGACGCCTTCGCCGAGCTGTTCCACCGGCACCGGGACCGGCTCTGGGCGGTGGCCCTACGGACGCTCGGCGACCGCGAGGAGGCGGCCGACGCCCTCCAGGACGCGCTGCTGTCGGCGCACCGCGCCGCGGCCCGGTTCCGCGGCGACTCGGCGGTCACCACCTGGCTGCACCGGATCGTGGTCAACGCCTGCCTGGACCGGATCCGGCGGCGCCAGACGCACGCCACCGTCCCGCTGCCCGACGGCGTCCACACCGACGGGCAGCCCGGCCGGCACACCGGCGGGGTGGAGCCGGCGGCGCCGGCCCGGGACCACGACACCGCCCTGGTGGTCCGGCAGGCCCTGGCCGCGCTGCCGGTCGAGCAGCGGGCCGCGCTGGTCCTGGTGGACGTGCAGGGCTATCCGGTGGCGGAGGTCGCCCGGATGCTCGGGGTCGCCGAGGGCACGGTGAAGAGCCGGTGCGCCCGGGGCCGGGCCCGGCTGGCCGTGCTTCTCGGGCACCTGCGGACCGGTTCCGACGAGGTCCCGGACGTGCCGCGGGTCACCGGTGGGAACCCGCGGCCGCCCGAGGGCGTCGGATCCACGTCGGGACGGTCCCGGCGGGATGCCAGCCAGGAGGAGACGTGACTTCCCGGGAGTTCAGCGAGGTCGACCACGACCTGCTCGCCGACTACCTCGGCGGGGCGCTGGACGGCACCCCGGAGCAGGCGACCGTCGCCCGGCTGGTCGAGCGGGACCCGGCCTGGGGCGAGGCGCACGCGGCCCTGGCCCGGGCGGACGAGCTGGTCCGGGCGGACCTGGCCGGCTGGGCCGCCGAGCCCGGCCCGGAGCTTCCGCAGTCCGTGGCGGACCGGATCACCGCGGCGCTCGCCGGCGCCGGTCCGGCCCCGACCGGCGACCTGGCGTCCGACGCTCCCGAGCCGGGCTCGACGCCGGCCGCGGTGCCGGCACAGCCCGGCCGGGGCACCCACCCGTCCGGCGCGACCGGCCGGCCCGGCCGGAACACCGGGCCGGGGCGCCGCTCCCGGCGCTGGACCCGGCTCGCCGGTCCGGTCGCGCTGGCCGCCGCCTCGGTGACCGCGGTCGGGTTCGGGGTCAGCCACCTGGTCGACACGGGTGCCGGCCAGGTCACCGGGGCGTCCGACAGCGCGGGCAGCCGGGCCGGCGGCGAGGCCGCTCCGCTGGCCGCCGGGCCGATCCAGACCACCGGGCCGGCCCTGCACAGCGGCACCGACTACACCCCGGACGCCATCTCCCGCATCCCGGGTGGGGTTGCCGGGCCCTCGGTGATGGCGAGCGACAAGGCGAGCTCCGCCGGTGGACAGGACGAGCACCGGGTCTTCGAGTCCGCCGGGCTGGACCGGCTGGAACGCCCCGAGGCGCTGGCCTCCTGCCTGTCCGAGATCGGCACGGAACACCGTGCCGGGCCGCTCACCGTCCATTTGGTCGACTACGCCCGGTTCCGGGGCAGCCCGGCCCTGGTGGTCACCTTCACGGACGGCGGCGGCGCCCGGTGGGCCTGGGTGAGCGGACCCGAGTGCGCGGTCCCCGGGTCCGGAGCCGACACCCGCTTCACCGCGCGGGTAGGGTGAGGTCGCGGTCACCCGGGCGGGTTCCCCCACGTGACGTGACCCACCGGATGACCGGCTCGGGAATCCCCGCTTCGTACGATGACGTTCTGCAAGTCAGGTGTCGGCGCCGCTGAGCTGTCGGCACTCGGGATCGGACATCGGTGCGCGCCGGTGACGAACACACACATCGGGAGACGGCAGTGGACGAGGTCCGCAACCTGATCATCATCGGCTCCGGGCCGGCCGGTTACACGGCGGCGGTCTATGCCGCGCGCGCCAACCTCAAGCCGCTGGTCATCGAGGGCGTGCAGTCCGGCGGTGCGCTGATGACCACCACCGAGGTGGAGAACTTCCCCGGCTTCGCGGACGGCATCCTCGGCCCCGAGCTGATGGACAACATGCGCAAGCAGGCCGAGCGGTTCGGCGCCGAGTTCCTCACCGACGACGTGACCCGGGTCGAGCTGAAGGACACCGGCGAGGTCGGCTCCCACACGGTGAGCACCGCCTGGGTGGGCGAGACCGCCTACCGCGCCAAGGCGGTCATCCTCTCGACCGGCTCGGCCTGGCGTCCGCTGGGTGTTCCGGGCGAGCAGGAATACCTGGGCCACGGCGTGTCGTCCTGCGCCACCTGTGACGGCTTCTTCTTCCGCAACCAGCACATTGTGGTGGTCGGCGGCGGCGACTCCGCGATGGAGGAGGCCAGCTTCCTCACCCGGTTCGCCGAGTCGGTGACGATCATCCACCGCCGCGACTCGTTCCGCGCCAGCAAGATCATGGCCGCTCGCGCCCTCGGCAACGAGAAGATCAAGGTCGAGTGGAACAGCGTGATCGAGGAGATCCTCGGCGAGGACGGCAAGGTCAGCGGCGTACGGGTGCGCAACGTGCACAGCGGTGAGAGCAAGGTGCTCGACGTCACCGGCGTCTTCGTGGCGATCGGCCACGACCCGCGCAGCGAGCTCTTCCGTGACCAGGTGGAACTCGACGACGAGGGGTACGTGAAGGTGCAGGCGCCGAGCACCCGGACCAGCATTCCGGGTGTGTTCGCCGCCGGTGACGTGGTCGACCACATCTACCGGCAGGCCATCACGGCGGCCGGCACGGGCTGTGCGGCCGCCCTCGACGCCGAGCGCTTCATCGCCACCCTGCAAGGCTGAAAGATTTTCACGAACAGGTCCCGGAGGAGGGGTTCATAGTGGGAGCAACCAAGGCGGTCACGGACGCGAGCTTCGCGAGCGACGTGCTGAAGTCCGACAAGCCGGTTCTGGTCGACTTCTGGGCGGAGTGGTGCGGTCCGTGCCGCAAGGTCTCGCCGCTGCTGGAGGAGATCGCGGGCGAGATGGGTGACCAGGTCACCATCGTCAAGCTCAACATCGACGAGAACCCCGAGACGGCGCGCACCTACCGGGTGATGTCCGTGCCGACCCTGACCATCTTCAAGAACGGCGAGCCGGTGCAGTCCATCGCCGGCGCCAAGCCGAAGGGCGAGCTGGTCAAGCTCATCGAGTCGGCGCTCTGAGCCGACACCCGACACCACCGGAACCCCCGTCCGCCCGACCCCGGGTGACGGGGGTTCCGCGTTCCTGACCTGCGGCGAACCCGCAGTCGCCGGTGACCGGCCACGGTACGCTCCGTAAGGCGTCCCCAGCGGGGAAGCACCTCCGTCGGAGTCTCCGGCCAGCCAGCGTCCGTGCAGAGGGGGTCGTCGTGCGTCCCATCCGACCCGGTGACCGGGGACCCGCGGTGGCCGAGATCCGCACCGTCCTCACCGGCCTGGAGCTGCTCCCGGCCGGCCGCGGCGGCGAGGAGTTCGACGCGGAGACCGAGCGCGCCGTCCGGGCGTTCCAGCAGTCCCGCGGCCTGAGCGTGGACGGGCGGGTGGGCTCGGAGACCTGGCAGGCGCTGGACGCGGCCCGCTGGCGGTTCGGCGCGCGCACCCTCTACCACGCGGTCCCCGAGCCGCTGACCGGCGAGGACGTCCGGGCACTCCAGGAACGGCTCCTGGAGATGGGATACGACGCGGGGCGCGCCGACGCCATCTACGGCATCCGCACCTCCCGCGCCGTCGCCCAGTTCCAGCGGGAGATGGGGCTGAAGCCGGACGGGACGTGCGGCCCGCACACCATCAACGCGCTGCGTCGCCTCGGCCGGAAGGTGGTCGGCGGGCGGCCGCAGTGGCTCCGCGAGTCCGACGCCATCCGGCAGGCCGGGCCGACCCTGGTCGGACGGACCGTGGTCATCGACCCGGGGCACGGCGGCACCGACCCGGGCGTGGTCGTGCCCGACGGTCCGCTGCGCTGGACCGAGGCGGACCTCGTGCACGACCTGGCCAGCCGGCTGGAGGGGCGGCTCGCCGCGGCCGGCGTACGCGTGCAGCTCACCCGGGGCCCGTCCCCGCGGACCTGCCTGCCGGACGCGGACCGCGCCCAGCTGGCCAACTCCCTCGGCGCCGACGTCTTCATCTCCCTGCACACCGACGGGCACGCCAACCCGGCGGCCGAAGGGGTGGCCACCTACCACTACGGCACGAACAACGGCGTCACCTCCGCCACCGGGGAGCGGCTGGCCGGGCTGGTGCAGCGGGAGATCGTGGCCCGCACCGGGCTGCGGGACTGCCGCACCCACGCCAAGACCTGGGACCTGCTGCGGCTGACCCGGATGCCCGCGGTCCGCGTCGAGGTGGGCTACCTGACCTCACCGGCCGACCGCGACCGGCTGGTGGACCCCCGGTTCCGGGACCGGCTCGTCGAGGCGATCGTCGCCGCCGTGCAGCGGATGTACTACCCGATCGAGCGGGACGTGCCCACCGGCTCGATCGACGTGAGCGAGCTGCGGGCGGTGGTTGCCGCCGGCACGGTGGTCGACTGAGCGACCCGCGCCTCAGCTCATCGAGCGGGTGGCGGGCGCCGGGCGGACCGGGCGGAGCAGCGTCTCCGGGCTCATCGAGCCGAGGAGCTTCTCCAGCGCGTACTCGACGTCGGACTTCCAGCTCAACGCGGTGCGCAGTTCCAGCCGGAGCCGGGGGTAGCGCGGGTGCGGGCGGACCGTCTTGAAGCCCACCGAGAGGAAGAAGTCGGCCGGCGCGAGGCAGGCCCGGGTCGGGTCGTCCCCGTCGTCGCCGAACTTCGCGTCGCCGAACGCCTCGATCGCCTTGATCCCGCGCTTGGTGAGATCCCGGGCGACCCCCTGCACCAGCATCCGGCCCAGGCCGCCGCCGGCGAAGGCGGGCACCACGTGGGCCGTCATGAGCAGCGCGGCGTCCGCCGAGACCGGCGAGGTGGGGAAGGCCATCGAGCGCGGAACGTACGCGGGCGGGGCAAACATGACGAAACCGGCGGGCATGCCGTCCACGTACGCGAGCTTGCCGCAGGAACCCCACTCCAGGAGCGTCTGGGAGACCCAGGCCTCCTTCTCCAGCCCCGGATCGCCGGCGGCGCACGCGCGCTCGGCCGAGACCGGGTCGAGCTCCCAGTAGACGCACTGCCGGCAGGAGCGGGGCAGGTCCTCCAGCGTGTCCAGGGTCAGACTGACCAGACGTCGCGACATGAGCACCCCACCCATAGGCCCGGAGCGGAGACCACTGCGGTCTCCCACCGCCTTCCTGCCCCCGACGAGCGATCGTACGCCTCCGCCCGGCGCTACGGGAGAGGATGCGCGAACGCCCACCCGAGCCGGGGAGAGCGGGCCGGTCCGGGATGTGGACGTACCCACACGGTGGGCGCGGTGCCGGCCGGCGGCGACTACGATCGACCAACCGGCTTTTCCCGCGCGCCGCCATGGTTGCCGGCATCGCGGGTACCACACCGGGCGGTAGCCCCGCCGACACCCGATCGAGGTGATGTCATGACCGGCACGACACTCGACGACTACACCGACCGGTACGCCCGGCGGGTCCGGGGGATGACGGCCTCCGAGATCCGGGCCCTCTTCGCGGTGGCCAGCCGGCCGGAGGTGGTCTCGCTCGCCGGTGGGGCACCCTACATCGCGGCGCTGCCGCTCGACGCGGTCGGCGAGATGCTCGGCCGGCTCGGCGCCGAGCACGGCGCCACCACCCTCCAGTACGGCATCGGCCAGGGCACCCCGGAGCTGCGCGAGCGGATCTGCGAGGTGATGGCGCTGTCCGGGATCGACGCGTCGTGCGGCGCCTCGCCCGAGGACGTGGTCGTCACCGTCGGCGGGCAGCAGGCACTGGACCTGGTGGCCCGGCTCTTCCTGGACCCGGGTGACGTGGTGCTCGCCGAGGGCCCGACGTACGTCGGCGCACTCGGGGTGTTCCAGGCCGCCCAGGCCCAGGTGGCGCACGTGCCCATGGACGCCGAGGGGCTGATCCCGGAGGCGCTGGAGGCGGCCATCGCCGACCTGGCCCGGGCCGGCCGGCGGGTGAAGTTCCTCTACACCATCCCGACCTACCAGAACCCGACCGGCGTGACGCTGAGCGAGGAGCGGCGCGAACGGGTGCTCGACATCTGCGAGCGCGCCGGGCTGCTGGTGGTCGAGGACGACCCGTACGGTCAGCTCGGTTTCGAGGGCGAGGCGCCCGCGCCGCTGCGGGCCCGTCGGCGCGACGGGGTGTTCTACCTGAGCACCTTCTCCAAGACCTTCGCCCCCGGCCTGCGGGTGGGCTGGATCCTCGCCCCGCACGCGGTCCGCGACAAGCTGGTCATCGCCAGCGAGGCGCAGATCCTCTGCCCCAGCGGCTACGCGCAGGCCGCCGTCTCGACCTACCTGGGCACGATGCCCTGGCGGGAGCAGCTCAAGGTCTACCGCGAGGTCTACCGCGAGCGCCGGGACGCCCTGCTCGACGCGCTCGCGGACCTGATGCCGGAGGGCACCACCTGGACCACCCCGGCCGGCGGCCTCTTCGTCTGGGCGACCCTGCCGGACGGCCTCGACTCCAAGGCGATGATGCCGCGGGCGGTCGCCGCCCGGGTCGCCTACGTGCCCGGCACCGGCTTCTACGCCGACGGGACCGGCGCCGGCAACATGAGGCTCAACTTCTCCTTCCCGCCACCGGAGCGGATCCGTGAGGGCGTCCGCCGGCTGGCCGGCGTGATGGAGCAGGAGATCGCCATGCGCAAGGTCTTCGGCGCGGTCGGCGGGGCGGGTCCGCGGCGCCGGCAGGGCGGCTCGGACGCGCCCGGTCCCGACTTGGCATGATTCCCGCATGTCCGTCAGCCCTGCCGCACACACTCCCGTGACCGGACCCGCCGCCACCGACGAACTGCACGTGCTGGTGCTCGCCGGCGGGCTCTCCTACGAGCGGGACGTCTCACTCCGGTCCGGCCGGCGGGTGCTCGACGCGCTGCGCGCGGTCGGCGTGGAGGCCGAGCTACGCGACGCCGACGTGGCGCTGCTGCCCGCCCTGGCCGCCGACCCGCCGGACGCCGTGGTGATCGCCCTGCACGGCGCCACCGGCGAGGACGGCTCGCTGCGGGGTGTGCTCGACCTCTGCGACGTGCCCTACGTCGGCTGCGACGCCCGCGCGTCCCGGCTCGCCTGGGACAAGCCGTCCGCCAAGGCGGTGCTCCGCGAGGCCGGCATTCCGACGCCCGACTGGGTGGCGCTGCCGCACGACCGCTTCTCGGAACTGGGCGCGGTGGCCGTCCTGGACCGGATCGCCGACCGGCTGGGCCTGCCGCTCATGGTCAAGCCCGCCCAGGGCGGCTCCGGACTGGGCGCCGCCGTGGTCCGGGACGCCACGTCGCTGCCGGCCGCCATGGTCGGCTGTTTCGCGTACGACCAGACGGCGCTGGTGGAGCGCTACGTGCCCGGGATGGACGTGGCGGTCTCCGTGCTGGACCTGGGCGAGGGCCCGCAGGCCCTGCCCCCGGTCGAGATCGTGCCCCGCAACGGCGTCTACGACTACGCGGCCCGCTACACGGCCGGCCGCACCACCTGGCACGCGCCGGCCCGCCTCGACCCGGAGACGACCGGGCGCGTGACCCAGGTGGCGCTCGCCGCGCACGCCGCGCTCGGCCTCCGCGACCTCTCCCGCGTCGACCTGATCGTCGACGCGGACGGGCAGCCGCACGTGCTGGAGGTCAACGTCTCCCCGGGGATGACCGAGACCTCGCTGCTGCCGCTGGCCGTCCAGGCGGCCGGTCTGGACTTCGGGCGGGCGCTCGGCACCCTGGTGAGCCGCGCGGCCGCCCGCCGCCCCTGACGTCAGGCTGACTCGGTCGCCTGCTTCGGCGTCTCCGCCCGCTGCGGCTGCTGCCCGGCCTGTTCCGGCGCGGCCGCCTGCTGCGGCTGCTGCCCGGTCTATTGCGGCGCGGCCGCCTGCTGCGGCGCCTCGGGCTGTTGCGGCGTGCCCGCCTGCTCCGAGTGCCCGACCTGTTGTGGCGTGCGCGCGCGCTCCGGCGACCCGGCCTGTTCGGGCGCGGCCGGCTGCTCCTGCGCATCGGGCGAGGGTTCCTCCGCCGCCTCGGCCTCCGGAATCTCGTCCGCGGCCTCGATCACCGAGGCGGTCTCCTCCTCAGGCTCCTCGGTCGCCGCGCCCGTCGGCGCGGCGGTGAGGCTCGACGGCGCCTGCCACTGGATGCGGGGCGGTTCCGCGAGCGGCCGGCCACCGAACTCGGCCAACCACGCGGCGACCATCGCCAGGTTCTCCCGCCACTGCGCCTCGGAGATCGGCGGCAGGATCGAGTCCCACAGGGACAGGAACGTGCCCCGCAGTTGCAGCCGCCCGTACGGCCGGGCCAGGAACCACATGTGCAAGTGCGCCGAGCCGTCGCCCCAGCGGTTGACGTGCACCCGGGCCACACCGTCCAACGACCGGATGGCCCGCTCCAGGCGCACGGTCATGACGCCCAGCTCGGCGGCGAGCAGGTTCGGCAGGTCGCCGAGGTCGAGGTGCGACCGGGACTCCAGGATCAACACCATCGGCAGGCCGGTGGGCCGGTCCATCGCCCGGACCCGCCATCGTTCACCCACCCAGATGTACGCCTCGTCCGACGCATTGCAGGCGGTGCACTCCCGATTCCCCTCGCCGCGGCGGGGAGGCTCGACCGGCACCGGCTCGTCGAGCTGCTTGACATGGAGATCGCCCTCGAAGGGGAAGGAGGGCCACTGGGTGAAGTCCGGGACTGAGGGAGGGGTGTCCTGCACGACGCTGACCCTAACCGAGTTGGCGACGCCTGTCCTTACCTGAGTGCCGAGCCGCTGAGCGTTCCTCGTCGATCCACAACAGGTTGTCCACCGCGTTGTCCACAGGCAGCTGAGATCACCAGCACAGCGCGTCATCCACTGCTCAGCAAGGGTTTCGGCGTGGTGTTTCACGTGAAACGGGGAGGGCCTGTGGACAACAGCTGTGGATAACCGGGGGCGGTGGTTTTCCGGGCTCCGGGGTACCTCGATCCTTCCTTCCCAACGAGCGAGCCGGCGATCGGCACCGGCTGGTTCGGTGGTTTCCGGAGCGGGCTCCGAGGCGGTGCGCGAGGCCGGACGGGTGATCCGAGTGTGGTGGTGTTTCACGTGAAACGGCGGCGTCGGCGGGTGAGCGATCTGGCCGGCGCAGCGTCGTTGGGGTGCTTGACCGCGGCGGCTGTTGCAGGGGGTTGGCTCCGGTCGTGGCTGAGCCCCGTTTCACGTGAAACGGGCGTCGGCTGCGATCGCTGGGCGGACTGTTCCACGTGAAACAACGGGACGGGCTGCCGAGGTCGCGTGGCGCCTGGGCGTGAATCGACGGGCCCCCTGTAGCGCAGGCCGGCGGGCGTGACGACCGACGTGAACGTCCGTGCTCCCCGCTCCCTGCTCGCGCGGGGTCAGGATGACAACTCGTGCTAGCCGGCCCGCCGAGCCGACTCAGGCCGCCGGGCAGCGCACCTCCGTGGCTCTGCCAGCTCGTCGGCTCTGACCGTCCGTTGACGGCAACGCACCGGTCTTGTCCGTCCACGGCGTCTGACACCCAGCCCTGTCGAGCGACAGCCGGCGAACGCCCGGGCCTACCGGACGGGCGACTGGTGGATGCGGACCGGCGACGACTTGCAGCCCGGCGGGCCGCAGAGCAATCGCGCCCCAGTTGTAGCGGCACCGGCCCGCTCAGCGCCTCTGAGCCGCTCACGGGCAGCGGCCGGCGCCCTGGGTAGAGAAGGACGGGAAGAAGCGCCAGGAGGGCCCACAGGCCCCAGGACAAGCCACCTCCGCCTACGGGGGGGCAATGGGCCGCGGCTATCGGCTGTCGGCTGCGGGTCGGCCGTTGGCTATCACTGTCGGCTGCCTCTGCGGCTGTCGCTATCGGCTTGTCGCTGCGGCTGCGGCTGCCACTGCGGCTGTCCGCTGCGGCTGTCCGCTGTCGCTGTCGGCTGCGGCTGTCCGCTGTCCGCTGTCCGCTGTCGGCTGCGGCTGCGGCTGCGGGAGGACCGTCCACGCGAGCGGGATGACGGCCGCAGCGAGAAGCATCGGCATCGAGGCGGGCAGTCGCATGGCCGTCGACGAGACCAACAGTTCGCGCTGGACGCCGGCGCGCGGGAGGGCTCGCACGGGACAGGGGCCGAGCTCCGGTGCCGCTGCCGGCTCAGGAACCGTCGGGCACGCGTGACGGAACGGACGTGGTGCAAGCCGCGGACAGGAGCGGCCTCGACATGGGCGAGGGCAGCAGATGCGGAGAGACGCGGGCTGGCGAAGGGATCCGGGCACGAGGGTTGACCGATGAGCGCCCGCGCTGGACCCGGCATCACCCGACCGGACCGCTGGCGGGGGTGAGGGTTGAACGCCGGTGGGCACCGGGCACAGCGGATGGGCGTGACGATCCAGAGGGCTCGCTTGCGCTCGTCGTTTCACGTGAAACTCCCGTCGGAGCCTCTGGCCGGAGTGGCCCACCGCTGTCGGTTGTTGGGGGCCGGGGGCGCGTGCCGAGGGGATCTCGCTGACTTACTGACGGCGCCGTTTCACGTGAAACGGTCCGCGCAGGCACGACCGGCACCGCCACCATCAGCGGCCGCGGTTGGGGACCGACAGGCGTACCCGACGGATTCGCTCCGTGCCGACCGGCCGCGAGATCCGGCACAAGACCGCGGCGGCGGCCGCCCACCCGCCATGGCGACGCCCCCGGGCCCGGCCCCGGTCCCCGGCCATGACGACGACCACGGCCACCGCCACCGCGACCGCCACCGCGACCGCGACGGCGACCGCCACGGCGGCATCCATTGCGACCCACTAAGCCACTCCGGCGAGGCGCGACCGTTTCAGGACGCGGCCGGGCCGGCAACCACGGCGATGAGGCGATGGACCATCGCCCAGGCCACCACGCGCCCAATGGAGCAATTCGTAGCTCCTGCCAACCACGCGGTGATGGTGCGACGCCGAGGTGCTGGCGCGATGGGCGCCCGGAAGCCGTCAGCGTTGAGCACAGCAACTCGGATCTCCCCCACACCAACCCAAGAGCGCCCGGCCCGCCCTGGGGCGCCTCAGGCCGCCGCACGGACGCCCTATCGCGACATCCGAGAAGCGCGCGAGCGAGTCAGAGCGGGCCCTCGGTGTCCACCCCCGGCAACGGCCGTCAGGAGACCACCAGCACGCCCATCCGAAGCGGCAGGGCCGTCCGCACAACGACCAGAACCCACCGGCTCCCGAGCACCGAACCCAACAGGGCCCGGAAACGGCTCGGCCGCGTCGCCCCCGACACAGGGACCACGCGGCCGAGACCGACAGCGGGCGAGACCCGCAGCCGGCCAATCACTCCCCGGGCTGCTCCTCCTGCCCGACGCCGATGATCCCGACGATCCGCTCCAGGTCGTCGACCGTCGCGAACTCAATGGTGATCTTGCCCTTGCTCCGGCCGATGTCGACCTTCACCCGGGTGTCGAAACGATCGGAGAGCCGGTCGGCGAGGTCCGTGAGCGCGGGCGCGTGCGGCTTCGGCCGGCGCTTCGCGGCCGGGGTCTTCGCCGGGCCGTCGGCGAGTGCCAGGGCCACCAGTTCCTCGGTGGCGCGTACGGAGATGCCTTCGGCGACGATGCGCTTGGCGAGCTGTTCCTGCGCCTCGGAGTCGTCGAGGCTGAGCAGGGCGCGGGCGTGGCCGGCGGAGAGCACCCCGGCGGCGACCCGGCGCTGCACCTGGGCCGGCAGGTTCATGAGCCGGATGGTGTTGGAGATCTGCGGCCGGCTGCGGCCGATCCGGCGGGCCAGTTCCTCGTGGGTGGCGCCGAACTCCTCCAGCAGTTGCTGGTACGCGGCCGCCTCTTCCAGCGGGTTGAGGTTGGCGCGGTGGATGTTCTCCAGGAGCGCGTCGCGGAGCATCGCGTCGTCCTTGGTGTCCCGGACGATGGCGGGGATGCTCTCCCGGCCGACCGCCTGGGCTGCCCGCCACCGCCGCTCGCCCATGACGAGTTCGTACTTCTCACTGTCGAGCTGGCGGACGACGATCGGCTGGAGGAAGCCCACCTCCTGGATCGAGGTCTTCAGCTCCTCCAGCGCCTCCTCGTCGAAGACGTGCCGGGGCTGCTTCGGGTTCGGCACGATGCTGTCGACCGGGATCTCGGCGAAGCGGGCCCCGGGGACGGGGCTCAGTTGCGGCTCCGGCTCGGGGGCCGGGGCAGCCGGGGCGCCCGCGTCGCCGCCGTCGAGGGCTCCGGTCACGGCTGCCGCCGCACCACCGGCGACCGGGGTGGCCGGGACGGCCGGCGCCGTACCGTTCTCGGTGTCGGCGGTCGCCGGGGCGCTGCCCGGCACGGGCCCGGTGGGGATGAGGGCACCCAGCCCTCGGCCCAGGCCGCCGCGAGGACGGTTCTTCATGCGACGCCTCCCAGCGACTTCTCCGTACTACGCATTCCGGCTCACCGGCTCCTTGACGCCTCGCTCCGCGATCTCCTGGGCGGCCTCGAAGTAGCTCGTGGCTCCCCGCGAACCGGGATCGTAGGTCATCACCGACTGCCCGTAGCTGGGCGCCTCGGAGACCCGCACGTTCCGGGGGATCACGGCCTGGAGCACCTTGTCGCCGAAGTGGTTCCGGACGTCCTGCTCCACCGCGTCGGCCAGCCGGGTACGCCGGTCGTACATGGTGAGCAGGATCGTGGACACCTCGAGCTTCGGGTTGAGGTGCTGCCGGACGAGGTTGATGTTCTGGATCAGCTGGTTGAGGCCCTCCAGCGCGTAGTACTCGCACTGGATCGGGATCAGCACCTCCTGCGCGGCGACCAGCGCGTTGACGGTCAGCAGGCCGAGCGAGGGCGGGCAGTCGATGAACACGTAGTCGAAGTGCCCGGGGTACGCGGCGATCGCCCGGGCCAGCCGGGACTCCCGGGCGACGACCGAGACCAGTTCGATCTCGGCACCCGCCAGGTCGATGGTGGCCGGTACGCACCACAGGTTCGGGATGCCCTCGACGGCCTGGGCCACCTCCTCCAGCGGCACGCTGTCGATGAGGCAGTCGTAGACGTCGGGCACCCCGGTGTGGTGCGGCACGTTGAGCCCGGTGGAGGCGTTGCCCTGCGGGTCGAGGTCGACGACGAGCACCCGGTTGCCGTGCAGGGCGAGCGCCACTGCCAGGTTGACCGTGGTGGTGGTCTTGCCGACGCCGCCCTTCTGGTTGGCGACGCACATCACCCGGGTCCGTTCGGGGCGGGGCATGGTGACCTCACCACTGGGGTTCAGGATCTGCACGGCGCGCATAGCCTCCATAGCCAACGGTGGGTCATCCTCTTCGCGCGTCGGGGTTTCACGTGAAACGTACGTGCTGGCCGGGGGTTCGGCGCCGTAGCCGGCGTCCGGTGGCGTGTCGGAAGGCGGCGCGGCCGGAGCCACATCCGGCGCGGAGTCCGGGGTGGGCTGCTGCGGCACGACCACGACAGGCGGTTGCGGCTCGTAGCGGGCGGGGACCGCGGCGTTCCCGCGCACCGGGGCCGGACGCGAGGCGGGTGCGTTCGCCGGGCCGTCGCTCGGGTCGTGCGGGTCCCGCACCGGCGGGACGTTCGCCGGTACGGACGACGTTGGCCGCACGGCGCCGGCCGGAGGCCCGTCCCGACGCACCACCGGGTCACAGTCCGGCGGTCGCGTGGACGGGTCGTGGGGCTCGCCGTTCGGCGGCCAGCCCTCGAAGGTGGTTTCACGTGAAACGGGGCCGGCGGCAGAAGATCTCTCGCCTGGCCCGGTCACCCGTGAATCGTCGTACCTGCCGTCGTCATGCACCTGTCATCCCTGCCCGCTCCGGATGGTCGGTCCGCACCCGTCATTCAGGCCCCCGCGCTTGCCGCGCGGCGTCACCGGCCCGGTGGGAACGGTCGGGTTCGGGTGCCGCCCGACACCGCCGCTCCACACTATCGGCGCGCGGCCAGCCTACGGCCGACGGGCGCAGCGGGTCCACGTCGGGTTCTGATCGACCACCTCACGCCCACCCGGTCCAACGACCGGGTGGGCGTCCGGAAAGCCTTGCCGCGTCAGCGATCCCGGCCCTGCGCGCCCCGGCGACGGCCGCCCCGCGAGCGTTTCGGCCCCTTCTTCTTGGCCGGGCCGATCACCCGCTCACGAACCACTTCGATCACCGTCGCCGGTGGGTCGATCACGTCGACACCGCACCGGTGCAGTTCCGGCTCGCCGCCGCCGAGCTTCGCCACCGCCGCGGTGTGCTCGGCGATCTCTTCGGCGGCGGAGGCGCCCTTGAGCGCCACCAGCCGTCCGCCGGGCACCGCCAGCGGCAGGCACCAGCCGGCGAGCCGGTCCAGCGGGGCGACCGCGCGCGCGGTGACGATGTCGGCGGTCAGCGGCGCCCGGTCCCGGGAGCCGACGGCGGCCTCCTCGGCGCGCCCACGAAACACCCGTACCGACTTGGTCAGCCCGAGTTGCTGCACCGCCTCGATGAGGAAGGAGGTGCGCCGGGCGAGCGGCTCGACCAGGGTCACGGTGAGGTCGGGGCGCGCGATCGCCAGTACCAGGCCCGGCAGGCCGGCCCCGGAGCCGACGTCGATCAGGCTGGCGCCCTCCGGGATCCGCTCGGCCATCGCCGCGCAGTTGAGCAGGTGACGGTCCCAGAGCCGCGGCGTCTCGCGGGGGCCGATGAGGCCGCGCACCACGCCGTCCGTGGCCAGCAGTTCGGCGTACGCGGCGGCCAGGTCGAGCCGGTCGCCGAAGAGGGTACGGGCGGCCTCCGCCAACTCGGGCGGCAACGTCGCGTCCCCGGGGGCGGGCTGATCGCCGGAGGGCCGGTCCTCACTGTCCATGAGGGACGGTCCGGATTCGCTCCGATCGTCGGAGGAGCCGTCGTCCAGGTCGCCGCCGGCGGGGGCCGGTTCGGCAAACACCGGGCCGACGGTGGCCGGTGCGGCTGGCGCCTCCGCCGACCTCGGCGC
The DNA here is from genome assembly GCF_040607315.1 of Micromonospora sp. NPDC005305. NCBI lineage: Bacteria > Bacillati > Actinomycetota > Actinomycetes > Micromonosporales > Micromonosporaceae > Micromonospora > Micromonospora sp. NPDC005305. The sequence continues at coordinate 418,640 of NZ_JBEXGL010000002.1, read as the reverse complement.
CTCGGGCCGCTCCTCCGGTCCACCGGAGAAGGCCGGCGTCACTCCGGTGGCGGGGTCAGCACCGGCGATGGGCCGCGCCACCGCCGGAACCGGATCATCCGAGAGGGCCGGCTCGTTCGAGAAGGCCGGGTCGATCGGACCTGCCGGCGTGCCCGGCGTCGGCGGGTGGGCCGGGGCGTCGCCCGCGGAGAAGACCGGGTCGACGGCCGGGTCGGTGTGGACAGGCGACGGCCCGGGCGGGTTGCCGCCCGGGCCGGTCACGGCACCCGCCGTCGTCTCGTCGGAGGACACCTACGTCAGTCCGTCACCGGCCGGACGATGATCCGACGGTTCGGCTCGACGCCCTCGGACTCGCTCTCCACGCCGGTCATCGCGTTGACCACGTCGTGCACGCACTTGCGCTCGAACGCGGACATCGGCTCCAGGCGCACCGCCTCGCCGTGCTCCTTGACCTTCTCCACCGCGTTCTTGGCCACGGCGGCCAGCTCCTTGCGCCGGGCGGCGCGGTAGCCGCCGACGTCGAGCAGCAGGCGGCTCGGCGAACCGGTCTGCCGGAACACCGCCAGCCGGGCCAGCTCCTGGAGCGCCTCCAGGGTGGCGCCGCGCTGGCCGACCAGGTTCTGCAGGCGGCCGCCGACCACCTCGACGACCGGGCGGCCACCGGAGACCAGCTCGTCGATGTCGCCGTCGTAGTCGAGGATGTCGAGCAGGCCCTCGACGTAGTCGGCGGCGATCTCGCTCTGCCGGAACAGGTCGCTGTCGGCGGGGGCCTTCTTCTCCCGGCCCTCGGCCTGGGTCTCCTCGGCCTCCTCCGTGGTGGCGGCCGGCGCGGTCTCCTCGTCCAGGGACTGGTCCGCGCTGGGGATGCTGGTGTCGGTCACGGTGTCATCTCCGTACTCGCTCGGCCGGACCGTCGGGTCCGCTGGTCTCCCGCGGCCCGGCGGGAGGTTCGCCGGTGCCCTCGGGCACGTCTGTACGGGCCAGTTTCGCCCGTGACCGCGCTCGGCGCGGCGGTTCCGGTCCGGCGCCGACCCCTCGGGTGGCAGCTCGGGGACCGAACGGGCCGCCACCGGTGTCCGGCGGCGGCCCGGCGGGCTCAGCCCTGTCGCTTGGCGGGTCGGCCGCTGCCCTTCTTCGGGTTGACCGGCTTGGCGCCGGGCTTCGGGCCGGCCACCTTGGGGGCGGCGGCCGGAGCCTTGGCGACCGGCTGGGCGGTCTTGCGGCCGAGCAGGCCACCTGCCTTGGCGGGCTGGGCGGCGGCCTTGCCCGCGGTGGCCTTGCCGGCGGTGCTGTTCTTCGGCGGCACCAGCGGCGGGAACTTCCGCAGCACCCACTGCTGCTGGCCGAGGGTGAAGAGGTTGTTGGTGACCCAGTAGATGATCACGCCGATCGGGAAGATCGCGCCCGAGATGAGCAGCGAGACCGGGATGCCGTAGAGCATCAGCCGCTGCACCATGCGCTGTTGCGGGTCCTCCGCCCAACCGGTCTTGAGGATCATCTGCCGGCTGGTCAGGTAGGTCGTGGCGATCATGATGCAGACCAGCACGCCGGCGACGATCTTGACGGTGGTGAGGTTCGCGCCGAGCGCCGCCATCTCGCTGGCGGTGGAGCCGAACTTCCCGGAGATCGGAGCGGTGAAGAGCTTCGCGTTCGAGGCGCTGTTGAACTGCTCGACGGTCCAGCCGTACAGGGTCTTGCCCTGGTTGTCCGGGTTGAGTCGCTTGAGCGTGTGGAACAGGCCGAGGAAGACCGGGATCTGGAGGAACATCGGAAGGCAGCCCATCAGCGGGTTGGCCTTTTCCTTCCGGTAGAGCTCCATCATCTCCTTCTGGAGCGTCTCCCGGTCACCCTTGTGCTTCTCCTGCAGCTCCTTGACCTTGGGCTGGAGCGCCTGCATGGCCCGCTGCGACTTGATCTGCTTGACGAAGACCGGGAACAGGATCACCCGGACGGTGACCACCAGGAAGATGATGGAGAGGATCCACGCCCAGTTCGTGCCGATCACGGCCCCGACCGACACCCCGATGGCGTCCCAGGCCGAGTGCCAGGTCAGCAGGATCCACGAGATCGCGTAGTAGATCCAGTCGAGACTAAACACTCAGGCTCCAGTCACGTCGGAACGGCGGCGGTCGCCCGGCTCCGGGACCGGGTCGTGTCCACCAGGGTGGAAGGGGTGGCAGCGCGACAGCCGCCGGACCGTCAGCCAGGCTCCCCGCAGCGCACCGTGCCGGGACACCGCCTCGACGGCGTAGGCACTGCACGACGGGTAGAACCGGCAGCGGGCCGGCAGTGCCGGACTTATCCACCGACGGTACGCGATGATGGGCGCCATCAGCATGCGGGCACCGGCAGAGGGCCGCGGCGCGGCAGTGTGCTCGGTCACCGCGACCGCCGTCCCCGGGGGGACCGTGCGGCGGCGAGGGCGGCGTCCAGGTCGGCCCCGAGCCGGGCGTACGACGCCTGGGCGGCCGGCGGCAGCGCGCGTACCACCAGGGTGCTGCCGGCGGGCAGGTCGGCCAGCCGCTCGCGGACCAGGTGGCGGAGCCGGCGGCGGACCGTGTTGCGGACCACGGCGTTGCCGACGGCCTTGGACACGACGAAGCCGGCGCGGCTCGGTGCGGAGGTCTCCGCACCGCTGCTCCGCGCCGGCTCCGGCGAGGTGGTCGCGGTGGATCCGGTCTGCTCGGGGAGGGTCAGGTGCACCACGACGGCGCCACGGCCGACGCGTCGGCCACCGCGGACCGCTGCGGCGAAGTCGCTGCTACGCCGCAGTCGTTGTGCGGCGGCCAGCACGACTGCCCACGTCCCCGGACCGGACCGGTCGGCCTCAGGCCGACAGGCGGGCGCGGCCCTTGGTGCGACGGGTCGAGATGATGGCGCGGCCGGCACGGGTGCGCATGCGCAGCCGGAAGCCGTGGGTCTTCGCGCGCCGGCGGTTGTTCGGCTGGTAGGTGCGCTTGCTCACGTCAGGCTCTCCGTTGTCGTAGACCTCGCGCGGGGGATCGCCCGGGGTCGTGTCGTGGTCCAGGCCACCTCGGCGGTGGCCTCCGATCGGTGCTGCCCGGTGGCGGGGGGCCCCGGCGATGCGGGGCGGTGACCGCGGACAGCAAGCACCCATCACCCTAGCAGAGGGCGAGAGAGCAGCCGTTCCAGCCTACGCAGGGGGGCAGTGACCGTCAAACCTCACACCCCGGCCGCGACCAGCGCCGGGAGCGCGACCGAAGGGGCGGTTTTCACTGATGTTGACAAGGCTGCCCCGGTGTCGACGGTTGATGGCGCGGGGTCCGCGCTGTTAGCGTGCCCGATTGCGGTCAGCGTCGGGGGTGGGGGTTTGTCGCTGGCTGGCAAGACCGGACAAGGTAGTGAATCGTTCGGCACGGTGAACCCGCTTCAGTGCCTCCGCGAATCAGGGGGCAGGTCCGACCCGCGTCCGGTGGGCGGCCCCAATCGGTCGGTACACACAGGCTGTGGATAACTTGTGGATGACGACCGGTCAGCCGTCCGGGCGGGCGTGAGGAGAGGCGAGGGGGGTGGCACGACGGTGACCGGAGCGACCGACCTTGCCGCGGTGTGGACGGCGACGACCGACGAGCTCGCCGACGAGATCATCTCCGCGCAGCAGCGGGCGTACCTCCGGCTGACCCGGCTGCGGGCGATCGTCGAGGACACCGCACTGCTCTCCGTGCCCGACGCCTTCACCCGGGACGTGATCGAGTCCCGCCTCCGCCCGGCCATCACCGAGGCGTTGAGCCGCCGGCTCGGCCGGCCCATCCAGGTGGCGGTCACGGTCCGCGTCGCGGAGGACCCGGGCGGCCGCCCGGCCGGCACCGTCTACCGCAGCAACCCCGAGCCCGCCGCCGAGCCCGCCGGCCCACCGGATCTGCTCACCGGCTTCGACCAGCCCGGCCCGGCCGACGCCGCGCCCGGCTTCCGCGAGCTGGGCTTCCCCCCGGCCCGGCCGGACGCCCCGGCGTACGCCGATTCGCGCCCGGAGCCGCCCGCCGAGGAGCCGGCTCCCCGGCAGCGCACCGCCGACGGCGCCCGGCCGCAGCTCATCCCGGCCAGCCGGGACGGGCAGGACACGCTGTTCAGCGCCGCCTTCGCCGAGCCGCTGCGCACCGCACCCGAGCGCCGCGGCTTCGACGAGCGGTCCCCGGTCGAACCGCCCGCACCCGACGCCGGGGGTTACGAGCCCCGCTACCGGGAGGCGCCCGGCCCGGCCGACGCCCCGCCGCTGCGCGGCCTGCCCCGGGACGGCGCCTCCGACAGCGGCCCCGGCCGCGGCGCCCCGGACCGCCGCCCGGGCGGCCAGGCCGACCGACGGATGCCCGGCGGCGCGGAGAGCGGCAACCGGCTCAACCCGAAGTACATGTTCGAGACGTTCGTCATCGGCTCGTCCAACCGCTTCGCCCACGCGGCGAGCGTCGCGGTGGCCGAGTCGCCGGCGAAGGCGTACAACCCGCTCTTCATCTACGGCCACTCCGGGTTGGGCAAGACCCACCTGCTGCACGCCATCGGGCACTACGCCACGACGCTGGGCAACGCCCGCTCGGTCCGGTACGTCTCGACCGAGGAGTTCACCAACGACTTCATCAACTCGCTGCGGGACGACAAGACCAGCGCGTTCCAGCGCCGTTACCGGGACGTGGACATCCTCCTGATCGACGACATCCAGTTCCTGGAGAACCGGGAGCGAACGCAGGAGGAGTTCTTCCACACCTTCAACACCCTGCACAACGCCAACAAGCAGATCGTGATCACCTCCGACCGGTCCCCGCGCCAGCTCGCCACGCTGGAGGACCGGATGCGGACCCGGTTCGAGTGGGGTCTCCTGGCCGACATCCAGCCGCCGGACCTGGAGACCCGGATCGCGATCCTGCAGAAGAAGGCCGCACAGGAGCGGATGTACGCCCCACCGGACGTGCTGGAGTTCATCGCCTCCCGGGTGTCGAACTCGATCCGGGAGCTGGAGGGGGCGCTGATCCGGGTCACCGCATTCGCCAGCCTGACCCGCTCGTCGGTCGAGCTGTCGTTGGCCGAGGAGGTGCTGCGGGACTTCATGCCGGACGGCGCCGGACCGGAGATCAACGCCGACCAGATCATGGCGTCCACCGCGGACTACTTCGGGGTGAGCCTGGAGGACCTGCGCGGCCAGTCCCGGTCGCGGGTGCTGGTCAACGCCCGCCAAGTGGCCATGTACCTGTGTCGGGAGCTGACCGAGCTGTCGCTGCCCCGAATCGGGCAGGCCTTCGGCGGCCGGGACCACACCACCGTCATGCACGCCGACCGGAAGATCCGGCAGCAGATGGCGGAGCGGCGCTCGCTCTACAACCAGATCGCCGAGCTGACCAACCGGATCAAGCAGACCACCTGATCGGTACGCGGACGCGACGCCCGGCCGGGCCCACCGGCCGGGCTTTTTCGTGCCTGTGCAGATCCGCGCTTGACCCTCGACCCGGTACAGGGCCCACGATCGGTGTCGTGTTTCATCCACAACCCGGCCCGGTTGTCCACACCCCCTGTTCCACAGACGGTGGAAAACCACGCTCGGTCTCCGCCCGGTTACCCACAGACTGTGGACAACTCCTGGGGACGAGGCTGTGGACGCCTGGGGACGACCGTCCCGTTGTCCACCGACGACGGTCGGCCTGTGGGCGACCTGTTGAAGGTTCTGGGGATGACGCCGGTCGACGCCGCTGGCGCTGTCCACAGCACTGGGGAGAAACCCGGTGGATTAGCGGTGGACAACCGGTGGACAGCCGTGGATAACCCGGCGGCTGGCGACGGCTGTGGACTCAGACACGGGTTGTACCCCTGGTTCTCCACAGCGAAACCACCGGTGGATAACCTGTCTGACCTGGGCGGACGCCGGTTCTCCACAGTTTGCACAGGTGCGATGAAGACGATGAGTTATCTCTTCTAAACAACAAAAACCAATCATCACCGTTGGACTTCCTGTGGATCGGGCCGGAGCACTGCCGCCGGCAGTCACCCGGGCACCTGGATCCACGGGGTCGGGCGCACAGCCGATGCCCACGCGCCCTAAGGTGCGAGGGGTACCCGCACGGTCGGGCGGGACGGGTGGCAGCGGTCGGCATGAGAGAGTTGTCGCTGACGTCGACGCGGAGGCATTGATGAAGTTCCGAGTGGAGCGCGACGCGCTCGCCGAGGCGGTCGCGTGGACCGCCAAGAGCCTGCCCAACCGACCTTCCGTGCCGGTGCTGGCCGGGGTGATGCTCCGCGTCACCGACGGCAACCTCCAGGTCTCCGGCTTCGACTACGAGGTCTCCAGCCAGGTCACCGTCGAGGTGCAGGGTGACGCCGACGGGGCCGCCCTGGTCTCCGGCCGGCTGCTCGCCGAGATCACCAAGGCGCTCCCGGCCAAGCCGGTGGACATCGCCGCCGTCGGCGCGCACCTGGAACTGGTGTGCGGCAGCGCCCGGTTCACCCTGCCGACCATGCCGGTCGAGGACTACCCGACCCTGCCCGAGATGCCGGAGAGCGCCGGCACCGTCGACGCGGCCGCCTTCGCCTCCGCCGTGGCCCAGGTGGCCGTGGCCGCCGGTCGGGACGAGACGCTGCCGATGATGACCGGTGTCCGGATCGAGCTGTCCGGCAGCACGCTGGCGATGCTCGCCACCGACCGCTACCGGCTCGCCCTGCGCGAGATGGAGTGGAACCCGGACGACCCGGAGATCAGCCTCAACGCGCTGGTGCCCGCCCGGACGCTGCACGACACCGCCAAGGCTCTGGGCCCGCTCGGCGGCCACGTCACCATGGCGCTCTCCCAGGGCGGCGCCGGCGAGGGCATGATCGGCTTCTCCGGCGGCACCCGCCGGACCACCAGCCGGCTGCTCGACGGGGCCAACTACCCCCCGGTGCGCTCGCTCTTCCCGGCCAGCCACAACGCCGAGGCCCGCGTGCCGGTCGCCACGCTCATCGAGGTGGTCAAGCGGGTGGCGCTGGTCGCCGAGCGCACCACCCCGGTGCTGCTCAGCTTCAGCTCCGACGGCCTGGTGGTCGAGGCCGGCGGCACCGAGGAGGCCCGGGCCAGCGAGGCCATGGAGGCGACCTTCACCGGCGACGCGCTGACCATCGGCTTCAACCCGCAGTACCTGATCGACGGCCTGACCAACCTGGGCGCCCAGCACGCCCAGCTGGCGTTCGTGGACGCCTTCAAGCCCGCGGTGATTTCCCCCGCCGGCGAGGATGGCGAGGTCATCCCGGGGTACCGGTACCTCATCATGCCGATCCGCGTGTCCCGCTGATCGCCGGCAGCATGATCCAGACGTACGGAGGTAGGAGCAGATGCAGCTCGGCCTGGTAGGACTCGGCCGGATGGGCGGCAACATGCGCGAGCGGTTGCGCGCCGCCGGTCACGAGGTGGTCGGCTACGACCGCAACGCGGAGCTGAGCGACGTCGCGAGCCTCGCGGAGCTGGCCGAGAAGCTGGAATCGCCCCGCGCGGTCTGGGTGATGGTGCCGGCGGGCGTCACGGACGCCACCATCGACGAGCTCGCCGGTGTGCTCGGCGAGGGCGACATCATCATCGACGGCGGCAACTCCCGCTTCAGCGACGACGCCCCGCGCGCCGAGCGCCTCAACGAGCAGGGCATCGGCTACATCGACGTCGGCGTCTCGGGCGGCGTCTGGGGCAAGCAGAACGGGTACGCCCTGATGGTCGGCGGCGCCCAGGAGCACGTCGGGCGGCTGATGCCGATCTTCGAGGCGCTCAAGCCCGAGGGCGAGTTCGGCTTCGTGCACGCCGGTCCGGTCGGCGCCGGCCACTACGCCAAGATGGTGCACAACGGCATCGAGTACGGCCTCATGCACGCCTACGCCGAGGGCTACGAGCTGCTGGCCGCCTCGGAGCTGGTGACCAACGTGCCGGGCGTCTTCAAGTCCTGGCGCGAGGGCACCGTGGTCCGGTCCTGGCTGCTCGACCTGCTCGACCGGGCGCTCGACGAGGACCCGGAGCTGGCCGAGCTGAGCGGCTACACCGAGGACACCGGCGAGGGCCGCTGGACGGTCGACGAGGCGGTGCGGCTCGCCGTGCCGCTGAACGTCATCACCGCCTCGCTGTTCGCCCGGTTCGCCTCCCGGCAGGACGACTCGCCCGCCATGAAGGCCGTCGCCGCGCTGCGCCAGCAGTTCGGCGGCCACGCCGTCCGCAAGCGCTGACCGGCATCCACAGCCTGTGTACGTCCGCCGGCTCGAACTGGTCGACTTCCGCTCGTACGAGCGGGTCGGCGTCGACCTGGAGCCGGGCCCGAACGTGCTGGTCGGCGCGAACGGCGTCGGCAAGACCAACCTGGTCGAGGCATTGGGCTACGTGGCGACCCTGGACTCGCACCGGGTCGCCACGGACGCCCCGCTGGTCCGGATGGGCGCCACCTCGGCGGTGATCCGCTGCGCGGTCGTGCACGAGGGCCGGGAGCTCCTGATCGAGCTGGAGATCGTCCCGGGCAAGGCCAACCGGGCCCGGCTCGGCCGTTCCCCGGCCCGCCGCGCCCGGGACGTGCTGGGCGCGCTGCGGCTGGTGCTCTTCGCCCCGGAGGACCTGGAACTCGTCCGCGGGGATCCGGCCGAGCGCCGCCGCTACCTGGACGACCTGCTGGTCACCCGCCAACCCCGGTACGCCGGGGTGCGCGCCGACTACGAGCGGGTGGTCAAGCAGCGCAACGCGCTGCTGCGGACGGCGTACCTGGCCCGGAAGACGGGCGGCTCGCGGGGCGGGGACCTGTCCACCCTCGCCGTCTGGGACACGCACCTGGCGCACCACGGCGCGGAGCTGCTGGCCGGCCGGCTGGAGCTGGTGGCCGCGCTGACCCCGCACGTGGCGAAGGCGTACGACGCGGTGGCGGCGGGCCGGGGGGCGGCGGGGATCGCCTACCGGCCGTCGCTGGAGCTGCCCGAGTCGACCACCGACCGGGCGGCGCTGGTCGACGCCCTCGGCGCCGCGTTGACCGCGAGCCGGTCGGCGGAGATCGAGCGGGGCACCACGCTGGTCGGCCCGCACCGGGACGACCTGGCGCTGACCCTCGGCCCGCTGCCCGCCAAGGGCTACGCCAGCCACGGCGAGTCCTGGTCGTACGCGCTGGCGCTGCGGCTGGCCGGCTACGACCTGCTGCGCGCCGACGGGATCGAGCCGGTGCTGGTGCTGGACGACGTCTTCGCCGAGCTGGACGCCGGCCGGCGCGAACGGCTGGCCGAGCTGGTCGGCGGCGCGAGCCAGCTCCTGGTGACCTGCGCGGTCGACGACGATGTGCCGGCGACCCTGCGCGGCACCCGGTACACAGTGGGCGAGGGGACGGTACGCCGTGTCGGATGAGGTGGAGCTCCCGCCCGCGCGACTGGGGCCGGTGCGCGGTGGGCGTACCCCGGAGGGGCCGGAAGCGAAGCCGGGCGGCGAGGCCGGCGCGGACCTGCCCGAGGGGGCGTCCGGGCCGGAACTGGCTCGGGCCGTGCTGGACGCGGCGAAGGCCCGCCGGCAGGCGGCGGCCGGCACGCGGCGGCGCGGCGCGGTCCGTGGCGACGGCGAGAAGCGGCTGCGCGGCTACTCCGGCCCGGGGCCGGACCCGCGGGACCCGCAGCCGCTCGGCGCGGTGCTGGACAAGCTGGTCAAGGCGCGCGGCTGGCAGCAGCCGGCGGCCGAGGCGACGGTCTTCGGCGCCTGGGAGCGGGTGGTCGGTGCGGAGGTGGCGCAGCACAGCCGCCCCGTGAAGCTGGAGAACGGTGAGCTGACCGTGGAGGCCCGCTCGACGGCCTGGGCCACCCAGCTGCGGTTGCTCGCCGGCTCGCTGCTCAAGCAGATCGCCAGCGAGGTGGGCCACAACGTGGTGCGCAAGCTGCACATCCACGGCCCGGCGGCGCCGTCCTGGTCGCGTGGCCCGCGCCGGGTGCGGGGTCGGGGCCCGCGCGACACCTACGGCTGACCGTCACCGCTCGCCGCGGCGGGCCTCCCGCTGGGCGCGCTTGAGCTCCCGCTGCTCGCGGCTCCACTGCTTGCGCCGCTCCAGGTCCTGCTTCCATGCCTCGCGGGCCAGCCGGGAGCCACCCTGCACCGCGCCCTGCACCTGGGACGGGCCGGCGAGGTTCTGGAACACCCAGCCCAGCAGGCGACCGCCCCTGCCGGAAGCGTCGCCCACCTGCTGCTCGTCGCCGCTCATCCGCCGCCCTCTCCCTCGCCGGTCACCGTAGGATTGGTGCCCCAATAATTGGTACACCAATCGTTGCTACGATCGCAACGACGGACGAGGAGGACGAGGGTGGCCGACGAGCTGGAGGGCGATCCCCTGGCGCTGGAGCAGCAGGTGTGCTTCGCGCTCTCCGTCGCCGCACGTGGCGTCGTCGCGGTCTACCGTCCGCTGCTCGAACCGATGGGGCTGACCCACCCGCAGTACCTGGTCATGCTCGCGCTCTGGCAGCACGCGCCGCTCTCGGTGCGGGACCTGAGCCGGCTGCTCCAGCTCGACCCGGGCACCCTGTCACCGCTGCTCAAGCGGCTGGAAGCCGCCGGCTACGTGCGGCGGGAGCGCGACGCGTCGGACGAGCGCAGCCTGGCCGTCTCGCTCACCGAAAGCGGGCGGGCACTGCGGGCGGAGGCCGAGCGGATCCCGCCGGCGATCGTGCAGCGGCTCGGCCTGCCGCTGGCCGACCTGCGGCACCTGCACACGGTGCTCACCGAGGTGATCGCGGCGGCCAACCGGGCCGCGACGGCCGGACCCGGCGCGGCCGGGCAGCCGGGTCAGGCGTCGGCGTAGACCGCGAAGCCGCGCTCGGCGCAGCGCCGGTAGAAGGCGGCCAGCACGCTCAGCTCGGCGCAGGTGAAGTTCCACTGCGGCGGCTGGCCGCTCTCGTCGCGCAGCTTGTCCAGCCGGCTGTCCAGCCAGCGGAGCTGCTGCTCGGCCAGGCGCCCGTCACCGAGCAGCGAGCGCAGCACCTCGCTCACCGACTCGAAGGTGACCGCCTCGCCGAAGGGCCGGTGCCGGGCGACGAACTTCTCCACGCCCTCGGCGATCCAGGAGCAGCCGTCCGGGTCGATCACCGGGTCCTCGTCCTCGGCCGAGTTCTCCGTGGCGTAGAGCACATTTTCCAGGCCGAGGATGAGGTCGACAAGTTCGGTGTAGGCCGTCGCCCGCACCGTGCCGGTCTTCGCGATCAGCTCGGCGAGCGCGGCGGTCGGTGCCGAGATGCGTGGCATGTCCACGATCTCGCCGAAGTCGACGAACTCGGCCGGCGCGACCGGATCGTAGAAGCGGCCGGTCCGCGGCCAGTGCACCGCGACGTTGTCCAGCCCCATCTGGCGTCACCTCTCAGCAAGCACGTTGTCCGACCGATCGGGTCGATCGTCCCGGTTCCGGCCGCGAAAGATCAAGACCGCAGGTGGCGGCGCCGCAAAAGGTACGGCACGTCCGGTCCCGCCGCGACCCCCGGTCGGTCACCCGCCGGCACCGATCCGGTGCGGGGCCGCGCCCTCGATCAGGGCGAGGCGTGTAGGGGGAGTCGCGGATAGCACGGTTCGGGCTCCTACGGCATTCTCAGCCGCCTCGGAGGGGTGCCGAGTGGCGGTTTGGTCGGCTGCGCACAGTAAGATTGATGGCGAGACGAAAGACCCGACACGGAGCGACGGACACGGGCCCGCAGGGCCCTTGATCATTGTCCCGCATCGGGTCGAGCCGATCGCGATCCGCGGGCAACCGCGGCGACCGGCGTACGCGATCCGTGACCTGGAGATCCGGGGACCGGTTTGTGCGCGCCGACGTCGCGTCCTGTCCGCCGAACCCGCGCCCCGCGCCTTGGCGCGGCCGGTGCGAGAAAGTGGCCGAGGGTGGCAGCGGAGGACAACAAGAAGTACGGCGCCGAGTCGATCACCGTTCTCGAGGGCCTGGAGGCGGTCCGGAAGCGGCCCGGTATGTACATCGGGTCCACCGGTGAACGCGGTCTGCACCACCTCGTGTGGGAGGTCGTCGACAACGCCGTGGACGAGGCGCTGGCCGGCTACTGCGACACCATCGACGTGGTGCTGCTGGCCGACGGCGGCGTCCAGGTCACCGACAACGGTCGTGGCTTCCCGGTCGACCTCCACCCCAAGCTGAAGAAGCCGGGTGTCGAGGTCGCGCTGACCGTGCTGCACGCGGGCGGCAAGTTCGACGGCAAGGCGTACGCGGTCTCCGGCGGCCTGCACGGCGTCGGCGTCTCGGTGGTGAACGCGCTCTCCACCCGGATGGCCGTGGAGATCCACAAGGACGGCTTCGTCTGGCGGCAGCAGTACCACAACTCCACGCCCACCCCGCTGGAGAAGGGCGAGACGACCGACCGGAGCGGTTCGGCGGTCTCCTTCTGGCCCGACCCCGACGTGTTCGAGACGGTCGACTTCGACTTCCAGACCATCTACCGGCGCCTGCAGGAGATGGCCTTCCTCAACCGGAACCTCGCCATCCACCTGCTCGACGAGCGGGTCTCCGATGGCGAGGAGGGCAAGCAGCGCGAGGTGACCTTCCTCTACAAGGGCGGCATCGCCGACTTCGTCCGGCACCTCAACGCCTCGAAGAACCCGATCCACAAGACCGTGGTCGAGTTCGGCGCCGAGGAGGAGGGCATGTCGGTCGAGATCGCCATGCAGTGGAACGAGTCCTACGGGGAGTCGGTCTACACCTTCGCCAACACGATCAACACTCACGAGGGCGGCACCCACGAGGAGGGCTTCCGGGCCGCGCTGACCAGCGTGGTCAACCGCTACGGCGCGGACAAGAAGCTGCTCAAGGGCGACGAGAAGCTCTCCGGCGAGGACATCCGCGAGGGTCTGGCCGCGATCATCTCGGTCAAGCTGGCGAACCCGCAGTTCGAGGGTCAGACCAAGACCAAGCTCGGCAACACCCCGGTGAAGAGCTTCGTGCAGCGGGTCTGCAACGAGTGGCTGGTCGACTGGTTCGACCGGAACCCGGCCGAGGCCAAGACCATCATCCAGAAGGCGTCCCAGGCGGCGCGGGCCCGGATCGCCGCCCAGCAGGCGCGCAAGCTGGCCCGGCGCAAGTCGCTGCTGGAGTCGGGCTCGATGCCGGGCAAGCTGGCCGACTGCCAGTCGACCGACCCGCGCGAGTCCGAGGTGTTCATCGTCGAGGGTGACTCCGCCGGCGGCTCGGCCAAGCAGGGGCGCGACCCGCGTACCCAGGCGATCCTGCCGATCCGCGGAAAGATCCTCAACGTGGAGAAGGCCCGGATCGACCGGGTGCTCAAGAACAACGAGGTCCAGGCGCTCATCACCGCCCTGGGCACCGGCATCCACGACGACTTCGACATCGAGAAGCTGCGCTACCACAAGATCGTGCTGATGGCCGACGCCGACGTCGACGGCCAGCACATCCAGACGCTGCTGCTCACCCTGCTGTTCCGCTTCATGCGGCCGCTGGTCGAGCTGGGGCACGTCTACCTGGCCGCCCCGCCGCTCTACAAGATCAAGTGGAACAAGAAGGGCGACGACGCGCAGTACGCGTACTCGGACCGGGAGCGGGACGGGCTCATCGCGCTGCGCCAGCAGAAGAAGGCCAACGCCCGGCCGGACGACATCCAGCGGTTCAAGGGTCTCGGCGAGATGAACTATCCCGAGCTGTGGGAGACCACGATGAACCCGGCCACCCGCACCCTGCGCCAGGTGACCCTCGACGACGCCGCAACCGCCGACGAGCTGTTCAGCGTTCTCATGGGTGAGGACGTCGAGGCGCGCCGGTCGTTCATCCAGCGCAACGCCAAGGACGTGCGGTTCCTGGACATCTGACGGGCCGCGCCGGGCCGGCCGGAGATCCACCGGTCGGCCCGGCGGTCCACAGAGTTATCCACAATCTGGCCGGTATCCACAGACGTTATCCACAGCACGAAAACGACTCTGAGTCTGATAAGGGTTAACAGTGACCGATACTCCCGAGTCCACGCCGAACGAGCCGGAGACCCCGGAGACACTGGCCGCGGTCGTCGCGCACGACCGGATCGAGCCGGTCGGGCTCGAGGTCGAGATGCAGCGCTCCTACCTCGACTACGCGATGAGCGTGATCGTCGGGCGGGCCCTGCCGGACGTCCGGGACGGGCTCAAGCCGGTCCACCGCAAGATCCTCTACGCCATGTTCGACTCCGGCTACCGGCCGGACCGCGGCTACGTGAAGTGCTCCCGCGTCGTCGGTGACGTGATGGGTCAGTTCCACCCGCACGGCGACTCCGCCATCTACGACGCGCTGGTCCGGATGGCGCAGCCCTGGTCGCTGCGCTACCCGCTGGTCGACGGCAACGGCAACTTCGGCTCGCCGGGCAACGACCCGGCCGCGGCCATGCGGTACACCGAGTGCAAGCTCGACCCGCTGGCCATGGAGATGCTCCGGGACATCGACGAGGACACCGTCGACCTCCAGGACAACTACGACGGCCGGGCCAAGGAGCCCACCATCCTGCCGTCGCGGATCCCGAACCTGCTGGTCAACGGCTCCGAGGGCATCGCGGTCGGCATGGCCACCAAGATCCCGCCGCACAACCTGCGCGAGATCGGCGCGGCCGTGCAGTGGTGCCTGGAGAACCCGGAGGCCGACGAGGCCACCACCCTCGAGGCGCTGCTGGAGATCGTCAAGGGCCCGGACTTCCCGACCCACGGCCTGATCGTCGGCCAGGCCGCCATCCAGGACGCCTACCGGACCGGGCGCGGCTCGATCCGGATGCGCGCCGTGGTCGAGGTCGAGGAGGACAAGCGCGGCCGGCCGGCCCTGGTGGTCAGCGAGCTGCCCTACCAGGTCAACCCGGACAACCTGGCCGAGCGGATCGCCGAGCTGATCAAGGAGGGCAAGCTCGCCGGGATCGCCGACATCCGCGACGAGTCCTCCGGGCGCACCGGCATGCGGATCGTGCTCGTGCTCAAGCGCGACGCGGTCGCCAAGGTGGTGCTGAACAACCTCTACAAGCACACCCAGCTCCAGGAGACCTTCGGCGCCAACATGCTGGCGCTGGTCGACGGCGTGCCGCGCACGCTCAACCTGGCCCAGTTCATCCGCTACTACGTCGAGCACCAGATCGAGGTCATCCGCCGGCGGACCGCGTTCCGGCTGCGCAAGGCCGAAGAGCGGGCGCACATCCTGCGCGGTCTGGCCAAGGCGCTGGACGCGCTCGACGAGGTGATCGCCCTGATCCGGCGCTCGCCCACCGTCGAGGACGCCCGCCAGGGCCTCATCCGGCTGCTGGAGATCGACGAGGTTCAGGCGACCGCCATCCTCGACATGCAGCTGCGCCGGCTGGCCGCCCTGGAGCGGCAGCGGATCCTGGACGACCTGGCCAAGCTCGAGGTCGAGATCGCCGACCTCAAGGACATCCTGGCCAAGCCCGAGCGGCAGCGGCGGATCGTCTCCGAGGAGCTGGGCGAGATCGTCGCCAAGTGGGGCGACGACCGGCGCACCAAGATCGTGCCGTTCGACGGCGAGGTCTCGATGGAGGACCTCATCGCCCGCGAGGACGTGGTCGTCACGATCACCCGCACCGGGTACGCCAAGCGCACCAAGGCCGACCTCTACCGCTCGCAGCGGCGCGGCGGCAAGGGCGTCAGCGGGGCGACGCTGCGGCAGGACGACATCGTCAGCCACTTCTTCGTATGCTCCACCCACGACTGGATCCTGTTCTTCACGAACAAGGGTCGGGTCTACCGGGCCAAAGCCTACGAACTTCCCGAAGCCAGTAGGGTGGCCAAGGGCCAGCACGTGGCCAACCTGCTCGCCTTCCAAGCGGACGAGCAGATCGCGCAGATCATCGAAATCCCGAACTACCAGGTGGCGCCCTACCTGGTACTGGCCACGAAGAACGGCCTGGTGAAGAAGACGCGGCTCGAGGAGTTCGACTCCAACCGTTCCGGCGGAGTCATCGCGATCAACCTGCGCGATGAGGACGAGCTGGTCGGTGCTGCCCTGGTCGCCCCGACGGACGACCTGCTGCTGGTCAGCAAGAACGCCCAGGCCATCCGCTTCAACGCCAGTGACGAGGCGCTGCGCCCGATGGGCCGGGCCACCTCCGGGGTGATCGGCATGCGGTTCAGCGAGGAGGATGTCCTCCTGGCGATGGAGGTCGTCCGCGAGGGCATGGACATGGACGTGCTGGTCGCGACGAACGGGGGGTACGCGAAACGAACCCCGATCGAGGAATACCCGGTCCAGGGCCGGGGAGGTAAGGGCGTGCTGACTGCGAAGATCACCGAGCGACGCGGTGGTCTGGTCGGCGCGGTGGTGATCAGTCCGGACGACGAACTGTTCGCCATCACCAGCAACGGTGGCGTCATCCGGACTCCGGTGAAGCCTGTACGCCGTACGCGTGACCGGAACACAATGGGGGTCAAGCTGATGGACCTCCCGGACGGCGTGACTATCGTGGCGATTGCTCGCAATGCCGACGAGCCTGACGAACAGGACTAGTTGATGACGGAGACACAGGCGAAGTCGGGGAACACGGGGACCTCGGCCAACCCGGTCGACGAGGAGGCCGCACAGGGCGGTACACCAGCGACCGGCCGCGCGGCCGTGGGTCGGGCCACCGTCCCCGCCGACGCGCCTGCCCCGAAATTCACCCGGGCTCCCGGCATGACCCCGCCGCCGGAAACCGCCGGCGAGGAGTCGCGGCCGTCCGACCAGGCCGAGACAAAGGTCGACGCTCCGACGTCGGCCGACGGCCTGGCCGCACCGGCCGCGGCGAAGCCGGGCGAGACCCCCCAGCCGCCCAAGCCCGCGGCGGCCGCCCGGCCGTCCACCGGCACCACCGGCACCCAGCCGCGCGTCGGCGCCGGCCTGGGCACCGCACCGAAGCCGTCCCCGGACGGCGGCCGCCCCGCCGCCACGGCCCGCCCCGCCAACGGGGGCGGGCTGCCGCCGGGGATCGGCGGTGCGGCCGCCGTCGGGGCCGCGCGCGTGGGTGAGGCGGTACGCGCCGCCCGTACCTCGGTCAGCTCGGCCGCGTCGCGCGGACCGCGCCGGGCCCGGCTGAACCTCAAGCGGATCGATCCCTGGTCCGTGATGAAGTTCGCGTTCGCGGTCTCCGTGGTGCTCTTCATCGTGGTGGTCGTCGCCACCTCGGTGCTCTACCTGGCGCTGGACGCCATGGGCGTGTTCAAGAGCGTCAACGACAGCCTCACCGACCTGGTGAACGCCGGCGGCGGCCAGGGTGGCGGCGGCGGCTTCCGGATCACCGCCAAGGGCGTGATCCTCAGCTCCGCGCTGATCGGCCTGGTCAACGTCGTGCTCTTCACCGCGCTGGCCACGCTGGGCGCGTTCGTCTACAACGTCTGCGCCGATCTGGTCGGCGGGATCGAGCTGACGCTCGCCGAGCGGGACTGACCCGACGACGACGCCGGGGCACCGCGTAAAGCGGTCGCCCCGGCGTTGCATGTCCGGGTAGTTTCAGGGTGGCGCGGGTGAGCGCGCCGCCACGGCCCCCCGATTTGGGCGCCACGGCGGCGATGGGTTAACCTTGCTCGTCGCTACGCGGGGCTATAGCTCAGTCGGTTAGAGCGCAGAGCTGATAACTCTGAGGTCGCTGGTTCGATTCCAGCTAGCCCCACCGCACACCGTCCGACGGTCGTCGAGCGCGAGGGGTCAAGCCCATGTTCAAGAAGCTCCTGATCCTGGCCGGCGTCGTCGGCGTCGCCGCCGTCGTGGCCAAGAAGATCAAGGCCTCGAACGACGAGCGCGCGCTCTGGCACGAGGCGACCACCGCGCCCGACCTGCGCTGAGCGCGCCGGACCGGCAGCACCGGGCGAATCCGCCCGCCTCGGGGCCCTAGCTCAACTGGCAGAGCACTGCCTTTGCAAGGCAGGGGTTAGGGGTTCGAGTCCCCTGGGCTCCACCAGCACTTCCACCGGTTGATCTCGGTCCCGAGTACAGCCATCCGTACAGCCAAGCGGTCACGCCGTCCCCTCCTCGCCCAGCACCCGATCGATGGCCGAGGCAGCCTGACGAGCGCGCGCCGGCAGGACGTGCCCGTAGGTGTCGGCCGTCATCCGGATCGTGGAGTGCCCAAGCAGCTCCATCACCGTGCGCAGCTCTTCGCCCTGGTCAAGGCGGCCCGCAAGCGGGCCGCGCCGGCCCGGCCCCGGCCTGCTGGCGACCTCCGGCCGGCATCAGCCGGGCCGGCCGGCCACGCTTCGGGATTGCCAAACCATGAAGACGTCGGGGCTCCGCCCCGAACCCCGACCCTCCTCAGAGATGCCGCCGCGGCTCACCTCGCCGGGCACCACAAGGGCTGGACGGTCTGGCGACTGCCCGACGAGGAGATCCGCTAAAGCCAGCATGCCGTCGACCCCGTCGTCCCTCAGGGAGGAAGAATGCTAGGGGTCCGGTTGGCAACGCCAGTCTCGCCGCGCAGTCGGGGTAGCCACTGGAATTCAGGCGTGTGAAGATCACGCCGTGCTCACCTCGTCAGCATCCCCCCTGTCGCCGTCCTGTTGGTCTTTGAGCTTTTCGGCATCGCTGCCATAGCTCTAGGCATCGGAATAATCGTCACGCGGCGTGTTCCGTGGCCACTTCAGGGTCTCGCACCGCTGCCGTTGCGCAGAGGCAGTTCCGTCGCTCTGATAGGTGTCACTATCGCCCTGGGAGCGTCAGCGGAGTTTCCATCGACTCCGCATCCGGTCGCAGTAGCGCTGAGCGCAGCGGCTTTTATCACCATCACGGCCTCTGTGGCCTGCCTGATCTTTGTGCGGCGCTAGCAGCCAAGGTCGCAGGCCGTAGGCCAGCATGATCGTGACCAAGGCTTCCTTCCGCTCACCCCGGACCGCGGCTAACAGGGTCCGTGCCTGCTCTGGCGTCAGGGTCCGCCCGTCCTTGGCGACCACCCGAGGAGCCCCCGACAGCGCCGCCGCAGTCCTTGGCACCTATCCAGGAGATGGGGGCAGCATCGGGGCCCGGCTCGGATAATGCCTTGCCGAGCTCCGGCGGGCTGCATAGGTTCGCCCGATGGTGGAGATCGAGACTGAGCGGCTCATCCTGCGGGACTGGCGGGACTCCGACCTGTCGCCGTGGACGGCCATGAACGCCGACCCGGAGGTCCGCGAGCATCTCGGGCCGCTACTCACTCCGGAGCAGGCCGCAGCCTCGATGCGCAGCTTCCAGGAAGACCTAGACCGGAATGGGTTCGGCTTCTGGGCTGTGGAGGTCCGCGACACAAGGCAATTCGTCGGGTTCGCCGGCCTGGACGTGGTGGACGAGGGCATGCCGTTTACCGGCGTGGAGGCTGGCTGGCGACTGTCCCGGTCAGCTTGGGGGCACGGGTACGCCACGGAGGCGGCGCTGGCGGTGTTGCGATACGGCTTTGACAAGGTCGGGTTGACCGAAATTTTGGCGGTGACCACAAAGGCGAACCTGCGTTCGCAGGCGGTGATGCGCCGGATTGGCATGACCACAGACCCGGGTGAGGACTTTGACGACCCCGACGTGGACGAGGGTCCCTTGCGCCGTTGCGTGCTGTACCGCAAGCGTGCGGATGCGGTTTCACAGACGTAGGCGCGTAGTTCCGCTACAGGCCCTTTGGATCTTCTTCTAATCCGAAGGCCGGCATGGGCCATCCGTGGGCCAGTAACCGTGGCGTGCAGCGGGCACGGGCGGGCACGAGAGGCAACCGGGTCGGCCGCCGCCCGCAGGCATTTCGGGCATCACGACCGGTTGAGCACGCTCTTCCAAACTGAGGTTCCCGACCAGCCCGGTTGACCTGTCACTAGCGGTCATACTTACCGGGTGGCGACCCCGGACCTGACGTATGGCGGCGTCGTACCGGCGCTGATCGAGGTCGTCCCAGAGCTGCGCGACGCCTTGAACGAGCACATCCGGGACAATGACGAGATCCTCCAGCATGTCTTCTTCGGCTGTGACGTGGTGCCCTTCGTCTTGGACGCATGGAAGCACAGGCGAGCAGACATTCTCGCTCGATGCCTCGCGTTCCTGGATGCCGCTATGGCCAGCCCGGACCCCCGCACGCGGGAGCTCGTGGCGGTGTCCTTCGTTGAATCCGTCGGGCCCTGGGATTCGACGATGGCGGACTTCGTCGCGATCTGGCCGCAGGCCCTCGCCGAGGAAGCCGCCGCACAGGTTGGATAACGGCAGTACAGCCATCCGTACAGCCAAGCCCGCCGACGGACACGGTCCGGCGTCGACGGTAGGCGACCCGGCGAGCAGGTCAGCGGCAGTGACCGACGCCGACCGACAGAAGTCTTGATCTTTGCAAGGCAGGGGTTAGGGGTTCGAGTCCCCTGGGCTCCACCAACACTTTCTTCGGCTGATCTCGGTCGCCAGTACAGACGAGCGGTCACGCCGTCCCCTCCTCGCCCAGCACCCGATCGATGGCGGAGGCAGCCTGACGAGCCCGGCCGCCGTACGCAGCTGCTCGAAGCGCCGGTTAACGTTCCGCGGCTCCATCGGATGGCGTCACGGGTAGCTTCTCGATCGATGCATGCGGAACCTGGCAGCGGGAGCCGGGCCGGTGTGACCCGGCTCCCTTGCTGATCAGTACCGGCGGAGCGACGTGAAGAACTGCCGCAGTTCGCCGGCGAGCAGGTCCGGCTCCTCCAGCGGCATGAAGTGTCCGCCCCTACCTGGTTCGCTCCAGTGCCGGATGTCGGTGCAGGCGCGTTCGGCGATCTCGCGCGGGAAGTTGACCATCGACGGTTCGGTGCTCACCGTGAACGCCGACGGCACCGTGATGTCAGGTCGTGGACTGTTGTGATGAAAGTCGAAGTACTGCCGGAACGAGGAGCCGATGGTGCCGCTCGCCCAGTACAGGGTGATGATCGTGAGCAGGGTGTCCCGGTCGAACCGGCTTTCCAGGTCCCCGTGGTTGTCGCTCCAGTCTCGGTACTTGTCGACGAGCCAGGCGGCCAGTCCGGCCGGCGAGTCGACCAGCGCCGCGGCGATGGTGTCCGGGCGGGTGCCCATGATGGCGCTGTAGCCGCCGTCAGTCTCGTCGTACGCCGCTTCGGCGTCGAGAAACGCCTGCTCGGCCGGCGACAACGGGTGGGAATCGAAGCTGGCCGGGAACGGTGGGTGGATCATGTGAATGCCGGCCACCTGCTCGGGGTACAGAGCGCCCAGCCAACCGGTGACCACGCCGCCGACATCGCCACCGAAGGCGCCGTAACGCTGGTAGCCAAGGACGTCGGTCATCAACAGGTGCAGCGTCTGAGCCATCGCAGCGCGGGTGAGCGGACCCTTCGGCAGCTCCGAGTACAGAAAGCCTGGCAGCGAGGGGACCACCACGTCGAACGCGTCGTCGGGGTCGCCCCCGTGGCGAGCGGGGTTGGTCAGACGGTCGACCAGCGGCAGCATCTCCACGAAGCTGCTGGGCCAGCCGTGACTCAGGATCAGCGGCAGCGGTGCGGGTGCGCCTTCCGGACGCGTCCCGGGTACGCGAAGGAAGTGCATGCGCCGGCCGCCGATCTGGGCCTGGTAATGCGGCAGTGCGTTGAGTTCGACTTCCCGGGCGCGCCAGTCGAACCCGTCGAGCCAGTAGGACAGCAGGTGCCGCAGGTAGTCGGGGTCCGCGCCGGCCTGCCACGGCTGGTCGCCGCTGCGGTCCGTGAAGCGGCTACGGGCCAGGCGGGCCCGAAGGTCGTCGAGTACCTCGTCGGATACATCGATACGGAACGGGGAGAAGGTCATTGTTCCTCCGGCTAGGAGGGCGCTCCCCGACGCAAGGTCAGCGGACAGGGACAGCCGGTTGGAGCGCCCAGACGTGACATTGAGTGTTCACCGGGCTCGCCTCCCCTCATCGCTGACGCGGGTCACCCTACACATCCTCTTCTGCCGCGATCAGCGCGCCGAGGTGTCGCAGATCAGTTGACGGACGACTGCCGCACATCAGCGACGGAGGACCCAGCGGTGACGGCGTGCACTGCCGAATTGGCCTCTTGGCAGTAGGCCAAGCCGCCCCGGCACGGGCTACCAGTATTTGCCGCAGGTCGCTTCGAGCTTGTTGACCGCGCTCTCCAGGGCCGCGGTGTCGCTTGCCACGTTCCGGACCCCTTCCACATTGGCGGGTTTGACCGAGCGGATCTTGGTGTATTTCAGGCCTGCGGCCACGGCGAGGGCCCTGAAGTTGCTCCGCAGCGTGCGGTCGGTCTGCTCGGCGGCAACCTTGTTCGCCGCCGCCTCGAGGTTGACCAGCCGGGTGATCGTCTCCCCCATCGCGGAGCGGATCTCGTTCTCCGTCGTGGCACTGGACGCGATCGCGTCCAACGCGATCAGACCGGCGATGCCCTTTTCCAGCGGAACCTTGACGGCCGTGCAGGCCGCCTTGTTGCTCGTGGTGGCCGCTTGCGTGGCCTTCCTGGTCGTGGGCGCCGCCGAGGACCGTGGGCTCCCCGAGGACCGTGGGGTCGGGGAGGGCTTGGCCACCCGGGTCGGCGTGGCCGCCGGGGACGCCGTGGGCGTGGGGGTGGCGGACCCCGTGGAGGCACTGGCCTCCGCGGCGGCGGCCGTGCCCGGCACCTCGGAGGTGCCGTCACACGCCGACGCGGCCAGCAGCGTCGCCGCGACCACCACGCAGAGCCCGAACCGTCGCCCCATCAACGCGCATCCCATCTCATGATCTTCGTGGAGCGGTGACGATACCTGGCCGACCCCACGTCAACCATCAGCCGGCAGGACAGGCAGCTGGCTGGTTAGTTGCTCTTGACGGAGAACTCGTTGCCGTCGGGATCGGCCAGCATGACGGTGCCATCTGCACCGATCTCAAGCCGGGTGGCCCCGAGGGAGACCAGCCGGTCGACCTCCGCGTCCTGATCGCCACCGGTCGGGGCGAGGCCGAAGCGCTGTCGGTTCCTCGCCTCTTTCGGGGCCACGGGCGGGCCTCCCCATGCGACCTTCGTGCCGCCGTGCGGTGACTGGATCGCGGTCTCGTCGTCCTGGTCCCACACCAGCGGCCAGCCCAGCGCCTCGCTCCAGAAACGGCCGACCTCCCGCGTGCCGTCGCAGGCGAGTTCCCCGAGCAGGCCGCATCCGGCGAGGAAGGAGTTGCCCGGCTCGATCACGCAGAACTCGTTGCCCTCGGGGTCGGCCAGGACGATGTGCCCCTCCTCGGGGCGCTGCCCGACGTCGAGGTGGCCGCCGCCGAGCCCCAGTGCCGTCGCCACCTTGTGCTGCTGGTTCGCGAGGCTGGTGCTGGTCAGGTGAAGGTGGATGCGGTTCGGCCCCAGCTTCTTCGCGTCGCTCGGGACGAACTGGAGGCTGACCTGGGTGTCATCGCCCGGCAGGAGCGCAGCACCGGCGTCCTCGACGACCTCCCGGCCCAGCATTCCGGCCCAGAACTGCGCGAGACGGGCGGGATCGTGCGCATCGACGGTCAGCGTCAGCGTTCGCAAGAGCATCACTGCACCGTAGAGACGGGCCAGCACGACAACAAGGCGGTTTCGCGCGCCACGCGCTCGGACCGCACGCCCACACCTCGCCTAGGCGCCCTGCAGGAACGTGTTCCACATCCGAGCCTGCTGCGACGACCGTGGCGTCGGCGCGAAGCATCTCGGGAAGGTGGTGCCGCTGCCCTTCGCGCGCGAGCAAGGGTGGAGCGGTCGGGTGCGAGCACAACGGCATCGGCGAGCCCGATGAACCGGACGAGCATGGCGAGGACGATGCATGGTCGCCGGGGCCCCGGCTGAACCGGCACGTCTCTAGGCTGAGTCGATGATCGAAAACCGGAAGTCGCCGTCCCGTCTCAGCGGCTTCTGGGTCTGTCTCGTCGGCGGCGCCTTCTTCGTGGCCCTGCTGGCGGTCCTCCAGCCGATCACCCGTTACGAGGACTGCCCCAACTACGGCGGGAACGGCAACGCGAGCGCGTTCGGGAACCCCGCCTGGGACTTCTATCTCACGCTCCTGCTGTTCGGCTGGGTGTTCCTGGTCGTCCTGGAGCAGACGTTGTCGGTCACCCGGCGCGGTCGTGGTGGTGTCGACGTCGCGCTGCGGGCGGCCGGCGCGATCGTGTTGACGACGGTCGCCTCGTGCGGCCTCTTCGTCAACGTGGCGGCGGTGTGCCGCTGACCGGTCACCCCAGCCGGTCGAGGAACTCCCGCGAGCGCCGCACCGCGAGCGCCGTCGCGTCCGCGTCGTAGGAGGGCAGCGAGCTGTCGGTGAACAGGTGTGCGTCGCCCGGGTAGACGAACAGCTCGCCTCGCTCGGGCCCGACGATCCCGACCAGCTCGCGGGCGGAGTCGATGTCGCCCTCCAGCGCGAAGAACGGGTCCTTGTCCATGCCGTGGATCTGCACGGGGACGTCGTCCGGCCACGGGCCGACGGCCCACTCGCCGGTGACCGGCAGGCAGGACTCGTAGAGCAGGGCGCCGCGGGCGCCGGGCCGGGTCTGGGCGAGCCGCTGGGCGGTGGCGGCGCCCCAGGAGATGCCGGCGTAGACGAGATCCTTCGGGAGGTCGGCCACGGCCCGGTCGGCGCGCTCGTCGAGCGTCGCGCCGCCGATGCGCTTCGTCAGCGCGGCGCCGTCCTCGATGGTCGCCGGGCGCTCGCCGTCGAAGAGGTCGGGGGTGTGCACGGTGTGCCCGCCGGCGCGCAGCTGGTCGGCGAAGGCGTGGACGCCGTCGGTGAGCCCTTGGATGTGGTGGAAGAGGACGATGTCGGCCATCTCTAGACTCCTGTCATCGAACCAGAGCGATCGAATGATCCAGAATTCTAGAACGGTCGAGAAATGTCGGTCAATCAGCAGATCCCGGATTACGACCTCGACGAGCTGCTCGTGGTCACCGCGCCCGAGCAGTTGCGCGCGCTGGCCGACCCGCTGCGCTCCACCCTGCTGGAGCTGGTCCTGGAGCGGGCCGCCACGGTCAACGAGATGGCCCGGGCGGTCGACCGACCGAAGAGCAGCGTGGCCTACCACGTGAACCTGCTGGTCGAGGCCGGCCTGCTCCGGGTGGTGCGGACGCGACGGGTCCGGGCCATCGAGGAGCGCTTCTACGGCCGGGTCGCCCGCACGTTCTATGTCGGCGTGCTCAACCGGCCCGAGGACAAGCAGGTCGTCGCGCGCATCAACGGCCTCGCCGAGGCGGCCGCCGAATCCGCCGCGGCCCACGCCGCCGACGACCTGCGGTGCACGCTCGTCCACGCGCGCATCCCGATCGAGGAGGTGCGGACGTTCTGGGCGGAGGTCCAGGCGCTCGCCCGCCGCTTCGCCCAGATCCCCCGCTCCGGCGACCAGGTGTACGGGTTCGTCGCCGGCCTCTATCCGACCGACGCGCCCACCCTCCCGGACACTGACCGGAGCCCGGCCGACCGGCCCGACGGCGACGCCGCCCGGTAGGGGTGGGCCCCGGCCCGCCGGATCGCCGCGCGGGTCAGCGGTCGGCGTCGGCGAGCACCTCGCGCAGCGCGTGGGAGGTCTGCCGGACCATCCCCGGGTTGGTTTCCCAGTAGTAGGGCAGCGCGATCACCGCCTGGAGCAGCGCCCAGCCCCGGCCGCGCAGCCAGGAGGCGTCGTCCACGGCCAGTTCGGCGCGGAACCGGTCGCGGCTGCCGCCGGTGAACAGGTTCCACGCCGGTTGCAGGTCGCAGGCCGGGTCGCCGACGTTGAGCCCGCCGAAATCGATGACCGCGGAGAGCCGGCCATCGACCACCAGGAGGTTGCCGGGCAGCAGGTCGCCGTGCAGCCAGAGCCCCGGCCCGCTCCAGGCCGGTGCGTCCAGGGACTCCTGCCAGGCGCGCAGCACCGCGGCGCCGTCGACCCGGTCGCCGAGCCGGCGCACCGCGTCGCGGACCCCCTCGTCCAGTTCCGCGAGGTCCGCGCCCCGGGCGCGAGGTGGCCGGGGATACGCGTCGGCCGTGTCGATCTCCCGCATCGCGGCGATGAAGGCGGCCAGGTCGACCGCTGCCGCGTCCCGGTCGTACCGGGCGGTGCTGGCGCTCTCACCCGGCAGCCATTCGTAGACCGACCAGTCGAAGGGGTAGCCCTCGGCGGGGCGGCCCATGGCCACCGGCACGGGCAGGGCGAGCGGCAGGTGCGGGGCAAGCCGGGGCAGCCACTCGGCCTCGCGGGCCGCCTGTTCCGTGGCCCAGCCGACCCGGGGCATCCGCACCGCGAGGTCGTCGCCGAGCCGGTAGACGTCGTGGTCCGTCCCGTGCGAGGGAACGAGGCGGAGCGGCCGCCCGGCCCACTGCGGAAACTGGGCGGCGAGCAGCCGGCGGACCAGGTCGGCGTCGGTCAGCACCTCGTCGGCGTGCATCTTCATCCGGGTCACGGCGACCATCCTGATTCGGCCCGGCGTGGGCCGCAAACGGATTCAGTCCGCCCGGCGGCGCCAGGTCAGCGTCATGCCGAGGATCACCAGGCCGGCCGGCAGGGCCGCCACCAGCAGTCCGCGCCAGAGTTCCAGCCGCAGACGCAGGGCGAGCCGGCGGTCCGGTTCCCGGGTGACCGCGTACTGCTGGCCGGGGGCGTCGGGGTCGAGCCGGCAGGTGAGGCGGTAGCCGCCGGCGGTCGGGGCGGCGAAGGTGGCCGTCCAGGTCCAGATCGTGTCGTCCGTGGCCGCCTCGGCCCACTCGATCACGGGCCCGGGTTCGGCCACCGGCACCGGCCGCCCGTCCGGGCCGGTCACCCGGCAGCGGTCGCGGTCCGGCGAGGTGGTCGGCCGGGTGGCCCAGACGGCGTACCGGCCGGGGTGGAGGTCGACCGTGAGGTCGTCGTAGCGCTGGCCGGTGAGGTGGACTGGGAGGGGCGTGGGCTCGGCGTGCGGCGAGACGGCCCGCTGGACGGCCGGCAGCGCGGTCAGCAGGCCGAGACCGCCGACCAGCACGAGGACGGCGGCCACCGCCAGCGCCACCCGCCTGCCCATGGGGGCAGGGTAGTGCCGGGCGGGCCGCCCCGGCAGGCTAGCGTCGGGTGCGTGAGCACCGGATCCCCGCGCGTCCTGCCGGCCGAGAGCGGCATCGCCGAGGCCGCCGCCGTCCTGCGCTCCGGCGGGCTGGTCGCCTTCCCCACCGAGACGGTCTACGGGCTGGGGGCGAACGCGCTGGACGCCAGGGCGGCGGCCCGGATCTTCGAGGCGAAGGCCCGGCCCAGCTTCGACCCCCTGATCAGCCACCTGGCCGACGCCGCCGACCTGCCCGGTCTGGTCGGTGCGGTACCGCCCGCGGTGGCCGCGCTGGTGGAGCGCTTCTGGCCGGGCCCGCTCACCCTGATCGTGGACCGGCCGGCGGCGATCCCGCCGATCGTCACGTCCGGCCTGGACACCATGGCCGTGCGGGTGCCCGACGAGCCGTCCGCGCGGGCGTTGATCGCCGCCGCCGGTGTGCCGGTGGCCGCGCCCAGCGCCAACCGGTTCGGGCAGCTCAGCCCCACCCGGGCCGAGCACGTGGTGGCCGGGCTGGGCGCCGCCGTGGACGTGGTGCTCGACGGCGGGCCGACCCGGTGCGGGATCGAGTCGACCATCGTGGACGCGCGGGGCGGGCGGCCGGTGGTGCTCCGGCTGGGCGCACTGCCGGTGGAGGCGCTGGTCGAGGCGGTCGGGCCGGTCGAGGTACGCCAGGGCAGCTCGGGCCAGCCGGTGGCGCCCGGGACGCTGGCCGCACACTACGCCCCGCGTACCCCGTTGCGGTTGGGCGCGGCGGCCGAGGGGGACGGCGGCCGGCGCGGGTTCCTGGCCTTCCGGGAGCCGCCGGCGGAGGGTGACTGGGCGGCGGTGGAGGTGCTGTCGCCCGACGGTGACCTGACGGCGGCGGCCGCGCGGCTCTTCGACGCCCTGCACCGGCTCGACGCCACCGGGGTCACCGAGATCGTCGCCGAGCCGGTCCCCGAGGTCGGGGTGGGCCGGGCCATCAACGACCGGCTGCGGCGGGCCGCCGCCACCTGGCACTGACCGGTCAGAGGGCCAGCACGCCGACCACCTGGTCGCCGCTCGTCTCACCGGTGAGCTGGAAGCCGAGGCGCTGGTAGAAGCGCTCCGGGCCGTGGGGGCCGGGCGCCCAGGTGACGAACATCCGGTCCGTGCCCCGGCGGCGCAACTCGTCGGCGAGCGCCCCCACGGCGAACCGCCCGTAGCCCCGGCCCTGCTGGTCCGCGGCGATGTTCAGCCGCCACAGGCCGGAGCGGACGTCGGCCGGGCCGTCCGCACGCCACCGGACGTCGAGGAAGGCCATCAGGAAGCCCACCGGCCGGTCGTCGTCGACGATCAGCCGCGGCCAGGCGACCGCCGGCTGGGCGTACGCCTCGGCCAGCGACCGGGCGACGGGCGCGACGAGCCCCTCCTGGTCGGGACGGACGGCGATCGCGCAGGCGGCCAGGACGTTGTCCGGGGTGATCTGCTCCAGGCGGGGTGACGGCACGCCGGCACCCTAGCCGCCGGGCCGACGCGCGATCGAACCCATTTCCACCGCCGCATGGCTGCCGCGGGTGGGGGTAGGAGTACGGACAACAACCCCCCGAAAGTGAGGTGTCATGCCAATGCCGACCGCACGCGAGATCATGACCAGCGACGTGAGCTGTGTCCGGGAGCAGGACGACCTCCGGACCGCCGCCCGGCGGATGGCCGAGCTCGGGGTGGGCTCGCTGCCGATCTGCGGCGACGACAACCGCCTCAAGGGCATGGTGACCGACCGGGACATCGTGGTGAAGGTGCTGGCCCAGGGGAAGGACCCGGCCGACGTGACGGCCGGTGAGCTGGCCCAGGGCGAGGCCGTGACCATCGGCGCGGACGACGACGCGGCCGAGATCCTGCGGACCATGGGCGAGCACAAGGTACGCCGGCTGCCGGTGATCGACGGGCACGAACTCGTCGGCATCGTGGCCGTCGCCGACGTGGCCCGCTCGCTGCCGGAACGCCCGGTGGGTGACCTCATCGAGGCGATCTCCGAGCGCGCCTGACCGGATCCGTCCCGCCGCCCCTCCGGCCTCGCGCCGGGTGGGGCGGCGAGCCGCGTCAGGGGGTCAGCGGCACGGTCTCGCCCCGGTGGACGGTGCGGACCTGCCCGACGAAGCCGCGCCGGCGGGCCTCCTCGACGAAGTGCCGCAGCGGGGAGCGGAACACCGGGTAGTCGTCGTAGTGGATCGGCACGGTGAGCCGGGGACGGATCAGCTCCACCACGTCCGCGCCCTGCCGCGCGTCCATGGTGAGCAGGATGCCGGCGACCCTGGTGCCGCCGAGGTGGATGAGCATGGCGTCGATGCCCGGGAACCGTTCGGGGATCTGCGCGAGCTGGGGTCGGCGCAGCGTGTCCCCGGTGACGTAGAGCCGGAACCGGCGCTCGCCGGCGTGTTCCAGGTCGATCAGGGTGCCCATCACGTCGGGCATCAGCCGGTCCAGCGCGCCGGGCCCGTGCTGCCCGGGCAGCGCGGTCAGCCGCAGCGTCTCGTCCCCGCGGTGCAGCTCGTGCGAGCGCCAGGTGGGCAGCCCTTCCGCCGCCTGGAACCCCCAGCGGCGCAGCTTCCGCTCCGCCTGGGGTGTGGTGAGGATCGGCAGGGCGTGGTCCAGCCCGCGCCGGGCCACCCGGTCGAAGTGGTCGCCGTGCAGGTGGGACAGGACCACGGCGTCCAGTCTGGGCAGCTCGGGAATGGTCAGCGCCGGGTCGGTGCTCCGCTTCGACCACAGCCCCCTGCCCAGGTAGGCCCGCTGGCCCCGGTGCAGGAAGTTCGGGTCGGTGAGCAGGGTGAACCCGCCGATCCGCAACACCGTCGTCGCCGTACCGACGAAGGTCACCTCAGGCGTCATGCTCTTCGCCGTACCCCTGATCGGCCTCGCCATGCGGGCGCGGGCCGCGTTGGGGCAGGCGGTCGACCAGCCGGGTCAGCGCGCCGTTGGCGAAGGTGGCCCCGAGCGCGGAGCCGGCGGCGATGCTCCAGCCCACCGGGCCGAGCGGGGTGCAGCCGAAGAACTGGCTGACCCCGGGGGTCTGCACCACGACGACCAGGGCGCCGATCGAGGCGGCGGTGGAGGCCAGCACGGCGGGGCTGGTGCCGCCGGCCAGCACGGTCTGGCCGAGCTGGGTGCCGACCAGCGAGGCGAGCGCGACCGTGCCGGCCCGGCGCTCCCGGCCGGTCCACCGGGCGAGCGTCCAGCCCGCGGTCGCGCCCAGCGTGGTGGCGCCGGCTCGCAGCGCGATCTCCCGGGTCAGCGTCTCGCCGAGCGATGTGTCGGGTCCCTCCCGCAGCAGGTGGTCGGCCCCGTCGGAGGCGGGGGGACGGACCGCGATGGCCAGCGCCGGCGCCAGGTCGGTGAGCAGGTTGACCAGGAGCAGTTGCCGGCCGGTGAGCGCCGACCGGCCGGTGCTGGCGGCGGTCAGCACGCTGAACGCGATCTCGCCGAGGTTGCCGCCGACCAGGATGCTCAGCGCGTGGCGGACCGACGACCACATGGCCCGCCCCTCCACGAGCGTGGCGATGATCGTCTCCAGCCGGTCGTCGGTGACCACCAGGTCGGCGGCGGCGCGGGCCGCCGGGGTGCCGCGCTGGCCGAGCGCGATGCCCACGTCGGCGAGGCGGATGGCCGGGGCGTCGTTGGCGCCGTCGCCGGTCATCGCGACCGTCCGGCCCTGGTGTTGCAACGCCTGGATGATCCGCACCTTGTGCGCCGGGGTGCAGCGGGCCACCACGTCGGTGGCCATGAGCCGCTCCGCGAGGGCCTCGTCGTCGAGCCGGTCCAGCTCGGTGGCGGTGACCACCCGCTGTTCCCCGTGGTCGGGGCTGATGGTGGCGGCGATCGCCTCGGCGGTGGCCGGATGGTCCCCGGTGATCATGACGGTGTGCACGCCGGCCTGCCGGATCCGCCGCACCGCGGGCGCCGCGCTGTCGCGCACCCCGTCGGCGAGGGCCAGGAAACCGACGAAGACCAGCCCGTCGACCTGCTCGTCGGTCACCGACTCGGCCCCCACCCGGCACTCGGCGACGGCCAGGATGCGGTGCCCGGCCCCGGCCCGCTCGGCGAGCATCGCGTGCAGCGCGTCCCGGCCGGCCGCGTCGAGCGGCGTGTCGCCCCCGGCCGTCCGCCGGGCCGCGCAGCGCGGCAGCACCGACTCGGGCGCACCCTTCACGCTGAGCAGCAGCCCGTCGGCGGTGCGGCCGACGGTGGCGTGGTAACCCCGGGACGGCTCGAACGGCAGCCCGCCCACCGCGGTCCAGTCCGGCACGCCGGTCTGCTCCACGACGTCGGCGGTGCCCGCGCCGCGGCGTACCGCGCGGTCGGTCTGCTGGGGCAGCTCGTCCGGGTCGGCCGCCGGCGGGGTGGCCCGCAGCGCGGCGGCCAGGGTCTGCCGCAGCGGACCGTCCAGCCGGTCCGGCGGGGCGTACCGGTCGTGGCCGCCACCCACCCCGGCCAGCAGCAGCTTGCCCTCGGTGAGGGTGCCGGTCTTGTCGAAGCAGAGCACGTCGACCCGGCCCAGCGCCTCGATGGTCCGCGGGTTGCGCACCAGCGCGCCGTGCTCGGCCAGCCGCCGCGCCGCCGCCAGCTGCGCCGCGCTGACCAGGAACGGCAGGCCCTCGGGCACCGAGGCCACGGCCAGGTTCGCGGCGGTCGCCGCCGTCTCCACCAGGGGTACGCCCCGGAGCAGCCCTGCCCCGGCCACCGCGACGGCCGAGCCGGCGGCCAGCGGCAGGGCGGCGCTGGTCAGCTTCCCGAGCCGGGTCTCCACCCCGCTGGCCGGGGGCGCCTGCCGGGCCAGCGCGAGACTGCGCCCCGCCTCGGTCTCCTCACCGGTGGCCACCACCACGGCGGTGCCGCGGCCCGCGGCGACCGTGGTGCCCTCGTAGAGCATCGAGTGCCGCTCGGCGACCGCGGCGGCCACCACCGGCTCGGCGCTCTTGCCCACCGGCAGTGATTCCCCGGTCAGCGACGACTCGTCGGCCTCCAGCCCGTCGCTGGTCAGCACCCGGCAGTCGGCCGGGACGGCGTCGCCGGACCCCAGCGCGACCACGTCCCCGGCAACCAGTTCCTCGGCGGCCACCACCCGCTCGGCGCCGTCGCGCAGCACCCGGGCGGTCACCGCCGAGCGGGACAGCAGCTCGGCCAGGGACCGTTCGGTGTTGCGCTGATGCACCGCGCCGATCAGCGCCGAGCCACCCACCACGCCGCCGACCAGGGCGGCGTCGACCAGCGAGCCGAACGTCGCGGAGAGCACGGCCCCGGCGGCGAGCACCGGGGTGAGCGGGTTCGACAGCTCGTCCACGAAGGCGCGGAGCAGCCCGGCCGACCCGTGCCCGTCCCCGGTCACGGCGCGCCGGCGGCGGGCCGCCTCTTCGCCGGTCAGCCCCTCGGCGTGGGTGCCGAGCTGGTCGAGGACGGTCTCCACCGGCATCAGGTGCCAGGCGGTGAGCGCGGGCACCGGCGTGCGCGTCCGGTCCGGCAGCCGGTGGGCCCGCCAGACGCCGTGGGCGAAGGCGAGCGCGGCGGCGCCGTTCACCGCGGCGAGGGCGCGGGCGGGCAGCCGCTCCCGCTCGGCGGTGAACGCGCCCAGCGCCCCCAGCCCGGTGCCGGCCATCGCGATCCGGATGTTCTGCCCGGTCATCCGCCGGGCCACCCCGGTCGCGTCGATGAGCAGGGCGGGGATCCGCAGGTCTTCGCCGACCAGCAGATGCGCGCCCCAGGGCGGCAGGTCGTCCGGTGCGGAGACGCCCAGCCCGCAGTCGGCGGCGCCGAGCGCGGCCCGGTCGCCGGAGACCACCATCACCACCGCGCCCTCGCGTTGCAGGTCGCGGACCGAATCGGCGAGCCGGCCGCCGCCGGGCACGAGGGCGTCGGCGAAGTCGAACCGGCCGTCGTCGTCCCCGGCGACCACGAGCCGCAGGCCGGCGTGGCGGGCGGCGGTCGCCAGGGCGTCCACCCCCGGAACGGGCTCCGGCTCGACCCGCAGCACGGCGGCGAGCCGCCCGCCCTCGGCCAGCCCGAGCAGCCGGCCGCCCTCCCCGCGTAGCCGTGCGCTGTCCGGGGTGTCCCCGGGGTCGTGGGCGTCCAGCCGGTCCAACGGGCCGAGCCGCCAGCCGCCCGCGTTCCGGACGGCCTCCGGGGCGGCCGGGTCGAACAGGGCGAACGCCCGGCCGGCCACCTGACCGGTGTCCGCGCCGGGCAGCGGCGCCAGGTCGGCCAGCACGCCCCGGTCGGAGCCGAGGATCGCGGCGTCCAGCACCACCGTGTCGATCCGGTCCAGCTCGCGCAGCACGCTGCGGTCCATGGCGATCACCCCGCGCCGGGCGAGCATCGAACCGAGCTGAGCGGCGTACCCCTCGCGGCCGCTGCCCGGCGCCTTGGGCAGCGACGACAGGGCCAGCGCGGCGGCCCGCTTCCCGCCGGCCACCGGCAGCGCCGCCGCCCCGGCCGCCGCCCCCGCCGCGAGCATCCGGCTCACGTAGCGCTCGGCCGGGCCGTCCGGGACCGGGCACGGCCGTTCGCCGTCCGGCACCCGGGCGACCGCGCGGTCCGGATCGCCGGTCAGCCTCGGTTCGGCCTTCGCCCACGCGGCGAGCTGGGCCCGCGCCTCACCCCACTGCACCACCCGCTGCGCGCCGTCGAGCACGATGGCGGCCCAGCCGCCCGTGAGCCCCTGGACCACCGCCTCGGCGAGCGGGAAGATCAGGTCGGCGCGGGGGTCGGCGCGCAGGCCCCGGTCGGCGAGCGCGTGCAGCTTCGGGTGCAGGTCGACCGCGGCGAGGAAGCCGGCCACCTCACCGGGGACCGGGGCGAACGGCAGGATCCGGGTGGCCGCCGAGATGGTCAGGCCGAGCGCGTCCGAGGCCAGCGCGCCCATCGTCCGGGGCGTGCGCGGTCCCTCCTCGGGAGGGCGCGGCGGCGGGATGTCCGGGTCCGGCTCGTGCGGGCAGACCCGCTCGGTTCGCGACACGGTGGCGATCAGGTCGCGCAGCCTCGGCTTCGGCTCCTCGACCGCCACGACCACCCGGCCGGACGGGGCGTTGACCCGGGCCCACGTCACGCCGGGCATCGCCTCCAGCGCCGCCTCGACCTGCCGGGCCAGCCGGTCCCCGCCGTCCTGGCAGACGCCGTGCACCTCGATGTGGTGCCGGCCGTCGCGCGACCAGACCCGGCGCCGGGTCAGCCCGGCGAGGCGGGCCAGCCGGGCCGCCGCCGCGCCCACGGTCCCCGCCGCGTCGGCGACGCTGTCCGGCACGGCGTTCCTGGCCGTCTCCGGCAGGGCGGACCCGACGGTACGGGCGGTGTCCGGCACCGCGGTGGCGACGGTACGCGCGACCCGGGCCACCGCGTCGGGGACGGCGGCCGGCGACAGCAGGAGACCGGCGACGCGGCCCAGCGAGGTCATCGAGGCGTACGGCCGGGTTGCCGGCCCCGCTTCCCGGTGCTCCCGTCGCCGTACGCCATCTCGCCTCCCGCACCTCGTCCCGGCGAGCCCGACTTCCCGCCGCAGCGTCCGTTATGCCCCTCAGGGAGGGGAAGTTTCCGCCCTGCCCGGGGCATGGACGGGGAGGCCGGTGGAATGCCGCCAGAGATCGTTATCGTCGTCGGAACCGGGGAGGCGCGAATGAGCACGCTGACACGACATCTCAGCGGGTCGCGAGAGATGATCAACACCTACTGCCGGCGGGTGGAGATCCCGATGCTGGGCGAGGTGGCGGTGCCGCCGCCCGACAAGCTGGCCTACTACGCGGGGCTGGGCGTGCTCGCCGCGCTCCAGGTCATCGAGTGGCCGATGGCCCTGGTCATCACCGCCGGGCACGTCCTGGCCGACCAGCACTATTCGGGACTGGTGAAGGGGGTGGGTGAGGCCCTGGAGTCGGCCTGACGAGACGGGGCTCACGGTTGACCTCAATCCCGGTTGAGGTCCGAGGCTAGAGCCCATGCCGACCGTCACCGCCGCACCGCCGGCCCCGCCCGTACACCTCTGGTCGCCGCGGCTGCGGGCGATGACCGTGGGCAGCGTCGCCCTGGTGTCGCTGCTCGCCTTCGAAGCCCTCGCGGTGGGCACGGCCATGCCGACGGTCGCCCGCACCCTGGACGGGCTCGGCCTCTACGCGCTCGCCTTCGGCGGCCCGTTCGCCTCCGGCGTGATCGCCATGGTCGCCTCCGGCATCTGGTGCGACGCCCGGGGGCCGCGTCCGGCCATGTGGCACGGGGTCGCCTGGTTCGTGGCGGGTCTCGTGGTGGCGGGCGCCGCGCCCACCATGGAGGTACTGGTCGTCGGGCGGGTCGTGCAGGGTTTCGGCTCCGGGCTGCTCTCCGTCGCGCTCTACGTGATCGTCGGGCAGGCGTACCCGGAGGAACTGCGGCGGCGGGTGTTCGCGGCGTTCGCCGCGGCCTGGGTGGTCCCGTCGCTGGTCGGTCCGGCGCTGGCCGGGCTGATCGTCGAGCACCTGGGCTGGCGCTGGGTGTTCCTCGCGGTCCCGGCGGTCGCATTGCCGGCGGTGCTGCTGGTCCAGCCGGGCCTGCGGGCGCTGGGCGCGGCCGTGCCGACCCGGCCGCCGGCCGGTGCGCTGGCCCGGATCGCCTGGGCCTGCGGGGCGGGGGCGAGCGCCGCACTGCTGCACTACGGGGGGCAGCAGCGCGGCGCTCTCGCCGCCGGGCTGATCGGCGCGGCGCTGGTCGGGCTGCTGGTGTGCGTACCACGGTTGCTGCCGGCGGGGTTCCTGCGGGCCGCGCGGGGGCTCCCCACCGTGATCGGCCTGCGTGGCCTGGCCTCGGCGGCGTTCGCCGGGGCGGAGGTGGTGATCCCGCTGATGCTGTCCCGGGAGCGGGGCTTCACGCCGACCGCGGCCGGGCTGGTGCTGACCGTCGGCGCGCTCTCCTGGTCGGTGGGCTCCTGGATCCAGGGCCGGATCGCCGCGCCGCGGTCCGCCGCCACGCTGCCCCGGATCGGGCTGGCCTGCATCGCCGCCGGCACGGCCGGCGTC
Organism: Micromonospora sp. NPDC005305; assembly: GCF_040607315.1. NCBI lineage: Bacteria > Bacillati > Actinomycetota > Actinomycetes > Micromonosporales > Micromonosporaceae > Micromonospora > Micromonospora sp. NPDC005305. The sequence goes on along the minus strand of NZ_JBEXGL010000002.1, from coordinate 382,805 downwards.
ACGCTGGCCCTCCTGCCGGCCGTGCCGGTGGCGCTCGCGGTGCTCGCCTGGGCGGTCGCCGGCCTCGGCATGGGCCTGCTCTACCCGTCCCTGTCGGTGCTCACCCTCGACCTGTCGGCGCCGGCCGAGCAGGGCCGGAACAGCTCGGCGCTGCAACTGGGCGACTCGCTCTCCGCGGCCACCGTGCTGGCGCTGACCGGGGCCGTTCTGGCCGCCGGTTCGGCGCCGGGCCCGGCGAGCTACGCGACGACACTGGCGGTGGCGGCCGGCTGCGGGCTGCTCGGCGTGCTGCTCGCCGGCCGCGTGGTGCTCGCCCGCCGGTGATCCGCGCAAAGCGGCCCGGGCCGGAGGACGGGCCGGGAGGATGGGCGGGCGATGAACTTCCTGACCATCCTGCCGCTGGCCGTGGTGATGGTGGCCGGGACGCAGGTGGTCGCGGCGGTGCTCCTCGCGTCGGCCGAGCGGCCCCGGGCCGCCTCGCTCGGGTATCTCACCGGGGCGGGTGCGGTGGTCGTCGCCGGGGTGACGCTGAGCTGGCTGCTCACCAGGGTGCTCCGCGGTCCGGAGGCGAGAGCGGAGACCGACGTCGCCCGGTTCGAACGGACCGCGATCTGGATCGACTGGGCCGTGCTGGCGCTGCTGGTGATCCTCGCGGTGGTCGTCTGGCTGCGCCGGCACCGGACCGGGCCGCCCCGCTGGATGGAGCCGCTCCGCCGGGCCGGGCCGGGCTACGCCCTGCGGCTCGGGGTGGTGCTCTTCGCGACCGCCCCGAGCGACGACCTCACCATGGCGGCGGTCGGCGCCAGCGTCGCCCGGCACAACCTGGCGTGGTGGCACCTGCTGCCGTTCGTCCTGCTGACCCTCGGGCTGCTCGCTGTGCCCCTGCTCATCCTGCTGCTGGCCCGTGGTCGGGCCGCGACGGCGCTGCCCCGGCTCCGGCGCTGGGCCGACCGGCACGGCTGGGTGGTCAGCGAGGTGGTGATCGCGTTCTTCGCGCTGGTGACCGTGCTCGACCTGCTCGAGTCGAGCCGCCGCGGGTGAGTCGCCGCGGGTGAGTCGCCGCACAGCCGGTCACCTCGGGTCGGCCGTCGCCGGAGTGGAGTGGGTGGCGGCCGACCTGGCCACCGGCGCGGGGCTCGCGGCGGCCGTCGACGGGATGGAGGCCATGCTGCACCTGGCCTCCTCGCCGACCCGGCGCACCCACGAGATCGACGTGCTGGGCACCCGCCGGCTGGCCCTGGCCGCCGGGCACGCCGGGGTGGACCACCTGGTCTACATCTCGATCGTCGGCGTCGACCGGGTGCCGTTCGGCTACTACCGGCACAAGCTCGCCGCCGAGCAGGTGGTGGCGGCCGGGCCGGTGCCGTGGAGCGTGCTGCGGGCGACCCAGTTCCCGGAGTTCCTGGAGGAGCTGCTGCGGGGCGCGAGCCGGCTCGGGCCGGTGCTCGGGGACCCGAGGGTGCTCGCCCAGCCGGTGGACCCCGGCGAGGTCGCGGGCCGCCTCGCCGCCATGCTGGCCGCCGGGCCGTCCGGGCGGATCGAGGAGTTCGGCGGCCCGGAGGTGCTCCGCTACGACGAGGCGGCCCGCGCCTGGCGGAAGGCCCGGCGATCACACCGTCCGCTGCTGCCGGTGCGGATCCCGGGGCGGCTCGGCCGGGAGCTGCGTGCCGGCGGCCTCACCACCGCCGCCACCCCGACCGGCACCCGCACCTGGGCCGACCACCTCGCGGACACGTACGGGGGAACCGGCGGGAGATGAAACCTCTTGCGGTTCCGGGCCGCCCTACCGTGGCCGCATGCTGGTCTTCCTCACCACCGTGATCCTGTACGTCTTCGGCTTCGTCTTCCTCTACGGCGTGATCCGGCTCGGGGTCCGGCACGGCATCGAGGACGTGGAGACCCACCGCGCCCAGGCCCTGCGGGCCGAGGAGCTGGCGGCCCACCAGGACCGGACGTTCGCCCGCGAGAACGCCTTCCTCACCGGCAGTTGACCCCGTCACCTCGTCCGGCATACGGACCGGTCGGGACGTCGGCGAGCGGAGCCGTCCGGCGGGTGCGAGGATCGCAGCCGTGATGGGGACGCTGAAGACCGAGCCCGCCCGTACCCGACTGGACCTGCTGGCCGCGCCCGTGGCCGCCGCGATCGAGCGGTGGCCGGACGAGGCTCCGGTGGACGTGGACGACGTGCTGGTCGCCCCGATCGACGCCGAGCTGGCCGACACGGCGGCGTTCTGCGCGGCGTACGAGGTGGGGCTGGACGAGTCGGCCAACTGCGTCGTGGTCGCCGGCAAGCGGGGCGGCGAGACGCGCTACGCGGCCTGCATCGTGCTCGCCACCACCCGGGCCGACGTGAACGGCGTGGTCCGCCGCATGCTCGACGTGCGCAAGGCGAGCTTCGCGCCGATGGCCGAGGCGGTCGAGCTGACCGGGATGGAGTACGGCGGGATCACCCCGATCGGGCTCCCGGAGGACTGGCCGATCCTGGTCGACTCGCGCGTGATCGCCACGCCGCACGTGATCATCGGTTCCGGCGTACGGCACAGCAAGATCGCGTTGCCCGGGCCGGCGCTCGGCGCGCTGCCCGGGGCAACGGTCGTGGAGGACCTGGCCCGACCGGCCTAGGTCGTCACCCGCATCGATCTTGTTCCACGTGAAACATCACGCGGACGCCTCGCGCTGCGCCACCTCGTGCAGGGCGGCCAGCAGGGTTTCCGGCTCCTGGGCGCCGGTCACGGCGTACTTCCCGGCCAGCACGAACGTCGGCACGCTGGAGACGCCGAGCTGGTGCGCCTCGCTCAGGTCGGCGGCCACCTCCCGGCGGCCGAGGTTCGACTCCAGGTAGTCCCGGGCCTCGGTCTCGTCCAGGCCCACCTCGGCGGCCAGCTTGACCAGCGCGTCGGTCGACCCGACGTCGATGCCGTCGGAGAAGTGCGCCCGGTAGAGCCGCTCGACCAGCTCGGCGGCGCGGCCCCGCTCGGTGGCGAACCGGACCAGCCGGTGCGCCTCGAAGGTGTTCGCGGCCACGGCGCGGTCGAAGTGCATCTCGATCCCGGCGCCCTCGGCGATCCGGGTGACGTGGGCGGCCATGCCCTCGGCCTTGTCCCGGCCACCGAACTTCGCGCCCAGCGCCTCGATGAGCGGCTTCGGCTCGGTCACCGGCGTCGGGTCCAGCTGGAACGGCCGGAACCGGACGGTCACCTCGCCGTCGTACCGCTCCAGGGCCTGCTCCAGGCGGCGCTTGCCGATCCAGCACCAGGGGCAGACGACGTCGGCGTAGATCTCGATCTCCATGACCAGCGACAACCCGTCGATCAGGAGATCTGTTCCCGGACCTGGCGCTTCAGCCGGGCCAGGATGGCGGTGCCGCCGCGGATCCGCAGCGGGCTGATGGCCTGGGCCAGGCCCATCCGCTGGTAGAGGTCGTCCGGCACGGCCAGCACGTCCTCGGCGCTCGCCCCGGCCAGCCCCTCGGCGAGGATGCCGGCGAACGCCCGGGTGGTCGGCGCCTCCGGCGGGCAGTCGAAGATGGTGCTCACCGTCTTGTCCGGGTTGACCTCGGCGCGCAGGAAGAAGGCGGTCTGGCATTCGGGGACCTGCTCCAGGTCGCCGCGGTCCACGCCCTCGGGCAGCTGCGGGATCACGTCGGAGAACTCCAGCAGCATCTCCAGCACCACGTCGCGCGGGGCGGCGGCGAACTCGTCGACGATCTCGGCCAGCTTGCTCGGCATCTCGGACATCCCCCGAGGCTATCCCCGGCGGCCCGCCCCTCTCCGCGCCGACCCGGTTAGGAAGGGGCCCCTTCTCTACCGCAGGCGTTAAGAAGGGGCCCTTCCTTTCACACGTTCGGGGCGGCCTCGCTGATGTCGCTCAGCGCGGAGTTCGGGTCGAGCTGCATGGCCAGGTCGCCGAGGGAGACGATGCCGACCAGCTTGCGGTCGCTGTCGCAAACCAGCACCCGCCGGATGTTGCGCTCGCGCATCAGCGCGGCCGCCTCGCCCGCCGTGCAGTGCTGCTCGATCATCACCACCTCGCGGGTGACGATCGAACCGATCGTGGTGCTCCCCGGGTCGGCCCGCTCGGCGACGGCCCGCACCACGATGTCGCGGTCGGTCAGCACGCCGGCCAGGGTGGCTCCGTCGGTGACCACGACATCGCCGATGTCCGACTCCTTCATCACCCTGGCCGCCTCGTCCAGGGGAGTCTCCGCGGGCAGGTAGACCACCTGCTTGGTCATCACGTCACTGACCCGGTACATGAGAGCCTCCGAAACGCCTTGGTCGATCCGTCTGCGGTACCCCGTGGCGCGTCCGCTACACCCCGTCGCGACGCGCCCCACGCGCCTCGTCGAGCAGGCGCTCGACCAGGCCGTCCACTGGCAACTCGATCCGCTCGCCGGAGGACCGGTCGCGCAGCTCGACGTACCCCTCGGCGAGCCGGCGGCCGACCACGACGGCGCGCGGGATGCCGATCAGCTCGGCGTCGGTGAACTTCACCCCGGCCGAGACGTGGGTGCGGTCGTCGACCAGCACCCGCAGGCCCGCGGCGGAGAGGCGCCCGCCGAGCTCCAGCGCCGCGTCGAGCTGCGGCCCCTTCCCGGCCGCCACCACGTGTACGTCGCACGGCGCGACCTCGGCCGGCCAGACCAGCCCCCGGTCGTCGTGGTGCTGCTCGGCCACCGACGCGACCGCTCGCGACACACCGATGCCGTAGCAGCCCATGGTCGGCCGGACCGGCTTGCCCTCCCGGCCGAGGACATCGACGGCGAAGGCGTCGGTGTACCGGCGGCCGAGCTGGAAGATGTGCCCCACCTCGATGCCCCGGCGCGTGGTCAGCTGGCCGTCGCCGCAGGCCGGGCAGGGGTCGCCCGGGCGCACCTCGGCGGCCTCGATGATGCCGTCCGGAACGAAGTCCCGCCCGCACACCACGTCGGTGGCGTGCCGGCCCGGCTCGTTGGCGCCGGTCAGCCAGGTGGTGCCGGTGACCACCCGGGGGTCGACCAGGTAGCGGACGCCGTGCTTGGCCAGGATCTGCGGCCCGATGTAGCCCCGGACCAGTTCCCGGTGTGCCGCCCAGTCGTCGAAGACCGCGACGGTGGCCGGGGCGAGCGCCGCCTCGACCCGCTTCAGGTCCACCTCGCGGTCGCCGGGCAGGCCGATCACCAGCAGCTCCGCCTGCTCGGCACCGGGACGGCGGACGGCCAGCACCACGTTCTTCAGCGTGTCACCGGCGGTCCAGTCGGTCCGGCCGGCCAGCGCGCGAGCGTTGGCCAGGTCGACCAGGGACGCGATGGTCGGCGTCTCCGGGGTGTCGTGCACCTCCGTGGCCGGGTGCGCGTCCGGGTCGCCGGCCGCCGGCGCGCGCGTCACCACGGCCTCGGTGTTGGCCGCGTAGTCGCAGGCGGTGCAGCCGACGTAGGTGTCCTCACCGACCGGCGTGGCGGCCAGGAACTCCTCCGACGCCGAGCCGCCCATCGCCCCGGACATCGCGTGCACCACGGTGAAGTCCAGCCCGAGCCGGGTGAAGATCCGTCGGTACGCCTCGCGATGCCGGTCGTAGGCCGCCTGGAGCCCCGCCTCGTCCAGGTCGAACGAGTAGGCGTCCTTCATGAGGAACTCGCGCCCGCGCAGCAGGCCGGCCCGCGGCCGGGCCTCGTCCCGGAACTTGGTCTGGACCTGGAACAGCGTCACCGGGAAGTCCCGGTAGGAGCTGAACAGGTCCTTCACCAGCAGCGCGGCCATCTCCTCGTGGGTCGGGGCGAGCAGGTGCGCGGCGCCCTTGCGGTCTTCGAGGGTGAAGATATCGTCGCCGTACTCCGTCCACCGCCCGCTGGTCCGGTAGGGCTCTGCCGGCAGCAGCGCCGGGAAGTGCACCTCCTGGTCGCCGATCGCCGCCATCTCCGAGCGGACGATCTCGGTGACCCGTTCCAGCACCAGCTTGCCCAGCGGCAGCCAGGTGTAGCCGCCCGGTGCGGCGCGGCGGACGTAGCCGGCGCGGAGCAGGAGCCGGTGGCTCGGCACCTCCGCGTCGGCCGGATCCTCGCGCAGGGTCCGGAGCAGCAGGGTCGACATGCGCAGCAGCATTGAGGCAGCGTACGGCGACTGGGATCGGCAAGCGATCGTATTCGCCGCCGTGTGGGTAGTAGAGGGGGATGGATGAGAGGCCTCTGCTGACGATGACGACGACCGTGCTGGACGCGCCCGACGCGCGGGAACTGGCCGGGTTCTACGAACGGCTGCTCGGGTGGGCACGGGAAGAGGACGAGCCGGACTGGGTCGTCCTGGTCGCATCCGGGGGCGGCGCCGGGCTGGCGTTCCAGACCGAGCCCGCGTACGTGCGCCCGGTCTGGCCCGCGGGCCCCGGCGAGCCGCAGATGATGGCGCACCTCGACATCAAGGTCGACGACCTCGATGCGGCGTCGGCGTTCGCGGTGTCCCTGGGCGCCACGGTCGCGGACTTCCAACCCCAGGACGACGTCCGGGTGCACCTGGACCCGGCCGGCCACCCGTTCTGCCTGTACCTCTGAGCCGGCGCGAGCGGCCTACGCTGCGGTCATGACCATGACGCCGTCGGCCCGCGCGGTCAGCCAGTACGCGACGACGACCGGCAACCTCACGGCCCGGATCGCGCTGCACGACCACGGCACGAACCCGCAGGGCTGGTTCGCCTGGCTCGACGAGCGGTTGCCGCTGGCCGGCGACGTCCTCGAAGTGGGCGCCGGCACGGGGAAGCTGTGGAGCCAGGTGGACCACCGTGGCCGACGGCTGCGGCTCACCCTGACCGATTTCTCGGCGGCGATGTGCGCGCGGCTCCGCGACGTCCCCGGCGCACGCGTCGAGCGGTGCGACGCCAGCCGGCTGCCGTTCGCCGACGCCAGCTTCGACACCGTCGTCGCCAACCACATGCTCTACCACCTGGACGATCCCGCCACCGCGCTGCGCGAGTTCGCCCGGGTCCTCCGCCCCGGCGGACGCCTGGCCGCCGCCGTCAACGGCAGCGACCACCTTGCGGAACTCAACGCCCTCGCGGTAGCCGTCGGCCGCCCCGATCTGGCGCTTCCCTTCCACCAGAACGACTTCACGGCCGAGACCGGATCGGGGTACGTGGCTCGCACCTTCACCGGCGTCACGGTCGAACGCTATCCGTGCGACCTGGAGGTTCCCGCCGTGGAGCCCGTCCTCGCCTACCTCGCCAGCATGGCCGAGGAGCCACTCACGCCTGCGCAGCAGTCAGCCGCGCGCGACTTGGTCCAGGCCCGGATCGACGCCGAAGGCAGCTTCCGCGTGCGCAAGCACACGGTGCTCATCACCGCTGCACGCTGACAGGTCTGGGGACGCCGGGCCCTCCTCCGCTGAACACCTCGTCCATGCGGCTCGAGCGGTCGGCTGGTCGCAGCGCAGCTTCCAACCGACGGTCGATCGCCGGCTCCGGCGCGCTCCTCCGATGGTCGGCCGGACAGGGTGAGCTCGCGAGGCCCTTTGGAGCTGATGTCACAAACGACTCAGGCCATCACCGGCCGACTACTCGGTAGGGCATCGCGACCATGCCCTCGCGCGGTGGTTGGGCGGAGGGGTCAGGGGCGCTTGGTCTGGGTGATGAAGGCGCGCCAGGTGTCGGGGGTGAAGGTGAGGACCGGGCCGGACGGGTCCTTGCTGTCGCGGACACCGACCAGGCCGGGCAGGTTGTCGGCCACCTCGACGCACTCGCTCTGCCCGCTGCGGGTGGACTTGCGCCAGACAGCGCCGATCAGATCCATGACGTGATCACATCCTTCATCAGCTCGATCGACTGGCGGCGAGGAAGTGCCTCACTTCGGACGCTCTCCCACCTCGACAGCAGGAACGCCGCCACGGACCGCCTCGACGGCTTCCGAGCGTAGCGGTGTCCTCAGCAGACTGTCACGCAGTGAGCCGTCTCCCGTCCGGCCCGCTGCGGGGCCGCCCCCGAATCCCCCGATCGCCGGGGGCGGCCCCACCCCCGTGATGGAGAAGGAAGTCACCGTGAGCCTCCCCGTGCCGCGCCTCGGGCCGTACCCCGATCGGCCACGCCCCTATCCGCCGGACCGGCCGGCGCACCTGCCGATCCGGCCGCTCTGGGTGTGCCGGGCCTGCGGGCTGCCGTGGCCGTGCGCCCAGGCGCGCCTGCTGCTCAAGGCCGAGTACGACGACCACCCTGTCGACCTGGCCGTCTACCTGTCCGGGCTCTATCACGAGGCGACCCACGACCTGTTCCGGCTGAACCCGCAGGACGGTCCGAGCCCGCGCGAACTGTTCGACCGGTTCGTGGCCTGGGGTCCGTACCGGCGGGGGATCGTCGAGGATCGGTGACCGTACGCCGAGGGGCGGCCCACCCACTGGTGGCCCGCCCCTCCCGTGGTCCCGGTCAGCGCAGCACGGTGATCGCCCGGTCCGCGACGACGTGCTTCCAGGGCACGATCACCACGACCCCGTCCCGCTCCATGACCTTGGCGTCCTCGCCCTCGAAGCCGGCCGACGACGGTCCCTCGGCCACCGGGCTGACCGTGCCGGTCCCGGCATCGATGCGGACCAGGCGCGGCGGCACCTTCCGCCGGTCGCCGGTCTCCCAGGCCAGCAGCCCCTGCTCGTCCCGGCGGATCAGCTCGACCTTGCTGGGGCTGTGCCCGGACGAGATCCAGCGCTGCTTCCCGGTGGCCAGGTCGATGGCGATGATCTGGTTGGCCGCCCGCCCGGCGCCGGGCACGTTCTTCGGGAATGTCGGGTAGTAGAGCGTGTCGTCGTCGGCGAGGAACTGGTAGACGGCCGGACCGTCGATGGCGTTGGACCGGTTCGGCGGCACGTCCCACAGTTCGGTGCCGTCGATCGGGTCGGTGAACGACCCGGTTTCCCGGCCGGTCTTCGGGTCCCGCACCGTGTAGCTCTCGTGCCCCAGCCCGGGCAGGCCGATCAGCGGCTGCACGCTCAGCACGCCGTCGGTGACCTTCGCCTCCGGCAGCCGCTGCCGCCAGCGCACTTTGCCGGTGGCCGGATCCACGGCGTCCACCTCACCGCCGACGGAGCAGCCGTAGGTGACCACCACCAGGTCGGCGGCGGCCCGCATGTCCTTGAATCCGCAGCCCCGGCCGGGCAGCAGCTTCTCCCCGGTGGTGCGCCACAACTGCTTCCCGTCGGCGAGGGAGAACCCGATCATGGTGTCGTCGGAGCGGACGATCACCTGCTGGCCGGCGACGGAGAGGTCCGGCGCGGCCAGCGCGTCCCGGCCCTCGCGGGCCGGCGCCGGGAACTTCGCCTGCCAGGTCAGCTTGCCGCTGGTGAGGTCGAAGCCGGCGACGGTGTTGCAGGACTGTTCGGGCCCGACCGCCACCGCGCCCCGGCCCTCGGTCACCGCCTGGGCGGCGACGCAGAGCGAGGTGCCCTCCGGCGCGGGCGCGCCCCACGCCTGCCCGCCGTCGGAGAGCCGGTAGGCCAGCAGCCCGTCCCCCTGCGCCCGGACCACCGTCTCACCGGCCAGCCAGGCGCCGAACATGTCCTGCTGGTCGTAGGTGGTCAGGCCGGTGTCCTGCCGTTCGGGGAAGTCCAGCACCCAGGCGGTCTTCAGCTCGTCGTCGCCGCCCGAGCCGCCGCCGACCAGCCGGGAGACGCCCCAGGCGGTGCCGGCGCCGACGGCCAGCACGGCCACCAGCCCGCCGGCGATCAGCAGCGCCAGGCGCCCGCGCCGCCTGGGCGCCGGCGGGGTCGGGGCGGCCCCCGGCCAACCCGCCGGCGGGTACGCCGGCTGTCCGGCCACGGGGTACGCCGGCTGTCCGGCCTGCGGCCAGCCCGGGTGCCCGCCCTGCCCCGGCGGGGCCTGCGGCGGCTGCGGCCAGCCCGGCTGCGGAGCCGGTGGCGCCCCTCTGGCCGGGGCCTGTGGCGCGGCCGGCGGCGGGACCTGCGCCCCGGGCTGTGGCGGCGCGTGCGGCGGATACTGCGGCTGCGGCGGGACCGGCAAACCGCCCGGTGCTCCGGGCTGCGGCTGCCAGGGGGACTGCGGGTTGGTCATCGTTCGCTCCTCGGGTTCCCGCTCAACGCGCCTGTGCCCGCACGTACGCCGCCCAGCCCGTCTGGAACTGGGCCAGCGGGACGCCGAGCACCTGCCGGCTGGCCTGGTCGGCGGTGGCGCCCTGGTAGCGGGCGGTCACGAACTGGAACAGCTTCTGCTCGCCGTACTTCTCCGCGAGGTGGGTCATGGCCGCGTGCCCGAGCCAGTAGTGGAAGCTGGTCCGCCCCGAGAGGTCCCAGGCGGCGTTGCCCGGCAGCGTGCCCTCCCAGTCGCCGGAGCGGACGATCGACCGTGCCTGCGGGGTGCGGCCGCTGGACCGCAGCGGCTCACCCCGGTGGGCCAGGTACTCGGCGAAGCCCTCCACGATCCAGTTCTCGATGCCATCGAAGAAGTCCTGCTTGTCGGCGTCCTCCAGGCTGGCGACCAGGGAGTGGCCCACCTCGTGCCGGAAGATCTCCCGGGGCCCCCGCGTGTTGCCGGCGGCGAAGAACGACCGGTCGGCCACGTCGATGACGATCCGGCTGCCGCCGATGTCGATGTCCTGCTTCCGGTCGGCGGAGACCATGCCGATCGAGACGCCGGCCTCGGTGGTCTTCTCCTTGTTGATCCGGTAGAGCGAGCCCAGGTCCTGCTTCCCCTTGACCAGGCTGATGACGAAGCCCTTCGGGATGTCCGCGGTGACCCCGCCGGCCTGCCAGGCGGCGAAGTCGTCGGCCACCGCCGCTTCGGCGGCCGGTGCGTGCCGCTTCGCCTCGGCGGCCAGCGCGGCGTCGGTGATGACCAGGGTGTGCGCCGTGCGCTCGACGTGGATGTCGCGCCATTTGTCCCAGGGGCCGGGGTAGTAGACGGTCTTCGAGCTGCCCAGCGCGGCGGGCGCGCCGGTGACCGCGGTGACCTTGAGCGGGGCGCCCTGGCTCTCCCGGACGACCGTCCAGCGGTACCACTCGGCGACCGGCGTGAGGTCGTACCCCTCGAACTGGTGCACGAAGGACACGTCGAGCTGGAAGCTGACCCCGCGGCCGAAGCTGTCGGTGGTCCGCCCCTGCTGCGCGACGGTCCGGTACTGGCCGACCGCCAGCGGCAGCTTGCCCAGGTTGGTGAAGAGCCGGGTCTGGCCGCCGACCAGATCCTTCTTGGCCGGGTCGAAGGGGGCCAGGTAGCCCTTCAGATCCTTGTCGGCGAGGGCCTTGCTGTGCCGGGCCAGCAGGTCGTCCAGCTCCTGCTGCGTGACGGTCACCCCGTTGGCCGCGGCGGCGGCCTTCGGGGCCGCGTCCTCGCCGCGCTTGCTCAGCCCGACGCCCACGCCGATCGCCGTGCCGGCACAGAGGGTCAGCGCCAGCGCCCCGGCGCCCAGCCCGATCCAGAGGCCGCGCCGCGACTTCGGCGGCGGCGGGGCCGGCGGGTACGGCCCGAATCCCGGCTGCCCCGGCCCGCTCGGGTACGCCCCGGGCGGCCCGTAGCCGGGCGGGGCGGGGAAGCCCGGTGGCGGGGCCGGGTACGCCTGGCCCGGCGGGTGCGGCTGACCGTCGGCCGGGAAAGCGGCCGGGTGTCCCTGGGTCATGCGTTCCTCGTTCGCGCCGTCGGGAACCGGCCGCAGCGGCGGGCGCCTCACACCCCGGGCCGGATGACGGGCCACATCATCCCCGGTCCGGCGGACGGATTCTGCCCCGGATCCACCAAGCGGGACATTTGTCCCGATGACCTCCGCCACGTCGCGCGCGGGGGTCGGGCGGCGGCCGTCCGGTCGGTGCGAGACTGGCCGACGCAGCTCTGCCGGGTCAGTCAGAGGGAGGCGCAGTGCGCTGGCGCAACTTCGTGGCGGTGGGCGACAGCTTCACCGAGGGTATGGACGACGCGTATCCGGACGGCACCTACCGGGGCTGGGCGGACCTCGTCGCCACCCGGCTCGCCGCCGAGGCCGGTCCCGACTTCGGTTACGCCAACCTCGCCATCCGGGGCCGGCTGTTCCCGAGCATCGTGGCCGAGCAGGTGCCGGCCGCCCTGGCCATGAAGCCCGACCTGATCAGCTTCGCGGCCGGCGGCAACGACGTGTTGCGCCGTACCTTCGATCCGGACTCCTTCGTGCCCCGCTTCGACGAGGTGATCAGCCGGCTGCGCGCCGGGGGCGCCGACGTGGTGCTGTTCCGGTTCGCCGACGTGATGGCCCGGCTGCCCGGCCAGCGGCTGGTGGCCCCCCGGGTGACCCTGCTCAACCGGGTGGTCGGCGAGGTCGCCGCGCGGCACGGCGCCATCCTGGTCGACCTGTACGCCGACGACACCTACCTCAACCCGATGCTCTGGAGCACCGACCGGCTGCACCTGTCGGCGGCCGGGCACCGGAGGGTGGCCGGGCAGGTGCTCGCCGCGCTCGGCGTGGCCTGCGACGAGGAGTGGCTCATGGTGCCGCCGCACCCGGCGCCCACCCCCTGGCTGGCCGCCCGGGCCGCCGACCTGCGCTGGGCCGGCCGGCACCTGGCCCCGTGGATCAAGCGCCGGTTGACCGGCCGCTCCTCCGGTGACCTTGTCACGGCCAAGCGGCCGGTGCTCGGGCCGGTCACCCTCGACTGACCGTGCGGACCCTGCACGCCGCGCCCCTGCTGCGGCTCACCCTCGACGACGAGCCCCGGTCGGGTCACGCCGTGCTCGTGGGCGGCGACCGCGTCGAGGCCGTCGGGACGTTGGACGAGCTGGCCGGGGCGTACCCGGGGGTGCGGGTGCGGCGGTGGGCCGGCGCCCTCGGGCCGGCGCTGGTGCACGACGGGCCGCTGCCGCCCGCGCCGACCCCGCGCGAGCGGGTGCATGCCCTGTTCCGGCTCGGGGCCGCCGCGGTGCTCGCCGACCACGTCACCGACCCTGCGTTGCGGGCCGCCGCAGCGCGCAACGAGGTGGCGGTGCTCGCCACCGCCCGGCCGCCCGCGCTGGAGGTCGGCGGCCGGGCCGACCTGGCGGTGTTCGCGGTCGACGGCTCCTGCCTGGCCACGGTGGTGGCCGGACGGCTGGTGCACCGCCGCGCCTGACCGGTGTCGAGCCACCACACGGGATGGCCGGTCGCGGTCCGGTGATCCGGCGTACCTTGGGGATCATGCCTGTGCCGAGCGATCCGAATCCGCACCTCCAGTCGTACGCCGACCCGCAGCGCCTGGTCACCACGGAGTGGCTGGCCGAGCACCTGGGCGACGAGGGCCTCGTGGTGGTCGAGTCCGACGAGGATGTGCTCCTCTACGACACCGGCCACATACCCGGCGCCGTGAAGGTCGACTGGCACACCGAGCTGAACGACCAGGTGACCCGGGACTACCTCGACGCCGGGAGCTTCGCCGAGCTGTGCGCGGCCAAGGGCATCGGCCGCAACGACACGGTGGTCTTCTACGGCGACAACTTCAACTGGTGGGCCGCGTACGCCCTCTGGGTGTTCGCGCTGTTCGGCCACGCCGACGTCCGGCTGCTCGACGGTGGCCGGATGAAGTGGGTGGCCGAGGGGCGCGAGATGTCGAAGGACACGGTGACCCGGCCGCGCGCCGACTACCCGGTGCCGGAGCGGAACGACGCGCCGATCCGGGCGTTCCGCGACGAGGTGATGGCGCACGTGACCGCCGGCCGGCCGCTGGTCGACGTGCGGTCGCCGGGTGAGTACACCGGCGAGATGCTGCACATGGCGGCCTACCCCCAGGAGGGCGCGCTGCGCGGCGGGCACATCCCCGGCGCGGTGAGCAAGCCGTGGAAGGCCGCCGCGAACGAGGACGGCACCTTCAAGCCGGTGGACGAGCTGCGCGCGATCTACGTCGACCAGCTCGGGCTGAGCCCGTCGGACGACGTGGTGGCCTACTGCCGGATCGGCGAGCGGTCCAGCCACACCTGGTTCGTGCTGCACCACCTGCTCGGGTTCCCGCAGGTCCGCAACTACGACGGCTCGTGGACCGAGTGGGGCAACCTGGTCCGGGCCCCCGTCGTGCGGGGCGAGGAGCCGGGCAGCTTCGCCGGCTAGGCCGGCCGGCCGGTCAGGTAGCGCTGGAGGGTCGGGGCAACCCAGGCGACCACGTCCTCCGGTGCCATCTCCACCACCGGCGGCAGCCGGACGATGTACCGGGTGAAGGCCAGCCCGAGGATCTGGCTGGCCACCAGGCCGGCGCGGCGGCCGGTGGTCGCCGGATCGGTGTCGAAGTCGGCCACGGCCGCGGCGAGCTGGTCGGCGAAGAGCAGGCGCATCCGCTCGGCCGCTCCCGGGTTGGTGCTGGCGGCGCGGAGCAGCGCCGCGAGGGTCTCGTCCCCCTCCCAGCGGCTGAGGAAGTGGCGGACCAGCGTCTCGCCGAGCCGGTCGGGTGGCACGGCGGCCAGGTCCGGCAGGCGCAGGTCGAACTCGGCCGCCGCGGCGAAGAGCCCTTCCTTGCTGCCGTAGTAGCGCATGACCATCGACGGGTCGATGCGGGCGTCGGCGGCGATGGCCCGGATGGTGGCCCGCTCGTAGCCGTCGGCGGCGAAGCGCTCGCGGGCCGCGCGCAGGATGGCCGCCCGGGTGGCGTCCGAGCGGCGGGCGCGGGGTGCCGTGTCGGTCATGCCCACAACTGTAGGCCAACAAGCGTTGACATCGAAACCGGGACGCGCCTACCGTTGTCAACAAGTGTTGGCAAACAGTTGTGGGCAACCCTGGAGGTGGGCCATGCTGCCCGAGCGCACCGACGTCCTCGTGGTGGGGGCCGGACCGACCGGCCTGGCCGCCGCCGTCACCCTGGCCGGGCACGGGATGACCGCCACCGTGGTGGACCGGCTGCCCACCCCGCCGCTCACCTCGCGGGCGGCCGTGGTGCACGCCGGCACACTCGAAGTGCTGGACCGGATCGGCGTCGCCGCCCCGCTGGCCGCACGCGGGCTGCCGTCGACCCGGTTCACCGTCCGCGACCGGGACCGGGTGCTGCTCACCGTCCCCTTCGACCGCCTGCCGTCCCGCTACCCGTACGCGCTGCTCGTCTCCCAGGCCGAGACCGAGGCGGTGCTCGCCGACCGGCTCACCGGGCTCGGGGGGCGGGTGCTCAGGCCGTACGAACTGACCGGCCTCGACCTCGACGGCGCCGGCGCCACCGCGACCTTCGCGGGCGGCGAGACGGTCCGTGCCCGCTGGGTGGTCGGCGCCGACGGCATGCGCAGCCGGGTCCGCGAGCTGGCCGGCATCGGCTTCGGCGGGCCGGCCGACCCCGGCGAGTCGTTCCTGCTCGCGGACCTGCGGGTGGACAGCGCGCTGCCCCGCGACCAGGTCAACCTCTTCCTGGCCCGGCAGGGTCCCCTGGTCTGGGCGCCGCTGCCCGGCGGGCCGGTCCGGCTGGTCGCGGCGGTGGACGACGCGCCGCGTGAGCCCGAGGCACGGCACTTCCAGGCCCTGCTGGACGAGCGGGGCCCCGCCCGGCGCCCGGACCGGGTCACCGACGTGCTCTGGAGTTCCCGGTTCCGGATCCACCACCGGATCGCGAGCAGCTACCGGTCCGGCCCCGTGCTGCTCGCCGGGGACGCGGCGCACGTGCACAGCCCGGCCGGTGGGCAGGGCATGAACCTCGGCCTCCGCGACGCGGTCGCCCTGGGCGACGCCCTCGCCGCGGTGCTCGCCGGGGGTCCCGACACCCTCCTCGACGCGTACGCCGCCGCCCGCCGCCCGCTCGCCGAGGAGGTGCTCGGCTTCGCCGCCGGGCTCACCCGGCTCACCGCCGTCCCGCCGGCCGCCCGCCCGCTGCGCGACCTGGTGCTCCGGGCCGCCTCCGGGCTGGCCCCGGTCCGGCGGCGGCTCGCCGTGCGCCTGGCCGGGTTCGAGCCGACCGGCCGCTGACCCCGATCACCCGGTCCCGCGCAGCGTTCCCCACGCGCCGGCGGTGACCAGGGCGAACACGCCCGCCGCCGCAGCGATCACCGGCCCCACCCCGTACGCCTCGCCGGCCAACCCGGCCAGCGCCGCCCCGAGCGGTGCGGCGGCCAGGCCGAGCACCCGCTGCGCCGCGCCGACCCGCCCGAGCAGTTCCGCCGGCACGTGCCCCTGCCCGTACGCGGACCAGAGGCTGTTCCAGATCGTGGTGCCAGCGGCGAACGCGGCCAGCGCCACGCCCCCGGCCAGCGGGTCGCGGGCCAGGGCGAACCCGGCCAGCGCCACGGTCTGCCCGAGCAGCACCGCGCGCAGCGCGGGCAGGGTGCCGAACCGGGCCGCCACCCGCCCGGCGACGAGTGCCCCGAGCAGTCCACCGGCGACCACTCCCGCCGCGAACAGCCCGTACGCCTGCGCCGGCACCCGCAGCGCCCCGAGCGCGTAGAGCACCAGCACCGCCATCACGCCGCTGATCGCCAGGTTCGACCCGGCCGAGGCGAGGGCGATTCCCCACAGCACCCGGTCCCGGCGCACCCACCGCATTCCGGCCCACGCCTCCCGCCACACCCCGGTGCCGCCCGGCCGGGGCGGTGCCGCCGGCAGCGGGCGGAGGGCGACGACGAGGGCGGCCGCGAGGGCGAAGGTGAGCGCGTCCACGGCGAAGGGGAGCGCCGCGGCCAGGGCGAAGAGGACGCCGGCCAGCGGGGTGCCGAGGAGCCCGCCGGCCACCGCCGTGCCGGCCTGGAGCCGGCCGTTGGCGGTGGGCAGCGCGGCCGGCGACACCAGCGACGGCAGCAGCGCGAAGGCGGACGCGTCGAAGAGCGTGCCCAGGGTGGCGAGCAGGAACGCCGCGACGGCCAGCGCGACGATCCCGGCCCGGCCGGTGGCGACCAGCCCGGCGAGCGCGGCCACCACCACGGCCCGGGCCCCGTCCACCGCCGCCATCGTGCGGCGCCGGTCCCACCGGTCGGCGTACGCGCCGCCGAGCAGCCCGAACAGCAGCGGCGGGAGCTGCCCGGCCACGGTCACCGCGGCGATGGCCCGGGGGTCGCGGGTGAGCGCGGCGGCCAGCAGGGCCAGGGCGGGCGTACGCAGGGCGTCGCCGAACCGGGACGAGACGGCGGCGGACCAGAGCAGCCGGTAGTCGCGGCCGAGCATGGTGGCGGTAGCGGTCATGCCGATGGACCCTGCGACCTGAACCGGGTCGAGGGTCAAGCGGCGGGGGTGTGAGGCGACCGACGGGTAACCGAGGCTCCACCAGCTTGGGTGCGCGGTCTAGGCTGGCCCGGTGGCGGTGGAACAGCAGGCGCGGGGCGCGGCGAGCGGCGCGACGGGTGCGGGTCGGCGCCGGTCCCGGCGCGACGAGATCCTGGAGATCGCGGTCGGGCTCTTCGCGGCGCGGGGTTACCACGGTGTGTCGATGGACGACATCGGCGCCGCCGCCGGTGTCACCGGCCCGGCGCTCTACCACCATTTCGCCGGCAAGGAGGCCATGCTGGTCGCCGCGCTGATCCCGGTCAGCGAGGGGCTGCTGGCGGGTGGCCGGGAACGGGCCGCCGGGCACCCCGACGACCCGCGCGGCACGCTGGAGTCGCTGATCGACTTCCACGTCGACTTCGCGCTGGCCAACCCGGCGGTGATCGCCCTGCACCTGCACGAGCTGGACCGCCTCCCGGACGAGCCGCGCCGCCGGATCCGCCGGCTCCAGCGGATGTACGTCGAGGAGTGGGTGACCGTGCTGACCGCGCTGCACCCGGGGCTGCCGGACGGCGAGGCGCGGGTGCTCGCGCACGCCGCGTTCGGCCTCATGAACTCCACCCCGTTCCTCGGTGGTGAGGTGGACCGCCGCCGCCGTGCCGAGCTGCTGCGGGGCGCCACGCTGGCCGCGCTGCTCGCTCCCACGGATCCCGCCTGACGCCCGGCGCGCCTTAACGCCCGTTAAGCGCGCGCGTCGTCGGCGTGTTAAGAAGGGGCCCCTGCTATGCAAGAGGCGTTAAGAAGGGACCCTTCCTTGTTCGAATCGCTGTTGGTGGCCAACCGGGGCGAGATCGCGCGCCGGATCATCCGCACCGCGAAGAGGCTCGGGATCCGTGCGATCGCGGTGCACTCGGAGGCCGACGCCGGCCTGCCGTTCGTGACCGAGGCCGACCATGCGGTCTGCGTCGGCCCGGCCAATCCCGCGCTCAGCTACCGCAACGTCGAGGCGATCCTCGCCGCCGCGAAGGACACCGGCGCCCAGGCGATCCACCCCGGCTACGGCTTCCTGTCGGAGAACGCGGACTTCGCCCGTACCGTCGCGGCCAGCGGCCTCAGCTGGGTCGGGCCCGGCGCGGACGCGATCACCGCGATGGGCGACAAGATCAACGCCCGGAACCTGATGGCGGCGGCCGGGGTGCCGGTCGCGCCGGGCACCACCGAGCCGGCGGCCGACCTGGATGCGGCGGTCACCGCCGCCGCGGAGATCGGCTACCCGGTGATGGTCAAGGCCGCGGCCGGCGGCGGCGGCATGGGCATGGGCGTGGCGACCGACGAGGCCGCGCTGCGCACCGAGTACGACAAGGTCCGCTCGTTCGCCGAGCGGATGTTCGGCGACGGCTCGGTGCTGATCGAGCGGTACTTCCCCCGGGTACGCCACGTCGAGGTGCAGATCCTCGGCCTGGCCGACGGCCGGGTGGTGGCGCTCGGCGAGCGCGAGTGCTCGGTGCAGCGGCGCAACCAGAAGCTGGTCGAGGAATCGCCGTCCCCGGCGGTCTCGCCCGAGCTGCGGGAGCGGTTCCTGGCGGCGGCCGTGCGCGCCGGCGAGGCGGTCAACTACCGCAACGCCGGCACCGTGGAGTGCCTGCTCGATCCGGCCACCAACGAGTTCTTCTTCCTGGAGATGAACACCCGGCTCCAGGTCGAGCACCCGGTCACCGAGTACGTCTACGGCGTCGACCTGGTCGAGGAGCAGTTGCGGGTGGCCGCCGGCCTGGCCCCGACCTTCGACCCGGACGCGCTCGCACCGCGCGGGCACGCCATCGAGCTGCGGATCAACGCCGAGGACCCGAAGCGGTTCCTGCCCGGCCCGGGCGCGATCAGCACCTGGAACGAGCCGGCCGGCGAGGGCGTACGCATCGATTCCGGCTACGTCGCCGGCAACACGGTGACCCCGTTCTACGACAGCCTGCTGGCCAAGCTGATCGTCAGCGGCGCCACCCGGGACGAGGCGGTCGCGCGGGCGAGGGCCGCGGTGGCCCAGTTCGAGATCGCCGGCCCGAAGAACAACCTCCCCTTCTTCGCCGAGCTGCTGGAGAACCGGGAGTTCCTCTCCGGCGACTACGACACCGGCATCGTCTCCCGCATGCGCTGACGATCGGACCCCCATCGGCACAGGTGGGATGCTGGAGGAACCCAGCATCCCACCGTCACAGTGAGGTGACCCCTTATGGCGGAACTGCCGGACTTCGTCTCCATCCGGGAAGTCGGCCCTCGGGACGGGCTCCAGAACGAGGAGCCGATCCCCACCGACGCCAAGGTGCGGCTGCTCGACGTGCTCTCCGGCACCGGCGTGCGGCGGATCGAGGCCGTCTCCTTCGTGCACCCCAGGGCGATCCCGCAGATGGCCGACGCCGACGAGGTGTGGCAGCGGGCCGCCAAGGCCGACGGGGTGCGCTACTCGGCGCTGGTGCCGAACACCCGGGGCGCGCAGCGCGCCCTGGCCGCCGGCTTCAGCGAGATCGAGGTGGTGGTCTCGGCCAGCGACACCCACAACCGGCGCAACGTCAACCGGTCCACCGAGGAGTCGCTCGACGACATCGCCGAGCTGATCGACCTGCTGCACAGTGCGGGCGCGACCGCCGAGGTGATCGTGGCGACCAGCTTCGGCTGCCCGTACGAGGGTGACGTCGACCCGAAGCGGGTGGCCGGCATCGTCGACCGGGTCGTCCGGGACGGCGCGGACCGGGTCGCCTTCGGCGACACCACCGGCATGGGTACGCCCCGCCGCGTCCGCGAGCTGGTCACCGCCGTTCGCGACCGCAACGCCCACGTGCCGGTGCTGCTGCACTTCCACAACACCCGGGGCACCGCGCTGGCCAACATGCTCACCGCCATGGAGCTGGGCATCACCGAGTTCGACGCCAGCGTCGGCGGCCTCGGCGGCTGCCCGTACGCCCCCGGCGCCAGCGGCAACCTCGCCACCGAGGAGGCCGTGCACATGCTGCACGACATGGGCATCGACACGGGCATCGACCTGGCCGCCCTCATCGAGGCGGCCGAGCTGGCCGAGGAGTTCGTCGGCAAGAAGCTCCCGTCCGGCGTCCTCCGGGCCGGCCCCCGCACCCGCCTGACCCCGATCCCCTCCTGACCGGCCCACGCCGAACCGCCCACCCCAACCCCACCCCGGCCGGCAGCGTTGATCATGAAGTTATTGCCACGACACGCCGCGGCTGAGGGCAATAACTTCATGATCATCGGGGCGGCGCTCGGGCCGGCGGTGAGGGGCGGCGGTGAGGGGCGGCGGTGAGGGGCGGCGGTGAGGGGCGGCGGGGTGTGGCCGGGCGGGCAGGTCGCCGGAGGGGGTGGGAATGCGCTAGCCTAACGATCGTTCAGGTCGGTCGGCGCGCTCACGAGGCGCCCGGTGGCAATGGGAGTCGGCGTGACGCTCGACGGTGAGGCTCTGGAGCAGCTGCGCAAGCGCGCCAGGGCCGGCGGTGCGGACAAGTACCACGCGGCGAACGCCGCGAAGGGCAAGCTCTTCGCCCGCGAGCGGGTCGCGTACCTGGTCGACGAGGGCTCCTTCGTCGAGGACGGGCTCTACGCCAACGCGATGGCCGAGGGGCTTCCCGCCGACGGCGTGGTCACCGGCACGGCCACCATCGACGGCCGGCCGGTCTGCCTCATGGCGAACGACTCGACGGTGAAGGCCGGCAGTTGGGGCGCCCGGACCGTCGAGAAGATCATCCGGATCATCGAGCGGGCCTACTCGACCAGCGTGCCCATGGTCTACCTGGTCGACTCGGCCGGGGCCCGGATCACCGACCAGGTCGACCTCTTCCCCGGCCGGCGCGGCGCCGGCAAGATCTTCTGGAACCAGGTTCGCGCCTCGGGCGCCATCCCGCAGGTCTGCGCCCTGTTCGGGCCGAGCGCGGCGGGTGGGGCCTACATCCCGGCGTTCTGCGACGTGGTCGCCATGGTCGAGGGCAACGCCAGCATGTACCTGGGCTCCGACCGGATGGTCGAGATGGTGACCGGTGAGAAGACCACGCTGGAGGCGATGGGCGGGGCCAAGGTGCACTGCGCCGAGTCCGGCGTCGGTCACTTCCTCTGCAAGACCGAGAACGACGCCCTCGACGTGGTCAGGACGTACCTGTCCTACCTGCCGTCGAACTGGAAGCAGGAGCCGCCGGCCGCCGAGGCCGTGGACGCGCCGGAGAAGGCCGACCTGGCCGCGCTGGTCCCGGTGAGCGAGCGGCAGGCGTTCGACATGCGCCGGTACGTCAAGGGCCTGCTCGACGAGGGCAGCTTCTTCGAGATCCAGGCGCTCTGGGCCAAGGAGCTGACCATCGGCTTCGGCCGGTTGAACGGCGAGGTCGTCGGCGTGGTCGGCAACAACTCGATGTTCAAGGGCGGCGTGCTCTTCGTCGACTCGGCCGACAAGGCGACCCGGTTCGTGCAGCTCTGCGACGCGTTCAACGTGCCGCTGCTGTTCCTGTCCGACGTGCCCGGGTTCATGGTCGGCAGCGCGGTGGAGAAGCAGGGCATCATCCGGCACGGCGCCAAGATGATCACCGCGATCTCCGAGGCGACCGTACCCAAGATCTGCGTGGTGGTCCGCAAGGCCTACGGCGCCGGCCTCTACGCGATGGCCGGCCCCGGTTTCGAGCCGGACGCGACGATCGCGCTGCCCACCGCGAAGATCGCGGTGATGGGTGCGGAGGCCGCGGTCAACGCCGTCTACGCCAACAAGATCGCCGCGATCGAGGACGAGGCCGAGCGGGCCGCGTTCGTCGCCGCGAAGCGCGAGGAGTACGAGCGCGACATCGACATCGTCCGCCTCGCCAGCGAGCTGGTGGTGGACGCCATCGTCGAGCCGCACGAGCTGCGCGCCGACCTGGTCCGCCGGTTCGCCGCCGCGCGCGGCAAGGAGCGGCACTTCGCGAAGCGCCGGCACGGCGTGACCCCGGTCTGACCCGCACCGACCCGCACGACCCGACCCGGCGCCACGAGCGCCCGGCGGCCCGTCCACAGAGGCATCCCATCAGGAGGATCAGATGGACTTCCGGCTCAGCGAGGAACAAGAGGCGCTGCGGGAGAGCGTGCGGGACTTCGCCCGCGAGGTGGTCGCCCCGGCCATCGCCGAGCACTACGAGCAGCACACCTTCCCGTACGAGATCATCCGTCAGATGGGCAAGATGGGCCTGTTCGGCCTGCCGTTCCCCGAGGAGCACGGCGGCATGGGCGGCGACTACTTCGCGCTCTGCCTGGCCCTGGAGGAACTGGCCCGGGTCGACTCCAGCGTGGCCATCACCCTGGAGGCGGCGGTCTCGCTCGGCGCGATGCCGATCCACCGGTTCGGGACCGACGAGCAGAAGGCCCGGTGGCTGCCGAAGCTGCTCAGTGGTGAGGCCCTCGCGAGCTTCGGGCTGACCGAGCCGGGCACCGGCTCCGACGCGGGCGGCACGCAGACGAGGGCGGTGCTGGACGGCGACGAGTGGGTGATCAACGGTTCGAAGGCGTTCATCACCAACTCGGGCACCGACATCACCGCGCTGGTCACGGTCACCGCGGTCACCGGTGTCAGGCCGGACGGCTCGAAGGAGCTCTCGACCATCATCGTCCCGTCCGGCACGCCGGGCTTCACCGTGGCGCCCGGCTACTCGAAGGTCGGCTGGACCGCCTCCGACACGCACGAGCTGACCTTCGACGACTGCCGGGTGCCGGCGAGCAACCTGCTCGGCGAGCGCGGCCGGGGCTTCGCCCAGTTCCTGCGCATCCTCGACGAGGGGCGCATCGCCATCGCGGCCCTGGCCGTCGGCCTGGCTCAGGGCTGCCTCGACGAGTCGCTCAGGTACGCGAAGGAGCGCGAGGCGTTCGGCCAGCCGATCGGCAACTACCAGGCGATCCAGTTCAAGATCGCCGACATGGAGATGAAGGCGCACACCGCCCGGCTCGCCTACTACGACGCGGCCGCCCGGATGCTGGCCGGCGAGCCGTTCAAGCGGCAGGCGGCCATCGCCAAGCTGCACGCCAGCACCATCGCCGTGGACAACGCCCGCGAGGCCACCCAGATCCACGGTGGCTACGGCTTCATGAACGAGTACCCGGTGGCCCGCTTCTGGCGCGACTCCAAGATCCTTGAGATCGGGGAGGGCACCAGCGAGGTGCAGCGCATGGTCATCGCCCGCGATCTCGGCATGTGAGCGGCGCCCGCCCGGGCCGGTCGGGCCCGGGCGGGTCCACCGTCTGTCGGATATCGGCAGTGGACGGTCGGCTGCCCGACGATGGGCTGTGGAGCGTCCGACCCGATCCGTACTCTTCGTGCCCATGACTCCCGATCATGATCGTTCGCGGAGCCCGGGCGGTCGTACCCCGCTGCCCGACCTGTTGCGCGGGCATCGGCTCGCCGCCAGCCTCACCCAGGCCGAGCTGGCCAGCCGGGCCGGCGTCGGCGTGCGGACCGTCCGTGACCTGGAGCGGGGTCGCGCCACCCGGCCCCAGCGCACCACCGTCGACCTCCTCGCCGACGCCCTGGGCCTGACCGGTCCGGCCCGGCAGGCGTTCCTCACGGCCGCCCGTCCGGTCCAGGCCGTCGCGCCCGACCTGCCGGCCGGCGGTCCCGATGCCGCCGCGCCGCAGCCGCCGGCCAGCGGTTCCGACGCCGCCGCGCGGCGTCCGGCCGCGCGGCATCTTCCGG
This sequence comes from Micromonospora sp. NPDC005305, assembly GCF_040607315.1. Classification (NCBI taxonomy): domain Bacteria; kingdom Bacillati; phylum Actinomycetota; class Actinomycetes; order Micromonosporales; family Micromonosporaceae; genus Micromonospora; species Micromonospora sp. NPDC005305. The sequence continues at coordinate 359,055 of NZ_JBEXGL010000002.1, read as the reverse complement.
TCACCGGCTCCGCCGCCACCGATTCGGGTACGCCGATCGCGCTGCCCCAGCCGGTCCCGCTGCTCGGCCGGGACCGCGACGTCAACGAGGTGGCCGCCCTGCTCGCCGAGCGACCGGTGGTCAGCCTGGTCGGGCTGGCCGGTGTCGGCAAGACCGCGCTCGCCCTCACCGTCGCCTACGCGGCGGCCGCCGACCATCCGGCCGGCGTGGCCGGGGTGCTGGTCGGCGAGGGCTCCGACGCCGCGGACGTGCTCGCCGCCTCCGTCGCGGTGCTCGGCGTGAACCGGCTGGCCGACCTTCCCTGCCGGCTCGGCGTTCGGCCCGCGCTGCTGCTGGTGGACGCGGTGGAGCGGGCGCCCGGCCCGGTGGCCGAGGCCCTGCGCGCCCTGGTCGCGGCGGCGCCGACGCTGCGGGTGCTGGTCACCGGCCGGCGTCCGGTGGGGCTCCCCGGCGAACTGGTCCGGCCGGTCGCGCCGCTCGACGTGCCGCCGGCCGGTCAGGAGCCGGCCGACGTGGCGGAGCTGGCCCGCTGGCCGGCAGCGACCCTGTTCATCGCCCGGCTGGCCCAGGCACGCAGCGAGCCGCCCACCCGGGCCGAGCTGCCGGCGCTCGCCGCGCTGGTGCGCCGCCTCGGCGGGCTGCCACTGGCCATCGAGCTGATGGCCGCGCGCGGCCGGATCCTCGACGTCACCGAACTGCTCGACCGCTACGGGGATCGGGTCCTCGACCTGGCGGGCGGGCGCCCCGGCTGGGAGGCCGCCGACCTCGCCGCCGGCACGGTGACCCTGCGCGAGGCGGTGGCGACCAGCTATCACCTACTGGCGCCCGCGGAACGGGCGGCGCTGCGCCGGCTCTCCGCGTTCCGCAACCGCTGGTCGGTGGAGCTGGCCGAGGACCTGCTCGCCGACGGCGAGGAGCGGCGGGACGCCGTTCCCCTGCTGGACCGGCTGCGGGAGCTCGGGCTGCTCAGCGTCCGGGGCGCCGGCCCGTTCCGGTTCCGCCTGCTGGACGCCGTCCGCGACTTCGCCACCGAGCAGGCGGCCGTCGAAGGGGAGCTGACCGGGATCCGGCGCCGGCACGCCGTGGTGGTTGCCGGGCTCGTACGGCGTACCGCCCCGAACCTGGTCGGCGCGGAGCTGCCCGCCGCCGTCCACCTGCTCGACGAGGCGACCAGTGACATCACTGCCGCCCTGGCGCACGCCGCCGAGGACGATCCGGCGACCGCGCTGCTCCTGGCGGCGGCACTGCCCCGCTGGTGGCGGCTGCGCGGGCGGGACGTCTCCGGGCGCCGCTGGCTGCGCCGGCTGCTGGCCGACCCGCGGACCGCGGACGCGTCGCCGGTGCTGCGGGCCTGGGCCCTGCTCGGGACGGCCCGGCTCGCCGCCGAGCACGGCGCCGGCGGTGTGGAGCTGCCGGCCGCCCGCAACGCGCTGGCGATCTTCCGGGCGGCCGGGGACGTGACCGGGGAGCTGTCCGCCCGGTCGGTGCTGTGTGTGCTGCTCAGCGCCGCCGGCACGCAGGGGCAGGCCCGGGAGCAGGCCGAGGCGGCGCTGGAGCTGGCCACCCGGCACGGCCGGGTTCGCGAGATGGCCGTCGCCCACCAGCACCTCACCTGGCACGACGTACGGGCGGCGGACCTGGCCGGCGCGCGGCGCCGGCTGGCCACCGTCGACCGGCTGGCCACCCAGTGCGGGGAGCAGCGGCTCCGCCTGCTGGCCCGGGCCGATCTGGCCGAGGTGACCCGGCTGGAGGGCCGGTACGTCGACGCCGTCGAGCAGGGGTGGCGGGTGGCGGGCGGGCTCGTGGAGCTGGGCGAACCGGGGCGGTGGCGGCGGGTGGTCGGCACGGTCGGGCTCGCACTCGCCCTCGAAGGGCGGGCGGCGGAGGCGCTGGAGGTGGTGGCCGAGCTGCGGCCGGCGCACCCGATGCCGGGGCAGCGCCGGCCGCGGGGCGTGGAGACCCTCGACCCGGAGCGCCGGGACGTCCCGCCGGAGGGGGTGGTCTGCGCGTTGATCGAGGGCCATCTCGCCCTGCACCGGGGCGACCGGGAGCTGGCGGCGGAGTGGTTCAGCGCGGCGGCTGACTCGGCGGCCGGCGGTGGCGAGCGGCGGGACCTGGTGGAGGCGCTGGTGGGGCTGGCGGCGAGCACCACCGACGTGGCGGTGCTGGACCGGCTGGACCGGGCCTGCCGGACCACCGGGATCAGGCTGGTGCCCCGGGAGGAGGCCCTGCTCTACGCACTGGTGGCCCGCCGGGAACGCGCCGACCGGGCCGACTGAACCGGGCAGAGAAGAAGGCGCGGGGGTGGCGCGAGCGAAAAAGCCCCCTGGTGCTGCCCCTCGCTCATCGCTCGCGCCGGCACCCCCCGGTGCCCCCCCGCTGCCCGGAAGACTATCCAGCCTGCGCGGGTGATTTAGCCGTTATTGCGCTGGTACGCCCCGGCGTCCCGGCGGTTCTGCCGGTCTTTCTGCCGGTGACTCGCCGGTACGCCGGGCCCGTCCGCCGGTCAGCAGTCGGCGGGCGCTGGCTCGGTGCTGCCGGCGGTCGCCCCCGGGTGCACCGCGTCGCGCACCCGGCGCAGGCCGTCTAGGAGCGCCTCCAGCTGAGGCGGGGCGAGCTGGCCGGTGAACCACTCCTCGATGATCCGCAGGTGCCCGGGGAGGGTGTCGTCCAGCCGGCTCAGGCCGGCCGCGGTGACCACCGCGTACGAGCTGCGCCGGTCGGACGGGCAGGCCCGGCGGCGGAGGAGGCCGTCGCGCTCCATCCGGTCGACCACACGGGTGACCCCGCTGGTGGACAGGGAGGTCTGCGCCGCGAGGTCGGTCATCCGCAGCTGGTGACCCGGCGACCGGGTGAGCCGCATCAGCACCTCGAACTCGACCGGGGAGAGGCCGTGCTCCTCGAACTGGGCGGCGAACCGGGCCGACAGCCCGGCGCTGGCCTCGAAGAGGAGGCCGATGGCGGTGATCCGGGGATCGTCGAACACGTTCTGGTCCACGCTGCCATCCTAGCAGTCCTTGACACGGGGAATATTGCTATGCCTATAGTTGCTCAGTCAGTCGTTGGGCTACTAAACAATCTCCCCTGGAGGACACCAGCATGACCAGCAGCATCGAAGCGGTTACCCGCGACTGGGAGGGTCTCACCATCCCGACCGCCGGCACCTACCTGCTGGACGCGGCTCACAAGCGCGTCGGGTTCGTCGCCCGGCACATGATGGTCAGCAAGGTACGCGGTGAGTTCGCCGAGGCCAGCGCCACCATCACCGTGGCCGAGGACCCCACGCAGTCGTCGGTGACCGCCACCATCCAGGCGGCCAGCATCAACACCGCCCAGACCGACCGCGACGCGCACCTGCGCAGCGCGGAGTTCCTCGACGCCGAGCAGTTCCCCACCCTGGAGTTCCGCAGCACCGGCGTCAAGTCCCGCGACGGCAACGAGTTCGTGCTCTCCGGTGAGCTCACCGTCAAGGGCGTGACCCGCCCGGTCGACCTGGACGTCGAGTTCGAGGGCGTCGGCCGCAGCCCGTTCGGCCAGGACATCTTCGGCTTCTCGGCGTCCACCGAGATCGACCGTGAGGAGTTCGGCCTGACCTGGAACGTCGCCCTGGAGACCGGCGGCGTCCTGGTCGGCAAGAAGATCAAGATCGAGATCGAGGGCGAGGCCGTCCGCCAGGCCTGATCCTCCGCGTACGCCCTGAACGGGCCCGCACCGTCACCCGACGGCGCGGGCCCGTTCGTCGTACGCAGGGGGTGCGAATTGTCACGTGTTGTTCGCAGGTTGACCGCGGTGCCGCGGCCCCCGGCTGGGTAGGAGTCCAGACCTGCGCCCAGCCGCCCATCCGACGGCCCCGGGCGCACTTACGCACTCAACGTGAATGGTTCACAATGCGTTGCGGAACCGTACGGTTCCGTGGCGCCGGCGCCGGGAGGACAGATGGGCAGAGACGTCGAGCAGGGCGCCTTCTCCCGGGAGGACCGGGTCCGCTACCGGCAGAAGGTCCGGCGGTGCCTGGACGTCTTCGCCCTGATGCTGGACGACTTCGGGTTCGACGCCGACCGGCCGATGACCGGGTTGGAGATCGAGCTGAACCTGGTCGACGCCGCCGCCGAGCCGGCCATGCGCAACGACCAGATCCTGGCCGACATCGCCGACCCGCTCTTCCAGACCGAGCTGGGGCAGTTCAACCTGGAGCTGAACGCCTCACCCCGGCTCATCGAGGGCGCCGGCTTCGCCGACTACGCGCACGACCTGCGCAGCAGCCTGAGCCGCGCCGACGAGCGGGCCGCCAAGTCCGACGCGAAGATCGTGATGGTCGGCATCCTGCCCACCCTCACCGAGCGGCACCTGGTCGCCGACAACCTGTCCACCGACGAGCGCTACCGGGTGCTCAACGACCAGATCGTCGGGGCCCGGGGCGAGGACATCGAGCTGGACATCCGCGGCGTCGAGCGGCTGCGCACGCACACCGACTCGATCGCGCCCGAGGCCGCCTGCACCAGCCTCCAGTTCCACCTCCAGGTCGCGCCGGACAGCTTCGCGGACTACTGGAACGCCTCCCAGGCCATCGCGGGCGTGCAGGTGGCGATCGGCGCCAACTCGCCGTTCCTCTACGGCCGGCAGCTCTGGGCGGAGACCCGGATCGCCCTGTTCGAGCAGGCCACCGACACCCGCCCGGACGAGCTGAAGGCCCAGGGCGTACGCCCCCGGGTGTGGTTCGGCGAGCGTTGGATCACGTCGATCTTCGACCTGTTCGAGGAGAACGTCCGCTACTTCCCGCCCCTGCTGCCCATCTGCGAGGACGAGGACCCGGTCGAGGTGCTGCACGCCGGCGGCGTGCCCCAGCTCGGCGAGCTGCGCCTGCACAACGGCACCGTCTACCGCTGGAACCGCCCGGTCTACGACATCATGGGCGGCCGCCCGCACCTGCGCGTGGAGAACCGGGTGCTGCCGGCCGGGCCGACCGTGGTGGACATGCTCGCCAACGCGGCCTTCTACTTCGGCCTCGCCCGCGGCCTGGCCGAGGCGGAGCGGCCGATCTGGAGCCAGCTCACCTTCAGCTCCGCTGAGGAGAACTTCCACGCCGCCGCCCGGCGCGGCATCAACGCCGTGCTGCACTGGCCCGGGCTCGGCGACGTGCCGGTCACCACGCTCGTCCTCGACACGCTGCTGCCCACCGCCGCGGAAGGGCTGGACCGGTTCGGCGTCGCCCCGGCCGAGCGTGACCGCCTCCTCGGCGTGATCGAGGAGCGCTGCCGCACCGGCCGCAACGGCGCGGTCTGGCAGACCGAGACGGTGTGGGCGGCCGAGCGCCACCGCGGCCTGGACCGGAAAGCCGCCCTGCACCACATGGTCCAGCGGTACGCCGAGCTGCAACGCGGCAACGAACCCGTCCACACCTGGCCCGTCGACTGACCGATGCCGCTGGCCGCTTGATCGACTCCAGGTCGCGGGAGGTGGCGGTATCGGGCACCCGTCGACACCGCCAGATCGGCGATACGGCTTCGCCCTTGACGGTCAGCGGCTGCGGCGACGGGCCTTCGGTCCGGTGGTGGGGGCGGTCGCGCCGCTCTCCGCCGCGCTGTCACCCGCCCGCTCCGCCGTCGCGGATCCGGCCGGTTGCGGCTCGTCTCCGGTGGATTCCGGCCGGACCGGGTCGGTGCCCGCTCGCGCCGGGTCGGTGCCGGCCTGCGCGCCGGACTCGGGCTTCCGCTGGGGCGGGATGGCCCTGCCGCGTTTGACGGAAACGGTCTCCGGCACCGTGTCCCGGTTGGCCGCGACGCTCGGGACACCGGCTGTCGCCGTCCCGCCCGAGAACGGATCGGTGCCCGCGGCCGCCGGGGTCTGCCGCCGCCCCACGGACGTGACCTGCTCGTCCATCGGCTCGACCGACGTGGCCTCGGCCCCGCGTTCGTCGTCGACCTCGCGGCTGGCGCTCGGCGTGGCCGTTCCCGAGGCGCGCCGACCGAAGAACCGACGGGTCTGCCGTCCCGTGCCGGGCACCGCCCCGGCAGCGTCCGACGAATCGGTGGCCGCCTCCCGGTCGACGGGCGGCTCCCGGTAGGCAGCGGCGAGTTGGTCCGGCTCGTCCCTCGGCAACCGGTCCGCCTCCCCGGTGCGCTGGTGGGGCAGGCTCACGTCGGCTCGCTCGGCGGCGCGGTGGCCGGCCCGCTGGGCCAGCGCGGCCACCAGGGCCGAGCCGCCGATCCCGGCGATCACCGCGTACGGGGCGATCAGGTGGGCCGACACCTGCTCGGCGGCGATCCCGGCGAGCCTCGGCACGGCGAGCAGGTAGGCCAGCGCGACCAGCAGCGGGCCGGCCGCCCCGGAGGCCGCCGCCCCGACCCGTCGCTCCGGGGCGCGGACCGCCCGCCGGGCCGCCAGCACCCCGATCAGCAGCGCCGAACCGAGCGAGAGCAGTGCCCCCGGCCAGTAGAAGTAGTCGCGGATCCAGAACCGGCCGCTGTCCGCGCTGATCTGCCAGATGCCGAGCTGGGCGGTGCTCAGGCCACGGCCGGAGAGCACCCCGTCGACCACCGACACCACGGCGAGCAGCCAGAGCCAGCCGGTGGTGGCGATGAGGTTGGCGGCGGCGGCTCGGGTGTGCAGCGCCCACGTCGCGAGCAGCACCCCGAGCACCAGCCCGGCGGCCGCGTACCCGGCGGCCACGGCCTGCGGCGAGGACGTGTCCGGCACGCGCGCGGCCCGGGCCGGCACGGCCACCAGCAGCACGGTGATCACCGCGCCCACCCCGGCGGCGAGCGCCAGGCCGAGCCGCGGCAGGGCGCCCGCCGGCTCGTCGGCGCCGCGCAGCCGCTGGGCGCAGACCGCGCCGGCGATCACGGACGTCGCGGAGATCCAGGTCGCCCAGGCGAGGCTGGCCACCCAGGCCGCCTCGACGCGGGCGGCGCCGGCCGGCGCCCAGTTGATGATGCCGAGCCCGTAGCCGAAGCCGAGCTGCGCGGCGCCCGCACCGGCGGCGACGCCGAGCGCGGCGGCGGTCGATCCTCCCCAGCCCCGTCTGGCCATGCCGGGGAGCGTAGCGTCCCAAGGTCGGCGCGGCGAGTGGTGGCGTAGTCCGGATCGGCCGTGAGGGGCTTGGCGGCGCCGGATACGGTCGCCGGTGACTGAGGCGGGGGACGCGATGACGGACGAGGGGTACCCGGACCGGCAGCCCGGGGTACGCGCCGAACCGGGGCGGGACCGGACCCGGCTGCTCCTCGGTGGCGGCCTGGCCATGGCCCTGCTGGCGGTGATCGGGGCGAGCGGCGGCTGGGTCCTCGCCGGCGAGCCGGACGGGCCGACCCCGCCGCCCGCCGCGGGCCCCACCGCACCCGCGGTCGACGCCACCACGCCGACCGCCGCGCCGCCGAGCGCCGCCGACGACCGGCCGACCGGTACGCGCACCACGACCCCCGCCGGCCTGACCGTGCCGCAGGTGGTGGGCACCGACTTCGAGCAGGCCCGCCGGGAGCTGCGGGACCGCAAGCTCGGCTGGCGGCTGGTGTTCGGCAGCGGGTCCGGCCGTACCGTCCAGCGCACCTCGCCCGACCCCGGTACGCCGGTGAAGCGCGGTGTCACCGTCACCCTCTGGGTCGCCGGCGCGGCGCCGGCCGTCGCCGTGCCCGACCTGCTCGCCCAGGGCTGCGCCGGCGCGGCGGACGACCTGGTGGCCGCCGGTCTCTACCCCCGTTACCGCACCGGCCGCCAGGGTCCGGTCACCGCGCAGGACCCGGGACCGGGAAGCGCGGCCCGGTGGAACGACCCGGTGACCCTCACCTGCGGCGACGAGCCCTCCACCCCGCCGACCGCCAGTCCGCTGCCCTCGCCGTGACCGGCGGCCCGGCGCGCTGATGCCTGCCCAGGGTGGGGCGGACGGCTACCGTGGACTACGGAGGGCCAGGCCGCCCTGTCCCGGTGGGGAAAGGACGTGCGATGAGCGACGACCGCCAGGAGCCGCCCGCCGAGGATCCGGACGCGACCAGGGCCCTTCCTTCCGACCGGGGCGGCGCCGACCCGGACGCCACCCGCGCCACGCCACCCGACCGTCCCACCCCGCCCGAGGACGCCGACGCGACCCGCGCGCTTCCGCGCGACACCTCCGGCGGCGAGGACGCGGACGCCACCCGCGCGATGCCACGTGGGACGGCCGGGGGCGAGGATGCCGACGCGACCCGCGCCATGCCGTCGAACCCGTCCGGCGGTGGAGATGGCGATGCGACCCGCCCGATGCCCCGCGGGGACGGTGGCGCCGGAGCACGCCGGCCGATCGACGCCACCACCCGCCCGGAGCCGGTCAGCCCCGCCTGGTCCGGGCGCGCGGGAGTGCCGCCACCGAGGGCGGCCGGGTACCCGGAGCCCGGCGGCGAGTGGTACACGGAGGAGCAGGCGGGCCGTCGCTGGTGGATGCCGATCCTGCTGGGCGTCCTCGCGCTGGTGCTGATCGCGCTGATCGGGCTGGGTGTCTGGCTGGCGCTCCGCGCGGCGGACCGCGACGCCGAACCGGGCCTGTCGCCCTCGGCCGCGCCGACCGCCGCGCGGACCAGCGCGACGCCGAGCACGGCTGCGCCGAGCAGTTCGCCGCCGAGCAGCCCGCCGACCACGACGGCGGCCGCCGAGGTGCCGATGCCGCCGCTGGTGGGGCTGCCGGAGTCCGCCGCCCGGGCGGCCCTCGACCAACTGGGCGTGGATTACCGGGTGCGGTACCGGACGTCGGACCGACCGGCCGGAACGGTGATCGAGACCAGTCCGGGGGCCGGCGAGCCGGTGGAAGAGGGGGACCGGGTCAGCATCGTGGTGGCCCGGGCCGCGGAGCCGACGACGGACCCCACCACCTCGACGCCCTCACCCACGGCCACCGCCACGCCCTGAACGTCACCACTGGCGGCGCCGGGTGCCGACCAGGCCCAGCCCGGCCAGCGAGATGGCGAGGCCGAGCAGGCCGGAGTAGAACAGCGACCGGCTGAGGTCGGTGGCGGCCGACGGGCGCTCCGCGAGCGCGGCCTCCCCGGCCCCGGCCCCGCCACCGCCGTGGTCGGGGGTCGACGGGGCGACGAGGTCGCCGCCCCGCGCGCCGGCCACCGGTGGATCGACCCAGGCGGGCTCGTCCTCCTCCGGGTCCGTGGCCGGCCGGTTGCCCTCGCCGGCCACGGTGATCTCCGGAGCCGGGACCGGCTCCGTCAACTCCTGGGTCGCGGAGAAGGCGGGGTGGCGGACCACGAGCGCGAGTGCGGTCGCGGCGCCGAGGAACGCGAGGAGCCCAAGGGCATAGCCGATACGGGACCGGTGGTGCCGCCGCGCGGCGGGCAGATTGACCATGACCATCCCAGGTTCAGGGTCCGGAGCGCGCGGGGTGGAGCGTTTGCCGGGGTGGGCGTACCGATTCTATGGCGGCGGCACGCCCCCCGACCGGGATTCGTGAGGTCAGCCGACCCGGACCGGGGTCCGGGCCACCGGACGGCGGGCCGTCCGGACGGTGTGCGGGCGCGGGGCCGGCGCGGCCTGAAGGTGCCGCAGCCCCTCCTGCTGTACGAAGATCGACCGCCGGTTGACCGCGTCCCCCGCCGCGTTCAACTCGTAGCCGTCGAGCCAGAGCCAACCGTCGTAGGTCGGCCAGTCGAGCACCCGGATCACCCGGAACATGATCGGTCGGAGGAACTGGACACTCGCCGCGCGTGTCACGTGCAGTACGTCACCGGAGCGGGGAAGCACATGGGCTCCTGGGAAGGATCGGCCGGCGGGCGGGCCGGCGAGGCTGATCGGGGGGACAGGGCGGTCCGGTGACGGGGGATCTACCTCGTGGACCGGCTGATCAGTGGGTCGGTGCTGGTCGGGCCGTACCCGCGGTGGCGGACCGCCACCCGACCATCACCCGGCTGCTCCCGGTTACCGCTCCCGCCGCCACAACCAAGCTGGCGTGCAGCGGCGGGGTCTTCATCCCGGGGCAGGTCGCAGGGCGCGGGACGGCTCCCCTCCCGCCGTCCCGCGGCCCGTGGTGCGACCACGCCCGGAGATCATGCGAAGACGGTGAGTAACCCGTGCCATACCGACAGAGTGCATCAGCGACGTGCTTCATGCAAGTTGCACGTCGACTTTTGCCGATACGCGAGCAGGACACGTGAACGGGACGCTTGAAGCCTCAGGTCCCGGGGCGGCACACTGGACGCCGGTTTCGCCCGTCGCGGCCGGTCGACGACCGGCACCACCCCTGCCGCGAACGCTCGCCCGCCGTATGCCGGTCGCGCCCCCGGCGGGTGTGAAACCGGGCGCGACCGACCGGAGGTAGCCGGGTGCGCGCGAGGAGTGGGAATCCCCGTCCATCGACCCGTGGGGTGACGTCGTGAGCGAGCGGCGCAGTCCGACCATCCGGCGTCGACGCCTGGGGGCGGAACTCCGCCGGCAGCGCGAAGCTGCCGGCATCACCATCGAGACGGTCGCTGAGCAGTTGGAGTGCTCGGCCTCCAAGATCTCCCGTATCGAGACCGGTCACACCACCGCAACACCGCGCGACGTGCGGGACATGCTCCGCATCTACGGGGTGGTCGGCGCCGAGAGCGACGAGCTGGTGCAGATCGCCCGCGAGGCCCGGCAGAAGGGCTGGTGGCATCCGTACAGCACGGTGCTGGTCGGGGCGTACGTGGGACTGGAGGCGGCGGCCAGCTCGATCCGGGCGTACGAACAACAGGTCGTGCCGGGCCTGTTGGAGACCAAGGAGTACGCGGGGGCGATGATCCGGGCCGCTCGGCCGGACTTCACCGCCGAACAGGTCGAACAGCGGGTGCGTGTCCGACTGGGCCGTCAGTCGTTGTTGACCCAGGACGATCCGGTCGATCTGTGGGTGGTGCTCGATGAGGCGGTGCTGAGCCGGCCGGTTGGCGGCGACGCGGTGATGCGTGGCCAGCTCAAACGGCTGGTGGAGGTGGCCGAACTGCCGAACGTGACGTTGCAGGTCCTGCCCTTCGAGGTGGGCGCGCACGCCGGCATGGACGGGACCTTCACGATCCTCAGCTTCCCCGAACCGAGTGATCCCGATGTCGTGTACGCGGAGAACGCCACGGGTGGGCTCTTCCTCGAGAAGAGCGACGAGCTACAGAAGTACAGCTTCATCTTCGATCACATTCGAGCAGCGGCCATTCGCCCGGAGGAATCCATCGCACACATCGCAAAACTGGCAGAGGAGCCGTTGTGGAAATGGCGACCAAGGAGTTCCCCGTGGACCTGACGCAGGCGACGTGGTTCAAGAGCTCGAAGAGCGGGCCGAACTGTGACAACTGCGTGGAGGTCGCGTATGTGACCGGGGCGGTCGGCGTCCGGGACTCGAAGGACAGGACCGGCCCGGCCCTGGTCTTCGCCCCGGGTGACTGGCACGCCTTCGTCGCCGGCGCCAGGGGCGGTGCGTTCCCCGGGCACTGATCCGGCGGCCCGCCCCCCAGAAGCGTGGTCCCGCCCGGCAGCGTCGCCGGGCGGGACCATTCCGTCTGCCCTGGCCGGTTGCGCGCACCCGTCGCCAGTTCCGTTCCGCCTCGTTGAACCGCACAGATCGGCAACCGAGCGAGGCAGGCGAGACGGATGACGACGATCGGTTCAGAGAATCTGACCAACGGCCCGGGCAAGCCCGAGCGGTTCGGTGGCAAGTACCGCGGGGCGCGCCGGGACAGCGTCCTTACCGAGGTGGGCTCCGGCGACGCCGAGATCGGCCGGGACGCCGCCGCACCGGAACAGCCCGGCCCGCCGCTCTCGCTGCCGTCGCTCGACCCGAACCCGCTCACCGAGCCGTCCTTCCCGCCGACCGGCTGGCCGATGGAGCAGCAGGAGTCCCTCGTGGACCATCCGCTGCTGCGCGGCCTGCTGATGGAGCTGCCGCCGAAGGGCAGCGTGCCCCCGCCGGGCTGGCTGGACCGCTGGTTCGAGGCGACCCGGGCGATCCTGGAGCTGCTATACATGCAGGGGGCGGCCCGCCCGCGTTGACGCCGCGGCCGCGGGCGGCAGCGCCCGCTCGGCGAGGCGGTTGTGCCGCAGGGCGTGCCGTACCCCGATCGCGATCACACCGAGCACCGCGACGGTGATCGCGGGCCCGGTGACGGCCGGCCTCGCGAACAGGTCGACGCCCGCGGCCGGCAGCACCGCGTCGAGCGCCGCCAGCGCGGTCACCTGGAGCGGCAGCCCGATCAGCGGGTGCGCGGCGGCGGCCCGCAGGCCGTGCGGGGCCGGGGTGTCCGGCGCGGCGGCGAACGCGCCCGCGCCGGCCCGCAGCCACCGGACCCGGCGTACCGTGCAGACCGCGACGACCAGCGCGGGGGCCGCCGCGAGGGTGAGCCCGGCGCCGGCCCGGTCGAGCGCCGTCGTGCCGGCGCTCTGCAGGCCCACCGCCAGGACGGCCGCGGTCAGCGCCAGGCCGGTGAGGACCAGGGCGGACAACCATCCGGTACGCCGTCGCAGCGCGCGGGCGCGGTCCAGCCGGGGCAGCCCGTCCGCCACCACGCCGGCGGCCAGCCAGACGGCGGCGACGGGGAGCAGCACGGTGAGAGGCTCGTCCATGGTGCCCAGCCTGGCCCGGATCGACGCCCACCGAATCCGGGGCGGCACCCCGGTTCCTCCCGTACGCCTCCCGTAGGGGTCATCCCGTCGGCGTTATGGCGGATCCGGCATGTTCACAGTGTCTCCACCGCTGACCTAACCTCTTAACGATCGGTCAGTGCCGATCCCCTGAGCCAACCTCTCCCACCGGCGTCCGGCGGTCCCCCTCGGGGTGGCCGCCGGGCGTCGTTGCGGGCTCAGACGTCGAAGGTGGCCGGGCGTTCCGTGGCCGGGGCCGGCGGGGTGGCCTTCCACACGCCGGTCTTCTGCGCGGCCAGCCGCGCCAGGTAGGCGGGGTTGAGGATGACGTAGCGGCGCCAGAGCCGCTTCGGTTCGAGGCCGAGCCGCCAGAACCACTCCAGCCCGGCCCGCTGCATCCACGGCGGGGGGTTGCGCAGCAGCCCCGCGTGGTAGTCGAAAGCCGCGCCGACGGCCATCAGCGGCATGTCCAGCAGTGGCCGCATGGCGTAGGTGAAGACCTCCTGCCGGGGGCAGCCCAGCCCGACCAGCACGAGCCGGGCGCCGCTGGCCTTGATCCGATCGGCGATCTCGGCGTCCTCGCCCGGCTGGAGCGACCGGAACTTGGACGGCTCGACGCCGGCGATCTTCAGCGCCGGGAACTTCCGCTCCAGGGCCGGGACCAGGCGGGACAGGGTCGCCTCGGTGGAGCCGTAGAGGTAGACCGGCAGCCCCTCGTCGGCGAAGCGGGCGAGCACCCGGAGGGTGAGCTCCGGCCCGTAGACCCGGTCGGTGAGGCCGGCGCCGTGCAGCAGGTTGAGCGCCCAGCGCACCGGCTGCCCGTCGGGCGTGACCACGTCGAAGGAGTTGAGCCGGGCGTTGTGCGCCCGGTCGAGCACCCCGGTCATCACGCCGTGCACGGCGAGCGCGGTGAGGGCCAGCGGACGGCGGTCGTGCGCGGCGGCCACCACGGCCTCGGTCGCCCGGGCGTAGTCGGTCGCGTCGACGAGTACGCCGAGCACGTTCCGCTTGGTGCCGGTGGTCATGCCTTCGGCACCCACTTGTCGACGTTCGCCTCGTAGATCTCGCGGAGGATCATCCGCACGTCGTAGGTGATCTTCCAGTTCGGGTAGTGCTCCTCGAACCGGGCCATGCTGCTGACGTACCACTGGTGGTCGCCGGTGCGGGCCTGCTCGACGTAGTTGATCTTCGCCACCCGGCCGGTGATGTCCTCGGCGATCCGGAACGCCTCGATGTGCGAGGTGTTCGAGTGCCGGCCGCCGCCGAGGTTGTAGACCTGCGCCGAGCGCGGCTCGCGGAAGAACGCCTCGAACGCGGTGAGCACGTCCCGCGAGTGGATGGCGTCCCGGACCATCTTCCCCTTGTAGCCGAAGAGGTTGTACGTCCGGCCCTCCATCACGCAGCGCATCAGGTACGCCAGGAAGCCGTGCAGCTCGGCGGCGGAGTGCGCCGGGCCGGTCAGCGTGCCGCCCCGGAAGCAGGCGGTCTTCATGTCGAAGTACCGGCCGTACTCCTGGACCATCACGTCCGAGGCGACCTTGGAGGCGCCGAAGATCGAGTGCAGCGACTCGTCGATCGACATGTCCTCGGTGATGCCGTCGTACCAGTGATGGTCCTCGGGCAGCTCGTAGCGCGTCTCCAGCTCGATGAGCGGCAGGGTGTTCGGGCGGTCGCCGTAGACCTTGTTGGTCGAGCAGTGGATGAACGGCGCGTCGATGGCGTGCCGCCGGGTGTTCTCCAGCACGTTCAGGGTGCCGCCGGCGTTGACGTCGAAGTCGGTGTACGGCTCCTTGGCGGCCCAGTCGTGGCTCGGCTGGGCGGCGCTGTGGATCACGACGGCGATGTCCGAGCCGTACTTCTTGAAGACCTGCTCCAGGCCGTCCCGGTCCCGGATGTCCACGGCGTGGTGGGTGTAGGAGCGGCCCAGCTCGGCGGCGAGGCGGTCGAGGCTCCAGGCGGTCGAACCGTCCTCGCCGAAGAAGTAACGCCGCATGTCGTTGTCGATGCCGACCACGTCGAGACCGAGCCCGGCGAAGTGCCGGGCCGCCTCGGAGCCGATCAGACCGCCCGAACCGGTCACCAACGCGACAGTCACACGCCACTCCTGGTCCATCGGGGGCAGGGAAACCATCGGAGCATAGCGTGACGTCCGGCACGCCCCGATACGGAGCGAGGGCCCCGCTGACCGCGGAGCCCTCGTGATGGTGGGGAAGGGGGGAGTTGAACCCCCACGCCCTTTCGGGCACACGGACCTGAACCGTGCGCGTCTGCCATTCCGCCACTTCCCCGTGGCTTGACCTGCAACACCGTATCTCATCCCGCGCCCACCGCCTGCGGCGGGTGCCCGGACATATTACGCTGATCCCGGTCATCGCCACGAGCGATCACCGTTCGTGGCGGACGAAACTTTAGCACGATCGCGGGGCTGGTCACGAACGGGCCGCCGGCAGCCGGCCGAGCGGCGTGTGAGCTGCGGAGGCGGTGTCCGGATACCATCATGGCCTCGGGACCCGAGGAGGAGCCGGTGAGCGTGCTGCAACGCTTCGAGAAGCGTCTGGAAGGCCTGGTCGAGGGGGCCTTCGCCAAGGTCTTCAAAGGGGTGGTCCACCCCGTGGAGATCCTCAACGCCATGCAGCGGGAGGCCGAGGCGCACAAGGCGATCCTGGCCGGTGGGCGCACGTTGGTGCCCAACCGCTACGTGATCGATCTCTCGCCGTACGACCACAGTCGTCTGGCGCCGTACGCCGCCGCGCTGGCCCAGGAGCTGGCCCAGTCGCAGGCGGAGTTCATCGGCGAGCAGGCGTGGACGGTCTACGGCGACGTGATCGTCGAGGTCGAGCGTGGTGAAGGGCTGGACACCGGGATGTTCCGGGTCACCGCGGAGGTCTACACCGGCGGCGACGTCGCCCCGGTCTCCGCGCCCGGCGGCTACGACGCCGGCCCGGCCTACCCCGCCTACGACCAGGGCGGCGGCTACGGCCCGCCCCCGGGGCAGGGCGGCGGTCGCAACGTCCGCCTGGTCTCCGGCGACGGCCGCACCTACCCGCTCCAGATGGGCTCGACCGTGATCGGCCGCGGCGACCAGGCCAACCTGCGCCTGCCCGACGTCGGCATCTCCCGGCGCCACGCCCGGCTGGACTTCGACGGCGGCCAGGTCGTGCTGACCGACCTCGGCTCCACCAACGGCACGATGGTCAACGGCCAGCGCGTCTCGGCGGTCGCCCTCAACCCGGGCGACATGATCCAGCTCGGCACGACGACCCTGACCTTCCGCGTGGACGGCTGACCCGCGTTGCCGGAACTCGTCATCACCGTCGCCCGGTTCGGGTTCCTCATCCTGTTGTGGATCTTCGTGTTCACGGTGGTCGGGGTGATCCGCCGGGACCTCTTCGCGGGGGCCCGGTCGGGTCGCCTGGTGGCCGCGCCGCGCGCCGTCGGGGCGTCGACCGGGCAGGCGGCGAAGCCGGCGAAGGTGAAGCGGGGCAGGGCCGCGCACCAGCTGGTGGTCACCGCCGGCCAACTGGCCGGCACCCGGATCACCCTCGGGGAGGCCCAGATCACCATCGGTCGGGCCGAGGACTCCACGCTGGTGATCACCGACGACTACGCCTCGGCGCGACACGCCCGGCTCGTGCCGCGCGAGGGGCAGTGGTTCGTCGAGGACCTCGGATCGACTAACGGCACCTACCTGGATCGCGCTAAGGTCACCGGACCAACCCCCGTCCCCCTCGGCGTGCCGATCCGGATCGGCCGCACTTCCCTCGAATTACGGCCATGACTCTGACCCTGCGTTATGCGGCCCACAGCGACCGCGGTCTGATCCGAGACGGTAATCAGGATTCCGTCTACGCCGGGCCGCGGCTGCTTGCCGTTGCCGACGGCATGGGCGGCATGGCCGCCGGTGACGTCGCCAGCAACATCGTCATCGGTGCCATGGCGCCCTTGGACGAGGACGTCCCCGGGGACGCCCTCGTCGACGCGCTGCGTTCCGCCGTCGGCACCGCCAACCAACAACTCCGCGACACCGTGGACGCCAACCCGCAGCTGGAGGGGATGGGCACCACGCTGACCGCGACCCTCTTCTCGGGCAGCAAGCTCGGCATGGTCCACATCGGTGACTCGCGGGCCTATCTCCTGCGCAACGGCGAGTTTGCGCAGATCACCAAGGACGACACCTACGTCCAGATGCTCGTCGACGAGGGCCGGATCAGCGCGGAGGAGGCGAGCAGCCACCCCCAGCGCTCGCTGCTCACCCGGGCGCTGGACGGCCGGGACATCGACCCGGAATACAGCGTCCGGCAGGTGCTCCCCGGTGACCGCTACCTGATCTGCTCGGACGGTCTCTCCGGGGTGGTCAGCGCGGACACCATCGGCGACACCATGCGCGAATACACCGACCCGCAGCAGTGCGTGGAGCGCCTGGTGCAGCTTGCGCTGCGCGGCGGCGGCCCGGACAACATCACCGTGATCATCGCGGACGCCACCGACCAGGACATCGTCGAGGCGTCCCCGATCGTCGGCGGGGCGGCGGCCCGGGACCGCGGCATGGCCACCTCGGCCGACGTCTCCACCCCGGCGGCCCGCGCCTCGGCGCTGTCGGCTCCCCGTGCGCCCGCGCCCGAGGAACCGACGGACAACCGCGACGACGAGCCCGAGCGACACCGCCGGCACCCGCTGCGCACCGCGGCGATGCTGCTGGCGCTGCTGGTCATCGTCGGCGGCGGCCTCTTCGGCGGCTGGAGCTACACGCAGCGCCAGTACTACGTGGGCGCCACCGACGGCGGGCAGCTTGCCGTGTTCCGCGGGGTCCCCGGCCAGGTCGCCGGGCTCGACCTGTCGAACGTGCACGCCACGAGCGACGCGAAGCTCGACGACCTCACCCTGGCCGCCCAGGAGCAGGTGAAGCAGGGCATCCAGGCGCGGAGCGAGCCGGACGCCGAGCGCCGGCTGGCCGAGCTGACCAGCGACGACCCGGCCAACCCGAACCTGAAGCCGATCTGCCCGCCCAGCCCGACGGCCGGTCCGGTGAGCCCGACCCCGTCCCCGACCGGCGGCTCGCTGGCCCCGGCGGTCAGCGGCAGCGCCGTGCCGCCAGCCACCGCCACGGCCACCGCGGGGCCGACCCCGACGCCGACGCCGACCACCACGCCCGATGCCGTCCCCTCGGACACGGTTCCGCCGGTCGACCCGGCCGGCTGCCGGTCGCCCGAGTGAGCGCCGGCTCGATCCCGAGGACACATCCGTGACCGCAGCCGCCACACCGGCCGCCTCGCCCGCCTCGACGGGCGAGCAGCCCGGTGTGCGCCTGGCACGGTCCCGGCGCAACGCCGAGCTGTCCCTGCTCCTGCTCGCCATGGTCCTGGTGGCGGCATACGCGGCGACGGTCGAGGCGAACGTGCTGGACACGGTCACCCCGGACTTCTGGATCCCGGCCGCCGCGCTGGGGCTGGTCTTCCTGGGCCTGCACCTGGTGATCCGCTGGTTGGCGCCGTTCGCCGACCCGGCGCTGCTGCCGGCGGTCGCCCTGCTCAACGGCATCGGCGTCGGTTTCCTGCGTCGCTACGACCTGGCTCAGTCCCCTCCCGAGCAGCGGGAGACCCTGGCCATCTTCGCCGGCACCGGCGGGCAACAGCTCGCCTGGACGCTGGGCGCGGTGGTGCTCGCCGCCGGCCTGCTGGCGATCATGCGGGACCACCGCTCGCTGTCGCGCTATGCGTACACCCTGGGATTGGCCGGCATCGTGCTGGTGATGATCCCGGCGGTGCTGCCGGCACGGTTCTCCGAGAGGAACGGCGCGAAGCTTTGGATCATCGTGCCCGGGCTGGGGCAGATCCAGCCGGGTGAGTTCGCCAAGCTCGCCCTGCTCGCCTTCTTCGCGTACTACCTGGTCCGCAAGCGCGAGGTGCTCTCGCTGGCCAGCCGCCGGGTGCTCGGCGTCGACTTCCCGCGCGGGCGGGACCTCGGCCCGGTCCTCGTCGTCTGGTTGATCAGCCTCCTGGTGCTGGTCTTCGAGAAGGACCTGGGCACGTCGCTGCTCTACTTCGGCATGTTCGTGGTGACGCTCTACATCGCCACCGAACGGGTGAGCTGGCTGCTCATCGGTCTGATCCTGTTCTTCGGCGGCGCCTATCTGGCGTACGCGCTGGGCAGCACGGTGGGCGGTCCGTTCGCCAACTTCTACGACCGGGCGCAGATCTGGCTGGACCCGTTCGCGGAGCCGTACGACCGGGGCTACCAGCTGGTCCAGGGTCTGCTCACGCTCGGCACCGGCGGCCTGTTCGGTGCCGGTCCGGGTGGCGGGCAGCCCACCCTGCTGCCCGAGGTGCAGACCGACTTCATCTTCGCCGGCATCGGTGAGGAGATCGGCCTGTTCGGCCTCTCCGCGCTGCTGGTGGTCTATCTGCTGATCGTCGAGCGGGGGCTGCGGGCCGCGCTGGCGGTCCGGGACTCGTTCGGCAAGCTGCTCGCCGGCGGCCTGGCCTTCACCCTGGGCCTGCAGGTCTTCGTCATCGTCGGCGGGATCAGCAAGCTCATCCCGCTGACCGGCCAGACCACCCCGTTCCTCTCCGCCGGCGGTTCGTCCCTGATGGCGAACTGGCTGCTGATCGCGGTGCTGCTCCGGGTCTCCGACGGCGCTCGCCGACCGGTGACCGGCGGTGGCGGTCCGGCGGCCCGGCCCTCGGGTGGCCCGCCGGAGCAGTTGCACGGTGCCCCCACGGAGGTGATCCGGCCGTGAACGCACCCCTGCGCCGCGTCGGCGTGGTCGTCATGATCCTGTTCGGGTTGCTCTTCGCCAACCTGAACTGGATCCAGGGCTACAAGGCCGACGAATACCGCAACAGCGACTACAACGGCCGGGTCCAGGTCGCCGAGTACGACCGCAAGCGCGGCAACATCGAGGTCGGTGGCACCGCGGTCGCGCTCAGCAAGGAGACCGACGGCAAGCTGAAGTTCCAGCGCACCTACCCGGGCGGCGCGATGTACGCGCACGCGCTGGGCTACAAGCCGGTCAACCTGGGCGACACCGGCATCGAGCGGCTGGAGAACGACTTCCTCGCCGGCACCAGCGACCAGCTGATCGCCAACCGGATCAAGGACATGTTCACCGGCGATCAGACCGGTGGCGGCAACGTGCTGCTGACCCTCTCCAAGCGGGCCCAAGAGGCGGCGTACAAGCAGCTCAACGACAACCAGGTCGGTGCGAAGCGCGGCGCGGCCATCGCGATCGACCCGCGGACCGGGGCGGTGCAGGCGCTGGTCTCCATGCCGAGCTTCGACCCGAACCCGCTGGCCAGCCACGACACCAGCAAGGCCACGGCGGAGTACAACAAGCTCGACAAGGACAAGGACCGCCCGCTGGCGAACCGCGCGCTCGCCGAGACCCTGCCGCCGGGCTCCACCTTCAAGATCGTGGTGGCCGCGGCGGCGCTGGAGAACGGCGTCACCCAGCAGACCGACATCCCGGCCGGGTCGAGCTACACGCCGCCCACCTCAGGCACGCCGATCCGCAACGCCGCCCCGTCGATCTGCCCGGAGGCCCAGGTCAGCCTCCGCGAGGCGGTGACCGAGTCCTGCAACACCGGCTTCGCCAAGCTCGGCGTCCGGCTCGGCGCGGACAAGATCAAGGAGAAGGCCCGCGCGTTCGGCTTCGAGCAGGACGACCTCACGGTCGGCGAAGCCGGCGAGAAGGGCGGCCTGCCCGTGGCGGCCAGCCGCACCGGGGACATGCAGAACCCGGATGGCGGCACCGACCCGGCCGCGCTGGCCCAGTCCTCGATCGGCCAGAACAACGTGCGGATGACCCCGCTGCAGGGCGCGCTGATCGCCGCCACGGTCGCCAACGGCGGCAGCCAGATGCGGCCGTACCTGGTCAAGCAGCTGCTCGGGCCGGACCGCACCACCGTCTACGACGCCGCCAAGCCGCGCGAGCTGCGCCAGCCGGTCAGCGGTCAGGTCGCCGGCGACCTGCGGGACATGATGGTCAACGTGGTCAAGGAGGGCACCGGCCGGAAGGCCGCCTTCGAGGGCTACACCGTCGGCGGCAAGACCGGCACCGCCCAGTCCGGCCCGAACACCCCCGACCACGGCTGGTTCATCGGCTTCGCCCTGGATAAGAACGGCACCCCGGTGTCGGCCGTGTGTGTCGAGCTGGAGCAGGCGGGCAGCGGCGGCAGTGCCGAGGCGGCCCGCATCGGCGGCCGGATCATGGCGGCGGCCATCGCGGAAGGCCGCTGACATGCTCAGCCCGGGTGTGCAGCTCGGCAACCGCTACCGCCTCGACGAGCGGATCGCCAGCGGTGGCATGGGCGACGTCTGGCGCGGCACCGACCAGGTGCTGGGCCGCACGGTCGCGGTCAAGAGCCTGCTCCCCGCCCTGCTCGACGAGCCGGGCTTCGCCGAGCGGTTCCGCGGCGAGGCGCGCACCATGGCCACCATCAACCACCCCGGCGTGGTCGACGTCTACGACTTCGGCAGTGACCAGCAGATCGCCTTCCTGGTCATGGAGTACGTGGAGGGCGACGCGCTCTCCTCGACGCTCAGCCGGGTCGGCCGGCTCACCCCGGCCCGGACCATGGCCCTGCTCGCCCAGGCTGCCGACGCGCTGCACGCCGCCCACGAGAAGGGCATCGTGCACCGCGACGTGAAGCCCGGCAACCTGCTGGTCCGGCCCAACGGCACGCTGGTGCTCACCGACTTCGGCATCGCCCGCTCCGACCTGGTTGGCCAGCTCACCGCCGCCGGTTCGGTGCTCGGCACCGCCTCCTACATCTCCCCGGAGCAGGCCACCGGCGCCGTCGCCACGCCCGCCTCCGACGTCTACGCGCTCGGCGTGGTCGCGTACCAGTGCCTGGCCGGCCGGCGGCCCTTCGAGGGGGACAACCCGCTCGAGATCGCCATGAAGCACGTGCGCGAGGCGCCTCGGCCGCTCCCCGCCGACATCCCGTCGCAGGTCCGGGCCATCGTCGAGCGAGCCCTGGCGAAGGACCCGGCGGCCCGATGGCCGAGCGCCGCCGCCCTGGCCGGTGTCGCCCGGCAGGCCAAGCTCGCCCTGTCGCAGCAGGCGCGGGGCGGCCACCCGATCTCCGGCGTACCCGCTTCCCCGGCCGCGCCGGTCGCGCGGGCGCAGGTCCCGACGGCCACGCGCCCGCAGCCCCGCCCGCCCGCGGTGGCCGCCCGCCCGCCGGTGGCGCCCCGCCCGACCGCCGTGGCGCCGGCCCCGCAGCCGCGCCCGCCGGTCGCGCCGCGCGGCGCGGCGGCCGTCCCGCCGCCCCGGCAGCCCCACCCCCTCGGGTACGCCCGCCCGCCGGTCGCGCCCGCCCCGCGCCGGTCCCACGCCGGGCGGTGGCTGCTGGCCATCGTGCTGGCCGTGCTGGTCCTTGCCTGCTCCGGGATGATTTCGTACAGAATCCGGAACAATGCAGCGGCCGGCGACCCCGGCGCGCTTGCTCCGGTGAGCGTGACCTCCGGCGCGGTGCGGGCCCACGGGGGCGACTATCCGGTTTTCACGTCGTACCGTCGTGAGGTACGGCTCCGGCCGGCTGGCGGCGAGACGACGACGAGCGAAGGACGAGAGACGCGATGACAGCGCAGGCCCGCCTGCTCGGTGGCAGGTACCAGGTCGGCGAGCTGCTCGGCTACGGCGGCATGGCGGAGGTGCACCGCGGTCGCGATCTCCGGCTCGGTCGGGATGTCGCGATCAAGATGCTCCGGGCCGACCTGGCCCGGGACGCGACCTTCCAGATGCGGTTCCGCCGGGAGGCGCAGAACGCCGCCTCGCTGAACCACCCGGCCATCGTCGCCGTGTACGACACCGGCGAGGAGACCGCCCCGACCGGCGAGACGCTGCCGTTCATCGTGATGGAGTTCGTCAACGGGCGGACCCTCAAGGAGGTGCTCGGCGTCGAGGGCCGGCTCCAGCCACGCCGGGCGCTGGAGATCTGCGCCGACATGTGCGCGGCGCTGGAGTTCAGCCACCGGCACGGGATCATCCACCGGGACATCAAGCCCGGCAACGTGATGCTCACCCAGACCGGCCAGGTCAAGGTGATGGACTTCGGCATCGCCCGGGCGCTGGCCAGCGGCGCCACCACGATGACGCAGACCAGCGCGGTCATCGGCACGGCGCAGTATCTTTCCCCGGAGCAGGCGCGTGGCGAGGCGGTCGACGCCCGCTCCGACGTCTACGCGGCCGGGTGCGTGCTGTTCGAGCTGCTCTGCGGGCACCCGCCGTTCGTCGGGGACAGCCCGGTCAGCGTCGCGTACCAGCACGTGCGGGAGACGCCGCCCACGCCGAGCACCATCAACCCGGACGTCAACCCCGCCGTGGACGCCATCGTCCTCAAGGCGCTCTCCAAGAACCCGCTGAACCGCTACCAGAGCGCCGGTGAGATGCGGGCGGACCTGCTCCGCGCCGCCGCCGGCCGGCCGGTGCTGGCCACCCCGGTCATGCCGGCCGAGGAGACCATGCCGATGGCGCCGGCCGCGGCCGGTGGCTACCAGCAGACCCAGGTGATGGGCCCGCAGACCCGCCAGCAGGCGCCGGCCCGGGTCGGCGACGCGCGGAAGCGGAAGAGCTCTTCCTGGGTGATCGCCACCTTCGCGGCGCTCGGCGTGCTCGCGGTGATCGCCCTGGCCACCGCGCTCTGGCTCAACCAGACCGGCGCCGAGAAGGTGAACGTCCCGCAGCTGCAGGGCCGGACCCAGGCAGAGGCGCAGGCCGCCCTCACCCAGGCTGGGCTGCGGTTCACGCCCGGCGACCCGGTGCAGAACACCACGTGCGACAAGGGCACCGTGGTGGGCCAGGATCCGGCCTTCAACCAGCGGGTGGAGAAGAACACCGCGGTCACGGTCCAGATCTGCGGCGGCCCGAAGCAGGTCACCATCCCGGACGGGCTGGTGAACTCCCAGTTCGCGAACGTGAAGCAGCAGCTGGAGAACCTGGACCTCAAGGTCGATTCCGACGACGTCGACAGCAGCTTGCCCAAGGGGACCGTTGTCAAGGTCGACCCCAAACCGGGCAGCACGGTCCCCGCGGGGACCGAGGTGAAGGTCCAGGTCTCCCGGGGCAACGTCAACGAAGTGCCGGACGTCGTGGGCCTCTCCGAGGACGCGGCGGTGAGGCTGCTGAAGAACGCCGGTTACGAGGTGCGGACGCTGGACGGCGAGGAGGTCGCTCCGGACAAGGCCGGCAGGGTCAGCCGACAGAACCCCAAGGCCGATTCGAAGCTGCCTCGTGGTGAGCGGGTGACGATCTTTGTCGACGTCGCCGCGCCTGAGCCGACCGACAGCGCCAGCCCGGGCACTCCCTCGCCGGGCACGACGCCGACCACCCCCGGCGGCGGCGGCGGTGGGTTCCCGTTCCCGACGGTGACGCCGCCGACGAGGTTCAGCCAGCCCTGACCACAGGGCTCCAGTTTGGCGAGGTGGTGGTGTCCGGTCGTTCCGGGCACCACCACGTCGCGTAGCTGGGCGTGACGGACTCCTCAGGCCGCGGCGAACGCGGCCCGGCGGCGGGCGTCGACCTCGGCGGCCAGCTCCGGGGCCCGCTCCAGCGCCTCCGGATAGCCGCAGACGGCCAGCCAGTTGGCCAGCATGAGGTGGCCACCCTCGGTCAGCACCGACTCCGGGTGAAACTGGACGCCCTCGATCGGGAGCGTGCGGTGCCGCATGGCCATCACCACGCCGGAGGCGGTCCGGCCGGTGACCTCCAGCTCGTCGGGCAGCGTCTCGGGCAGCACGGCGAGCGAGTGGTAGCGGGTGGCCGTGAACGGGTCGGGCAGGCCAGCCAGCACGCCCACCCCCTGGTGCCGCACCTCGGAGGTCTTGCCGTGCAGCAGCTCCGGCGCCCGGGTCACGGTCGCGCCGAACGCCGCACCGATGGCCTGGTGACCGAGGCAGACCCCGAACAGGGGGAGCTTGCCGGCATACTCCCTGATCACGTCGAGGCAGATGCCGGCGCGGTCCGGGCTGCCCGGCCCGGGCGAGAGCAGCACGCCGTCGGCGCCCGCCCGGCCCACCTCGGCGACGTCGATCTCGTCGTTGCGCCGCACCTCGCAATCGACGCCGAGCTGGCCGAGGTACTGCACGAGGTTGAAGACGAACGAGTCGTAGTTGTCGATCACGAGGACGCGCATCGGGGTCACCTGCTCGGGGTGGAGGGCGGGGCGTTGTTCGACTCGGTGCTGTACGGGATGTCCTCCTCGGCCGGCCGTTCACTGGGCTCGGTGAGCCCGCCGCCGTCGTCCCCCGGCACCCCGGAGTCCTGGGTGACCTGCACGTCGTCGAAGGGTAGGAGGGGTTCGGCCCAGGGGAAGACCACGAACCAGAGCAGGGCGACCGTGGCGGCGGCCAGCAGCACCGAGCCGATCAGCTTTCCGGGGAGCCCGAGCGGGAGCTTCCGCCAGATCCATGCGTACACGGTCAGCCCTCCAGCTCGGCCGGGCGTCCCGCCGCCTTGGCCTGGGCGTGGTCCAGGCGGGCGTGGATGATCAGCCGCTGGTAGTTGTCGAACTTGGGGTTGCAGGTGGTCAGGGTGAGCAGCTTCTCGGTGGCCTTCTGGCCCGGCTTGCCCGGCACCGGCGCGACGACCTCCACCTGGGAGGGCTTGACGATCCGCTGCTGGTAGACGCGGTAGACGAGCCAGTCGGTCTTGGTCTCGACCACGATGGCGTCGCCGGACCTCAACTCGTCCAGGCGCCAGAACGTGGAGCGGATGCGGTGGCCGGCGACGGAGAAGTTGCCGACCTCGCCCGGCATGGCGCTCTTCGGATAGTGGCCGGGCGCGTACCGGATGTCGTCAGGGCTGACGCCCTCGACCACCACCCAGTGCTTGCCCAACGTCGGGAGGTAGAGCCCGGCGACCGGCTTGCCCTCCGCCGGCGGCTTCGGTTTGGTGCTGGGACCGGCGGACGGGCTGGGCCCGACCGTCGGGTCCGCCCCCCACTCCTGGGCGAGCTGGCTGCTCAGGTCGTTCTGGTGGGCGTCGACGATCACCGCCTTGCCCCAGATCTCGTAGCCGGCGAAGAGCAGCACCACCAGGCCGAAGGTGATCAGAACCTCGCCGGTGCCGCGCACGATCCCCCGCAGCCGGGAACCGACGGTGGGCCGGGTCAGCTCGGAGTAGACGCTCTTGTACCCCTCACCGGTCTGCTCGGGCCGGAGCTGCACGACCCGCTCCCCGCGGCGGGGCTGCGGCGGCTCGGCCGGGGTGCCGGCCGGGTCGCCGTCGCCGGTGTCCGGGACCGGAGGCACGGCGCCCATCAGCGCGGTGTGGTCCAGTGCCGCAGGGCTGGCCGGCGGGCGGCTGACGGCCGGGATCAGCGCGGTCGCTCCCGGGTCCGCGGGGCCGGTGGCCGCCGGACGCGCCGCCTCGCCGCGGCGGCGTTCGGCCGGGTTCCCGGCCCGGTGGCGCTCGCGCCGATCGCCGAGCGGTGGGATGAACGCGGTCGGCGCGTCACCGGGGCTGGAGGGCCTGACCTCGGCGGTCGGCGGGTCGAGCCGGCGCCCGGGAGCGGGCCGGTGCTGGTCCGGAGCGGGGCCCGGGGAACGCCGGTCGTGGGCGGCGGCGGGGCTTTGCGGCACCGCTGGCGGCGGTGACACCGGCCGGGCGCCGGGGGCCGGCGGCTGGCTCCGGTCGCCGGGCCAGGCCGGAGAGGGGGAGGCCGGCGGGCGTGGGCGCGCCGTCCGCTGGTCGGTGATCGGGGGCGGCGCGCCATGGTCCGGCCAGGGCAGGTCGAGCGGGGGGCGGGGCGGCGCAGGCGCCGGCCGGTCGACCTGCGGGAGGAAGGCGGTCGCGTCCTCGCTCTGGTCGCGATGGCGCCCGTCCCGCTCCCGGGGATCGTCCCGGGTCACCGCGGCACCTTGGCCGACTGCAGCGCGGTCGAGTCTTCGAATGCCGGCACGGTGACCGTGGAGACGGTCTCGGAGTAGCCGAGCTGGTAGTGGTCGACGGCTTCCCTGAACAACCGGACTCCCTCGGACGCGGCGAGTTCCCGCTGGAAGGCGGCGGGGTCGCCGATGGCCACTATCTTGAAAGGAGGGGAGTACACCCGGCCGTGCAGCAGCAGAGTGTTACCGACGCAGCGTACCGCGCTGGTGCTGAGCACGCGGACGTTCATGATTGACATGGCCTCCGCGCCGCCCGCCCAGAGCGCGTTCACGACGGCCTGGACGTCGCTCTGGTGGACCACCAGGTCGTCGTTGCTCGCACCCTTGGGCAGGGCCTGGTCGGCACGCCGCGGCGCGTCGTTCAGCTCGATGGTGATGCCGTTGCCGGTGAGCGCGGTGAACCCGGCGGCCTGCCGGCTGGCGGCGGCCCGGTCCTGCTGTGCCTTGATCGGGCCGTCGGCGCCGGCCAGGGCGCCGGTCTGCTCCTCGACCTCGGCGCGCAGCCGGGCGGCTTTCGCCTCGCTGGCCGCGACCTCCTCGCGCCGGTCCTCGATCAACTGGGTGAGCTGGGGACGCCGGTCCTCCCGCAGCGGGGTGCCGCCGGCGGTGGTCGCGGTCGTGGTGAAGAGGAGGCCGGCCGCGGCGGCGATCAGGGGTACGCCGATCGACCAGCCCGGGCGGCGCTGACGCGGCCGGCGCGGCAGCAGGCCGACCACCGCGCGCCGGAGGACCTTCTGCCAGGAGGCGGCGCCGGACGTGTACTCCACCGGGCGTTCCCTTTCCCGTCGTCTCGTTCCGGCCCGCGACGGCGCGGACCGGTCTGCTCGACCCGAAAAGTCCCGCCCTTTTCGGTCACTCGGTGCACCGGCCTGACCCCATTCGTGGCCTGGAGGGTCCGGCGGGACTACGCTAGCTGTCGAACATTATTGGCCATGGACCGTCGCCCCCGCGCCCGGTTGTCAGGCCGGACGAGGTCGTACCCCCCTCTGGAGAGCGTCGTGCCCAAGTCTCAGGTCCGCAAGAAGAAGGTGTACACCCCGCCGACGGACGTGCGTCCGACGGCGACGGCGGCGACGCGCAAGCCTAGCCCGGTCTGGCTGCCGATCACCGCGGTCGCGCTGATCGTGGTGGGCATCGGCTGGCTGGTGATCTACTACCTCTCCGAGCAGGCGTACCCGGTCGCGACGTGGGGCTACTGGAACCTCGCCGTGGGCTTCGGCGCGATGGTCTCCTCGCTGATCCTGCTCTCCCGCTGGCGCTGATCCCGCCGGCTCCACCGCCCCTGCCGCACCGGGCGTAGGTCACGCCGGGACGCCCCTGAACGGCGCCCGGCGCCCGCTGCCCCTAAGGTGTCGGCAGGGCGGCGTGGCCGATGCGAGATGACTCACGTTACTGCTGGGTAACCTTGCGCGTAGGCTGCACTGACAAGCAGCAGACCGGGAGGCCAACTCGATGGGCAGCGTCCAGATCGTCACCACGATCCTCGCGGCCGCCATCACCGCCGTGGCGGTGGGGCTTGCGGTGCGCGCGGTCATGAAGATGACGGCCGTCATCCGGCTCGGGCAGCCCGCGCCGGAGCGGTTCACCGACAAGGGCGCCCGCACGAAGAAGATGCTGGTCGAGACCGCCGGCCACACCCGCATGCTCAAGTGGGGCGTGGTGGGCGCGGCGCACTGGTTCGTGATGGTCGGCTTCATCGTGCTGTCGCTGCTGGTGCTCGAGGCGTACTTCGAGGTGGTCACCCCGGGCGGCGGGCTGCCGATCATCGGGCACTGGACGATCTTCGGCCTGGCCACCGAGTGGATCGGGATCCTGGGCCTGGCCGGCATCCTCGTGCTCATGGGCATCCGGCTGCGCAACCGGCCCACCCGGCCGGGCGGCCGCTCCCGGTTCACCGGCTCGACCATGTGGCAGGGCTACTTCGTCGAGTGGGTCGTGCTGCTGGTCCTGATCTTCGGCTTCGTGATCCGCGGCTTCAAGGTCGCCACCGACCACTTCGAGTACCCGGTCTGGGCCACCCCGCTGAGTCACGCGGTCGGCGCCGCGCTCCCGGCCTGGACGGCCGGCGTCAGCGTGGCCGCCCTCATCAAGATCGCCATTTCGATGACCTGGCTCATCGTGATCTCCCTGAACGTCACCATGGGTGTCGCCTGGCACCGGTTCCTGGCGTTCCCGAACATCTTCTTCAAGCGCGAGCCCGAGAAGGCCGCCGGCTCCGGCCTGGGCGCGCTCCGGCCGATGATGAGCGACGGCAAGCCGCTCGACTTCGAGGAGGCCGACCCGGAGAAGGACCAGTTCGGCGTCGCCCAGGTCGAGCAGTTCACCTGGAAGGGCCTGCTGGACTTCAGCACCTGCACCGAGTGCGGCCGGTGCCAGTCGCAGTGCCCGGCCTGGAACACCGGCAAGCCGCTGTCGCCGAAGCTGCTCGTGCTGAGCCTGCGCGACCACGCGTACGCCAAGGCGCCGTACCTGCTGGCCGGCGGGGGCAAGGACCTGACCGGCGAGGAGAAGGCCACCGCCGCGCAGCTCGCCCACATGGACGTGCTGGCCCTCGCCGAGGCCGACCGGCCGCTGATCGGCACCGCCGAGGAGGGCGGCGTCATCGACCCGGACGTGCTCTGGTCGTGCACCACCTGCGGCGCCTGCGTCGAGCAGTGCCCGGTGGACATCGAGCACGTCGACCACATCGTCGACATGCGCCGCTACCAGGTGCTGATCGAGTCGAGCTTCCCGTCCGAGGCCGGCGTCATGCTCCGCAACCTGGAGAACAAGGGCAACCCGTGGGGCGCCCCGCAGAACACCCGCGAGGACTGGACCAAGGGCCTCGGCTTCGAGGTGCCGCGGGTCGGCGAGGTCGACGACTTCGAGTACCTGTTCTGGGTCGGCTGCGCCGGCGCGTTCGAGGACCGGGCCAAGAAGACCACCCGCGCGGTGGCCACGCTGCTCAACGAGGCCGGCGTCTCCTTCGCCATCCTCGGCGAGGGCGAGACCTGCTCCGGCGACCCGGCCCGGCGGATCGGCAACGAGTTCGTCTTCCAGATGCTCGCCCAGCAGAACGTCGAGACGTTGAACGAGGCGTTCGAGGGCCGGGAGAAGAGCAAGCGGAAGATCGTCGCCACCTGCCCGCACTGCTTCAACACCCTCGGCAACGAGTACGGCCAGCTCGGCGGCGAGTTCGAGGTGGTGCACCACACCCAGTTGCTGGCCCACCTGGTGGCCGCCGGCAAGCTCACCCCGGTGCAGCCGGTCGACGGCGGGGTCACCTACCACGACCCCTGCTACCTGGGCCGGCACAACCGGGTCTTCGCCGCCCCGCGTGAGGTGCTCGGCGACTCGATCCAGGGCGAGCTGACCGAGATGCCGCGCAACAGCGAGCGCTCCTTCTGCTGCGGCGCCGGCGGCGCCCGGATGTGGATGGAGGAGAAGATCGGCAAGCGGATCAACGTGGACCGGGTCGAGGAGGCCATGTCCACCGGGGCGAAGACCATCGCGGTCGGCTGCCCGTTCTGCTCGACGATGCTCAACGACGGTGTCAACGGCAAGGGCGCCGGCGAGCAGGTCGAGGTGGTCGACGTGGCCAGCGTGCTGCTCCGCTCGGTGAAGCCGGACGCCCCGGCGGGCGAGAAGGAGACCGAGGCGGTCGCCGGCTGAGGCGTACCCCCGACAGGGCTGAACCACGACGGCGGCGGCACCCACCCGGGTGCCGCCGCCGTCGTCGGTCAGGAGACCGTCGTGGCCGCGATGGCGGCCGTGGTGGCGGCGGTCGTCGCCACCAGCACCGCGGCCTGCGTCTCCTCGATGGCCTTCTTGGTGGCCGCGGAGGCCCAGTCGCCCGCCGAGATCTCGGCCAGGCGGCCCTTGACCCGATCCCTGGGCAGCTCGCGGAAGAGCTTCCGGTCCAGGCCGACCGCCCGGGTCAGGGTGAGCAGCGCGGCCGTCCGCGCGTCCACCGGACCGTCGGCGGCCAGCGCGGCGCGCAGCCGCTCCCGGGCCGCCGTCTCCACGGCCGGCTCCGCGCCGGTGGGCGAGGGATAGCGGGTACGCGGGAACACCCACAGCACCCGCTCCGACTCGCGGCGCAGCACCCCGGCGTCGACCAGCCCGTCGAGCACCCGGTCCGGCAGGCCCTTGGCCAGCCTGCCGATCCAGTCCTTCGGCTTGCGCGGCCGGTCCCCGCCGACGGTGGCGAGCGCCTGGTCCAGCAGCGGCACGCCGGTCGGGGCGGGGTCGGCCACCCGCAGCCGGCCGCCGGTCACCTCGACCCGGCCGGCCAGGGCCAGCTCCAGCAGGACAGCCCCGGCGAGCCCGTAGTCCAGGTGCGGCCGGCCGAGCCGGTTGGTGCCGGCGTCGTCGTAGGCGAGCAGGACCAGTTCGTCGGTGAGCAGCAGGCGGTTCATGCGATCCACGCTACGTCCGGGTCGCCAGCCCGCCGGTCGCCGGTTCGTGCCCGCTGCCGGCCCGTGGAACAATCGCGCTCATCGACGGCCTGCTGCTTACCGCGCTGTTGCCCCTGGTCGGCTTCGTGCTGCTGACCGCCGGCAACGCGTTCTTCGTCGCGGCCGAGTTCGCCCTGGTCACCGTCGACCGGGCGGAGATCGACCGGCGGGCCGGCGAGGGCGACGGCCGGGCCGGCACGGTACGCCGGGCGTTGCGCGAGCTGTCCTTCCAGCTCTCCGGCGCCCAGCTCGGCATCACGATCACCGCGCTGCTCACCGGCTATCTGGCCGAGCCGGCGCTGGCCCGCCTCTTCGCTCCGCTGCTGCGCCCGGTCGACGGGGCGGAACGGTTCACCGGGCTGCTCGCCCTGGCGCTGGCCACCCTCATCTCGATGCTCTTCGGCGAGCTGGTGCCCAAGAACCTCGCGCTGGCCCGGCCGATGCCCACCGCGCTCGGCACCGCCGGGCCGATGCGGACCTTCTCCCGCACCTTCGGCTGGCTGATCCGGTTGCTCAACGACTCGGCCAACCGGCTGGTCCGGCGGCTCGGCGTGGAGCCGCAGGAGGAGCTGGCCAGCGCCCGGTCCCCGGAGGAACTGGGGCTGCTCGCCGCCATCTCCGCCCGGGCCGGTGCGCTGCCGCCGGACACCGCCATGCTGCTGCGCCGCACCATCCGGTTCGGTGACAAGCGGGCCGCCGAGGCGATGACCCCGCGGGTCGACGTGATCGCGCTGCGGGCCACCGCGACGGTCGCCGAGCTGCTGGACCTGTCCCGGCAGACCGGCCGGACCCGCTTCCCGGTCTACGAGGAGACGCTGGACCTGGTCACCGGCGTGGCCGGGGTGCCCGACGCGCTCGGCGTGCCGCTGGCCAGCCGGGCCGCCACCACGGTCGCCGCGGTGGCCCGCGAACCGGTGTACGTCCCGGAGAGCCTCGACCTCGACGGGGTGCTGGCGGCGCTCAAGGACGCCGGCGCCGACCTGGCCATCGTGGTCGACGAGTACGGCGGCACGGACGGCGTGGTGACCGTGGAGGACCTGGTGGAGGAGCTGGTCGGGGAGATCGCCGACGAGTTCGACCCGGCCGCGGTGGACGATTTCGGGCCGGTCGAGCTGACCGTGCCGGGCGGCGAGCGCACCGTGCTGGTGGACGGCGTGCTGCGTGAGGACGAGCTGGTCGAGCAGACCGGCTTCCGGCTGCCCGAGGGGCCGTACGAGACGCTGGCCGGCTTCCTGATGGCCCGGCTCGGGCACATCCCGGTGCCGGGCGAGACGGTCGACGAGGCCGGGTACGAGTTCACCGTGGTGGAGATCGACCGGCACCGGATCGAGCAGGTCCGGGTGGTGCGCCCCGAGGAGCCCGACGACGGTGAGTGAGCTGCTGGTGGCCCTGGTGCTGCTGCTCGGCAACGCCTTCTTCGTGGGCAGCGAGTTCGCCCTCATCGCCTCCCGCCGTACGGTGCTCGAACCGCTGGCGGCGACCTCGAAGCGGGCCCGGTGGGCGCTGTCGGCGATGAACCAGATCCCGCTGATGATCGCCGGGGCGCAGCTCGGCATCACGGTCTGCTCGCTCGGCCTCGGCGCGATCGCCGAGCCGGCCCTGGCCCACCTGCTGGAGGCGCCGTTCGAGGCGCTCGGCCTGCCCGCCTCGGCGGTGCACCCGGTGGCCTTCGTGATCGCCCTCGGCGTGGTGGTCTTCCTGCACACCGTGGTCGGCGAGATGGTGCCGAAGAACATCACCCTGGCCGGCCCGGAGCCGTCGGCCCTCTGGCTGGGCCCGGCCATGCTGGCCTTCTGCCTGGCCACCAAGCCGCTGCTGCTGGCCATGAAGTGGTCGGCCCGGCAGGTGCTGTGGCTGTGGCGGGTGGAGGCGACCGACGCCGTGAAGACGGTGTTCACCGCGGAGGAGCTGGCCGGCCTGGTCTCGCAGGCGCGTACCGAGGGGTTGCTGGACGCCGAGGAGCACGCCCGGATCACCGGCGCGCTGGCCCTGCACAGCCGGACGGCAGCGGACGCCCTGCAACCCTGGTCGACGGTGACCACGGTGGCCGAGGACGTCTCACCGGCGTCGTTGGAGGTGCTGGCCACCCGCACGGGCCGGTCCCGCTTCCCGGTGGTGCAGCGGTCCACCCGCCGGGTGCTCGGTTTCGTCCACGTGAAGGACGTGCTGGGCTACGCCGGCGCGACCCGCCGGGCGCCCGTGCCGGCCGACATCTACCGGCCGCTGGCCGTGGTGCCGCCGGACCGTACGCTGGCCGACCTGTTGCTCTCGATGCGCCGCGAGCGCCGGCACATGGTGCTGGTGAGCGACGGACGTCGACCGCTCGGTGTGGTGACACTCGACGACGTATTGACAGCAATCGTTGGCAAGTGAATGAATACCCTTGGTGTGCAAGCGGTTGCGCAGACGTGATTGAACTGAAGGTCGCCTTGATTCCACCCCGGTGCCTTCCCTAATGTGGGGCACCGACCGCTGTGGGTCGTCTGCCTCGATCTTCCCTCTCGCGAGGCGCCCGGCGGTCGGTTGCAAAGGAGTCCGTGCCGGTGGCAACCATGCCCCCTCAACGTCACGCCCCGAGCCAGCCGCCCGGCCGGCCCGCCGGGTTCAGCCGGGTGGTACGCCGTCTCCTCACCGTGGTCGCGGCCGTCGCGGTCGGCGCCGGCATGCTGGCGGCCCCGGCGCACGCGGCGCCGTCGGTGGACGAGATCGACGCCCAGATCGACAAGCAGTGGGAGAAGCTCGAACCCACGATCGAGCAGTACAACAAGGTTCGCTCCCAGCTCAAGGTCAACAAGAAGAAGTCCGCGGACCTGCAGAAGAAGATGGTGCCGCTGGAGCTGGAGTCCGCGCTCGCCATGAACAAGGTCGGCGACATCGCCGCCCGCTACTACATCCAGGGCCCGTCCCAGGAGATGGGCGCCCTGCTGGTCAACAGCAGCCCGGGCACCCTCGCCGAGCAGCTGGTCATGCTCGACCGGCTCGCCGACGACCAGCGCAAGCAGATCGCCGGCGTGCTCGCCGTCCGGGACAAGTACAACCGGCAGAAGCAGAAGCTGGACGCGCTGATCGAGACCGAGCAGAAGCAGGAAGCCCAGCTTGCGGGGACGAAGAAGCAGATCGACTCCGAGATCAAGCGGCTCACCAAGATGCTGCCGGTGACCTCGATCCGACCGGCGGGCTGCCCGAAGATCGACGGCGTGGTCAGCAGTGCCGCGCGCACCGCGATCAAGACGGCGTGCGCGCAGGTCGGCGACCCGTACGTGTGGGGCGCCACCGGCCCGAACTCGTTCGACTGCTCCGGCCTCACCCAGTACGCCTACAAGTCGGCGGGCATCTCGCTCACCCACTTCACGGGCGCGCAGTGGAACGAGGGCCGCAAGGTTTCCCGCTCCGACGCCAGACCGGGTGATCTCGTCTTCTTCGGCAGCGACCTGCACCACGTCGGGCTCTATCTCGGCAACGGCGTGATGGTGCACGCGCCACGGACCGGCAAGCCGGTCCAGGTGTCGAGCATCAGCACACAGCCGCTCGCCGGTTTCGTCCGGGTCACCTGACCCGCCCCCCAAGCGACGAGAAGGCCCCCGGTCCATTTGGACCGGGGGCCTTCGCCGTCGAACGTCGCCGCTGCTACCTGGGCGCGCCGATCGGGGACGGCAGGATCAGCACGTCGTCGAGGTTCGCGAACATGATCCGGTGGCCGAACTGGATCTGCACGTACCTGGTGTCGCCGCGGACCACCGTGCGGTCACCCGGGGCCGAACCGTCGAACGACACCGCCCGGTAGTACTCGCTCGGCAGGACGCCGCCGAGCGCGTACCGCTGGCCGGCCGAGAACGTGTACTGGAGCGGGGAGACGCCTTGGAACGGGATGGTGGCCGGGTAGGCCTCCTTCTCCGGGTAGGCCCGCCCGTACACCGGGATGGTGGCCTTGCCCGGCTTGGGCGTCACCACGAAGCCCGTCGACCATTTGGCCGTGGGCGCCGAGGCCGGGTTGAGGAACCAGGCCTTCTGGCCGAGGTACCAGATCGCCGTCCAGTCACCCTGCACGTCCGCCACGGCGTACGTCTGACCGGCCGAGGCGCGGGCGCCGTGGTCGGAGATGTACATCGTGTCCGGCGTGCCGTCCGGCCGCAGCCCGAAGTCGTTGACCAGCGGGGCGGTCGCGCTCGGCGCGGTGCGCAGGACCACCGCCGACGAGCCGCGCAGCGGGCACGGCGCGGCCGGCGGGGTGGGCTTCGGGACGCCCGGCGGCTGCTGGTTGCAACCGACGAAGGCGGGCTGGTTGGTGGCGAAGTCCGGGTCGATGGTGACCAGGCCGGTGTGCGCGTTCCCGAGGGACCGGAACGGCGCCTTCATGAGGTCGAAGTAGTGCGACCAGTCCCAGTACGGGCCCGGGTCCCAGTGCATGCCACGCACGGTCGAGGCGACGGTGCCCGGGACGTTGTCGTGGCCGATGATGTGCTGCCGGTCCAGCGGGATCTGGAACTTCAGCGCCAGGTGGCGGACCAGCTTGGCCGAGGCCCGGTACATCGCCTCGGTGTACCAGGTGCCGTGCCCGGCGAAGCCCTCGTGCTCCAGGCCGATGGACTTGGCGTTGACGTACCAGTTGCCGGCGTGCCAGCCGACGTCCTTGGCCTTGATGTGCTGGGCGACGTAGCCGTCCACCGAGCGCAGCGTGTAGTGCCAGCCCAGGTAGTCGGCCCGCTTCACCAGGTCGACGCTCGGGCCGAAGTAGCCCTCGGTGTCGTGGATGACGATGTATTCGATCTTCTGCTGGGCCGGCCGGTTGCCGAGGTCGTGGTTGCCGTAGTCGCCCGGGTCCGCGCTGAGCTGCTCGTAGGGGGCGGGAATCCACTCACAGGCCAGCCGGACCGGGCACTCCAGGCCGTCCGGCCGCTCGGCGCGGCGCAGCCCGAGCCGGTGCAGCCCCGACTGGTCCGGCTTCACCGCGGTGGCGGCCAGGGTCACCCGCTGGCCGTCGTCGGTGGTCCGCGCAGCGCCGAGGCCGAGCTGGTCGTAGACCTCGTCGGCGAAGGCCGCCGCCGCGTCCTCGGTGTCCGCGCCGGAGTAGCGGGCCACCGCGCCGTACCAGGCCGCCGGGTCGGTGGCGGCGCCGACCGGCGAGCCCAACTGCTTCTGGTACGAGGCGAGCAGCGCCGCCCCGCCCCGGATGTTCGCGGCCGCGTCGGTGCGTAGCGTCTCCTCGGCGAGGCCGGTGAGCGCCGCGGCGGCGTCGAGCG
The DNA here is from genome assembly GCF_040607315.1 of Micromonospora sp. NPDC005305. NCBI lineage: Bacteria > Bacillati > Actinomycetota > Actinomycetes > Micromonosporales > Micromonosporaceae > Micromonospora > Micromonospora sp. NPDC005305. Next base: position 322,937 of record NZ_JBEXGL010000002.1, on the reverse strand, counting down.
TCTGCAGGGACGCCTGCGGGAGCACGTCCTCCGCCGGTGCGGCCGCGGTGGCCGGGTCGAGGGTGAGCGGGCGCGAGTCGTCGCCCCGCGGGTCCTCGTCCTCGTCGACGTGGCCGCTGGCCGGGGTCGCGAGGACGTGCTGGGCGTCGGTGAGGTGCATCGGGCCGTAGCCGCCGCTGGTGCTCGGCTGGCCCGGGTGGGTGTCCCAGCGCGACTCCAGGTACGAGACGCCGAGCAGGACGCTCTGCGGCACGCCGTACTCCGCCGCGGCGGCGGCATACTGGTCCTGACGGTCGGTGCTGGGTTGGGCGCTGAGCGGTTGGGCGGCCACCGGGCCGGTTGCCACCAGTGCGGTGGCTGCCGCGACGGCTGCTGCCAGCAGCATCCGTCTGCCCGACGGTGGGGGTGAGAGGTGCATCGAACCTCCAGACAGGGATGGGGGTCACTGCGTCCCCACCCTCGCCCCGCGCACGGTCCGGGTCAATACCTTTCCGAGAGGTAATCTCCGCTGAAAGAATCTTTCGGGTACGGAGTGTCACGGCGTCTCGGGTTGCGGAACGATAACGGTGCTCTCTACTCTGGTCAATCGTCGGCCGCGAGCTTCACCGTCCAACCCGGGTGGTGACGGTCCGACACCGCCGAGTCGCCTCCGGGCGAGCCGGGGACCCAGGTACCTGGGGTGAATCCGCAGCCACTGCGGTAGGGCGCCTCCCTTCCCGCCCGAACCCGTCAGCTAACCCGGTAGGCGGCCAGGAAGAAGGAGTACGGAAGCCCGGTGGCACACCATGCCCCGCGGCCACCGTCGGTCCGGTCGGTCGACCGGTCGACGGCGGTGCCGCGTTCCCGCTGGTCCCGTTTCACCACCGCCCTCGCCGCCCTGGCGGGCACCGCCGTCGTCCTGACCGGCGGCGCCACGGCGGCACACGCCGAACCGTCGGTAGCCGAGATCGAGCGCCAGATCGACCAGGACTGGAACAAGCTCGAACCGATCATCGAACAGGTCAACGCCACCCGCGAGCAGCTCGCCGCCAAGCGGAAGCAGGCCGCCGCGCTGGGCAAGCAGATCGCCCCGCTCCAGGCCCGGGTGGACGCCGCCCTCGGTCAGGTGGGCGGGCTCGCCGCCGACGCCTACAAGGGCGACAACAACCTCTCCACCGTCAACGCGCTGCTGGGCAGCCGCTCCCCGAGCGAGCTGGTCGACGGCCTCGCCCTGCTCGACCGCTTCGCGAACCGCCAGCAGGAACAGGTGCGCGCCGTCGCCGAGCTGCGCGACCAGTTGGCCGCCAAGAAGCAGCCGCTGGACGAGATGATCACCGAGCTGTCGCGCACCGAGGCCCAGCTCGCGGCCAAGAAGAAGCAGATCGACGCCGAGATCGTCAAGCTCCAGAAGCTGCGCCTCAAGGTCTACGGCAACGGCGGCGGTGGCCCGCTGCGACCCGCGCCCTGCCCCGCCGGCTACCCCGGCGGTCCGGCCGGCACCGCGGTCAAGTTCGCCTGCGCCCAGATCGGCAAGATCTACGTCTGGGGCGCCGCCGGCCCGGACCACTTCGACTGCTCGGGCCTCACCATGGCGGCCTGGGCGAAGGCCGGCGTCTCGCTGCCGCACAACGCCCGGCAGCAGCACGACGTGACCCGGCGGGTGAGCCGGAGCGAACTGCGCGCCGGTGACCTCGTCTTCTACTACAGCGACCTGCACCACGTCGGCATGTACGTGGGTGACGGCTGGGTGGTGCACGCCTCCCAGTCCGGCAAGCCGATCACGATGAAGCGCGTCGACGACGGCCAGATCAACAGCTACGGCCGCCCGGGCTGAGTGGTAAGGAGGGGCCCCTTCTTAACGCCTCCGGTAGAGGAAGGGACCCCTCCTAACAGTCGCTCGGTGCTTCAGCGGGTTGGCCAGGTGCGCCAGTTCTGCCAGGAGCGGCTCGGGGTCGGGCCCCGCTGGCCCTGGTAGCGCGAGCCGTACACCGCCGAGCCGTACGGGTGCTCGGCCGGCGAGGAGAGCCGGAAGATGCACAGCTGGCCGATCTTCATGCCCGGCCAGAGCGTGATCGGCAGGTTCGCCACGTTGGACAGCTCCAGCGTGACGTGACCGGAGAAGCCCGGGTCGATGAAGCCCGCGGTCGAGTGGGTGAGCAGACCGAGCCGGCCCAGGGAGCTCTTGCCCTCCAGGCGCCCGGCGAGCTGGTCGCCCAGCGAGATCACCTCCAGCGTGGAGGCGAGCACGAACTCGCCCGGGTGCAGCACGAACGGCTGACCCTCGGGCACCTCCACCATCGAGGTGAGCTCGTCCTGCTGCACGGACGGGTCGATGTGGGTGTAGAGATGGTTGTTGAAGACCCGGAACAGCCGGTCCAGACGTACGTCGATGCTGGACGGTTGCACCAGCGTGGGCTCGAAGGGCTCCAGCGCGAGCGTGCCCGCCTTGATCTCGGAGACCAGGTCGCGGTCGGAGAGCAGCATCGGAACACCATAGCGACCGGTACGGGTGACCTGCGTGTCGCACTACATCTTCGTACACCTGTTCGATAGAATGTCCGCATGGCTTCCTGGTCCGAATTCGCCGCCGACGAGCCCCGACTCGCCGACGAGATCCGCCTCCTGTTGCAGCAGTACGGCCCGGGTTTCGGCTACCTCGCCACGGTCCGCGCCGACGGCGGCCCGCGCGTGCATCCGGTGTCCCCGGTCATCACCGACGACGGGCTCTGGTGCTTCGTCATCGACTCGCCCAAGCGCCGCGACCTCGAACGCGACGGCCGCTACGCGCTGCACTCCTTCCCGCCGGAGGAGAGCGACGACGAGGCCTACGTGGCCGGCCGCGCCCACCCGGTGACCGACCCGGCGACCGTCGCCCGGGTGGCCCGGATCGGCCGGGCCGCGCCACAGGGCGACTGGCGGCTGTTCGAGTTCACCGTCGAGGTGGCGATGCTGACCCGGCGCGACCAGGTGGCCCGCCCCGGCACCGGCCGGCCCGAGGTGCGCGTCTGGCTCGACCCGCGGGCCAACGCCCCGGCCCGGCGTGACCCGCTCGCCCCGGAAGGCCGGCGCGGCCGGCACGGCTTCGACACCCGCCGCCCGGCGGCCTGACTTCGTACCCGAGGGGCTCCTGCCCGAACAGAGCCGGCGCCGGCCCCGTCCGAGGACGGGACCGGCGCCGGCGTGCGCTGCGTGGCGGTCAGGCCGCGCGGTAGGCGTTCCAGGCGGTCAGCATGCGGCTCGCCTGACCAGCGGTGAACTGGTACATGCACGAGTCGTAGGTGTAGTCCATGAAGTTGGTGATCGGGTCCTTGCCCGTGGCGGTGCAGGTGTCGCGACCGGTCGGGCACTCGTAGGCCGGTGAGGCCTCGGCCGGAGTGTCGGAGACGCTGTCACCCGAGCCCGAGCAGCCGCCCTGGAAGGTGTGGTAGAGGTTCAGCCAGTGGCCGACCTCGTGGGTGCCGGTGTCGCCCTGGTTGTAGTTGGTCGCGGTGCCACCCGGCAGCGACTCGCTCAGCGCGACCACACCGTCCATGCTGTTCAGCTTGCGCTGCGGGAAGGTGGCCCAACCGAGCAGGTCGTCGCTCAGCTCGCCCAGGTAGAGGTTGAGCGTGTTCTTGCCGCCCTCGCGCAGCGAGGTCTTCATGGAGCGCTCGGCGGAAGAGCCCTCGACGATCGGGTACCAGGCGGCGTTGGTGACGTGGTGCACCTTGGTCAGCTGGAAGCTGAAGGCGGTCGCGGCGCCACCGGTGCCACCGCTGTACGCGTTGTTCAGCACGGCGATCTGCTGGGTCACCATCGAGTCCGGGATGTTGCCGCCGGCCCGGGTGCTGTCCCGCTGGATGACGTGAACCACGACGGGGATGGTCACGGTCGCCAGCGGGGTCGCTCCGGCGCCGACGCGGAAGTTCGCCCGCTCACGCAGGGCCGCCGTGAGGTCGGCGTCGCGCTCGCGGACCTGCTTGGCGGTCAGCTCGTTCGGGTCCAGCTTGGCGTGTCCGCCCTTCTTCACCCGCGCGTCCGAGTGGACGTCGGCCGGCTCGGCGCAGGAGCCGGACGGGGCGGCCGAGAAGGCCGAAGCTGCGGGGACGACGCCTACGGCGGCGGTGCTGAGCAGCAGCGCGAGGGTCGTCGACGCGACGCCGGCGGTACGCCGGGTCAGCAGGTTGGGACGAAGTCCCATGGGCCCACCTCTTTCTGCGGGCATGACAGGGGGTATGTCACGCCCGGTCGGAGAACGTGGAGGAGACGTTACATCCGATCGAAGGATTTGAGAACGACCATATGTTGCCGTGGGGAAACTTCCTGCTGGTAGTCCGGGGAGCGTCGCGCTCGGTCGATGCATCGGCGGCTGCGGGGGTGCCTGGGTGCAGGGAGGTGGTGACCTCCTGTACAGTGGTGCCGCCTGCGGGTGTAGTTCAATGGCAGAACATCAGCTTCCCAAGCTGACAGTGCGGGTTCGATTCCCGTCACCCGCTCCACGATCGAGGCCCTGGTCGGGACGCGAGTTCCAGCCAGGGCCTTCGGCGTTCCTCCGCCCAGGAGCACCCGATGGTCCATCCACGGGCCACTAGGCACGCTTCTTGCCCGCCTTCTTGCCCTTGGCCTTCGGTTTGTCCGAGGTGCCGGCCACCGCCTTCTGGCTTTCTTCCGTTCCGCCTCCACCGCGGCGCTCACCGCCTGGGCGAGGACCCGATCCGCCTCCGAGGTTGGTTCGGTGATACGTCAAAGACATAGCTTGGCCAAGAAGTGTTGGCCAAGCTATGTTGGGTCAATGTCGTCCGGTCAGAAGAAGCAACTCACCGACCCGCAGGCGCTGCGCGCGCTCGCCCATCCCATCCGGCTCAAGCTTCTCGAACTGCTCACCGTCGACGGTCCGGCCTCCGGGCGAAAGCTGGCCGATCGGACCGGCGAGTCCACGGCATCCATCAGCTATCACGTCGGCCAGCTGGCCAAGTGGGGCCTCGTCGAGCCCGCACCCGACCTGGCTGAAGGACGCGAACGGCCGTGGCGAGCAACCAGCCGAGGGATCACCTGGTCAGCAACCGGTGACGGGTCACCGGAGTTCGCCGCCGCCTCCCGGGCGCTGCGAGAGCAGTTCATCGCCCAGCGGCTCGCCGCCCTGGACTCATACCAACGCCACCAGGACGACTTCGACACCGCCTGGCAGGAAGCGGCCTGGGTCGGCGAAGACATCGGCTACCTCGACCCCGACGAACTCGTAGAGGTAACCGAGCGCATCAAAGCCCTCATCGGCGAGTACACCGCCGCCACACGACCCCGCACGGCGAACGCCCGCCGCGTCGCCTTCTTCGGATACGCCGTCCCCACGGACGACGGTCCAAGCTGATGCTGCACACACCGGGACTACTCGCTCTGTTCGTCGCGAAGCTGCTGTCCACCTTCGGCTCCTGGCTCACCCTCCTGGCGCTGCCGTGGTTCGTCCTGGTGACCACCGGCTCGCCGGCGAAGATGAGCGCGGTCCTGGCCGTAGAGTTCCTCGGCGTCGCGACACTGGGCCTACCCAGCGGCAAGGTCGTGGCCCGGCTCGGTGTGCGGCGCACCATGCTGATCTGCGACGCGGCGCGCGTACCGCTGATGGCGCTGATCCCGCTGCTGCATCAGACGGGGTGGCTGAGCCTGCCGGCCCTGCTGGCGGTCTCGTTCAGTCTCGGTGCGTTCACCGCTCCCTACGTCTCCTCGCAGCGGCTCATCCTGGCCGACCTCCTCGGCCCGACACGGGGCACCGACGAGAAACTCCTCGCTCGCGCCAACAGCCTGATAGACGGTGCGACCAGAATCGCCGCCCTCGCCGGACCCGCCCTCGGCGGCCTGCTCATCGCCCTGCTCGGACCAGCCCAGGTCCTCTGGATCGACGCCGGCACGTACCTCGTCTCCTTCGTCATCCTGGCCGCCTTCGTCCGGCCGCCCGCCACCGTCGTGGCAGGCACGGAGTCCTCTCGTGCGAGCCACCAGCAGGCCGCCACGTTCACGGGCATCCGCCACGCGCTTCGCCACCGCGCACTTCGGCTCTTCGTGCTCGCCCTGACGCTGGTGACCATCTCGGTCCCCGCCATATTCATCTGCCTACCAGTGCTGGTCATGGATGACCTGGGAGGCGACCCTCGAACGCTAGGGCTACTCATCGCGGCAAACGGCGCCGGCCTCGCCATCGGCAGCCTGGTGGCCGTCACCGGCCTGGGCCGGATGAACAACACCGCCCTCACCGCCGCCGCCATGCTGCAATGCGCCCCGCTGTGGCTACTACTCGTCGATCAGACATTCGTCATGGCCAGCGGGCTGTTCCTAGTAGGACTGGCCACGCCGTTGCTAGCCGCAACGATCAACACCCGCGTCACCCTACGCACCCCGGCACCTATCCGACCTCACGTCATGACCGCAGTGACGACCACCGAAAACCTGGGAGCATTCGTCGGATACACCGCCGCCGGACCGGCGTTGCAACTCAGCGGGCTACGCACAATCTTCGCCGCGATCGCAACCCTGGCCGCCCTCGGCGCGATCACCTTCGCCATGGCCCTACGCGCCGACCACTCACCACCAGCCGTGCCGAGACAGCGCCCTCGTGAACCCAGGCAACACCGCCACACGTCGGCGATCCACGAGCCTGCGGCCAGGACGGAACGCAATCCTTGACCGGGCAGTGGTTCTTGTTCAGAGAGGCGCACAAGCGAACCGGCCAGTGCGCTCATCTAGCCGCGATGCCCGACGGCGCCGGCGCCGGACCGTCCGCGGGCCGGCCCACATACCGATGTACGGGCTAGGCCAGCAGCTGGACGATCCGCGACATGGCAGCCAGCGTCACCCGATGACTTTGGGCCCTCGCATTGGCGCACCATCCAACGGATGTGCGGCCGACGCCTCCCCGAACGCCTGGCGCAGGTGCAGGGCGACCTCCTCTTGCGCGTGCGCGGCCTTGTCCAGCACCGCGGCAAGGCCGAAGAAGTCGTGCATCACTCCCCCGTAACGGACCGACGTGGCCCGCACGCCGGCGGCCCCCAAGCGGGCGCACCACTCATCGCCCTGGCTCTGCAGCACGTCGCGGTCGGTGGTGACGATCAGTGTCGGCGGCAGACCGGCGAGGCCCTGCGCGGAGAGCGGGAGCAGATCGACCCTGGGGTCTTTCAGGCTGTCGGTCACGCCACGGAAGGCGTGCATCATCATCCAGGACAGCAGTGGACGATTCAGCGGCCGGGCGTCTGCGGCGTCCCGCATGGACGCGCCGTACTGAGCGGTGGTGGTCAGCGGGCAGACGAGCACCTGCGCCACGGGCAGTGGCTCACCTGCCTGCTTGAGCTGACCGCAGGTCGCGGCCGCCATGTTCGCCCCGACGCCCTCGCCACCGATGGCGATGCGTGACGGGTCGCCGCCGAGCCCGGTGGCGTTGGTCCGGAGCCACCGGTAGGTGGCCAGCACGTCCTCGTGGGCGGCCGGGAACACGTGCTCGGGAGCCTTGCGATACTCCGGCGACACCACGATTGCGCCCGTCCGGTTGACCAGGGCGCGGCAGGACGCGTCATAGTCGTCGTTGGTGAACAGGATCCAACCGCCACCGTGCACCCACATCACGACGGGCACCGGATCGGAGGTCTGGCCGAGCGGCTTGTAGACGCGTACCACCAGATCACCACCCGGGCCGGGCACGGTGACGTCCGCTGCCGATCCGACCTCCTCGGGGTCCGTCGGCCGCCCGTCCTGCTGCAGGATCTCCATCGCCGCGTCGGCGAGGCTCGGCTGCTGGCGGGCCTGCTCAAGGGTGAGGAGCTCGTACGGGGCCAGTACCAGTCGGGACCAGGTGTCGAGGATCCGCTGCGCCTGGGTGTCGAGCAGCCAGGAGGCGTCGGTCGACAGGACGTTGCTGCGGCCGGATACCCGGTCGCGTACCTTGTCCACGAACCCGGCCGCCACGTGCATGAGCCTGCGACGGCGTCCGGTGGGCGGGACGGTGGGATGCGAGCGGGCCGGGACCGACCGCTTGGCGGCGAGGTACTGCTCGCCGAGCCGACCCATCTCCTCCGCGCCCACCGCCCGACGCAGCGCCGGCAGGAACTCCCGTTCCTCCTTCTCGATGTGGTGCCGGACATCGCCGATCAGCTTGTTCAGTGCCCGCTCGAATTCGCCGCTGCCGGGATCCGCATGGTCAAGCAGGACGAGCAGCCTCTTGAGGGCCTGGTGCTCGTCCCGCCCCTCCTCGGCGTCCGCGGCGGCGCCGATCTCGGCCAGCGCCGGATACAACACCTCCTCCTCGGCGTGGGCGTGCAGGGCGCGGCCGTAACTCACCTGGTCGACCAGCATGCGCCGGTCACCGCGTCCGGCCTCGAGGTGCTCGAAGAGGCGGTTCGCCACCACATGCTCGTCGGCGATCAGGTGGTCGAGGTCGCCCGGCAAGGTCGCGTACGGCAGCGTCATCGGACACCTCCTCCTCCACACTTACCGCAACTGGCACCGCCTTCGCGGAATAACCTGGCATGTCGCCAAGAACCCGAACGGGCGGGTGATCGAGTATCCGGATCTGCCGCGGTCCGCGCGCATGTCGCACCTCGGTTGACGGACACAGACCTCGGGGCTCCGCCCCGAACCCCGACGTTCGTCGGAGTTCATCTGGCCGAGCAGGTATGCGACATCGACCCGGGTAAAGCGGGTGCATCGACGAACTGCCCGCCCTAGATTGCGCGGGGTGGACCTGTCACATCTCGGGGCGCCGATCGGTCCGATGATCCGTGTCCACGGCGGGTTCGCCAACCGGATGTACCGACTCGACACCGACCAGGGGTCATTCGCGGTGAAGGAGTTGAACCTCCTTGATCGCCGCTGGACCTACCGCGCCGAGGATGTGTACAGGTTCGAGCGGGCGGCCTTCGCCGCCGGCATCCCGATGCCGGAGCCGATCTCGGCCAGCCACCAGACGCTCGTCCACCGGTGGGTCGAGGGCGAGAAGGTGCCCGAAGCGCCGGTGTCGCCGGCGTACGCGTCCGAGATCGGTGAAATTCTCGCGCGCATCCACGCGCTCGACGTCGCGTGGACCCACGTCCCGATCGAGGACCTGACGCCACGGGACTGGCCCGAACTGGCCGAGCGGGCGACGGCGACGGGACAGCCGTGGGCCGACGAACTCGCCTCCCAGGTCGAGACGTTCCTCGCGATTGCCCACTTCGTCGACACCTGCGAGCGACCAGGCCCCATCGTGCTGACCCACCGGGACATCCATCCGTGGAACCTCCTCGCTCGCGAGGGCCGGCCGGTGGTGCTCGACTGGGAGCTCTCGGGGATGCTCGACCTGTCCGGTGAGCTCGGCTCGACAGCGCTGAGCCTCGCGAAGGGACCCGGCTTCGACGACATCAAGCTCGGCATCTTCCGCTCGGTCCTCGACGGCTACGTCGCAGGAGGCGGAGCGCTGCCGCCGTCGGGTCCAAGCTGGTTCGTGTTCATGATCACCGGCTGGCTGGGGTTCACGAGGTGGAACATCCTCCGCTGCCTCGCCGGTGTCGAGGCCGGCACCGGCCCGGACCTCGCGCTGTCGCACGAGTCCGTGCGCAACGGGGTGCGCGGCCTCCCCGAGCTGTTCGGCCGACTTCCCGAGCTTGACGCGCTGCTCAGGTGACCTGCTATTCACGCCGCGGCATCGGCACCAGGCTGCTGGAGGAGGTCTACGCGGCCGCCCGAGGGCACCGCCGGAGCCTGGTCGAGATCGAGACGGTTCGGGCGCTGCCGGGCGGCGTTGCCCGCGACGAGGCCGGCTACCAGTACCTCACCAACCGCGCCCACCAGCCCGGCATGACCAGCATCAGGTCCCGGTGCCAGGTCGCCGACCATTCGGGCGGTGACGAGGCGGCGCTCGCCGAGGGCGGATGGCAGAGTGTCGCCGGTGGTCTGCCGACGCGATGATGAGCCGCATGGGGTTTGGTTTCAAGACCGCGTGGCTCGCCGTGCGGGAGCGGAGCCCGGAGGAGGTCGCCGACGCGCTGCGGTTGGCCGACCGCGAGCGTCTCTCCTGGGACGAGGGCGTCGACCGCGCGTACGTCTCCGGCGTGTTCGTGGCCGGTCCCGTGGCCGGGTGGACCCTGGCGCACGGCCGGCGCGATCTCGCGACGTTCGACTACAGCGTCACCGATCCGCGGTTTCCGGAGTGGTTCGCAGCCCTGAGCGCGCGCCTGGGTGAGATCCAGTTCTTCGTCAACGAGCGGGGTTGGTCCTCCCACGGATGGGTGCGGGCGGTCGACGGGGTCGTCGTGCGGGCGTTCGCCACCTTCGACGGATACGTTCCGCTGTTCATCGGTGACGTCACGCCGGCCGAGCGCGAGGTCGGCAAGGGCCTCCGGGGCTGGGGGGACAACTGGCGGGACTGGCAGGAGGAGGACTGGGACGACTGGTACGAGTCGGCGCCCCACGAACACGACGTGCTCAAGCTGGCGGCCCTGTGGAGCCTCAACCCCATGCTGGTCGACAGCGCACAGGTCGGCGACGGGGGGATCTACGGAATGCCCGTCCAACGGCGCTGACCTGCGGGACGATGCCGGAGTGCCCCGGCCGGTGCCGGTGGGTCAGCCGCCGAAGCGATGCCAGGCGTCGTCGGCGACCGCGATGACGCTGTCGCACGCCGCAGCTAGGTCGGCGCTGCTGAACCGCCTCGCCTCGCCCGCACGCCAGCCGACAGCCCGCCACGCGAGCTGGGCGTACTCCGGAAACAGGTCGGCGAGGTAGGCGCCGGCTGCCGCCTTCGAGATGACGTCGCCGTGGGCCAGCGTGTGGTGCAGCCGCGCGGGTCCGAGCACGAACCAGCTCACGATGCCGCCGTCCACGACCTCGGTCGGATCTCCGTCGGCGAGGTCCGCCGCGAACGTCGTCACCGTCGCCTGCCAGTACTCCCGTAGGTTGTCGAGGTTGTACCGGCGGAGCTGCTCCGGGTCGACCCGTACGCCCAGCTCGGCGACGGCGGGGCCACGCACCGGGATGCCGTGTCGGCGCAGGGTCAGCCAGAGGACCGGGGTCAGCTCGCCGCACGGAGTGTCGGTCCGGAACCTGCCGTCGACCACGAACGGGACGGGCCGCCGGTCGGCGGGCCAGGAGCGGGTCAGCGCGGGTTCGAGGTAAACCCCATCGAAGTGTGGCGATTCTGGCATCCCGGCGTGAACCGCCGCGAGCTGGGCCAGGTCGTCGCGGCTCGGGGGGCGCGACGTCAGGATCACCGTGTCGACGTCGCTGCGGCCGGGCTGCCAGGCGTCGAGGGCGGCAGACCCGACGAGGTAGAGGCCGCCCACGTACCCGGGCAGGGTCTGGTCGACCGCGTGCAGATAGCGCCGGGTCAGCTCCTCGATCACTCCGGTGACGGTAGCCGCCGAGCGCCGGCCGGGCAGGCCTGGTCAGCTCGTGAGGTCGAGGACGTGCCGGAGGGAGGGCTTGCCGTGGAGCAGGAGCTCCTCGACCGGCACGAACCCGGTCCGCCGGAGCACCGCCAGGGAGGCCGGGTTCGCCAGCGCGGCCGAGGCGACCAGCTGGCGCAGCCCGTACTCGTCGCGGGCCAGCGCGCAGACCCGGCGGACGCCCTCCTGGGCCAGGCCGCGTCCGCTGGCCCGCTCGGCCACCCGGTAGCCCAGCTCGGCGCTGCCGTCGGCGACGTCGACCAGGTTGAACCGGCCCAGCACCGTCCCGTCCTCCTCGTCGACGAGCACGTGGAAGTGGCACTCCCCGGTGTCCTGCTCGGTCAGCAGACCCGCGAGCCGGTCGGTGAACTCGGCGAAGTAGGCGTCGCCGCGGTCCGCCACGAACCGGGCGAAGTACGCCCGGTTCACCTGCTCGAAGTGGAGCAGGGCCGGAGCGTGGCGGATGGCGAGCCGTTCGAGTGCGGGCATCAGGCGACGCTAGCAACCCGCAGGTCGGCCAGCAGTTCCTCCACGGCGGCGAACTCGTCGGGCCGCAGCGGGCCCTGGGCGAGCGCTCCGGCGTTCTGCTCGACCTGGGCGACGGTACGGAACCCGGGGATCGGGACGGTGGCCCCGCTGCGGGCCCAGAGCCAGGCCAGCGCGCCCTGCGTCGGCGTACGGCCACCGGTGGCGAACACCTCCCGCAGGGCCTCCACCCGCGCCAGCCACTCGGGTGCCCCGGCGCCGTCGCGGAAGTACGTCATCCAGTCGTAGCTCTGCGAGCGCACGTCGTCCCGCGGCACGGTGCGGCCGTCGGCGTACTTGCCGCTGAGCAGGCCCATGGCGAGCGGCCCCCGGTTGATGCTGGCCAGCCCGGCCCGCTCGCACAGCTCGATCATCGCCGGCCGGTCGGCCAGCACCGACATGTCGTGCTGGACGGCCGCGCAGTGCGGGCCGGCGGCGGCGAAGGCCGCGGCGCGTTCCGGGTCGTCGGTGCTCCAGCCGTACGCCCGGATCTTGCCGGCGGTGACCAGGTCCTCCAGGGGTGCGACGAGGTCCAGGGCCTCCGCGACCGGCAGGTCGCCGAGGTGGAGCTGGTAGAGGTCGACGTGGTCGGTGCACAGCCGCCGCAGCGAGCCGTCCAGGCAGCTGCGCAGGTACGCGACGCTGCTGTCGGTGCCGAGCGCCTCCCTGGTCCGCTCGTCGAAGGTGAACCCCCACTTCGTGGCGATCACCACCCAGTCCCGGTCGGCGCCGAGCGCCCTGCCGAGCACCACCTCGCTGTGCCCGGCGCCGTAGCTGCTCGCCGTGTCGAAGAAGGTGACGCCCAGGTCGAGGGCCCGGCGGACGGCCCGGGTCGACTCGGCGTCGTCGACCCGGCCCCAGCCGTACTGGTTGGTGCCGCCGGCGTACGGGCCGCCGATCGCCCAGCAGCCCATGCCCAGCGCGCTGACCTCGATGCCGCTCCGTCCCAACGTGCGCTTCATGATCCGCTCCCCGGTCCGCGTCGTGGTTCCGCCGGTTGCCACTCTGCGGCTTCGAGCGAACTGGAAGTCAAGACCCCGGGTACCACCGCAGCTCGACGGTGTTGCCGTCCGGGTCGCGGACGTAGATCGAGGTGGCCGTGCCCCGCGCGCCGAAGCGCGGCACGGGACCGGTCAGCACCGTGAACACCCCGGAGTCGACCACCTCGGCCCAGTCGAGCGGCTCGACCACGAGGCAGAAGTGGTCCACGTTCGACCCGTCCGGTTCGCCGCGGACCAGGTCGATGATGGTGTCGGCGTTGACGCGGACCGAGGGGAAGGGCACCTCGCCGGCGCGCCAGCGGTCGACGCGCACCGGTGCCAGGCCGAGGGTGTCGCAGTAGAACGCCAGGGACCGTTCGACGTCGGTGACGGCGAGGACCAGGTGGTCGAAGCCGGTCACCCGCACGGCGCTCACCGGGTCTCCAGCGCGTACGCGTCGCGCAGCCAGCCGGTGAACAGTTCCGGGTCGATCTCGTCGACGGCGCGCAGCTTGACGGAGGCCATCCGGCGCGCGCCCGGGACGAGCCGCCCGGAGTCGTCCGCCACGTCCTGCCCTCGCCACAGCCCGAACGTGGCGTACGCCGGGTACGCCTTGAGCAGGCAGACGGGGGTCTGGCCGGGCCGGTCGCCCAGCCCCCACACCGGGTGGCCGTGCCACAGGGCGCCGGTGGCCTCCGGCAGCGCGGCCTCGATGACGGAACGCAGCTTCTCTGCGGTCTCGCGCAATGGCGCGTCGGGGCCGGTCAGATAGGTGGTGACGGGATCCATGTGGTCCTCCTGTGCGCGGTGGGAACACCGTCAACACTCGTCCTCGGCGCCGGCCGGACCAAGACGCGATCGGGCTACGATCGTTGACCAGGATTCAACGATGGGGGTCGTCCGTGCTGGAGCGGTACGAGGTCGAGACGTTCCTGACCCTCGCCGAGGAGCTGCACTTCGGGCGGACCGCCGAGCGGCTGCGGGTGACCACCGGGCGGATCAGCCACGTGGTGCGGAAGCTCGAACGCCGCATCGGCGCGCCGCTTTTCGAGCGCACCAGCCGGGTGGTCCGGCTCACCCCGATCGGCGCCCGCCTCGCCGACGACCTGCGTCCGCTGGTCGCCGGCATCGAGGAGGCCGTCCAGCGCGCCGTTGACGCCGGGCGCGGGCTCACGGGCGAACTGCGGGTGGCGTACGTCGGTGAGTCGACCGCACCGGTGCTGCTCCGGGCCGTCACGCTGTTCAGCGAGCGCCACCCGGACTGCGTCGTGCACGTCCACGAGGCCCCGCTCGCCACCACCCGGTCGAGCCTGCGGGACGGCACGATCGACGTGCTGATCGCCGCGTACCCCTTCGACGGCATGGCGAACGGCCCGGCGCTGCTGCACGAGGCCCGGGTGCTCGCGGTGGCCGCGAACCATCCACTGGCCGGCGCGGAGGCGGTGTCGCTGGAGGTGCTGGCCGACCACCCGGTGGTGCAGTACCCGGCGGTGACCTCCGCCGCGTTCAAGCGGGACCGCACCCCGGACCGGACCCCGGCGGGGCGGCCGGTGCCACGCGGCCCGGTCGGGGGCACCTTCTCGGAGATGCTGGCCCTGGTCGCGATGGGGCGCGGGGTGCTGCCGGTGGGCGAGCAGACGCGGCACTACCACGCCCGCCCCGACCTGGCCTACGTGCCGATCCGCGACGCGCCGCCGATCCGGCGCGGTCCGGTGTGGCTGGCCAGCAACAGCACCACCCGCGTACGCGAGTTCGTCCGCGCCGCGGTCGACGCCAACCCGGCACCGGCGGCCTGAGGCTGTCGGACCCGGCTGGCAGCATGACGGCGTGCGGGACGAGATCCGGGCGCTGGTCGAGGCGCTCACGCCGGGCGACGAGCAGGAGGCGCGGCACCGCGCGACGACGCTGGCCTGGCTGGCCACGACGGAGGACATCTTCCGCCGGGTGAAGCCGCGCACCCCCTCGCCGCACCTGGTCGCCTACTTCCTGCTCCGCGACGAGACGGACGGCGCGGTGCTGCTGGTCGACCACCGCAAGGCCGGGATGTGGCTGCCCAGCGGCGGCCATGTCGAGCCGGGCGAGCACCCCGCGCAGACGGTACGCCGGGAGATGGTGGAGGAGCTGGGCGTGCCGGCCGTCTTCGCGCCGGACCTCGGCGAGCGCCCGGCCTTCCTCACGGTGACCGGGACCGTCGGCCCGCCGGAGGAGCGGCACACCGACGTGAGCCTCTGGTACGTGCTGGCCGGCAGCCGCGACCAGAAGCTGATCCCCGACCCGGCGGAGTTCCGGGGCGTCCGCTGGTGGACGCCGCGCGAGGTGGCCGAGGCCGTGCCGGGCACCGTCGAGCCGCACCTTGGCCGGATGCTGGCGAAGCTCAGCCGAGGCGCACGGTCAGCGGGCGCGGGTCCCGGCGCGGCGGCACCGCGGTGAGGAGCAGCACGAGCGCGCTGGCCAGGCCGAGCAGGAAGAACAGCGAGAGGCCCAGGCGGCAGCGCAGGCCCGCCCGGAGCAGGTCGGCCGCCTCGCGCAGGGTGGGTCGGGTCCGCCCGGCGGGCGCGCCGTCCAGCAGGAGGCCGAGGATCTCCTCGCCGCGATCCCGGCGGTAGGCGCGCGGATAGCCGAGCAGCAGCCGCCGGTAGCGGCGGGCGAGGGGGTCCCCCGTCGGTGGCATGGCCGTCCCCTTCAGGTCGTTGGGGCGGTGGGCCGCGGGCGGCCCGGGACGCGGGTCAGGCGGTGCGGGGGCGGATCGATACATCGTCAATGGCTTGACCCTGCCCCTGCGGCAAGGTCCAGCGTGGTCCGTGCCGGTCGCCGCGACCGGCACGAGGAGCGCGACCGGCGCGAGGAGGATGGGTCCGTGGAGCTGCTGACCATCGGGGCGTTCGCCCGCGCGGCACGCCTGACGCCGAAGGCGCTGCGGCTCTACGACGAGCTGGGGCTGCTGCCCCCGGCCGCCGTCGACCCGCACTCGGGCTACCGGTACTACGCGCCGGCCCAGCTCGACCGGGCCGGGCTGATCGCCGCGCTGCGCCGGGCCGGCATGCCGCTCGCCGAGATCCAGCACGTCTGCGGCCTGCCGCCGGACGCCGCCGCCGAGGCCGTCGACGCCTGGTGGCGGCGGGTCAGCGCTGACACGAAGGCCCGCGGTCGCGCCGTCGCGCTCCTCCTCGACCAGCTCACCGAGAGGGGCACCACCATGTCCGACACCACCTTCCGGTACGCGGTCCGCTGCGAGACCGGCACCGCCCGGGACTCCAACGAGGACACCGCGTACGCCAGCGGGACCCTGCTCGCCGTCGCGGACGGGATGCGGGGGCCGGGCGGGGCCGCCGCCAGCACCGCCGCCGTGGACGCGCTGCGGCCCCTGGAGCCGGCCGACGCGCCGGCCACCGAACTGCTCGCCGCGCTGGCCGACGCGGTCGCCGCCGCCGACCGGGCGGTACGCGCGCACGCCACTCCCGCCCACCAGCCGGTCACCACACTCACCGCGATCCTGCGGCGCGGCACCCGGCTCGCTCTCGTGCACGTCGGGGACACCCGCGCGTACCTGCTGCGTGGCGGCGAGCTGTCCCGGCTCACCCAGGACCACACCTACGTCCAGACGCTGGTGGACCAGGGGAAGCTCAGCCTGGCCGAGGCCGGGGCGCATCCCCAGCGGGCCCTGCTGGCCCGGGCGCTCGGGGCCGGCGACGTCGAGGCGGACCTCGCACTGCGGACCGCCCTGGCCGGCGACCGCTACCTGCTCTGCTCCGACGGGCTCGCCACGGTGGTCGACCCCGAGGCGTTGCACGCCGCGCTCGCCGGGGCCGACGACCCGGAGACCGCCGTCGGGCGCCTGGTCGACCTCGCGTACGCCGCGGGCGCCCCCGACAACATCGCCTGCGTGGTCGCCGACCTGGTGGCGGGGTAGTCCCCCGACCCGGGTCGTACCCTGGCGATCATGCGAATTGGCATCGTGATCCTGCCCGACCAGCGCTGGTCGGAATCCCGGCGGCGCTGGCGGCAGGCGGACGAGTGGGGCTTCGACCACGCCTGGACCTACGACCATCTGGGGTGGCGCGACCTGGTCGACGGGCCCTGGTTCGACTCGATGACCACGCTGACCGCCGCCGCGACGGTGACCTCCCGGATCCGCCTCGGCACCCTGGTGGCCTCGCCGAACTTCCGGCACCCGGCCGCGTTCGCCCGCCAGGTGACCGCGCTCGACGACGTGTCCGAGGGGCGGGTGCTGCTCGGCCTCGGTGCCGGCGGCATCGGCTTCGACTCGGCGGTCCTCGGCGGGGAGACCCTGCCGCCCCGGCAGCGGGTCGACCGGTTCGCCGAGTTCACCGAGCTGCTCGACCGGATCCTGCGAGAGGACGGCACGACCTGGCGCGGCGAATGGTTCGCGGCGGTCGACGCGCGGAACAATCCCGGCTGTGTCCAGCAGCCCCGGGTGCCGTTCGTGGTCGCCGCGAACGGGCCCCGCTCGATGCGGCTGGTCGCCCGCTTCGGGCAGGGCTGGGTGACCACCGGCCTCGGCGGCGACGACCTGGAGAGCTGGTGGTCGACCGTGGCGGAGCTGTCCGCCCGGCTGGACGGCACGCTGGAGCAGGCGGGGCGCGACCCGGCGACCCTGGACCGCTACCTGTCGCTGGACTCGGCGCCGGTCTTCTCGCTGCGCGACGCGGACTTCTTCGCCGAGCAGGTGGCGCGGGCCGCCCGGCTGGGCTTCACCGACGTGGTGACCCACTGGCCCCGGGCCAGCAGTTGGTACGCCGGCGACGAGGCGGTGCTGACCGAGGCGGCGGGGCTGCTGCCGGAGCTGCGCCGGCTCTGACCGGTCAGGTGCCGAGGTCGCCGGTGCTGATGCCGCCGTCGCCGGCGGAGACCAGCCGGAACCGGATGCACACCACCTGGCTGTCGTCGTCGACGGGGAAGCCCACCCGCGCCCAGTAGCGGCGGTGGCCCTCGCGCCACTCCTCGATGGACCGGTCCCCCTCGCCCTCGGAACGGGCGAAATCCCAGGACACGTCGGCGAAGCGGACCACCTCGACGTCGGTGACCTCGACCACGCCGATCAGCTTGTCGTCGTCGTCCACCAGGACGAGGCGCTCGCCGACGTGTTCCAGTTCCTCGTTCTCGGTGGCGTACTCGTCGGTGAGCAATCCGGCCGTGGCGGTCTTCACGCCGGAGAGCACGAGGGTGTTGAGGGTGGTGCGCAGCTCGCCGGGAGTGCCGAGGGCGAGCGTGCGGAGTCCACCGATGCGGGGCCACATCCTGCCGAGGCTAACCGCCGGCCGCCGGCCCGTCGCGGGATTTCGCCCGCCCCCACGGCTGGTCCGGATCTGCGACGCCGTCGAGGACGTCCTCAGAGGAGCTGGCCGGCGTAGCCGGCGGCGGCGAGCACCCGGGCGTCCCCGGTCGCCGCGTGCGCCTCCAGCACCGCGTCGGCCAGCTTCACCACGTGCGCGTCGCCGTGGCGGGCCGCCCGGGCGAACACCTCCGCCGGCCCGCCTGCCGACACTGCGGGTGCGGGGGCCGGCGTGGGTGGGGCGTACACCGAGGTCACGGCAGCCGTGGCCGACCAGGCCGCGGCGACGCTCGGCGCCCAGAGCGCCGGGTCCAGGGCCGGTAGGGTCCGCAGCACCGCGGTCGGCGCGGTCACCGCGTGCACCAGCATCACCGGGTTGCCGTGCCCGAACCGCAGGTAGTCCAGCGCGGTCCAGTGCACCAGGTCGGTGAGGGTCCGCTCGGCCCCGGCCGGGTCGGCGGGCGGGTGCAGCGCTGTGACCGCGCCAGGCCATTCGGGTACGTCGGTCAGCCGGCTGAGCCGGTCCCGGATCCCGCCGGTCTGGGTCGGGATGCGGGGCACCGCCGCGAGCGCGGCCGGCACGTCGGACCGCCCGGTGAGGGGGCCGGCGCCGGGCACCGGCTGCCAACGGGCGGCCCAGTAGCCGAGCCCCTGGCCCAGCTCGGCCAGTCGCTCCGGGTTCTCCCCGCCGGTACGCAGCACCCGCACCGCGTGCCCGACCCGGATCACCCCGTGGGTGGCCCCGGCCGCGATGCCCGGCAGCAGGCGGGGCCACCAGTCGCCGAGCACCTCGCGCCAGGGTCGGTCCCGCAGTTCCCGGTCGAAGTGGGCGAGCCAGTCCCCGGCCCGTTTCGGGTCGCCCAGGGCGGCCCGCCAGTCGTCGATCGGCCGCAGGCCGCGGGGCAGTTCGTCCAGCCGGCGCAGGTAGTCGTCGAGCCAGCGGTGGACCCGGGTGCCGTGGCCGTGGCGGACGAGCGCCTCGACCGCCATGGGTCCGTGGTTGGAGAGCCAGCCCTCGAATTCCGGGCCGGTCCGGTGCAGCCGTTGGTACGCCTCGTCCAGGATGCCGTCGTCCATGCGTCGATCATCGGAGTTGAAGTGCCCTTGAGGTCAACCCTCAGCGCAACCGGTCTCCGGTGAGCAGTGCGCGTACCCGGAGCCGCTCGGCGACCGGCGCCGGACAGGTCGCGACGAGTGCCGCCGTCCCGACGAACTCGGCCCCGCTGTCCCGGACGAGGTGGTGCAGCGCGTCGAGTTGCGCCCCGGTGGCCACCCAGTCGTCGGCGAGCAGCACCCGGTCGGCGGGGCCGAGGCGGCGGGCGTCCACGCCGACCCGGAGCTGCCGGCCCCGGTAGTCGGGGGGTGTCTCCGCCCAGCGCATCGGCCCGATCCGGCGCCGCTCCCCGCCGTCCTTGTACGCCGGCAGGAACCCGGCGCCGGCCGCCACCGCGACCAGCGGGCCGAGCAGCAGCCCGGTCACCTCCGGCGCGATCACGACGGTCGGCCGGGCGGCCGGGAAGAGGCCGGCCAGGGCGGGCCCGACCCCGGCCAGCACCTCGGGATCCCGCCACCAGGCGGAGAGGTCGCTGACCAGATGGCTGCTCCCCGGGCCGGGGTCGACCCAGCGGAACAGCTCGACCAGGCGTCGGCTCAGCACGCCTCCATCCTGGGGCACCGGCACGAGGCGATGCCACACCGGCCCCGGCCAGCACTCATTCCTCTGTTCGGTGGAGTGGTGCTGGCCTGATCGGCTACACGTACCAGGGTAAATGCGGGCATAGCACCATGATCACGTTGACTTCCGAAGTGCTTCTCTCGTTACGGTCCGAGCCGGTTTGTTCAGTAGACGAAAGGACCGGGCGGTGGCTGGTAGGCACCTTCGTACCCGCAAGTTCTCCTCGCCGGCCGGCATCGCCGCCACCGCGGCCGTCGGCGTGGCGCTCGCCGTCGGCGGCACCGTCGGCGCGGTCCAGCTCACCTCGGCCGAGCCCGCCTCGGCTCCGGCCGCGGTCGAGGCCCTGCCCAGCACGCTCGCGCCCAGCTCCGCGTCCCCTTCCGCATCGCCGAGCCTCAGCCCCTCGCCGAAGGCCACCCCGAGCCCGACCGCGACCCGGACCCAGGCGGCGTCCCGGAGCAAGGCCCGCACCGCGAGCCCGAAGCCGACCGCGAAGAAGACCACGACCGCCGCGAAGGTCGTGGACAGCGGCTCCTGCGGCGCGTCCTTCTACGACGAGGGGCAGATGACCGCGAACGGCGAGACGTTCAACCCGGACGCGCTGACCGCCGCGCACAAGACCCTGCCGTTCAACACGAAGGTCCGGGTGACCAACCCGGCCAACGGCAAGTCGGTCGTGGTCCGGATCAACGACCGCGGCCCGTACATCGACGGCCGGTGCATCGACCTCTCCCGGGCCGCCTTCGCCGCGATCGCCTCCACCGACCTCGGCGAGCTGACCGTCAGGTACGAGGTCCTCGGCTGACCGGGTGACCGGCGGCGATCGGGTCGGCGGAGGGATCCGGCCGGCCAGAACATCCTCGGACGACGGGCCAGGTTCATTCACCCGTTCACGTCCATCAGGCATGCTGTCCGATGTACGCACGCAACCCTTCCAGTCGGGCCGCGGCCCGCTGAGCCCCGGATCCCGCGCCGGCCTCGGCGCGGCCCTCGCGCTGCTCGCGATCGTCTCCGCCGTCGAGCTGGCGGACGGTCGGCCGGCGCACTACGTCGCGCTCATGGTGGCCGCCCCGTTCCTCGCCGCCGCGCTCGCGTCCTGGCGGGTGGTGCTCGGGGTGGGGCTGCTCGCCACCGGGATCGGGGCCGCGTTCGCCCTCGCCGAGCAGACCATGTCGCTCGTCACCGCGGTCAACGTGGCCGGCATCGCGCTGGCCACCGCGATCGCCGGCGCCGTGGCGGGGGTCCGCGAGCGCCAGTCCGAGCGGATCGCGGAGCTGTCCCGGCTCGCCTCGGTCGCCCAGCAGGCGGTGCTCCGGTCGCTCGGCCCGCAGGTCGGCACCCTGGCGGTGGCCGCCCGCTACATCTCCTCCACGGCGACCGCCGAGATCGGCGGCGACCTGTACGAGGCGATGGACACCCCGTACGGCGTCCGCATGATCATCGGTGACGTGCGCGGCAAGGGGCTGGACGCCGTCCGGCTGGCCAGCATCGTGCTGGGCTCCTACCGGCACGTGGCGTACGAGCGGGCGGACCTGCGCGCGGTGGTGACCGACCTGGACCGGGCGGTGGCCCGCAACGTGGGCGACGAGGACTTCGTCACCGCCGCGCTGGTCGAGGAGCGCGGCGGCACCCTCACCATCGTGAACTGCGGCCACCCGCCACCGCTGCTGCTGCGCCGGGGCGCGGTCATCCCGCTCGAACCGCCGGCGCCCGCGCCGCCGCTCGGCTTCATGCCGGTGGTCCGGCCCCGAGTGGAGCGGCTGGAGCCGGGCGACCGGCTGCTGCTCTTCACCGACGGGCTGGGCGAGGCGCGCCGGGACGGGGAGTTCTTCCCGACCGCCGACCGGGCCTGGCGGCTGCTCGGGCACGGCACCGTGGCCGACGGTCTGGCCTCGCTGGAGACCGCCCTGGTCGAGTGGGTGCACGGCCGGCTCGACGACGACATCGCGCTGGTCCTGATGGAATACACCGGGCCGCGCAGCGCCGCCGCGGCGCCCGTGCCGAGCTGGGAGGTCGGCGCGGCCGAGAGCTGAGCCGACGGTCACCGTCGGGTGAACCGGAAGTGTGTAATCGCTGTCACTTCCGAGATCGGCTTGTCGTTGGCTACCGGCGAGTAATACAGTCTGGAGTTACTGATCGGTAACACCTGTCCGGAAGCGGGGCCAGCGAGCATGACCCACTACAAGAGCAATCTTCGGGACCTCGAGTTCAACCTGTTCGAGGTCTTCGGGGCGGACCGGACGTTCGGCCAGGAGCCGTACACGGACCTGGACGTCGACACCGCCCGGAGCTTCCTCTCCGAGGTCGACCGCCTGGCCCGCGAGGACCTGGCCGCCAGCTACTCGGACAGCGATCGCAACCCGCCGGTCTTCGACCCCGCGACGCACACGGCCCCGCTGCCGGAGTCGTTCAAGAAGTCCTACCAGGCGTTCATGGACTCGGAGTTCTGGCGGCTGGACCTGCCGGAGGCCCTGGGCGGCACCAACGCCCCGCGCGCCCTCTGGTGGTCGCTCGCCGAACTGGTGCTCGGCGCCAACGCCCCGATCTGGATGTACGCCTCCGGCCCGTCCTTCGCGCACGTGCTCCACGTCGAGGGCACCGAGCAGCAGAAGAAGTGGGCCCGGCTCTTCATCGAGAAGCAGTGGGGCTCGACCATGGTGCTGACCGAGCCGGACGCCGGCTCGGACGTCGGCGCCGGCCGCACCCGCGCCATCCCGCAGCCGGACGGCTCCTGGCACATCGAGGGCGTCAAGCGCTTCATCACCTCGGGTGAGCACGACCTGACCGACAACATCGTCCACTACGTGCTGGCCCGTCCGGTCGGCGTCGAGGGCGTCGGCGGCCCGGGCACCAAGGGCCTGTCCCTCTTCGTCGTGCCGAAGTTCCACTTCGACGAGGAGACCGGCGAGCTGGGCGAGCGCAACGGCGTCTTCGCCACGAACGTCGAGCACAAGATGGGCCTGAAGGTCTCCAACACCTGCGAGGTGACCTTCGGCGAGCACGGCGTGCCGGCCAAGGGTTGGCTGCTCGGCGAGAAGCACGACGGCATCCGGCAGATGTTCATGATCATCGAGTACGCCCGGATGATGGTGGGCACCAAGGCGATCGCCACCCTCTCCACCGGCTACCTGAACGCGCTGGAGTACGCCAAGAACCGGGTGCAGGGCGCCGACCTGGTCCAGCAGGCCGACAAGGCCGCACCGCGGGTGACCATCACGCACCACCCGGACGTGCGCCGCTCCCTGCTCATGCAGAAGTCGTACGCCGAGGGCCTGCGCGCGCTGGTCTGCTACACGGCCACCTGGCAGGACCGGGTGGCGATCGCCGAGGCCGCCGGTGACGAGAAGGCCACCAAGCTGGCCAAGCGGGTCAACGACCTGCTCCTGCCGCTGGTCAAGGGCGTCGGGTCGGAGCGGGCGTACGAGCTGCTCGGCCACGAGGCGCTGCAGACCTTCGGCGGCTCCGGCTTCCTCCAGGACTACCCGCTGGAGCAGTACGTCCGGGACGCCAAGATCGACACCCTCTACGAGGGCACCACCGCGATCCAGAGCCTCGACCTGCTCTTCCGGAAGATCGTCCGGGACAACGGCAAGGCGCTCATGGCGGTCGCCGGCGAGATCCAGGAGTTCATCGCCTCCGAGGCCGGCAACGGCCAGCTCAAGGAGGAGCGGCAGGCGCTCGGCAAGGCGCTCGGCGAGATCCAGAACATCCTCGGCGTGATGATGGGCTGGCTGACCGAGGCCCAGGGCGGCGACGCCCGCGCCCTCTACAAGGTCGGCCTGAGCAGCCGCCGGTTCCTGCTGGCGATCGGCGACCTGGTGGTCGGCTGGCTGCTGCAGAAGCAGGCGGACGTGGCGTTGAAGGCGCTCGGCGGCGAGGTCTCCGCCACCGACAAGGCGTTCTACACCGGCAAGGTGGCCGCCGCCCGGTTCTTCGCCCGCGAGGTGCTGCCCCGCATCGGCGCCGACCGGCGGATCATCGAGGGCACCGACCTGGAGATCATGGACCTCCCGGAGGAGGCGTTCTGATCCCCCGCGGGATGTTTCTGCCCTGACGACCGGCGGTCGGCGAGCACACAGCTCGCCGGCCGCCGCCGTGTTTTCACCCCGTGGCCGGTAGGCCGGCCGCCTGGCGGGTAACCGTCGCGGACCACGACAGGGCACGCCCAAGGGCCATCGCACGGGGGAGTGCAGCGCACATGGGCATTGGCAGCGCCATCTTTCTCATCGCGCTCGGCGCGATCATGACCTTCGCCATCCGGGCCAACGTCTGGTGGATCGACCTGCGCGCGGTCGGCTGGGTGTTCATCCTGGCCGGGCTGGCCGTGCTGCTCACCACGCTCTGGTTCTGGCAGGACCGCCGCAAGCGGGCACGCACCCTCATCGTCGAGGAGAACCGGCTCTCCCACCCCACCGCGATGATGCCCCCGCCGCCGGACCCGCCGCCGCCCACGGCCCCGCCGTCCTGACCGGCTGAGCCCGCCGCCCGGCGGGCTCAGCCGCGTGCGGTGTGCCGTCCGGTGATGGGTGCCCCGCTCGGCCCGAGCTCGGCCCAGCGCACGGTCGGCCGGTGCACGACCAGGTCGGTGGTGCGCAGCCCGTCCGGATCGGCCCGCTCCGGGTCGAGTAGCGCGGAGAGCAGCGAGATGCCCGGGTTGTGGGCGATCAGCAGCACGTAGCGGGCCGTCGGGTCGACCGCCCGTACCACGTCCAGCAGCGCCTCCGGGTGCGCGTCGTACGCTGCCGGCTCGTAGCGGACCACCGGCGCCGACCCGGCCGGGCCTCCCTCCGGCGGTGATCCCGTCGCGCCCAGCGCCACCCCGTGCCAGGTCTGCCGGGTCCGCCGGGCGGTCGAGCAGAGCACCACGTCGGGGAGGAGCGCGTGCCGGGCCAGCCACGCGCCGGCCGCGGCCGCGTCGGCGTGGCCGCGTGCGGTCAACGGCCGCTCCTCGTCCGGGATCTCCTGGGACTGCTCGGCCTTGGCGTGTCGCAGCAGCACCAACGTCCGCTGCTGGTTCCTGCCGTCCGTCATCCGCTCAGCTTGCCTGATTGGCGATCTCAGCGCCTGGGTATGTCGATGTGTGCCGCTACCTCATCCATGGCCGCGGCGGGCAGGAAACGCCAGCAGGACGCCAAGGAGGCGACGTCATGGGCATCGGTGCCAGCATCTTCCTCATCGCGCTCGGCGCGATCTTCGCGTTCGCCATCGACGCCAACCTGGGATGGCTGAACCTGAACGTGGTGGGCTGGGTGCTCATGCTCGCCGGAGTGGCGGGCCTGCTCACCACGCTCTACTTCTGGAACAGCCGCCGCCGGGTCGTGGCCGCCCCGGTGCGGGAGCGCGTCGTCGCCGAGCCGGTCGTGCCGGTGCAGGACGACCGGGTCGTGCGCGAGGAGTACCGCGAGGTGCGCCGCCCGGGCTCGGGCTACCCGGTCTGACCGGCACCACGAACCGCCGAGGGCCCCGCGACGGCGCGGGGCCCTCGCCCGTCTTCCCGACCGGCGCCGGCGATCAGGCGAACAGCGCGAAGTAGATCGCGATGTGGTGGCAGATCGCCGCGAGGAGCGTGCAGGCGTGGAAGAACTCGTGGTGACCGAAGACGGTGGGCCACGGGTTCGGCCGGCGCAGCGCGTAGAAGACCGCGCCGACGCTGTAGATCGCCCCGCCGACCGTCAGCAGCACCAGGGCGGTGACGCCGCCGGCGTGCAGGATCTCGGGCAGCATGGCCACGGCGACCCAGCCGAGCGCCAGGTAGAGCGGGGCCGAGACCCAGCGCGGCGCGTGCGGCCAGATCAGCTTGATCGCCACCCCGGCCAGCGCCCCGCCCCACACCAGGCCGAGCATGATCGTGGCGTGCCGGGTGTCCAGCAGCAGCGTGCAGAACGGCGTGTAGGTGCCGGCGATGAACACGAAGATCATCGAATGGTCCATCCGGCGCATGATCTGGTAGCCCCGCTCGGACCAGACCCGGCGGTGGTAGAGCGCGCTGGTGCCGAACAGGCCGCACACGGTCAGGCTGTAGATCAGGCAGCTCAGCAGCGGGGCCCAGCCGGGGCGTGCGGCGGCGATGGAGCACAGCACGAGGCCGCAGACCAGCGCGGCGAAGAACGCGTAGGTGTGCAGCCAGCCGCGCATGCGGGGTTTCCCGATGTCGGCCGGCTTGAGCCGGAGCGGTGCGGAGGTGGTCACGTCAAACAGGTTACGGCACCGTAGGTTACTTGCAAGTAGTGTGGACCGTCACGGTCGCCGACGCGAGGATGACGGGATGCGGATCCGGCCCGTCGGCGCCCACGCCCTGCTGCTCGACTGCGACGGCCCCGAGCAGGTCGAGGCGTGGCGGGCCGAGCTGTGGCGCCGCCGGGCGGCCGGCGAGCTGAACGCCGTCGAGATCGTCCCGGCGGCGGCCACCGTCCTGGTCGACGGCGTCCCGGACCCGGCAGCGGCCGCCGCGCGGATCGCCCGGTGGAGCCCGGGACGCGTGGCCACCGCCGCCGGCGCCGCCGAGGTCCGGGTCCCCACCGTGTACGACGGCGCGGACCTGCCCACCGTCGCCGGACACTGGGGCGTCGACGTGCCCGCCGCGGTCGAGCGGCTGCGCGGGACCGAGTTCCGGGTGGCCTTCTGCGGCTTCGCGCCGGGATTCGCGTACCTCACCGGGTTGCCGGCCGAGCTGGCGGTGCCCCGGCTCACCACCCCGCGCACCCGGGTGCCGGCCGGCTCGGTGGCGCTGGCCGGCCCGTACGCGGGGATCTACCCGACCGCCTCGCCCGGCGGCTGGCTGCTGGTCGGTCGCACCGACCTGGTCCTCTTCGACGTGCACGCCGACCCACCCGCCCGACTCACCCCGGGCACCCGCGTCCGGCTGGTGAGCGCGTGATCGAGGTGCTCCGGGCCGGTGCCCTCACCACCGTGCAGGACCAGGGCCGCCCCGGCTGGGCACACCTCGGCGTGCCCCGCTCGGGCGCGCTCGACCCGGCCGCCCTGCGGCTGGCCAACCGGCTCGTCGGCAACCCGGAGCACGCCGCCGGCCTGGAGATCACCCTGACCGGCTGCGTCCTGCGGTTCGGCCGGGCCGTCACGGTGGCACTCACCGGCGCGGCGGTGGACGTGCTGGTCGAGTGCCGGCCCGCCGAATACTCGCCCGGTGGCCGACCCGCCGGGCGCCGACCATCCGACGCGTCCTCCGGCGTCGAGCGCCGGCCCGGGGACACGGGCCGGCCACTGTCGCTGCCCGCCGGGGCGACCCTGCGCATCGGTCCCGCCCACACCGGGGTGCGCAGCTGGCTCGCCGTCTCCGGCGGGATCGCGGTCGCGCCGGTGCTCGGCAGCCGGGCCACCGACACGCTCTCCGGCCTCGGTCCGCCCCCGCTGCGGGACGGCGACCGGCTGCCCCTCGGCGCCACGACCGGCCCACCGGCCCCCGTGGACCTCACCGTCACCCCGGCCGTGCCGGCCGGGCTGCGGCTGACCCTGCGCCCCGGCCCCCGGCAGGACTGGTTCACTCCCGCGGCACTCGACCTGCTGCTCCGCACCGCGTACGCGATCAGCCCCGCCAGCAACCGGGTCGGCGCCCGACTGGTCGGCGCGGCCCTGCCCCGCGCGGTGGCCGGCGAGCTGCCCAGCGAGGGCCTCGTCCTCGGCGCGGTGCAGGTGCCGCCGGACGGCCAACCGCTGATCTTCCTGGCCGACCACCCCACCACCGGCGGATACCCGGTCATCGGGGTGGTGGAGGACGTGACCCCGCTCGCGCAGGCCCGCCCAGCGACTACGGTGACGTTCCATGGACCTCAACGCTGACCTCGGTGAGGGATTCGGCATCTGGCGGCTCGGCGACGACGAGGCGCTGCTGGGGCTGGTCACCTCCGCCAACGTCGCCTGCGGTTTCCACGGCGGTGACGCGTCCACCATGCACCGGATCTGCGCCGGCGCCGCGCGGCGCGGGGTCGCCGTCGGCGCCCAGGTCGGCTACCGGGACCTCGCCGGCTTCGGCCGGCGGCACATCGCGTACGACTTCGCCGCCCTGCGCGACGAGACGATCTACCAGCTCGGGGCGCTGGACGGCTTCTGCCGGCTGACGGGCACCCGGGTGCGCTACCTCAAGCCGCACGGCGCGCTCTACCACGCGGCCGCCTGCGACGAGGTCCAGGCCGCCGCGCTGGTCGCCGCGGTCAGCGGGTACGACCACGAGCTACCGGTGCTCTGCCCGCCCGGCTCCGTGCTCGCCCAGCTCGCCGTGGGCGCGGGCCTGCGGGTGGTCGCCGAGGGCTTCGCCGACCGGAACTACCTGCCCAACGGGCAACTGGTGCCCCGGAGCGCCGCGAACGCGCTGGTCACCGACCCCGACGAGGTGGCCACGCGGGCGGTCCGGATGGCCACCGAGCGGATCGTGGTGGCCGTCGACGGCACCGTGGTGCCCTGCCCGGTCGAGTCGATCTGCCTCCACGGCGACACCCCCGGCGCGGTGCGCTGCGCCGAACTGGTCCGGGCCGCCCTCATCGACGCCGGGGTCACCCCCACCCCGTTCGCCTGAAAGGAAGGGCCCCTTCTTAACGCCTCCGGTAGAGGAAGGGACCCTTCCTAACGCTTGGCGCGGAGGCTCAGGCGTCCAGGCCGCGCAGCACCAGCGGCAGGCGGGTCGTCCCGCCGGCCACCACGCGGACCGGGACGCCCCAGTCCTGGCGGGTGAGGTGGCAGGCCGCGTGCTCGACGTCGGCGTCGCAGGTGGCCGCCTGGGCGGTCACCTGGAGCACGCCCTCCGCCACGTCGCCGTTGAGCACCAGCCGACGGGACAGGTCCGTGCTCGTCCCGGCACCCTCGACCAGCAGCTCCGGCGGGGACGCCGAGACCACCACCCGGGTCGACGGCCCGTACGTCTCGTCCAGCTTCTGCCCGGGGGCGGGCGTGAAGACCACGTCGAGGGTCAGCTCGCCGGCCGCCACGTCGGTGGGCTTGCGCTCCAGCTTGTGCCGCGGCCCGTCCACCGTGTTCGCGCCCGCCGCGGTCAACGCGCCCGGGGCCAGCCGGGTCAGCCGGTGCGCGGCCGACTCGACCACCAGCACCTCGCCCTCGGCGGTCAGCACCAGGTCGCTCGGCTCCGCCAGCCCGTCGGCCACCGTGGCGACCTGCTCGGTCGCCGGGTCGAAGCGGCGCACCGCCCCGTTGTAGGTGTCCGCGATCAGCACCGAGCCGTCCGGCAGCGCGCACACCCCCAACGGGTGCTGGAGCAGCGCCCGGTCCGCCGGGCCGTCCACGTGCCCGAAGTCGAACAGGCCCTGCCCGACGGCGGTGCCCATCACGCCGTTCTCCACGTAGCGGATCGCGCTGGTCTCGCTGTCGGCGACCCAGAGCCGGGCGCCGTCGGCCGAGACGGAGAGGCCGGAGGGCTGGGCCATCCAGACGTCCGGCAGCGGGCCGTCGCGCAGCGCCTCCACGGTGGTCCCGGCGTACATGCCGGCGGTCCGCTTCGCCGGGTCGAACCACCAGAGCTGGTGGATGCCGGCCATGGCGACGATGACGCGGTCGTCGTACCAGGCGACGTCCCAGGGGGAGGAGAGGTCGGCCGCGCGGGCGTCGTGCGCGTGGTCGTCGACCGTCGAGCGCCACTGCCGCCCGGTGCCGGCGACCGTGACCACCTCGCCGGTCTCCAGCCGCACGCCGCGCAGGAGGTGGTTGACGGTGTCCGCGACGACCAGGTCGTAGCCGGCCAGCTCGGCCACCTGCGGGGGCAGCAGGCAGAGCCCCTGCGGCTCGGAGAACGTGGCCTCCCCCGCCGGCCCGTCGGCGTGGCCGCGGCTGCCCGTGCCGATCCGCCGCACCACGGTCTCCCCGTCCGGCGCCAGCTCGACCAGGGAGTGCCGGGCCGAGTCGGAGACCAGCAGGTTGCCGCCGTCGAGCACCACGGCCTTGCCGGGGAAGCGCAGCGCGGTCTCCGGCTCGGCCGGCGGCACGTACGGGCCCTCGCCCCGGTGCAGGGTGCCCTTCGCCTCGTGGGTGGCGATCAGGTCGTCGATCAGCCGGGCCAGCCCCTCGGCGTGCCCCTCGCCGGCCATGGTGGCGACCACGTAGCCCTCGGGGTCGACCACCGACAGGGTCGGCCAGGCCTTGGCCGCGTACTGCTGCCACATGTCCATCTCGGGGTCGTCGAGCACCGGGTGGTGCACGCCGTACCGCTCGACGGCGGCGGCGAGGGCCGCGGCGTCCTTCTCGTGTTCGAACTTCGGCGAGTGCACCCCGATCACGACCAGGACGTCGCCGTACTTCTCCTCGAGCGGGCGCAGCTCGTCGAGCACGTGCAGGCAGTTGATGCAGCAGAAGGTCCAGAAGTCCAACAGGACGATCTTGCCGCGCAGGTCGGCCAGGGTGACGTCCTTGCCGCCGGTGTTCAGCCAGCCCCGGCCGCGCAGCTCGGGGGCCCGTACTCGTGCGCTCATGCCCCCATCGTGCCGCACCCTCGGCGGCGGCCGGCCCGATGGGGCGGTGAAGAGCGACACGGTCAGCGGTCGGAGCGGCTTCGCCAGCGGGCCACCAGGTCCTCCTGCCGGGCCGGGACGCCGGGGAGCGGGGCCTCGACCGGATTGTGCAGGGCCTGGAGCAGCAGGGCGAGATAGCGGTGCCGCAGCGCGACCCCACGGTCGGCGCCGGGGAGGTCGACCAGCATGACGGTTTCCAGCAGCAGCACGATGTCGGCCCCGCTGACGTCGTCGCGCAGGTCGCCCGACTCGCGTACCCGGTCCAGGAGGGTGTCGGCCAGCCGGGTCGCCTGCTCGGCCATGCGGCTCAGCTCGGGGGTGGGGGCGAACGTGCCGGCCAGCCGCTGCGCGAGCGCCTGGCCGCCGCCCTCGACGACGCGGTGCAGGCAGGTGACGTAGGCGTCCCAGGGCGGGGCCTCGGCGGAGAGTGCGTCCTCCAGGTCGGCGATGTAGCGGGCCAGGCCGTCTGATGCGAGAGCGCGGAGCAGGTCCTGCTTGCCGGGGTAACGCCGGTAGAGGGCGCTGATGCCGACGCCCGCGCGGGCGGCCACGGCCGAGACGGGCGCGTCGGGGTCGGCCAGGAAGACCTCGCGGGCGGCGTCGAGGATGCGGGTGTCGTTGCGGGCCGCCTGGGCGCGGCGGCCGCTGAGCGGGCCGGTCTCGGGTTCGGACATGGGTCGACGATAGCAGTGGAACGGATCGTTCCGTTCTGCTAGGCTGAAACGGAACGAAACATTCCGTTCCCCGAAAGGACCGGCCTCGTGAGCTTCCCCGTCCTCACCACCGCCCTGGACCTCCTCCGCCGTGCCGCCGAGGGGGTGCCGGCCGACCGGCTCGACGACCCGACCCCGTGCGACCGGTGGACCGTCGGGCAGGTGCTCATGCACGCCGCCGGCGACCAGCACGGGTGGGCGGCGTCCGTCGGCGCCGGCGCGCTGCCGGCGTACAACCCGTTCGACCCGCCGCGCGGCCACGACGAGGGCGTCCAGAGCGTCGTGCGGAGCGCGGTCGAGGCCGCCACCGCGGCGTGGGCGGGAATCGACCCGGCGGCCGGTCCGGTCGGCACGCCGCTGCCGCCCGCGCCGACCATGGACCCCCAGCTTGCCGCCGCGGCCTGCGCGCTGGACGCCGCGGTCCACGCCTGGGACGTCGCGGTGGCCACCGGGCAGCCGGCGCCGCTCACCGCCGAGCTGGCCGAGCAGCTCATGCCGGCGGCCCGGGCGACCGCCGAGCCGCTGCGCGGATTCGCGTACGCCGCCGCGCTGCCCGTGGAGCCCGGTGCCGACCCGGTCACCGCCCTGCTGGCGTACCTCGGTCGCGACCCGCACTGGCACAGGTGACGACGACGGCGGGGCCACGGATCACCGTGGCCCCGCCCTCGTGGGAGTTGCTACTGGCCGGCCGGCTTGAGGCAGAGCACCCGGTTGGACCCGTCGCCGGGAAGGACCACCTGGGGCTGCGCCGGGTCGGCGCACTTGTCCTTGCTGTCCACCTTCGACACCACGGTGAACGCACCCTGCTCGCCGCAGTCGACCGCCACGGCCGTCGTGTCGGACTGCTTGACGCAGGAGCCCACCGCCGGGTCGAAGCCCGCCGGCTTGTCGTCCCCGCCGATCTTGCCGAGCAGGGTGAGCAGGCCGAGCGGCACGGCGAGGATGAGCACCGCGGCGATCAGCACCACGGCCAGCACCCGACCGTTGCGCACCTTCGGCGTGGGCGCCTCGGTCTTCGGCTCCGCCTCCGGCTTGAACGCCTCGAAGCGGCCCTGGTCCGGGTCGCCGCCCGGTGCCGCCTGCGGCCAGGCCGGCGGGCCCTGCTGGGGCGGCGGCGGGAACGCGGGCGGGAAGCCGCCGGGCTCGCCCACCGGGCCCTGCCCTGGGACGCCGACCGAGGCGCGGCCACCGGCCGGCCCGCCGAACGGGTCACCGGACCCGCCGAACTGGTCGCGGGCAGGCGGGCCGAACGGGTCCTGGTGGCCAGCAGGAGCGCCGAACGGGTCGTGCGGGCCGCCGGGGCCGCCGAACGGGTCGTGCGGGCCGCCCGGGCGCTCGCCGTTGTGCGGGTGCACCCCGTTGACCGGCCGGCTGTTGCCGGGCTGGTCCATGAAGGACGGCACGCCGGGCGGGAACGGCGGCGGGCCGGCCGGCGAGGACGGCGGGGCCGAGTGCACCGGGGGCGCCTCGGCGTATCCGTGCGCGCGGTCCGACTCGTCCGTCCGGGGGTGCGGCCCCGGCTCACCGAAGCCGTTCGGGCCGTCCTGGCCGGGCGCCTCCTCCGGCTCGGGTCGCGCGGGCCGGCCGTAGACGCGCGGCAGCGGGCCGGCATTGCCGCTCGTGGGCAGCGGCTGGTCGGCCGGCGGCGTGACGCGGCTGGTCATCGGCACCGAGGCGCTGGCCGAGACGGCACCGCCCGCGCCGGCCTCCGGCGAGGTACGCGGCCCCGGCACCACCGGCCCGGCCGGTGACTGCGGCTCCTCGTGCACCGGGCCGGGCGCCCCCCAGCCGGCATCCGCGGCCGGCTCCGGCTCGTACGCCTGCGGGTTGCGGTCGCCCGGCTCGCCGCCCGGGGTGAACGACGCGTAGTCGGCGGGCGGCGTGGCGGCCAGGGCGGCGCCCGGCACCCGCTGCTCCTGCGGGGGCAGCGGCACCGCGTTGGCCGGGGAGATCCCCGGGCCGGGCGCCGGCTGGTAGATGGGACCGTCGTCGGCGCGGGCCGGCTCCCAGCCGGGCGACGCCGACTGCTCGGGCTGGGCCTCGCCGGTCCGGCCCCAGGCCTCGCCGGGCGCCCACGGCTCGGCCTCTGGGAGCGGCGTACGCTCGCGCGTCCACTGCCCCGGGTTGTCCTGGTTGCCGCTCCAGGCGGGCGGCGAGTCGGGGGACGGGACGGACGCGCTGGCCCGGGCCGGCGCCTCGGCCGGCGCCGGGACGGCGGCGGAACCCCAGCCGGGCTGCCCCGGCTCGTCCGCCGGTCGCTCCGGCTCACGCTGCTGCGGCACCGCCGCGCCGCCCCAGGCGGCGGCCGGCCGCTGCTCCTCGGACGCGCCCCAGGCGGCCGGCTGCGGCACCTCGGGAGCTCCGGCGGACCGGCCCGCCGCCCAGCCGCCGGAGCGGTCCGGATCGTCCTGCGCCGTCGAGCCGTTCTGCCAGCCGCCGGCGTGGCTCTGCTCGTCGGCCTGCGCGGCGTTCCGGCCGTTCTGCCAGCCGCCGGAGTGGCTGTGCTCGTCGTTCTGCGCCGGGCCGTTCGGCCAGCTCGCGGCCTGACCCTGGTCGTCCTGGGCGGGCCAGGCGCCCTCGGGGCGGACGGCGCCCGGGACCGAGACCTTGGCGGCGGCGCGGGCGGTCGGCTCGGCCGGCGTCCAGCCCTGCTCGCCCTGCTGACCCCAGGCGGGCTGGTCGTCCTGCTGCTGCGCGGCGGCCCCGACGGCCCACCCGCCGGAGTTGTCCTCCTGCGCCGCGCGCCAGCCGCCGGAGCGGCCGGGGTCGTCCTGCTGGCCGGTCGCCGGGTTCCACCCGCCGGGCCGGTTCGGGTCGTCCTGGCCGGTGGGGGTGGCCCACGACTCGTTCGGGACGGTGGCGGGCGCGGGCACCTGGGCGGCGCCGCGGGCACCCGGCTCGCCGGCCTGCGCCCAGGCCGGCTGCTCGCCGGACGGTGCCGGGGCACCCCAGGCCGGCGGCGTCGACTCGGTGGGGTTGTTCGGCGGGGCGGCGGCCCAGGCGGGCGGCCCCGGCTCGGCGCCGCGGTGGGGGTCGGCCTGCTCGGGCGCGCCCCAGGCGGGTGCTCCCTGATCGGGTGCCCCCCAGGCCGGGGCGGACTGCTCGGGAGCGGCCCAGGCGGGCTGCGAGGCGGGGCTCCAGCCGCCCGGCTCGGCGGGCGGCGGCACCTGTGCGGTGGCTCGGCCGGCGGCGGGCTGGCCGCCCGGCGGTGTCCAGGCGGGGGGCTGGTCGTCGGCCGCGGCCCAGGCGGGGGCCGGCTGAGCGGGCCGACCGGCCGGCGGGGGCGGGGCCCAGCCGAGGTCGGGTGCGCCGTACCCGTTGTCCTGCTGCGCCGGGCGGTCGCCGTACGGCACCGGTCCGCCGGCGCCCGGCGACACCTCGCCCGGCTCCTGGCCGGGGCGGTGCGGGGCCTCGGACGTCATGGGTGCGCCTCCTCCATCACATGTCGGCCGCCGATGCCGATCGGGACCGTCGGCATGGCTGCCGGAGTCGCCGGCAGGTACCGGCCGTGCGGGCTCCCCGCACCGTATCCGGTGGCCGCCCGGAGGCGCCCGGGGGAGCACGAGCCGTCACCGAACGTCACCGGACGGTATCGATCGGTTGCTCTGTCGGCGATCGGTCCGGGGGCGGGCGGTTGGCGACCGAGCCCCACCGTACCGGGCGGTGCGGCGAGGCGGAATCCCGGTGTCAATCGACGTGAAACGCCGAAGACCCGCCCGGTCGCCCGGGCGGGTCTTCGAACTGGAGGAGGTGAGGAAAGTAGGGGAGCGTCAGCTCATGTGACGCTGGGCGATGGCGAGAAGCTCCTCGCGGACGGCCGGCGAGTTGGCGGAACGCAGCGCGTGCTCGATGGCACGGGCGCGGCGGTTGGCGTCGCGGCGGTTGCGGATTCGCTCGATCATGCTCATCTGGGTCTCTCCTCCTGGCTATTCGGTTGTCAGCCCCTTGATGTCTCTATTGAACCCCAGAACGCCGCGAACTTCCATCGATTATTAGGTGAGCTGAGCCACGTGCCTAAGGATCGTAGGTCAAGAGCCCTGTCGAGCCGACGTTTCGTTCCCCAACGGCAACGGCCGGTGTGCCGGGCGTTCACCCGTGCACACCGGCCGTGGCCTGGTGCGATGCGACCGTCAGGTCCAGGCGAGCAGCGCCGCCTCCGGGTCGGCCAGGAAGTCCCCGATGTCGCGGAGGAACTTCGAACCGAGCTCACCGTCGATGATCCGGTGGTCGAAGGAGAGCCCCAACGTGGTGACCAGGCGCGGCTTGACCTTGCCCTTGTGTACCCAGGGCAGCTCCCGCACCGCGCCGAAGGCGAGGATCGCGGACTCGCCCGGAGGCAGGATCGGGGTGCCGGTGTCGACACCGAAGACGCCCACGTTGGTGATGGTCAGCGTGCCGCCGGACATGTCGGCCGGAGACGTCTTCCCCTGCTTGGCCGTCTGGACGAGCGCGGTCATCGCGTCCGCCAGCTCGCGCAGCGAGAGCCGGCCGGCGTCCTTGATGTTCGGCACGATCAGACCGCGCTCGGTGGCCGCCGCGATGCCCAGGTTCACGTAGTCCTTGACCACGATCTCGTCGCCGGCCCAGGTCGAGTTGACCATCGGGTGGCGCTTGACCGCCAGCAGCACCGCCTTGGCGACGAGCAGCAGCGGCGAGACCCGCACGTCCCGCCACTCGCGGCGCTCGCGGAGCCGGTCCAGGGCCTTCATGGCCCGGGTCACGTCCACGGTCAGGAACTCCGTGACGTGCGGGGCGGTGAACGCCGAGCGGGCCATGTTCTCCGCGGTGAGCTTGCGTACCCCCTTGACCGGGATGCGCTGCTCGCGGTCGGCGCCGAAGCTCGCGGC
Organism: Micromonospora sp. NPDC005305; assembly: GCF_040607315.1. NCBI lineage: Bacteria > Bacillati > Actinomycetota > Actinomycetes > Micromonosporales > Micromonosporaceae > Micromonospora > Micromonospora sp. NPDC005305. The sequence continues at coordinate 287,078 of NZ_JBEXGL010000002.1, read as the reverse complement.
CGCCGTGGCCGGCGCCGCGACCGTCAGCGGCTCGGCCGCCGCCGGGGCCGACGCCGCCCGCTGGACGTCCTCCCGGGTGATCGAGCCCAGCGGGCCCGAACCGGTCAGCGTGGCGAGGTCGACGCCGAGGTCCTTGGCGAGCTTGCGGACCGGCGGCTTGGCCAGCACGGCGCCGGTCACCCGGCCGTTGCCGTTGACCGCCGGGGCGGCCGGCGCCGGGACCACCGGCGCGGGAGCGGGCTGGACCGGGGCGGCCGGGGCCGCCGCCTGGGCCGGGACGCCGCCCTTGCGCGGCCGCCGCTTGGCCGGCGCGTTCCGCGGGCCGTAGCCGACCAGCACCGCCGTACGCCCACCCGGCGCCACGCCGCCGATCAGGCCCGGCTCGACCATGCCCTCCTCGGGCGCGACCTCGACGGCGGCCAGCGAGGCCGCCGACGGGGTTGGCCGGGAGGCGTCATCCTTCGACTGCTCGATCGGCCCGGCGGTCGGGTCGGTGTCGATCGCGATGATCGGGCTGCCGACCTCGACCGTGGTGCCCTCCGGGTGGAAGATCGCCTGCACCCGGCCGGCCCACTTCGCCGGGATCTCGACCGCCGCCTTGGCGGTCTCCACCTCGACGATCGGCTGGTTCAGCTCGATGTCGTCGCCCACCTTGACCAGCCAGGCGAGGATCTCACCCTCGGTCAGGCCCTCGCCCAGGTCGGGGAGGTTGAACGTCTTGATCCGTGACATGCCGCTCACCAGCCGAAGGTGCGGTCGACGGCGTCGAGCACCCGGTCGAGGTCGGGCAGGTACTCCTCCTCCACCCGGGCGGCCGGGTAGGGGGTGTCGAAGCCGGTGACCCGCAGCACGGGGGACTCCAGGGAGTAGAAGCACTCCTCGGTGATCCGGGCGGCGATCTCCGACCCGAGGCCCAGGTTGCCCGGGGCCTCGTGGACGACGACGCAGCGGCCGGTGCGCTTCACCGACTCGTACGCGGCGGTCAGGTCCAGCGGGGAGAGCGTGCGCAGGTCGATGACCTCCAGCTCCCGGCCGTCCTCGGCGGCGGCGGTGGCCGCGTCCAGGGCGGTGCGCACCATCGGGCCGTACGCCAGCACGGTGGCGTCGGTGCCCGGCCGGGCGACCCGGGCGGCGTGCAGCGGGTACGCCCCGGTCAGCGGGGCATCCAGCTCGACCGGACCCTTCTCCCAGTAGCGCCGCTTCGGCTCCAGGAAGACGATCGGGTCGTCGGAGGCGATCGCCTGCTGGATCATCGAGTAGCCGTCCTGCGGGTTCGCGCAGGTGACGACCTTCAGGCCGGCGGTGTGCGCGAAGTACGCCTCGGGCGACTCCGAGTGGTGCTCGACCGCGCCGATGCCACCGCCGTAGGGGATCCGGATGACCATCGGGATCCGTACCTTGCCCTGCGAGCGGTAGTGCATCTTCGCCACCTGCGACACGATCTGGTCGTACGCCGGGTAGACGAAGCCGTCGAACTGGATCTCGCAGACCGGCCGGAAGCCGCGGATGGCCAGGCCGACCGCGGTGCCGATGATGCCGGACTCGGCGAGCGGGGTGTCGATGACCCGCTGGTCGCCGAAGTCCTTCTGGAGGCCGTCGGTGATGCGGAACACGCCGCCGAGCTTGCCGACGTCCTCGCCCATGATGACGACCTTCGGGTCGTTCTCCAGGGCCTTGCGCAGGCCGGCGGTGAGGGCCTTGCCGAGGGTGAGCGTCTCCGTGGCCATCAGTGGGCGCTCCCCTCGAACGACTCCAGGTACTTGCTGAACTGGGCCCGCTGCTCGTCGAGCTCGGGGGAACCGTTGGGGTAGACGTGGTCGAACATGGTCACCGGTTCCGGGTCGGGCATGGCGAGCACCCGCTCGCGCAGGTGCACCGACTCGGCGCGGGCCTGCTCGTCGACCTCGGCGAAGAACGACTCGTCGACGATCTGCTGCTTCGTGAGGAACGCCTTCATCCGGGCGATCGGGTCCTTTGCCTGCCAGGCCTCGACCTCGCTGGCGATCCGGTAGCGGGTCGGGTCGTCGGAGGTGGTGTGGGCACCCATCCGGTAGGTGTACGCCTCGATGAGGCTCGGGCCCTGGCCGTGCCGCGCGTTGTCCAGCGCGTGCCGGGTCACCGCGTACGACGCGAGCACGTCGTTGCCGTCCACCCGGACGCCGGGGAAGCCGAAACCGCCGGCCCGCTGGTAGAGCGGGACGCGGGTCTGCCGCTCCAGCGGCTCGGAGATGGCGTACTGGTTGTTCTGGCAGAAGAACACCAGCGGGGCGTTGAAGACGCTGGCCCAGACGAACGCCTCGTTGACGTCGCCCTGGCTGGTGGCGCCGTCACCGAAGTAGGCGATCACCGCCTCGCCCTCGTCGCTGCCGGTCTTCCCGTCCATGGCGACACCCATGGCGTAGCCGGTCGCGTGCAGGGTCTGCGCCCCGATGACGATCGTGTACATGTTGAACTTGAACTCGTTCGGGTCCCAGCCGCCCTGGTCGACGCCGCGGAACAGGCCGAGCGGCATGATCGGGTCGATGCCCCGGCAGTAGAGGACGCCGTGCTCCCGGTAGGTCGGGAAGGCCATGTCCTGCGTACGCAGCGCCCGGCCGGAGCCGACCTGCGCCGCCTCCTGGCCCAGCAGGCTGGCCCAGAGGCCCAGCTCGCCCTGGCGCTGGAGCGCCGTGGCCTCGGCGTCGAGCTTCCGGACCAGCACGAGGTCGCGGTAGAGCCCGCGGTACTCCTCGTCGGTGAAGTCGACGCGGTACTCGGTCCCGTCCGGGCCGAGCGCGCTCTCGATCCGCTCGCCCTCGGGCGTGAGCAGCTGCACGAGCTCAGGTTCGCCCGTGGCGGCGGCGCGCTTGGTACGGGGTGCGGCCCGCTTGCTGCGGGTGGCGGCCCCGGCATCGCCCTTTGCCATCCGTCTCTCCCTGTCTGGTCTGCGCCGGCGCCGGGGGGTGACCCGTGCCGCGCACATCGTGCGCCCGACCCGGCTGGTGCCGAACCGGTCCCTGGCGGCCGCGCCTAGCCCCGGTGAGGGTTGCCGCGCGGCGTGAGCCGGGTCCGTTTGAGGAGCCCGACCCGGGAGCGCCGGCGCCGTACCGCACCAGCCGCGGGGTGCGCGGAGGTGGCGGCTGCGTTGCCGTCGTGCCTGAATGATTGCAGAGGAGGTGAGCGGGCCCACAGTACGGCCTCCTCCACCGGCGACGTTCCGTCGTGTTCGCACGCATAGACACATTTGTCTGGTGAGTCGCTGTCGAGGGACGGACAATTTGTGTGTCGACACGCTGTGGTGGCTGGTGAACTGAGCGTCACTGGTCCAAGCTGGCGGTGGTCCCCGCGAGGCATTTGTCCGTTTAGCCTGCGCCGGGATCCCGCCCTGTCGACACGTACGAGGAGTGTGCCGGTGTCCGAGCCGCCAGAGGGTCCTCCGGGAGTTCCGTTCCTCGGCCGGCACCGGGCGGTGCCGCAGTCCCGCTACCGGCGGGTGGTCGGCGCGCACCGGGCGCAGGGCCTGGGCGGCCCGAGCCGGGGTTACCTGTTCACCGTGGCGCTGCTGGCCGGCACCGCCTCCATGCCGATCCTCGCCGCGATCAGCGCGGGGTCGGCCACCGTGGGCAACAGCGCCCTCCCGGACAGCAGCACCCCGTTCATCCCGACCCCCTCGGTCGGCCCGGTGGTGATCCCGCTGCCCGAGGGGACCCAGTCCCCGCTGCTGCCCACCCCGTCGCCGGTCGCCGGAGCCACCACCGTGCCGCCCGCGACGCCGGTGCTCCCGGCCGCCCCGGCCCTGCCCGACGACAGGGACCTCGGCTCCCGCCACCGGTCCCGCCCGGCCGCTCCCGCGCCGGTGCCGACGCCTCGCCCCATCCCCACCACGCCGGCCGGCCCGCCGCGCCCGTCGCCGGTGCCCTCGCCGTCGCACCCGGAGCCGAGCCCCAGCCCGACCGCCGAACCGACCCCGACCTCCGAGCCGTCGCCGACCTCCGAGCCCACCACGACCTCGGAGCCGTCGCCGACCGACGACCCGGACTCGACGACCGCGCCGCCCGACGGCACGCCGTCCCCGACCGGCACGCCGCCGGAGGAGTCGCCCACGCCGACGCTCAGCCCGCGCGACGACCCGCGCCCGAGCGCCACGGCGTCGGGCACCACGGCCCCGACCGCGTCGGGAGCCTGATCCGGCCAGCGGCCGTTCCCGACGGCCCGGCGGGTCAGGCCGGGTCGTCGGTGAGGCGGTGGCGGTTCGCCTCGATCCAGGCGTCCAGCGCCGCCGGATCGTCCGGGTCGACGCCGTCCGCCATGAGCTGGGCGACGGCGGCCGTGGCGGGGCTGCGGCGCTCGCCCGTGCTGTAGAGCCGGGCGAACTCGGGAACCATCTCCTCGATCGCCTCGTCCGTGCGGGCGGCCGCCGCCGGGGCCAGCCCTCGCTGGCGGGCCGCGTACGCCGCCCAGCCGCGCAGCACCCGGGGCAGCATGGCGGCGTCGTCCATGTCGAGCACGGCCCGCCGGTGCACCCAGTCGAGCAGGAACAGCTCGGCGACCGTCGGGCTCCACCGCATCGGGTCGGCGTCCGGGAAGCTCGCCGCGTGGTCCAGCAGCAGCCCCAGGCAGAAGTGCAGCGAGGCCAGCTCCCCGTCGGCCACCCGGTCCAGGCCGAACCGGACCGCCTCCGGCGAGCCGAGGAAGGCCCGCACCAGCCGGGTCCGTGCCTCGTCGGTGAGCGCCGGGACATCGGCCGTCGCCGCGGGCGCCGGGCCGGGCAGCGCGGCCAGCCGCGCACCCACCAGCGCCCGGTCGGTGGCCAGCGAGCCCTGCGCCGGCAGCTCGCCGAGGTCGTCGGTGATCGCCAGGTGGCGGCTCACCTCGACGCGCATCCGGGCCGGGTCCTCGGTGCGGAACCAGGTGAACTCGTCCTGGGTGCAGATCTCGCGGGCCTGCTCGACGATCCGGGCGGCCGGGCCGCCCACGAACACGTCCTTGGTGATCCCGATGTTGTGGTCGACCAGGGCCACCAGGGCGTGCTCCGGGCCACCCTCGTCGTCGTCGTAGGCGAAGGTGGCCAGGTAGGAGGTCTGGTCGCCGTACACGTCGCCGTACGACCAGGCGCCCGTGAGGTGCACCCGGCCCAGCTGGCCGGCCCACGCCGGCGCGTACGCGCCGGGTCGGACCCGGCCGGCGCCCTCGGCGTCGGGCACCAGGGTGGCGAAGACGGCGCGGATGGTGGTCGCGGCGGCGCTGCGGCGGCGCGACGTGGCGGTCAGGAAGCCGGCCACGAACTCGCGGACGGCCTTGTCCCGGTCGGTCTCGGCAACGGCGTAGACGCTGCCGAGCAGCGCGGCGCCGAGCATCTCCGCGTCCAGGGCGGAGTCGAGCCTCGTCACGTCGCGAGCGGCGTGCAGCACCGCCTCGTAGGGGGTCTGTGGCGTGGCCATGCACCGACCCTACGCCGCCCGGCCCGCCCGGACACCGGTCAGCACGCCGGGCATTCCGCGCCGGGGCTCAGCCCCGGGCCGCCTCCCGCAGCGCCTCGCGCGCCTCGCCGTAGCGGGCCAGCACCGCCCAGACCGGGTTCAGCACGTGCTTCTCGCCGACGCTGCCCACCGACGTGAGCAGCCGCTGCTCGGCCCGGCGCCGGGCGCGCCGCGCCGCCCACCGGATCACCGGCCGGGTCAGCGCCGCCACCAGCAGCCCGGCCAGCAGGCCGCCGAGCAGCAGCACGGTGGGCCAGGGCACCTCGCCGAGTTCCGGGTAGTCGAGGGCGGGCAGGCCGAGGATGCGCAGCGCGTAGCCCAGCAGCAGCCAGGCCAGGCCGGCCAGCGCGGCGAGGGTGACCAGCCACTGGAGCGCGCCGACCACCCGCCACCAGGTCGGCCGGTGGTCCATGCCCAGGTCGGTGGCGGCCACCGCGTGGTCCAGCGCGTCCGGCAGGTCGGCCAGCCGGGACCGGGCCGCGGCGGTCACCGCGGCCGGCCAGGGTGCCGGCAGGTCGGCGGCGGAGCGGTCGGCCACCGCGCGGATCGCCAGGTTGAGCGCCGAGCGCTGCGCGGCGGTCGGATCGGGTACGGAGGTGGCCGCGACCAGGCTCTCCGCCGGCGCGTCGGCGCCCCCGCCGGGCAGGTGCAGCCGGCGCAGCGGGTCCGGCCGCAGCTTCCGCCAGCCCCGGACCAGCGGCCAGCCGGTGCTGCCGACGGCCCGGTGCCGGTACGCCCCCTCCACCGCCTCGGCCACCGTCGGCACCCCGGCCGCTCCGGCCAGCGCCGTGGTGAGCTCCCGTGCCGAGGCGTCACCCGGCCCGGCGCGCGGCGGCTCCGGCCCGACCAGCGGGTCGAGCCCGGCCACCACGGCGTCCACGTCGCCGGCCAGCCGGCGCAGCGCGGCCTGCCGCTCGGCGACCGTGCGCTCCAGTTCGGCGCGGAGCCCGTCCAGCCCGGCCGGGTCCACCGCCACCGTGGGCAGCAGCGGCACTCCCTCCAGCCCGTCGGCGTCGAGCAGCCGGCGCAGGTCGCCGAGGACCCGGGGCAGCTCGGCCGGGGGCAGCCGGTCGGCCTGGTTGAGCACTACCACGGTCACGTCGCGGTGCCGGTGGAACTCGCGCAGGTAGCTGGTGTGGATCACTCGGTCGGCGTACTTCTGCGGGTCGACCACCCAGACCACCAGGTCGACCAGGCCGAGCAGCCGGTCCACCTCCAGCCGGTGGGTCCGCTGCACCGAGTCGAAGTCGGGCAGGTCCAGCAGGACCAGCCCGTGCAGGCCGGACTCGTCGTCGCCGTCCAGCGGGCTCTCCCGGACGAACCGGTGCCGCGGCAGCACCCCGATCCAGTCGAGGAGCCGGGACGCGCCGTCGAGCTGCCCCCAGACGCAGGCGTGCGCCACCCCGGTGGTCGGCCGGCGGACGCCGACCGGGGAGAGGTCCAGCCGGGCCAGGGCGTTGAACAGGCTCGACTTGCCGCTGCCGGTCGCACCGGCCAGCGCGACCACGGTGTGGTGGCCGGAGAGGGCCAGCCGGGTGCCGGCCCGCTCGACCACGGTGTGCGCGGCGACCAGTTCGGCGTCGGGCACCTGGCCGTCGACCGCGCCGAGGAAGCGCTGGAGGGCCTGGAGCCGCGCGATCAGGACGTCGGGGTCGACCCGCTGCCCGCCCCGGAACGCCTCCCGCATCCGGCCGACGATGTTGCTCACGCGCGCCCACCCTCGTCGGCGGCGGGCAGCACCGCGCCCGCGGTGCCGGAGAGGCCGGCGCGGTGCCGGGCCTTCTCCACCTCGCCGGCCGACCGGCGCAGCGCGGCGCCGGTGTCGGCGGCCGGGCGCGCCTCGGCGGTGCGGGCGAGGAACCGCTCGGCCTCTTCCGCCAGCAGCGCGCCGATCCGGTCCAGCAGGTCCACCCGCGCCTTGCTGGCGAGGTTGCGGACCGCCTGGTCGCCGAAGATCGCCTGGAGCACCGCCTGGGCGGCGACCGTGGTGCCCGCGCCGGTGGCGACCTCCAGCCCGGTCGGGATGAAGGCGGTGGCCGCGAAGACCGCGATCATGACGGCCAGGCCGGTGGCGTTGACCGCGTACGCGGCGGTGCGGGCCACGAAGCGGCGGTCGCCGCCCTCGGCCCGGACCAGTTCGAGCACGCCGCGCTGCCAGTCGCGGACCAGGCGCTCGGCGCGCTCGGGAAGATCGGCCGACGGGTGCGCCAGCTCGGGTTCGAGCAGCGCCGCCCCGGCCGGGTGCGCCTTCCACCCGGTGTACGCGTTCTCCGCCGCCTCGGCGGACACCCCGCGCAGCAGCGTGACCAGTTGCGACTCGATGGCGTTCCGCAGCTCGGCGGCCGGGGCCGGACGGCCGGTGACCGCGGCCACCACCCGGTCGCGCAGCCGGCCGATCCGCGCCTCCAGGCTGCGGAAGAACTCGCCGGTGCCGACGAACTCCTGCCAGCGGGCCAGCACCTCGCCGCGCAGCAGCCGGCCGTCCTTGAGCCCCTGGTCGACCGTCCGCTCCGCCCCCCGGTACGCCGCCCGGACCCGCTCGTCCAGCGCGTCGGCGGCGGTTACCTGCTCGTCGGCGGCGTCGGCCAGCGCGTCGACGGTGGGGTGCAGCGCGGCCAGCGCGCCGTCGAGGGTCTGCCGGACCACCGCCGAGCGGGCCTCGGCGTCGGCGGCGAGCCGCGCGAACCAGGCGGCCAGCGGGGCGGTGACCCGGTCGGGGAGCAGGCCCTGCCCGTCCACCCAGGTCTCCGGCAGGACGAACAGCGGCGCGGCGCCCAGATCCTGCGCGGCGAGCATCTCGGACAGGTGGGCGGCGATCTCGTCGGCCGCCTCCGGGGGCACCCGGTCGAGGACCATGGCGACGGCCGTGCCCCGGGCCCGGGCGCTGCGCAGCAGCTCCCACGGGACGGCGTCGGCGTAGCGGGCGGCCGTCGTGACGAAGAGCCAGAGGTCGGCGGCGGCCAGCAGCTGACCGGCGAGCGCCCGGTTGGCGTCGACCACCGAGTCGATGTCGGGCGCGTCGAGGAAGGCCAGCCCGGCCGGGAGCGCGGGGGCGGTGACCAGCTGGAGCGTGCCCGGGTTCTCGCTGGGCTCCGTAGTGCGGGTCAGGCCGGGCAGCAGCTCGCCCTGGCGGAACCAGGCCGCGTCGGCCGGGTTGCAGACCAGCACCGGCGAGCGGGTGGTCGGGCGGAGCACCCCGGCGGCGCTGACCCGCGCCTGGACCAGGCTGTTGACCAGCGTCGACTTGCCGGCGCCGGTCGAGCCGCCGACCACCACGAGCAGCGGGGCGTCGAGACGGGCGAGCCGGGGCAGCAGGTAGTCGTCGAGCTGGTCGGTGAGGCCGGCGGCGGTGCGGCGGGCGGGCTCGGCCGAGGGCAGGGCGAGGGGGAACCGGGCCGCCCCGATCGCGGCCCGCAGGCCGGTGAGTGCGGCGGGCAGACCTTCCGCGGCATCGGCGGGCAGGTCCCCACCGGTGTCGTCGGGGCCGGTGCGGGCGGCGACGGCGGGCGCGCCGGCATGGGTGGCGGGATCGCCGTGCGTCGTCACCGCTAAAGCGTGCCCGACCGACGCAAGGTAAGACAACCGGACGGTAATAACGGTCAGGTTGCGTCGGGTCGGCTCAACCTGGACTTGCGGATCGCCCCGGGCGTGGCACTATTGAGTCAAGTTCACTCAACTTGTGGTGCGGTCGCTGCGGGCGACCCGCCGGGCAGGCCCGTTGACCTGCTCACCGTTACGAAGCGAGGAAGCGAACATGGCACGTGCGGTCGGCATCGACCTCGGCACGACGAACTCCTGCGTCAGCGTTCTCGAGGGCGGTGAGCCCACCGTCATCGCCAACGCGGAGGGCTCGCGGACGACCCCCTCGATCGTCGCGTTCGCCCGCAACGGCGAGGTGCTCGTCGGTGAGGTCGCGAAGCGCCAGGCGGTGACCAACCCGGACCGGACCATCCGCTCGGTCAAGCGGGAGATCGGCACCAACTGGACCGTCGACATCGACGGCAAGAAGTACACCCCGCAGGAGATCTCGGCCCGCACGCTGATGAAGCTCAAGCGGGACGCCGAGGCGTACCTGGGTGAGCAGATCACCGACGCGGTCATCACCGTGCCGGCCTACTTCAACGACGGCCAGCGCCAGGCCACCAAGGAGGCCGGTGAGATCGCCGGCTTCAACGTGCTGCGGATCGTGAACGAGCCGACCGCGGCGGCCCTGGCGTACGGCCTCGACAAGGGCTCCAAGGAGCAGACCGTCCTGGTCTTCGACCTCGGTGGCGGCACCTTCGACGTCTCGCTGCTGGAGCTGGCCGAGGGCGTCATCGAGGTCAAGTCCACCAGCGGTGACAACCACCTCGGTGGTGACGACTGGGACCAGCGCATCATCGACCACCTGGTGAAGACCTTCCGCGGCGAGCACGGCATCGACCTGTCCCAGGACAAGATGGCCATGCAGCGGCTCAAGGAGGCGGCCGAGAAGGCCAAGATCGAGCTGTCCGCCGCCACCACCACCAACATCAACCTGCCGTACATCACCGCCGGCTCGGCGGGCCCGCTGCACCTCGACGTGACCCTGAGCCGCGCCGAGTTCCAGCGGATGACGCAGGACCTGCTGGACCGCTGCAAGGGCCCGTTCGAGCAGGCCGTCAAGGACGCCGGCATCAAGGTGTCGGACGTCGAGCACGTCATCCTGGTCGGCGGCTCGACCCGGATGCCGGCCGTGACCGACCTGGTCAAGCAGCTCACCGGCAAGGAGCCCAACAAGGGCGTCAACCCGGACGAGGTCGTCGCCGTCGGCGCCGCCCTGCAGGCCGGTGTGCTCAAGGGTGAGGTCAAGGACGTCCTGCTGCTCGACGTGACCCCGCTGAGCCTGGGCATCGAGACCAAGGGCGGCATCTTCACCAAGCTGATCGAGCGCAACACCACCATCCCGACCAAGCGCTCCGAGGTCTTCACCACGGCCGACGACAACCAGCCGTCGGTGCTGATCCAGGTGTTCCAGGGCGAGCGCGAGATCGCGGCCTACAACAAGAAGCTCGGCACCTTCGAGCTGACCGGCCTCCCGCCGGCGCCGCGCGGCGTGCCGCAGATCGAGGTCACCTTCGACATCGACGCCAACGGCATCGTCAACGTGCACGCCAAGGACCTGGGCACCGGCAAGGAGCAGAAGATGACGATCACCGGCGGCTCCTCGCTGCCGAAGGACGACATCGAGCGGATGCGCCGGGACGCCGAGGAGCACGCCGACGAGGACAAGCGCCGGCGCGACGAGGCCGAGACCCGCAACCTGGCCGAGGCGCTCCAGTGGCAGACCGAGAAGTTCCTCGCCGAGAGCGGCGACAAGCTGCCCGCGGAGAACCGCGACCAGCTCAACGAGGCGCTCGGCGAGCTGCGCAGCGCGCTCGGCGGCCAGGACATCGACAAGATCAAGGCCGCGCACGAGAAGCTGGCGCAGGTCTCCCAGCAGGCCGGCTCGCTGCTCTACTCGCAGCAGCAGGGCGAGCAGGGTGCCCCGGGCGAGGCCGGGCCGGGCGCGGGCGCGGGTGCGACCGGTGGCGCCCAGGCCGGCGGCCCCGACGACGTGGTCGACGCGGAGATCGTGGACGAGGACAAGAAGTGACCTTCGGTCCCGGACACGTTTCCCACCGCGAGAGGGATGAGGTAGCCGCATGACGGAGAAGCCACGAGCCGCCGACCCGGGGTCCACCGGGTCGGCGCCGGGTGGCTCCGCGACCGCCGGCCAGGGCGCTGGCGAGGAGCCGCGCGTCGTCATCCGCGACAAGCGCAAGATCGGCAAGGCCACCGAGCAGGCGGTGTCCGACACGTCGGCCGCCGACGCCGCGCCCGACGCGCCCGCCGAGGGGCTGGTCGAGGAGGCCGAGGTCGTGGTCGACGAGATCGAGGGCGAGGCCGACGCCCCGGTCTCCGGTCCGCCGGTGGTCGACGCGCCGGCCCAGCCGAGCGAGGAGTCGACCGCCGAGAAGGCGCCGCTGGGCGGCGAGGTGGAGTCGCTCCGGGCCGAGCTGGACGAGCGGACCCGCGACGTCCAGCGGGTGTCGGCCGAGTACGCCAACTACCGCAAGCGGGTCGACCGGGACCGCAGCCTGGTCCAGGAGCAGGCGACCGGCACGGTGCTGACCGCGCTGCTGCCGATCCTCGACGACCTGGACCGGGCTCGCGAGCACGGCGACCTGGTGGGCCCGTTCGGCAGCGTGGCCGAGCAGCTCACCACCGCGCTGACCAAGTTCGGCCTGACCGCCTTCGGCGAGCAGGGCGACCCGTTCGACCCGACGCGGCACGAGGCGGTGGCGCACCAGACCTCCGCCGACGTGACCGAGCCGACCTGCGTGCAGGTCATGCGCCGGGGTTACCAGCTCGGCGAACGGCTCCTGCGGCCCGCCCTGGTCGCGGTCGCCGAGCCCGAGTAGTGCCGACCCGTGACGTCCCGCCCGCCCACGCCGGGCGGGCGGGACGACCGGGGTACGTCCCGTGGAAGGGGGTGGACCGGTGAGTTCCAAGGACTGGATCGAGAAGGACTACTACGCCGCGCTGGGCGTGGAGAAGTCCGCCTCCTCGGACGAGATCAAGAAGTCGTACCGGAAGCTGGCTCGGGAGTCGCACCCGGACCACAACCCCGGTGACCCGAAGGCCGAGGAGCGGTTCAAGGCCGTCTCCGAGGCGTACGCCGTGCTGGGCGACGAGAAGAAGCGCCGCGAGTACGACGAGATGCGGTCGCTCTTCGGCTCGGGCGCCTTCCGGCGCAACGCCCGTGGCGCGGGCCAGCCCGGCGGCATGCCGTTCGACGTGTCCGACCTGTTCGGCGGGGCGGGCGGCAGCGAGGCGCGGTTCGGCGGCGGCGGGCTGGGCGACCTGTTCAGCTCGATCTTCACGGGCGGGGGCGCCGGCGGCGCGGCCCGCCCGCGGGGCCCGGCCCGGGGCCGGGACGTCGAGACCGAGGTGGCGCTGGACTTCCCCGACGCGGTTCGCGGTGTCACCCTCCCGTTGACGCTGCGCGCCCCCGGGGTGTGCGAGACCTGCCACGGCAACGGGGCGAAGCCGGGCACCCAGCCGGTGGCCTGCCCGGTCTGCCACGGCGCCGGGGTGACCACCCGCAACCAGGGGTCGTTCAGCTTCTCCGAGCCCTGCCGCAACTGCCAGGGCGTGGGCACCGTCGTCGAGGAGAAGTGTCCGGAGTGCCACGGCACCGGCGGGGTCACCAAGACCCGCACGCTCAACGTGCGCTTCCCGGCCGGAGTGGCCGACGGCCAGCGCATCCGGCTGGCCGGCCGGGGCGAGCCCGGCGAGCGGGGCGGCCCGGCGGGTGACCTGTTCGTGCACGTCAAGGTCCGCCCGGACGAGCTGTTCGGGCGCACCGGGGACGACCTGACCCTGACCGTGCCGATCACGTTCGCGGAGGCGGTGCTCGGCACCGACCTGCGGGTGCCGACCCTGGACGGGACGGTGACGCTGCGGGTGCCGCCGGGTACGCCCAGCGGGCGGGTGCTGCGCGCCCGGGGCAAGGGCGTCGTACGCCGGGACGGCCGCTCTGGTGACCTGCTGGTCACCCTCGACGTGGTGGTCCCCGCGACGCTGTCGGACGAGGCGCGGGCGGCGCTGGAGACGTTCGCCGCGCAGACCCCGCCGGCGGCGCGGGAACATCTCGACGCGCGGGTGCGTCGATTCAGTTGACCGGGTGACGAGGCAGCGGAGGTGAGCGGGGATGTCACAGGAGTTCGTCGGCTCGGGTGACCCTGCCTACGAGGCCAAGGTTCTGATGATCTCGGTGGCGGCCCGGATGGCGGGGATGCACCCGCAGACGCTGCGCCAGTACGACCGGCTGGGCCTCGTGCAGGCCGGCCGGGCGGCCGGCGGCGGTCGCCGGTACAGCGTCCGGGATGTGGTGCTGCTCCGCGAGGTGCAGCGGCTCAGCCAGGACGACGGGATCAACCTGGCCGGGGTGAAGCGGATCATCAACCTGGAACGGTTGCTGGAGGAGGCCCAGGCGCGGGTGGCCCGGCTGGAGGCGGAGCTGGACGCCGCGTACCGCCGGATCGCCGAGCTGGAGTCGCTGGGCGGGTTCTCCCGCGGTGACCTCGTCCCCACCAACCGGACCTCCACCGCGCTCGTCGTCTGGCGCCCCCGCCGCACCCCCGACCGCTGACCCCACGAACCACAGGCCGGCGCGCGCCCACCCCGGGCCGCGCCGGCTTTTTCCGTGCGCCGGCGGGGGCGGCGGTTGGGGCGAAAGCGGAGTGCCGCAGGGACGGATTGGCTAGCCTGTGAATGCGGCCAACCGACTCAATTCGGACTCCGAACTGGCAGGGGGAGCCATGGCGGAATCGGCGAAGAAGGTGGCGGAACGGGCGGAGGAACGGCTGGAGCAGGTGGCCCAGAACGTCCGGGAGCAATTCGACCGGGTCACCGAGGGGCGCTTCACCGACAAGGTCAAGGAAGGGCGCTTCGCCGACCAGGTGGACCACGGCGTCGACCGCGCCAGGGACGACGAGCGGCGCAGGAAGCAGGGCGGATCGACCGGCTGAGCGATCCGTGACGTGCGGGCCGGGACCCACGGGGGGTCCCGGCCCGTTCGCGCCAGAGGACCGTGCGGGCCGGGACGCGGTGACGCTGGCAGGGGGTCCCGGCCCGTTCGCCGCGGCAAAACCTAGAGCCGGCGGTTCTCCCGCACGAGGCCACCCTCGCACCAGTCGCGGTAGACGAAGAGGTCCGGCCGGGCGAGCAGCACGCGGCTGTTGTGCGCCCAGTTGCGCATCAGCTCGTCGCCGGCCCGCTCGGCCTGCTCCACGAGCTTGCGGAAGCGGCGCTTCGGGTGGGCCCGGAAGTTCGTCCGGATGCCGTCGGCGGCGTAGATGTAGAGGCAGTGCAGGGCGAACCGGCGGGCCGGACAGGCCGGATCCATGGCCAGGTCGAAGAGGGTCTGCACCAGGTGGTCCCCGGCGACCAGCAGGTCCCAGTCCGGGGGCATGGAGGTCAGCGGGACCGAGTCCGGCTGGTAGGCCCACGACCTCAGCTCGGCGGGCGAGGGGTCGACGGGGTTGGCGAAGCCGTGGAACGTCTCTTCCTGCACGCTCACCGGCCGACCTTCCGCTTGCGCTGGCGGGGGCACCGGCCACCCGCGGACCCTGGCTGCTGGGGCGACACGTTAACGCGGTTTCGCCGGGTGGCGGTAGACCTTCCCGGAATCAATTCGGCAACCGTTGGCCGGGCCGGGTCGGCCGTACGGCCGACCCGGCCCGGCCGAGGTCAGTCGGCCACTCCCACCGGCACCGGTTGCCGGGCGGCCATGCGCCGGCGCAGCCAGCGCTTGAACCAGGGCAGGTCGGGCAGGCGGGCCAGCATCGGCCCGGTTACCACGGTGATCAGCACGTACGCGGTGGCGAGCGCCGCCAGCCGGGGCTCGACCGGGTGCGCGGCGGCGACGGCCAGGCCGGCGATGACGATGGAGAACTCGCCGCGCGGGGTGAGCGCGAAGCCCGCCCGCCACCGGCCGGGCTCGGCGATCCCGGCCCGGCGGGCGGCCAGCCAACCGGTGGCCAGCTTCGTCCCCATGGTGACCACGGCCAGCAGGAACGCCGGCAGCAGCACCGGCGGCATGTCCAGCGGATCGGTCACCAGGCCGAAGAAGACGAAGAACACCGCGGCGAAGAGGTCCCGCAGCGGCGACAGCAGCTCGGTGGCGTGGTGCGCCACCGGCCCGGAGAGGGCGATGCCGACCAGGAACGCGCCGACCGCGGCGGAGACCTGGAGTTTGGCCGCGGCCCCGGCGACCAGCAGGGTCAGGCCGAGCACCCCGAGCAGGAGCGCCTCGGGGTCCTTCGCGGAGAGCGCGGCGGAGATCAGGTGGCCGTACCGGATCGCGACGGCCAGCACGACGACCACGGTGAGCACCGCGACGGCGAGCGCGATGCCGCCCTTGACCAGGCCGACCCCGGCGAGCAGCGCGGTGACCAGCGGCAGGTAGAGGGCCATGGCCAGGTCCTCGATCACCAGGACGGAGAGGATCACCGGGGTCTCCCGGTTACCGACCCGGCCGAGGTCGCCGAGCACCTTCGCGATCACGCCGGACGAGGAGACCCAGGTGACGCCGCCGAGCACCACGGCGGCCACCCAGCCCCAGCCGAGCAGCAGGGCGAAGGCGAAGCCGGGCAGCGCGTTGAGCACCGCGTCGATCAGGCCGGCCGGCGCGGCCGAGCGGAGGTTGCCCACCAGCTCGTTGGCGCTGTATTCCAGGCCGAGCATGACGAGCAGCAGGATGACGCCGATCTCCGCGCCGACGGCGAAGAACTCCTCGCTGGCGTTGAGCGGCAGCAGGCCGCCGTGACCGAAGGCGAGTCCGGCGAGCAGGTACAGCGGGATGGGTGAGACACCGAAGCGGCGGCTGAGCCGGCCGAGCAGGCCGAGCAGGAGCAGCAGCGCGCCGACTTCGACGAGCAGCGTGGTGGTTTCGTGCATCCGCGCCTCAGCCGTCCGGGTCGGCTTCGGCGAGGATCGCGGTGACCCCGTCGAGCCCTTGCCGGGTGCCGACCACGACGACCACGTCACCTGCCTGGAACCGGAAGGTGGGATCGGGCGAGACGTTCACCTCGCCCTCACGCAGCACCGCGACGATGGAGGCGCTGGTGCGGGTCCGTGCCTTGGTGTCACCGAGCCGCTTGTTGACGTAGCGGGAGCCGGCCGGGATGAGGACCTGCTCGGTGAGCAGCCCGGCGGCCTGCTCGCGCAGCCCGGCGAGCTGGCCGAGCATGAGCGACGCGCCGAGGATGTCGGCCAGCGCCTCCGCCTCGTCGTCGGTCAGCGGTATGTCGTGTTGACAGGAGTCGGGATCGTCCGGGTCGTAGAGGACCAGGTCGCGGCGGCCATTGCGGTGGGAGACCACGCCGAGCCGGCGGCCGGATTCCGTCATCAGATCGTGACGGACGCCGATCCCGGGTAGGGCAGTCTGTTCGACACGTACTCGCACCCGCGCAAGGCTACCGTGCGGAGGAGGGGCCCCATGATCGGTCGCCGCGTGCTCCCGACCATCGGTCTGCTGCTGGTGCCGGCCCTCGCCGCCTGCTCGATCGGCGACGTCCGCCGGAACCCACCCGACCGGTCGTCCGCGTCCCCCCGGCCCGCGCCGACCGCGCCGGTGCCGTCGCGGGCCGTCGGCTTCGACGAGGTACGCCACGTCCGGGTCGCCGTCGACCGCCGGTACGACCGCCCGTTCGTGGAGTTCGCCGACGCCGAGCACGGGTACGCCCTCTTCGTCGCCGCCTGCGACGCCCCGCCGCCCCGTGGCGGCTGCCCCGCCGCCCTGCTCTACGCCACCATGGATGGTGGCCGCACCTGGCGAGCCCTGCGGCACCCTCATCCGGTGGCGGTGAGCCAGCAGCTCTACGCCGTACCGGGGGCGCTCGTGCTGCTCGCCGAGCCGTACGGCTGGTACACCTCGACCGACGGCGGGGTCACCTTCGCCCACACCACCGGCGGGGAACCGGCGGCGCTGGTGGCGGCCCGGGGTCGCTTCCAGGTGGCCGAGGGGCTCGGTGCGGTGGCCGAGTGGGACGGCGCCACCCTGCGGCCGTTGCCCGCCCAGCCGGCCGTACCCGGGCTGAACACCGTCGGCGGCTCGGGGGACCTGGTGGTGGCGGCCGGCGCGCGCGACGGCCGGCCGTTCGCCGCGGTGTCGCGGGACGGGGGCCGGCACTGGGTGTCGACGCCGCTGTCCTGGCGGGGCGACGAGGTGGGGGTGCTGCGCGTGGTGATCGCCCCGGACGGCGGCGCGTGGCTGGTCGGGGAGCGCCCGGACCGGACCGGCTTCCCGGCGCTCTGGCGGCTGGTGGGTGGCCCCGAGTGGGCGCCGGTCGGCGCGGTCGGGCATCCCGCGCAGGCCCGCTCGGTGGCGCCGCTCGGCGCCGAGCTGGTCGCGGTGACCGTCCCGGACGGGGTGGGCGTGGTGGCCGGCGGCCGCTACTACCGGGTGGACTGGCCGCTCACCGGGGAGCATTACCTCACCGTCCTGGACGACGGCACGATCGCCGCGCGTGGCCCGGACGACGTGGTGCTCGGTACGGGCTGGACGGCCAACCGGCGCTGGGTCAGGGTGGTGCTGGACCAACAAGCGTCGTGAGGGGCGTCACACCGCTGGAGTTGAGCGGAATAGACTCAACTCTGGTTGTGTCCTTTCCAGTGGACACGCCGATCCGGGGGAGCCCATGAACACGGAACGACTCACCACCAAGAGCCGCGAGAGCATCACCGGTGCCGTCGCGCTGGCGAACCAGCGCGGGCACGCCACCGTGGAGCCCTGGCACCTGCTGCTGTCGCTGCTGGACACCGAGGGCTCGACCGCCGCCGGCCTGCTGCGCGCCGTCGGGGCCGACCCCGCCGAGCTGCGCCGGGTCGCCCAGCGTTCGGTCGACGCCCTGCCCGCGGCGCGCGGCTCCAGCATCGCCGAGCCCACCCTGGCCCGCGAGTTCGTCAACGCCATCGGCGCCGCCGAGCAGATCGCCCGGCCGCTGGGCGACGAGTACACCTCCACCGAGCACCTGCTGGCCGGCCTGGCGCGGGTGGGTGGCGCGGTCTCCGTCGCGCTGAAGAACTCCGGCGCGACCGAGGAGAACCTGGTCGCCGCCTTCCCGACCGTGCGCGGCGGGGACCGGCGGGTCACCACGGCCGACCCGGAGCAGACCTACCAGGCGCTCGCGAAGTACGGCGTCGACCTGACCGCCAGCGCCCGTGAGGGGAAGATCGACCCGGTCATCGGCCGCGACTCGGAGATCCGCCGGGTCATTCAGGTGCTGTCCCGGCGTACCAAGAACAACCCGGTGCTGATCGGCGAGCCGGGCGTCGGCAAGACCGCCATCGTCGAGGGCCTGGCCCAGCGGATCGTCGCGGGTGACGTGCCGGAGTCGCTGCGGGACAAGAAGCTCGTCTCGCTCGACCTCGGGGCCATGGTGGCCGGCGCGCAGTACCGCGGCCAGTTCGAGGAGCGGCTGAAGTCGGTGCTGGAGGAGATCAAGAACTCCGACGGCCAGGTCATCACCTTCCTGGACGAGCTGCACACCGTGGTCGGTGCGGGCAAGGGCGAGGGCTCGATGGACGCCGGCAACATGCTCAAGCCGATGCTGGCCCGCGGCGAGCTGCGGATGGTCGGCGCCACGACGCTGGACGAGTACCGCGAGCACATCGAGAAGGACCCGGCGCTGGAGCGCCGCTTCCAGCCGGTGCTGGTCGGCGAGCCGACCATCGAGGACACCATCGGCATCCTGCGCGGCCTCAAGGAGCGCTACGAGGTGCACCACGGCGTGCGGATCACCGACGCCGCGCTGGTCGCCGCCGCCGCCCTCTCCGACCGCTACATCACCGACCGGTTCCTGCCGGACAAGGCGATCGACCTGGTCGACGAGTCCGCCTCCCGGCTCCGGATGGAGATCGACTCCCGCCCGGTCGAGGTGGACGAGATCGAGCGGGCGGTGCGCCGGCTGGAGATCGAGGAGATGGCGCTGGCCAAGGAGCCGGACGCCGCCTCGGCCGAGCGGCTGGCCCGGCTGCGCAAGGAGCTGGCCGACAAGCGTGAGCAGCTCACCGCGCTCTCCGAGCGCTGGCAGCTGGAGAAGAGCCACATCACCAAGCTCTCCACCGCCAAGGAGGAGCTGGAGCGGCTCGGCGGCGAGGCCGAGCGGGCCGAGCGCGACGGCGAGCTGGAGCGCGCCGCCGAGCTGCGCTACGGCCGGATCCCCGCCCTCCAGACCGAGCTGAAGCAGGCCGAGGAGGAGCTGGCCCGGCTCCAGGCCGACGGCGCGATGCTCAAGGAGGAGGTCGGGGCGGACGACATCGCCGCGGTGGTCGCCTCCTGGACCGGCATCCCGGCCGGCCGGCTGCTGGAGGGCGAGACCGCCAAGCTGCTCCGGATGGAGGAGACGCTGGGTTCCCGGGTCGTGGGCCAGACCGAGGCGGTCACCTCAGTCTCCGACGCGGTCCGCCGCGCCCGGGCCGGCGTCGCCGACCCGGACCGCCCGACCGGCAGCTTCCTCTTCCTCGGCCCGACCGGCGTGGGCAAGACCGAGCTGGCCAAGGCGCTCGCCGGATTCCTCTTCGACGACGAGCGGGCCATGGTCCGCATCGACATGAGCGAGTACGGCGAGAAGCACTCCGTGGCCCGCCTGGTCGGCGCCCCGCCCGGCTACGTCGGCTACGAGGAGGGCGGCCAGCTCACCGAGGCGGTGCGCCGCCGGCCGTACTCGGTGATCCTGCTGGACGAGGTCGAGAAGGCGCACCCGGACGTCTTCGACGTGCTGCTCCAGGTGCTCGACGACGGGCGGCTCACCGACGGCCAGGGCCGCACCGTCGACTTCCGCAACGCGATCCTGATCCTCACCTCGAACCTGGGGTCGTCGGTGATCAGCGATCTGACGCTGGCCGAGGAGCAGCGCCGGGAGGGTGTCCTCGCGGTGGTCCGGTCGCACTTCAAGCCGGAGTTCCTCAACCGCCTCGACGACATCGTGGTGTTCGCCGCCCTCCAGGGCACCGACCTGCGGGCGATCGTGGACATCCAGCTCGACCGGATGCGACGCCGTCTCGCGGACCGCCGGTTGTCGCTGGACATCAGCGACGCCGCCCGGGTGTGGCTGGCCGAGCACGGGTACGACCCGATCTACGGTGCCCGCCCGCTGCGCCGCCTCGTGCAGTCGGCGATCGGCGACCAGCTCGCCAAGGCCCTGCTGGCCGGCCAGATCCGCGACGGCGACACGGTGCAGGTCGACCTGTCCGACACGAAGGACGGCCTGACGGTCACGACGGCCTGAGAGCTGCGTTGATCAAGAAGTTTGCGTCGGCTGCGGCACATCGGCCGACGCAAACTTCTTGATCAACAGGGTCGGTGGTGGCCGGCCGGGGAAAGAGTGAGGGCATGGTGTTCGGGATCGGGGAGAAGGACCGGGAGTTGGACGCGGCCGTCGAGGAGCTTCGGCGGGCCGACACCCTCGCCTTCGGCGGGGTGGGCATCGCCGGGCAGATCCTGCCGGCGACCGACGCGTACCGGCACCTGGAGCGGGCGCTGCGGGAGCATCCCGAGGCGGCCCGGAAGAAGGTCGACCGGCTGCTGAAGCACGGGTCACCGGCCGGGAAGGCGTACGCGGCCACGCTGCTGGACACGGTCGACCCGGCGGCCGGCCGGGCGGCCTGGGAACGGCTGCGCGATGACGACGGCGAGTTCACCACGTTCAGCGGGTGCCTCATGGACCGCGCCACCCTGCGCGAGTACGCCGCCGAACGCCTCGCCGGCACCTGACCGTAGCTGACCGCTCACTCAACGAACGTCACTTCGGCGCGCGTGCGTCGGGTTGTTACCGTCTCCGCCGAAACACCTTGGGGGGAGACGGCCGTGAACGGTTCGCTGGCGTACGTGGTGGCCACGTTGGGGTGCCTGGTCGGGGTGGCCGGCGTGGTGATCGCCGTGATCGCCCTGCGCAGGGCCCGGTCCGCGCCACGCCCGAAGGCCACCCCCGGTGATCCCTTCCGCGACCGGGACGCCGACGCGCTGCGCGGCGACCCCCGCGCGCTCAAGCCCGGCGACATCGTGGAGATCCGCCAGGTGCCCTACACCGTGCGCGGCTCGGTGCACCTGGTCGAGGGCGGCTGGAGCTGGGCGGAGCACCTGCTCGACGACGCCGGCGGGGTGAAGCGCTGGCTCTCCGTCGAGTCGGAGCCGGACCTGGAGCTGGTGCTCTGGACCAGCGAGCCGTCGGCCACCGTCACCCCCGGGGCGCCGACGCTGGAGATCGCCGGCCGCCGCTACAACTGGGACGAGTCCGGCCAGGCGAAGTTCACCGCCACCGAGGGCACCGGCCTCGACCCGCGCGGCACCATGCGCTACCACGACTACCAGGCGCCCGGCGGGGCCCGGCTCTCCTTCGAGGCGTACGGGGAAGCGGGCTGGGAGGTGAACCTCGGCGAGCAGGTGCGCCGCGCCGAGGTGATGATCTACCCGCAGGGTGGCCCGGAGAAGGTGGGCTAGGACGTGCTCGTCGCCCTGCAGGCCCCGTACGTCGACACCCGCGCCGCCGACCTGAGCCTCGACCTCGGCGGCCCCGAACGCCCAGCCCTGCACGTGCGCGAAGTGACCCTGCCCGGCGGGTTGCGGCTGCGGTTGCGCCTGCTCGGCGCCTCGCACCAGGTGGTCTGCGGCGACCTCACCGAGACGGTCGCCTGCCTGCCCGGCCGCCCCCCGCACCTGCCGGACGCCCTGCACGACGAGACCGCCGGCTACCGGTTCACCGCCACGGTGCTCCGGCCGGCGGGCGACGGCCTGCGTACCCGGGTCGCCGCGCTCCGCGCCGACCTGGCCGACGACCCGTACGCGCTGGTCGGGGTCTTTCCCGGCGACGAGGACGCGGTGACCGCGCTCGCCGTCCGCCCCGAGCCCCCGGCCGGCTCGGTGTCCTGGCGCACCTGGCACGCGTATCCGCAGACCAACGAACTGGTCCTGACCGAGACGGTGGTGGCGCTGTGACGTATCGACGGTGGTTCGTCGTGGGGGTGGCGTTCGCCGTCATCGGCGCCGTGGTCGCCGCCTTCGCGATCTTCTACGGCAACTTCTCGCCCCGGGGCTACGTGGAGGACCGCTACAGCCGCGCGACCAGCCGGGACCTCGGCTCCGACGCGGTCGCGTACACGTCGAACCGGACGCCCAGCCAGGTGTCGAAGGAGATCACCGACGCCTGGCAGCCGGCCGACCAGTACGTCGACGGCAGCGGGGTCTACCTGCGCTACGACGACGACTCGGTGGTGATCCTGCCGCTCGCCGCCGGTTCGGTGATCCTGCTGGAGCGGATGACCACCGCGTACCCCCGCTACCACTCCCGGGTGGGCAGCCACTGGGGCTGGGGGCGAGGCAGCACGGTCCGCGGCGGCGGACCCGGCTCCGGCAAGTGACCTGACCCGACGAATCCTGGAGTCCCCTGTGCAGACCCTCCTCACCGATCTGCTCGTCACGCTGGCCTACGGCGTGGTCGGCGTCGCCCTCATGGCCGTCGGCTACGTGCTGGTCGACCTCGCCACCCCCGGCAAGCTGCACGAGCTGATCTGGGCCGAGCGCAACCGCAACGCCGCGCTGCTGCTCGCCTCGAACCTGGCCGGCGTGGGCATCATCGTGGTGGCCGCGATCGCCGCTAGCGCGGACGACTTCGCGCTCGGCCTGGTGGGCGCGGCCGCGTACGGGATCCTCGGGCTGGTCATCATGGCCGCGTCGTTCCTGCTGCTGGACATGGCCACCCCCGGCAAGCTCGGTGAGATCCTGGTCGACCCGGAGCCGCACCCCGCGGTCTGGGTCTCCGCAGTCGTGCACCTGGCGACCGGCGCGATCATCGCCGCCGCCATCAGCTGATGGCAGCCGGCAAGCGGGCGGCGAAGAAGAAGAAGACCGCCTGGGTCGCCTGGCTGGCCGTCGCCCTGGTCGTCGCCGGCTGCGTGGCGGTGGGGGTCCTCAACACCGGCGGGGACACCACGGTGCCGGCGCCGGCCGCCGACGAGCGCGCCGACAGCGTGGCCGTCCTCCAGCGCACCAGCGCCGAGCAGGGCCTCTGCTACGGCTGGGAGTTGGTGGACTACTACGACTACGGCGCCGCCCCCCGCAACGTCGGCTCCAACCTGGGCGACGGGGTCGCGGTCGAGGAGAATCCGGGCTGCCCGCGCTGGGTGCAGGTGACGGCCAACATCGGGTACGTCTCGGAGAGCAGCGAGAGCAACGACTTCGCGCGGATCGAGGTGACCGGCTCCCCGGACATCGACTCGGCCGACCTCTGGCAGGTCGAGAGCGGGCTGGGGCGGCTCGGGCTCACCGAGGACGTCTTCGTCGACGACCCCGGCTGGGCGGTCACCCGGGCCGCGGTGATGCTGCCGCTGCTCGCCGTCGAGGCCGGCCTGGCCGAACCCGCCGACACCCCGGTGCCGGCGGCGGCCAGCCCGTCCCCGCTGCCCGACGCCGGTAGCGACTACCTGCGGGACCGGTGGGGCTGGCTGCTCGCCACCGTCGGGCTGCTCCTGCTCGCCGCGCTCTTCGTCACCGTGGGCGTGGTGCAGCGCCGCCGGCAGCTGCGGGTGGTCGTGCCCGCGCAGCGCGCCGGGGCGGGCGCCGCCGGGCGTACCCGGGAGAAGGCGTGACCACCGACGCGCCGGCGCGGCCGCGGTGGCGCCCGGCCCGCGCGGCGGTCCTGCTCGCGGTCTTCGTCTGCGCGGCCTGCGGCCTGGTGTACGAGCTGGCCCTGGTCGCGCTCGGCAGCTACCTGATCGGCGACACGGTCGGCCAGGCGTCGATCGTGCTCGGCGTGATGGTCTTCGCCATGGGCGTCGGCGCGCTGGTCGCGAAACCGTTCCAGTCCCGGGCGGCGGCCGCGTTCGCCGCTATCGAGCTGGCCCTGGCCCTGCTCGGCGGCCTCTCCGTGCTCGGTCTCTACGCCGCCTTCGCCTGGCTCGACCTCTACGGGCCGGCGCTGGTCGGCACCGCGTTCGTGCTGGGCCTGCTGATCGGCGCCGAGATCCCGCTGCTCATGGTGCTGTTGCAACGCATCCGTGAGCAGGCCGCGGGCAGCGCCGTGGCCGACCTCTTCGCCGCCGACTACGTCGGCGCGCTGCTCGGCGGGCTGGCCTTCCCGTTCCTGCTGATGCCCGTCTTCGGCCAGCTCAAGGGCGCCCTCGTGGTGGGCGCCGTGAACGCCGTGGCCGGCCTCGCCCTGGTCTGCACGGTCTTCCGCGCCGACCTCGGCCGCCGGTCCCGGGTCGCGCTCGGCGCCGGCGCCGTCGTGGTCGCGCTCTGCCTCGGGTACGCCTGGGTGACCGCGCACGACTTCGAGGTGACCGCACGGCAGCAGCTCTACCGCGACCCGGTGGTGCACGCCGAGCGCAGCCGCTACCAGGAGATCGTGCTGACCCGGTCGGTGCGCGAGGTCGGCCACGCCGACACCGACCTGCGGCTGTTCCTCAACGGTGACCTCCAGTTCAGCTCGGTCGACGAGTACCGCTATCACGAATCGCTGGTCCACCCGGCGATGCGCGGGCCGCACGGCAACGTGCTGGTGCTCGGCGCCGGGGACGGGCTGGCGTTGCGGGAGATCCTCGCGTACCCGGACGTGCGCCAGGTGACCCTGGTCGACCTCGACCCGGCCGTGGTGCGGCTGGCCCGTTCCGAGCCGCAGCTGCGGGACCTGAACCGCGACTCACTCGCCGACCCCCGCGTCCGGGTGCTCAACGTCGACGCGTTCGGCTGGCTGCGGACCGCCACGGAACGCTTCGACGTGGTCGTCGCCGACCTGCCCGACCCGGACGAGACGACCACCGCCAAGCTCTACACGGTCGAGTTCTACGCGCTGATCCGGCCGGCGCTGGCCCCCGGCGGCCGGCTCGTGGTGCAGTCCGGCTCGCCGTACTTCGCGCCCCGGTCGTACTGGTCGATCGAGCGGTCGATCCGGGAGGCGGGCTTCGCCACCGTGCCCTACCACGTGGACGTGCCGAGCTTCGGCGACTGGGGCTTCGTGCTCGCCGCGCCGGGCGGCACGCCGCCCACGTTGGGGCTGCCCGCCGACGCGCCGGCGCTGCGCTTCCTCACCCCGTCGGTGCTCGCCGCGGCGGCCACCTTCCCCGCCGACCGGGCCCGGGTGGACGTGCCCGCCTCGACGTTGCTGCAGCCCAGGGTGCTGGAGTACGCCCGCGCGGAGTGGCGCGGCTACTAGCGTCGTAGCCATGCCCGCCCGTCCGTCCCGCTGGTCGCGACCGCCCCGGGCACTGGAGGCGCCGTCGTACCTTCAGGCGTTCGTGCTGGCCGGGGTGGTGACCGTGCTGGTCACCCGGGCGTACCTCCAGGCGACCGGCTTTCCGCAGCTCGGCGGCGGCGGGCTGCACATCGCGCACGTGCTCTGGGGTGGACTGCTGATGACCGCGGGCCTGGCCGTGGGGCTGATCTTCCTCGGCAGCGTGGCGCGCATCCTGGGCGCCATCCTGGGTGGGATGGGCTTCGGGCTCTTCATCGACGAGGTCGGCAAGTTCGTCACCGCCGGGACGGACTACTTCTACGCCCCGGCCGCCAGCATCATCTATGTCGCCTTCGCCCTGCTGGTCCTGCTCACCCAGGCGCTGCGCGGCCGGACCCGGCTCTCCGGGCCGGAGCGCACGGCGAACGCGCTGTACACCGTGGTCGGGGGTCTCACCACCGGCCTCACGGCCCGGCGCCGGGCGGCGGTGCTGCGGATGGTCCAGGGTTGCGGGCCGGAGGTCGAGGGGGCGGTCACCCGGCTGCTGGACGTGGTGCCTCGACGGGAAACGCCCGCACCCCGGTTCTGGCACCGCTGGGTCGCCCTGGCCCGCCGCGCGCTGGTCTGGATGACCACGCACCGGTGGGTGGTGTCCATCGTGGTGCTCTACGTGGTCGGCGAGCCGTTCGTCGTCGTGCTGCGGGTCCTGCTCGACGCGATCACCGGCCACCTGCCCGACCAGGACGAGTGGGGTGCCCTGCTCGGGGTGTCGGCCTCCGCGCTGATCACCGCGGTGTTGAGCATCCGGGGCGCCCTGCTGCTGCCCAGCGACCAGACGCGGGCCTTCCGGCAGTTCAAGCTCGCGCTCCTCGTGGACCTGCTGTTCGGGCAGATCTTCAGCTTCACGGTCAACCAGTTCGGCGCGGTCTTCGCGCTCGGCGTGGATCTCTTCCTGCTCGCGGTGGTGACCGCCGAGTACCGCCGGCTGCAACGGGAGGCCGGGGAGGGGTCCACGAGCTGACCTTCGGCGCGCGGCATCAATGGGTCGGGGCCGCTACTGTGTGGGCCTGATCTAGAGAAGGAGAGAGTCATGACCGATTCCTCCCCGGCGCCGGGCCGAGCGCGTCCGGGCCTGGTGGCGGCATCCTTCTATCTGCTGCTGCTCTTCGCGCTCACCCAGTTGATCGGTCTGATCGTGACCGTCGCGGTCAGCAGCCGGTTGAAGGAGGGCTTCGAGCGGGCGTTCGAGGGCACGACGACGGGCGCCCAGGACGTCGGCACCTTCGTGGTCGCCTTCACCATCGGGACCGCCGCCCTGCTGCTCGTCCTCGCGCTGGCCCTGGTCGTCCTGGGCCTGTTCAACAACCGGGGCCGCAACGGCACCCGGATCGCCACCTGGGTGCTGGGCGGCATTCTCATCTGCTGCCTCGGCGGCACCCTGATCAGCGGTGCCACCGGTGCCATGGGTGGCAACACCGGAGGCGACGGGCCCTCCGCCGAGGAGCTCCAGCGCAGCCTGAACGACGCCCTGCCGTCCTGGTACGGGCCGGTGAGCACGACGCTCGGGGTGCTCGGGCTGATCTCGCTGCTGGCCGCCCTGATCCTGCTGGCGCTGCCCAAGGCCAACGAGTTCTTCCGCAAGCCGAAGCAGGGCTGGGAGCCCCCGGTCCCGGGTGCCGCCTACCCGGCGGAGCCCGGCTACCCGCAGACCCCGGGCTACCCGGCCACCCCCGGCTACCCCGGTCAGCCGGCTCCCGGGCAACCGGGCCAGGCCGGCCCGTCGCCGGAGTCCGGGGAGCGCCGGGAGGGCGAGCCACCCTCGGCAAGTTGACGTCCGGATAAGAGCGACGCCGACGATCCCTCCGAGTAGGTTGCAAGCCGACGCCTACCGGAGGGATTCGTCGTGTCGTACCCCCATGAGGCCCCGCCCCGCCGGCCGGGCGCGGTGGTCTCGGCGGCGGCGCTGCTGCTGCTGATGGCGGTGGGCGCCGTGGTGTACGCGGTCGCCACCCTGCTGGTCACGGCGGGCACGGTGGCCCGCTTCCGGGAGGCGGCGCGGGGGACCGACGCGGGCGGAAGCGAGATCGACGGGGTGGCGTCGCTGCTGCGCGCCTCCACGGTGCTCTCCGCCGTGCTGGGCGTGCTGGTGGCGCTGCTGCTCGTCGGGCTGGCCCTCGGGTTGCTCGCCGGCCGGTCCGGCGCGCGGGTGGCCACCTGGGTGGTCGCCGGGCTGGGGCTGTTCTGCGGCTGCTGTGGCCTGGCGGTGCTGGTCGGGCAGCGGACCGCGCCGCTCCGGCTCGGCGCCGACGACCGGGTCACCGCCGACCTGCTGGCCCTGGTCGGTGACGCCTACCCGTCCTGGTGGATCCCGGTGAACGCGGCGCTGTCGGTGGCGCAGATCCTCGGCTACCTGGTGGTGGCCGCGCTGCTCACCCTGCCGTCGGCCGGGGCCTTCTTCCACCGCCGGGCGCCGCGCCCGCCGGCCGGGCCAACTCCACCGGCCGGTCCGGTCCCGGCCGGCCCGGGGTACGGTCCGCCGCCGCCGGCCCCGGCCCCGCCGGCCGGTCCGCCCACGCCGGGACCCGGCGCCCCCGCCTCGGCCGCCCCCGCCCCGGCCTACGGGCACCCCTCGCCCTGGGGGCCTCCAACCGGCACGCCCCCCACTCCGCCGCCGTCGGCCCCGCCCTGGCCGACCCCACCCCCCGAGGACCGCCCGTGACCGACGCACCACCCCCCGCACCGCGCCGGGCCCTGATCACCGGCGCCAGCCTGGGCATCGGCGAGGCGTTCGCCCGCCGGCTCGCCGCCGACGGCTGGGACCTCGTCCTGGTGGCCCGGGACGCGGGCCGGCTCGACGCGCTGGCGGCCGAGCTGACCGAGCGGCACGGCCACCGGGTCGAGACCGTCGCCGCGGATCTGTCCACCGACGACGGCTGTGCCGCCGTGGAGGGCCGGCTGACCGCCGAGCCGCCGGTCGAGCTTCTGGTGAACAACGCGGGGATCAGCCTCAACACCCCGTTCGTCCGGTCGACCGTCGCCGACGAGGCACGACTGGTCCGGCTCAACGTGCTGGCCGTGCTCCGGCTGACCCACGCGGCTCTCGGCCCGATGACCCAGCGGGGCCACGGGGCAGTGATAAATGTCTCTTCCGTCGCGGGTTTCGGTGTCCCCATGCCGGGATCGACCTACTCGGCCAGCAAGGCCTGGGTGACGAATTTCAGTGAATCGATCGGCCAGTCGGTCGCCCCGCTCGGCGTACGCGTGATGGCGCTCTGCCCCGGCTACACCCGCACCGGCTACCACGAGCGGGCCGGCATCGACATGTCGCGCACCCCGGCGTGGATGTGGCTGCGGGCCGAGGACGTGGTCGACGAAGGGCTGCGTGACCTGCGCAAAGGCAAGCCGGTCAGCGTGCCGAACTGGAAGTACAAGCTGGCCGTGGCCGGGCTGCGGCACGCGCCCCGACGGCTGCTGCGCGGCGCCTCCCGGGACACCCGCGGGCGGGTCGGCCGGCCCGGCGGCTGACCGCGCGCCGACCCCTCGGAGGTCCCGTCGCCGGGATGCCCGCCCGCTGACCGGGGTGGACGGTCGCACAGCGTAGTCAGCCATCGCCACCCGTCGGTCGCCCGCAGGGTTGACCCGGGTGGACCCCACGCCCGGCTCCCAGACTTGCGAAGTACCCTCTATCGCCATGGGGGACCACGACGACCTGCGTAAATTCATCACTGACCTGGCTGTGGTCCACGGCCGGGTGGTGCTCTCGTCGGGTCGGGAGGCGGACTGGTACGTCGATCTGCGTCGCGTCACGCTCCATCACCGGGCGGCGCCGTTGATCGGCCGGGTGATGGGCGACCTGACCGCCGACTGGGCGTACGACGCGGTGGGCGGCCTGACCCTCGGGGCCGACCCCGTGGCCACCGCGATGCTGCACGCGGCGGCCGGGACCGACCGCCCGCTGGACGCCTTTGTGGTCCGCAAAACGGGTAAGGCGCATGGCCTCCAGCGACGGATCGAGGGGCCGGACGTGGCCGGCCGCCGGGTCCTGGCGGTCGAGGACACCTCGACGACGGGCGGCAGCGTGTTGACCGCCGTCGAGGCATTGCGCGAGGCCGGGGCCGAGGTGGTGGGTGTGGCGGTTATTGTTGATCGAGGCGCCGGCGACGCGGTGCGAGCCGCCGGACTGCCTTATCGGGCGGCCTATACGTTGGCTGACCTCGGCCTTGTGGCGTAAAAGTCTGCCGATTCGGATCTGCTGATATGCAGGCGGATCGATGCTGCTGGTGGAAGGATGGAAAACGTGGGAACTGCGTTGGCTGAAATGACCATGCCTCAGATCTCGCCGCTTGCCGGCGAGCCGATCGAACGTGCCGACGCCGAGCGGCTCGCGGGGGTCCTCAAGGCCCTCGCGGACCCCGCCCGGCTGCGGCTGCTCAGCCTGATCCAGTCGGCTCCCGAGGGGGAGGCGTGCGTGTGTGACCTCACCGCGCCGCTCGGCCTCTCGCAGCCGACGGTCAGCCACCACCTGCGCATCCTCACCGAGGCCGGCTTGCTGGAGCGGGAGAAGCGCGGTGTCTGGGCGTACTACCGGTTGGTGCCGACCGCGATCGCCACGATCGCGGATCTGCTCACCCCGCCGCGGAAGCGGGCCACCAAGAAGGCCCGCTGAATCCGGACGTGTCCGAGAGGGTGGCCGCCTCACCTGAGTGCGGCGACGGGTGGCGTGCCAGGGGTGGCGCCACCACCGGACGGTGACGGCTGCCCGTCATCCGTGCCACCCGCAGGTCGACAGGTCGTAGTCGAAGGCCGGCCCCCACGAGGGGGCCGGCCTTCGGTGTGTCCGAGGTCAGCGGCGGTGCCGGCCGGGTGTCGGGTCAGCGGCGGTGCTGGCCGCCGCGCCGGTGCTGCTGCTGGTCGTCGTCGCCGTCGATGGCGTCCCGGACCGCGTCCACGGCGCCCGCCGCGCTGGCCGCGGCGATCACCGCGACGGCCTCACCGCGCTTGCGGGCCCGCCGGTCGCGGAGGAACTCGAAGAAGATCGGCAGCACCGAGATCAGGATGATGAGCGCGACCACCGGCAGGATGTACCGGTCGATCTTGTCGCCGATCGCGTCGTAGATCTGGTGGGCCAGCAGGTAGCCGATCAGCAGGATGCCGTCCACCCAGAGGATCGCCCCGACCACGTTCCACAGGAGGAACTGCCGGGCGGGCATGCCGAGCACGGCGGCCACCGGGTTGAGGAAGGTCCGCACGATCGGGATGAACCGGGCCAGCACCACGGCCTTCGCCGGGCCGAACTTCTGGAAGTAGTACTCGGCCTTCTCCACGTACTCCCGCTTGAACAGGCGGGAGTTGGGGCGGTCGAACATCCGCTTGCCGTAGCGCGCGCCGAGCCAGTGGCCGAGCTGGGCGCCGGCGATCGCGCAGAGCGGGCCGCCGATCAGCAGGCCGGCCAGCGAGAGCCGGGTGCCGTTGCCGAAGATGGCATCGGCCACCGGAGAGGCGGCCACCCCGGCCAGGAAGAGCAGCGAGTCGCCCGGGAAGAAGAAGCCGACCAGCAGGCCGGTCTCGGCGAACAGGATCGCCCAGACGCCGACCATCCCGAAGGTGTGGATGAGGTCCTTCGGGTCGAGCGGGTTCAGGGCCACGCTCTCGGAGAGCATCCGGGTCTTCTCTGCTGTGTCCACGGCCACAAAGGGTACCCGGGCGCTGTGCGGCGCCTCGCCGGACCGGGCGTACTGGTCACCGCCGGGACCCGGACATGCCGGTGCCCCGCCGACCGGAGGGTCGGCGGGGCACCGTCGTCGCGGTGGTGCTTCCGTCAGGCGACGAAGCGGGTCCGCCGGCGGCGGGACACCACGTAGCCGGCCGCACCGGCGGCGAGCAGCAGCGCGCCGACGCCCGCGATCAGCGCGGTGGAGGAACCGGTGATCGGCAGCGTGCCGCCGTCACCCTCGCCACCGCCACCCTGGCCGCCCTCGCCACCCGGCGCGGCGTTCACCACGACCTTGGCACTGTCGTTGGCCGGCTTCAGGTCACGGTAGAAGCCACCGTCGCACTCGCACGGCACGTTGATCTTCACGAGGCCGGTCGCGTTCGCGATGACCTTGTCGATCCGCAGCGCGAAGTCGAGGTTGACGCTGTCCCCGGCCTTCAGGAACGAGTCGAAGTAGCAGCGGTAGTGCTGCGCCCCCGGCTTGCCGGGCTCGCCCCACTCGTCACCGTTCACCGGGAAGCAGTTCTCCGGCACCGTGACCGCCGTGGTGCCCTTCGGCACGTCCAGGGTCAGGTAGGTGACCGAGCTGCCGGACCGGCTGTAGTCGAGCGTCGCCGGGCCGTTGTTGCGGAGACCCACGGTCGCCTTCACCGTCGCGCCGGCCTTGCCGGTCACCGAGGCGCCGAGCGCCTCGAGGTCGGTGCTGTTGTTGCCGGTCACCGTCACCTGGAGGTTGGTGCCGTTGTTCTCCGGCCTGGGGTCCGCCTGGAAGCCCCGCGCGGTGGCCTTGCTGCCGGCCTGGGCCAGGGTCAGCTCACCGTCGGTGCCCGGCTCGCCGATGGTCGCGTCGTAGTGGTCCACGTAGCCCTGGAAGTCCTCGAACTCGTCCGGGGTCATCCAGATGATCTCGCCGTACTTGAAGCCGGGGGCGAGGCTGTCCGCGCCGAGCACGTACGGCAGCGACGCGGTGACGGTGCTGCCCGCCGGCAGGTCGTCCTTGAACCGGCAGGTCCGCAGCTCGTCGCCGACGTAGGTGCAGTTGCTGTAGTGCTTGCCGGCGTTGAGGCCGTAGTCGTTGTAGAAGATGACGGCGGCGCCCTTGGCGGTGCTCTTACCCGCGTTGCTGACCTTCAGCGGGGCGGTGAAGCTCTTGCCGGGCGCGACGGACACCGCGGTCTCCGGGCCGGCCGCCAGGTCGACGCCCTCGCCGACGCGGACCTTCGCGTCGTGGGAGACGGCGTCGAAGCCCGTCGCGGTCAGCGTCACCTTGAGCGTGCCGGCGTCGCCGTCCTGCGCCTTGTCGGTGGCCTTGATCTGCACCGCGGAGAGCCCGGCCACGCCCCACTCGTCGACCTCGACCTCGTAGGGCGTGGTGCAGACGAGCACGTTCTGCGAGGGGCTGGTGCAGTCGTTGCCCGTGTCCTCCTCCTCGCCGACGGTCACCTTGCCGGCCAGGTCGGAGAAGTCGTAGCGGATGGTGAGGTCGTGCAGCACGACCGGGGCCGAGCTGTGGATGGTGCTGTATTCGATCTTCCCGTCCGAGCCGGTCGCGATCGTCGTGTCACCGAAGTAGATGCCCAGCTTGGCCTGGGACTCCTCGGCGAAGGCAGGGGTGGCGGAGGCGGCGACGAACGCGCCTGCGACGCCCAACCCGGCGAGCCAGCGCCGGGTGGAGTTGGTGAGCATGGTGGGGGGTTCCTCCCGTGGGGGTTGATCAGGTGGAGCCCGTGGAGCTTAGAGAACCCTTAAGTCGCCGCGCTGTCCCAGGTGACGCCACCCGGCAGATATTGACCGAACGGTTGATCGGGGGTCGTGCAATGTTCCGCCGGCCCGTACCCGTCAACAGGGCGGGACACCGGGAGGTGCAGTGACGTACGAGGAGTTCGCCGACGCGCGGCTGGGCGCCCTGTTGCGGTACGCGGTCATGCTGACCGGGGATCCGCACCAGGCCCAGGACCTGGTGCAGGAGACCATGGTCCGGGTCCAGCTCAACTGGCGCCGGGTCGCCCGCAGCGACGCGCCCGAGCGGTACGTGCGCCGGATGCTCACCAACCAGTTCATCGACTGGCGGCGCGGCTCGTGGGCGCGCCGGGTGCTGCTGCGCGGCGAACCGGACGAGGGGTTGCCCGCCCCGACCGACCACGCGCAGTCCGCCGTGGACCGGGACCAACTCTGGTCCTGGTTGTCCCGGCTGCCCCGGCGGCAGCGGGCCACGCTGGTGCTGCGCTACTACGAGGATCTGCCCGACGCGGAGATTGCGGAGATCCTCGGCTGCGCCGTCGGCACCGTCCGCTCCTGCATCTCCCGCGCCCTGGCCACCCTCCGAGCCGAGTACGTGGAGGTCTGCTGATGATCGAGGACGACCTGCGGGCCGCCTTCGCGCGGCGCGAGGAGATGACCCCGGCGGTCGGCCCGGTCCGGCTCGCCATCGACCGGGCCGTGGTCCGCCGCCGGCGCCGCCGGCTCCGGCTCCGGCTCGCCGGGACGGCGTTGGCGGTGGTGGCCGCCGCCCTGGCCGGCTTCACCGCGGTCGCGCCGCGGCCGCCGGACCGCCCGAACCTGCTGGCCCCGCCATCGCCGACGCCCACCGGGGCGCTGAACATGCTGCTGGTCGGTGTGGACGGGCCGGCGGACCGGCAGTACCGGCTCGCCGACTCAGTGCTGCTCGTGCACGTCCCGGCGGATCGGAGTCGGCTCTATCTGATCTCGCTGCCGCGTGACCTGGAGGTGTCGATTCCCGGCCGTGGCCGGGACAAGCTCAACTCCACCTTCCTGGTCGGTGCCGGCGAGCCGCATCCGGACCTGGTCCGCGGCTACGCCGTGACCAGGCAGGTGGTCAGCGACACCACCGGCGTACGGATCGACGCGGGCGCCGTGCTCACGTACCAGACGACCCGCGAGCTCACCGACGCGGTCGGCGGCGTACCGGTCTGCCTGCCCGCGGCGGTGCGCTCGGTGCACACCCAGCGGCGGTTCCCGGCCGGCTGCCAGCAGCTCGACGGCACCGCGGCGGTGGACCTGCTGCGGCAGCGCTACGGCCTCCGGGACGCCGCGCTGGACCGGGACCGCAACGCCGGCCGGTACGCGGCCGGGCTGCTCCGGCGGATCCAGGAGCAGGACGTGCTGACCAACCCCGTGCTGCTCAACCGGCTGATCACGAAGGTCGGCCCGAGCCTGGTGACCGACACCGGGGAGCTGTCCCTGCCGGCGCTGGTCTCGGCGGCCGGGACGGCGGCCGACGCCGAGCCGGTCGCGGTCGGCCTGCCGGTCCGCTACCAGGAGAAGCCGCCCTACGGGTTCCGGCTCGACCCCGCCCTGGCCCCGGGTCTCCTCGACGCGTTGCGCGCCGATCGGCTGGGCGAGTGGACGGCGGCCCACCCGGACCGGGTCACCGCCCTGCGCTGAGGCGGGCGGGGCCGACGGCCCCGCCCGCGTGGCTCAGCGGTAGTCGTCCTCGTCTGCGGTGACCACCCGGGCCTGCTCCATGGCGTCCCAGTCGTCGACCTCGAGCCCCCGCTGCGGCTCGCCGTCACCCTCCTCGGGGGTGACCACCGTGGCCTGCTCGACCGCGTCGGCCGGCTCCGCCTCCAGGTCGCGCTCCTCCGGAGCGAGGTGGTGGCTCGGGGCGAAGTCCTCCTCGGGCTGACCCATCGTCCCTCCCTGGAACTCGGTGCGGACGGTCACCACCACACCGTACGGCTTGGCCCGGGTCCCCGCTCGGCAGCGGGTGGAACAGTGGATCGGCAATTGTGCCGTCCGGGGCGCGCACCCGGTGCCAGGATGGTGAGGTGGGCTTCCTGATCCGGCTGGCGATCACCGCGGTCGCACTGTGGATCACCACGCTGGTCGTGCCCGGCGTGGAGGTGACCGGCCGGAACGGGGCGAACACCGCCCTCACCCTGATCGTGGTGGCGCTCATCTTCGGCGTGGTCAACGCGGTGCTCAAGCCCGTCATCAAGGTGTTCGGCTGTGTGTTCTACCTGCTCACGCTCGGCCTGTTCGCGCTCGTGGTCAACGCCCTGCTGTTCCTGCTCACCGACTGGATCGCCGGTGTGCTGCGCCTGCCGTTCCAGGTGGACGGCTTCTGGGCCGCTTTCTGGGGCGCCATCGTGATGGCGGTGGTGAGCTGGCTGATCAGCGTCGTGGTGCCGGACCGCCTGGAGGAACGGTGAGCGGTTCCCGGGTCGGTGGTGTCCACCGCGCGCTCCTACGGGATACTTCCCGCGGTGGACAGCGCGGTCCGGCGCACCCATGGACGTCAGCGGCCGGAACGGTCGCCTCTATGGAAGACAGCGGCCTGCACGGCCGAGAGCGGTAAGTAAGGAGCGTTCGACATGCCCATCGCTTCCCCCGAGGCTTACGCGGAGATGCTGGACCGGGCCAAGGCCGGCCGGTACGCGTACCCCGCGATCAACGTGACCTCCTCGCAGACGCTGAACGCGGCGCTCAAGGGCTTCGCCGACGCGGAGAGCGACGGCATCATCCAGGTCTCGACCGGTGGCGCGGAGTACCTGTCCGGCCCGTCCGTGAAGGACATGGTGACCGGCGCGGTGGCGTTCGCGGCGTACGCGCACGAGGTGGCCAAGAAGTACCCGGTGAACATCGCGCTGCACACCGACCACTGCCCGAAGGACAAGCTGGACAAGTTCGTCCGGCCGCTGATGACGATCTCGCAGGAGCGGGTGAAGAACGGCCAGGAGCCGCTCTTCCAGTCGCACATGTGGGACGGCTCGGCCGTGCCGGTGGCGGAGAACCTGGAGATCGCCGAGCAGCTGCTCGCCGAGGCCGCCAAGGGCAAGATCGTCCTGGAGATCGAGGTCGGCGTCGTCGGCGGCGAGGAGGACGGCGTCGAGAACGCCATCAACGAGAAGCTCTACACCACCGTCGAGGACGGCCTGGCCATGGTCGACGCGCTCGGCCTCGGCGAGAAGGGGCGCTACATGGCGGCGCTGACCTTCGGCAACGTGCACGGCGTCTACAAGCCGGGCAACGTCAAGCTCCGCCCCGAGGTGCTCCACCACATCCAGGTGGCCGTCGGCGCGAAGTACAACAAGGAGAAGCCGCTCAGCCTGGTCTTCCACGGCGGTTCCGGCTCGCTGCTGTCCGAGATCCGCGAGGCGCTGGACTACGGCGTGGTGAAGATGAACATCGACACCGACACCCAGTACACCTTCACCCGGCCGGTCGCGGACCACATGTTCCGCAACTACGACGGCGTGCTGAAGGTCGACGGCGAGGTCGGCAACAAGAAGATGTACGACCCGCGCGTCTGGGGCAAGGCCGCCGAGGCCGGCATGGCCGCCCGCGTCGTCGAGGCCTGCGAGCACCTGCGCTCCACCGGCACCACCATGAAGTGACCACCGCCTGAGCCGGAGGCCGGCACCCGACCGGGGTGCCGGCCTCCGCGCGTCTCAGCCGGCGGTGAGCACCCGGACCGCCTCGCGGGCGTCGTCGGTCAGATGGATCGTGGCCGACAGGTCGCCGAACGGGGACGCCGCGAAGAGCGGTCGCAGCAGCGACTCCACCGGCAGCTCCGTCGTCCAGTAGGTCCGGTCCAGGAACACGTACGCGCCGCTCGCCCCGTCGGTGCCGTAGTAGGTCTTCGTGGCCGCCTGGAACACCTCCTGCACGGTGCCGGCCCGGCCGGGCGCGAAGACGATCCCGCCCCGGGCCAGCCGCAGGATGGTGTCCTCCCGGATGGCGTTCGAGAAGTACTTGGCGATCCGCCCGGCGAACAGGTTCGCCGGCTCGTGCCCGTACAGCCAGGTGGGGATGGCCAGGCCGCCCGAGCGGGCCCACTCGGTGCCGGGCGCCGCCGGGCGGGGCGTCGGCAGGGACGGGCCGGCCGCGTACCGGGCGCGGACCTGCAACGCCGCGGCGGTGTAGCGGTCGTGGTCGGTGAAGTCGGGCGCGGTGGACAGCAGGTCGATCGCCGCGGTCAGCTCCTCCGCCGGCCAGGCCGCGAGGAACGCGCCCAGGTTCGCCGCCTCCATCACGCCGGGGCCGCCGCCGGTCACCACGAGCCGGTCGGCCCGCGCCAGCTCCCAGCCCAGCACGGCCGCCATCCGGTACGCGGCGCTGCCGCGCGGCACCGCGTGCCCACCCATCACGCCCACCACCGACTGCGGCCCGTGCACGGCCAGCCAGGCCCGGGTGGCGTCGGCCAGGGCGTTGTCCACCCCGTGGTCGTGCAGCCGCTGGCCGAGCGCCTCCCGCACGTCGGGCAGGGCGCCGCCGTGCGACCGGAAGTGCGCGTACACCCGGGTGTCGTACATCCCGGCGAAGCCACCCTCGGCGAAGCCGGCGGCCAGGTCGTCGGCGGTGTAGAGGTGGGACGGCTGCGTCGGGTAGGGCAGGCCGGAGAAGGGTGGGACGACGTTCGCGCCCCGCCGGACCAGGTCCGCGCCGACCTCGCGGTCGGCGAACCGGCAGCCCACGAAGAGCGTGCCGGCGACCTCGACGCCGCGC
Source organism: Micromonospora sp. NPDC005305 (assembly GCF_040607315.1). NCBI lineage: Bacteria > Bacillati > Actinomycetota > Actinomycetes > Micromonosporales > Micromonosporaceae > Micromonospora > Micromonospora sp. NPDC005305. The sequence goes on along the minus strand of NZ_JBEXGL010000002.1, from coordinate 249,702 downwards.
AGGTCGGGGACCGGGTCCAGGTCGAGGCGGAGGCCCTGCACGGTCACGCCGGCGAGGGTCCCCTCGGCCAGCCGCCGGTCGAACTCGGTACGGGTCTCGATCTCGTCGGTCTGGGTGTCGTGCGGCTCGATGACGTCCGCGGGTGGTGGGGTCGGCACCAGATCATCCTGCCCCCGGGCGGCAAGCCGCCAAACGTGGGGAGCACGGACAGGAGCCCGGTGGCCAGGCCGCCGGGCTCCTGCACTACCCGGTCCTGGGGAGGTTCCGGATCTGTAGTTGTAGTGGAAAAACCCCCGCCCCGGCATGGGCCGCGGGTACGTGGGCGGCACACCGCAGGCGTGACGAAACCCTCAGCCGTTCAGCCGACCGGCTCGCCGGACCCCCTCGCGTACCCCAGGGCGAAGCGGGTTGAATGGGGCGATGCAGAACCTGTTGCCTGAGCCACCGGCCACCCTGCTCCCCGCCAACGAGGAGGCCGACGCCGCGCTGGCGGCCGCCGTCGAGCAGGACACCGACGAGGCGTACGCCGAGGTCGCGGCCCGCTTCCCGACCTACAGCGCGGGCTGGGCGGCGCTGGCCACCCGGGCGTTCGACGCGGGCCAGGTCATCCCGGCGTACGCGTACGCCCGCACCGGCTACCACCGGGGCCTCGACCAGCTCCGCCGCAGCGGCTGGAAGGGCCACGGCCCGGTGCCCTGGTCGCACCGGCCCAACCGGGGCTTCCTCCGCTGCCTCTACGTGCTCTCCCGGGCGGCCGGCGAGATCGGCGAGGCGGACGAGGCGGCGCGCTGCGCCCAGTTCCTCCGCGACTGCGACCCGGCCGCCGGGGACGCCCTGGCCAGCCGCTGACGCACGCGACGGCCGGTTCCCCGCGCGGGAGCCGGCCGTCGCGCCCGTCTACAGCCCCTCCGCCACCGAGGCGGCGATCTTCAGCCAGGCGTCCCGGGTGGCCGAGGAGAGCTGCCCGTACCGGATCGGCTCGCCGGTGTCGATGAGCCGCTCGTACGGCGCCAGCAGCACCGCCCGGGTCCGGGCGGCGAAGTGCTCCTGGATGGCCGGCAGGTCGATCTCCTTGCGGGACGGCGGCATCGACACCACCGTCACGGCCTGCCGGACCAGCCGCTGCCGGCCGCTCTGCTCCAGGTGGTCCAGCATCCGCGCGGCCGTCTCGGCCGAGTCGTTCCGCGCCGACATGGTGACCACCAGCTGGTCGGTGGCGTCCATGGCGGCCTGCCAGTTCTGCGCCCGGACGTTGTTCCCGGTGTCCACGAAGATCAGCTTGTAGAAGCGGCTCACCACCTCGCGGATCTCGGCGAACGCGGCGGCGGTCAGCATCTCGCCGCCGGTCGCCGACTCGTCCGAGGCGAGCACGTCGAACATCCCCTCGCCCTGCGAGCGGACGTACTGGGACAGGTCACCGACCCGGCCGTGCGGCCCCTGGAACTGGCCCAGGTCCCGCAGCATGTCCCGCACCGTGCGGGAGTGGAAGTCCTGCTGCGCCCGCATCCCGAGGGTGCCCTGGGTCTCGTTGTTGTCCCAGGCCAGCACGTACCCGCCACGCTTCTGGCCGAAGGTCATGGCGAGCAGCAGGATGGCGACCGTCTTGCCGGCCCCGCCCTTCGGGTTGACCACGGTCACCTGGCGCAGCCCGCCGAAGTTGCGGCGCACCATCTCGATGTCGCGCCGCATCTCCTGCTCCTGCCGCCCCGGCGCGAGCCGGACCAGCCCGATCTTGTTGACCACCGCCCGCACGCCCATCGTGGCGACCGGGTCGACCGGCCGCGCCTGCCGCCGCCGGGCGAAGTCCTCCGCCGTCGGCGGGGCACCGCTCGCCGGTGTCCAGACCTGCTCCGGGTACGCGCCCGGCGCCGGCTGCTGCGGCATGGGTTGGCCCGGCCCGGCCGGGTGGGGGCCAGCTTGGCCCGGCCCGGCGGGGTGCTGGCCGGGCTGGTGCGGTCCGGGCTGCGGCGGTGCGGGCGGCTGCTGGGGTGGGCCCGGCTGCGGGGGTGGGCCGGCCTGCTGGGGCCAGGCCGGCGGGTACCAGCCCGGTGCGCCGGCCTGCGGCGCCGGCTGCCCGTAGCCGACCGGACCGGGCGGGTACCCCGTCCCGTCGCCGTAGGGCTGCTGGAGGGGCACACCCGGCGAGGGCGGGAACGGGCCGAGCCGGGGCGACGGGCCCTCGGCCGGGCTGTCGGGAGCGCCCTGCGCGGCCCCGACCGCCGGCGCGGCCGTGTCGGGAGCGGCGGTGTCGGGAGCGGCCGTGCCGGGAGCGGTCGGACCGGGAGCGGTCGGGCCGGCATTGGGCTGCGTCGGGTCGGCGCTGTCGGCCGGGCTTTCCGGGGCGGTGTGGTTCGGTCCCCCGGAGTGGGCCGGGGCGGTGGCCTCCGGCGGCGTGGGGTGGGTCGGGGTCGCCGGGGCGGTGGCGTTCGGCTCGGGCGGGTGGACCGGGGTGGCCGGTCCGGCCTGGGTGGCCGGCGGAACCGGCCCCGGGTGCGACGGCGGCGTGGGCGCCTCGCCGGTCGAGCGCTGCGGAGGCTGGGCCCAGGGGGACTCCGGCCGGTCGCTCGGCGGCGTGCTCGCCCGGTGCTCACCGGAGGGCACCGGTGCTTTGGCGGGCGTTCCGTCGGCGCCGGTCGAGGCCTCCGTCGAGGTCGCGCCCGCCTCCGGGATGGCCGTCGGCAGGGGGCCGGCTGTACCGCCCGCGCCGGCCGCTCCGAGGGAGCCGACCAAGTCCGGGCCGCCGGCCCTCGCCGGATCCACGGCGCCATCCGGGCCGCCGGCCCTCGCCGGGCCGTCGCCGCCGTCCTGGCGGGCGGCCGTCACGGGGGTGATCTCGGGGTCCGTCCCGATGCCGACCTCCGGGCCGACCGCACCGTTCGGGTCGGTGGCGTGGCTCAGGTGGGCGGCGGTCGTCCGTGGCGTGGGGATCTCGGGCGCGCGGGCCGGGGAGGCGGCCGGTTGGTCGAGGGTGAACGGGAGGTCCAGGTCGACCGGGGCCGGCGCCGCGTGGGGCGACGAGTCGCCCGCCCGTGCCTCGTCCCCCGCCGCGTCGACGGCCGGGGGCGCTGGCTCGGGCGAGGACGGTGCGGGCCAGGCCGGCGGGACGGGCCAGGCCGCCACGTTGGGCTGTGCCGGTGCCGCCCACGGCGGGGCGGTGACGATCCCGTCGGTCTGCTCGGGCGGCCAGAGCGGTTCGATGTCCCGCTCCGGCACCTGCGGTTGACCTGGCACGTGGGCCCGGTCGGCGTTCTCGTGCACCACGGTTCCTCCCCATTCCTCCCGCCGAGGATAGGCCGTCCGGCCAGCCGGGTGGCCCGAGCGGGGGGATCGACGGGGGTCAGGCCGTCCAGACCGCCCAGGCGCCCGGCTCGGTCCACCAGGACCGCTTCCGGCTCAGCTCGCCCTCGACGCCGTCGTCGAGGAAGGGCACCTTCTTGTCGCGGGGCACGACCGCCGCCGCCCGGCCGCGGGCCCGGCGCACCTCCAGCCGTACCCTCTTCCGGCCCCACAGGGACCGGGTGACCACGGGCACGGCGACCGCCACCTCGACCCGGCCGTCGGACGGGTCCGGGTCGGCCAGCAGCACCACGTCGTCCAGGCGCGCGTACCCGCCGGCGTTGCCGATCGCGCAGGCCATGATCGGCTCCTCGCCGGTGCTCAGCAGCGTGCCGTCGACCTCGATGCGGGCCCGCCAGTGCAGCGGCCGGCCCTCGTCGTCGGCCGCGCCGAGCAGCGCGCCGTCCAGGGTCACCGAGCCACCGTCGTTGCGGAGCAGGTCCAGCCGGCGGGTGGTGCCGTCCAGCACCGCGGCGGCCACCGCCGCCGGATCCCGGGGCAGGCCGAGCTGCGCGGCCAGGTCCCGCGCCGTCCCGGACCGGGCCGGGTCGAGCGGGAGTACGCCGACCGGCGGCAGGTCCGGCACGGTCCGGTTGTCGGGCAGGTCGGCGGGGCGGCGGCTGGGCGGCGGAGCGTACCGCCGGACCAGCCGGCGCAGCACGGCGCGCAACTGCCCGTCACTGGCCGTGGCGACGACCAGCCGGGTCTTGGAGTCGGGGTCCGGCCAGGTGAGGCCGTCGGCGCGGGGTGGGCCGTCGAGGCGGGCCAGCACCTCGTCGATCTCCGCGTCCGAGCGGGCGGTGACGGTCTCCACCCGGGCGCCCCGGGCGGTCAGCGCGTCCACGCAGGCCAGCACCGGTACGCGCGGTGTCTCGCAGCGCTCCTCGGGCTGCTCGCCGGCCGCCTCCGAGGCGCCACCGCAGCAGGCTCCACCGCTGCCGCAGCCTCCACCGGGAGCGTCCCGCTCCGAGCCGAGGGTGAGCAGCACCACGTCGTACACGAAGGAGCCTCCTGCTTCTCGACGAACCCCTGCCGGTCCCGCCGTCACTACTTGTTAGCCTGACACCCCGGGCTCGCCAACCGGTCGCCACCTGGCACCCGAGCCTTCTGGAGGCGGAGAAGATGCCAGCGATCGTGCTCATCGGCGCTCAGTGGGGCGACGAGGGCAAGGGCAAGGTTACCGACCTGCTGGGTGAGCGGGTCGACTACGTCGTGCGCTACTCCGGCGGCAACAACGCCGGCCACACGGTGATCACCCCGGACGGCCAGAAGTACGCGCTGCACCTCATGCCGTCCGGCGCGCTCTCGCCGAGCGCGATGATCGTCATCGGCAACGGCGTCGTGGTCGACCCCAAGGTGCTGCTGGAGGAGATCGACGGTCTCGCCGAGCGGGGCGTGGACGTGTCCCGGCTGCGGATCTCGGGTGACGCGCACCTCATCATGCCGCACCACCGGGCGCTGGACCGGGTGGTCGAGCGCTACCTGGGCAGCTCGCGGATCGGCACCACGGGCCGGGGCATCGGCCCCGCGTACGGGGACAAGGTCGCCCGCATGGGCATCCGGCTCCAGGACCTGCTGGACCCCGGCATCCTGCGCAAGAAGCTGGAGCTGGCGCTCCGCGAGAAGAACCAGCTGCTGTTCAAGGTCTACAACCGCAAGGCGATCGACGTCGACGGGACGATCGAGGAGTACCTGGGCTACGCGGAGCGGCTCAGGCCGTACATCGCGGAGACCCGGGTCATGCTCTGGGACGCGCTGGACCGCGGCGACACGATCCTGCTGGAGGGCGCCCAGGCGACCATGCTCGACATGGACCACGGCACCTATCCGTTCGTCACCTCGTCGAACCCGACGGCGGGCGGGGCGTGCGTGGGCGCGGGCATCCCGCCGACCGCGATCACCAAGGTCATCGCGGTGAGCAAGGCGTACACCACCCGGGTGGGTTCGGGCCCGTTCCCGACCGAGCTGTTCGACGACAACGGCCAGCACCTGCGCAAGATCGGCCACGAGTACGGGACCACCACCGGCCGTGAGCGCCGCACCGGGTGGTTCGACGCGGTCGTGGCCCGGTACGCCTGTCGCCTCAACGGCGTCACCGACCTGGTCATCACCAAGCTGGACGTGCTGACCGGCATGGCCAAGGTGCCGATCTGCGTCGGCTACGAGATCAACGGCGAGCGTTTCGACGACATGCCGATGACGCAGACCGACTTCCACCACGCCACCCCGATCTACGAAGAGCTCGACGGCTGGTGGGAGGACATCACCAAGGCCCGCACCGAGGCCGAACTCCCGGAGAACGCCCGCCGCTACATCGCCCGCATCGAAGAACTCTGCGGCACAAAGGTGAGCATCGTAGGCGTAGGCCCCGGCCGCGAAGAAAACGTAATCCGCCACCCCCTCCTCCCGTAACCCCCCCCACCCCACCCACCCCACCACCCACCCACCCGCGTCTGGCCCGCCAGCGTGATCATGAAGTTATTGCTCCGACACGCCGAGTTCGGTGGCAATAACTTCATGATCAATCCGGGCGGCTGCGGTCTGTGTCCACAGGGTTGTCCACAGGGGTCGTAAGTCCGCTTTGGGCCGTGGATTGTCGGGGTTGTGGATGCTCTGGCGATCGTGCGGCGGGTTGCCGCGGCTCGGGACGGTGTGGTGACGCTGGCTCAGGCGCGGGCGGCGGGCTTCAGCGTGCACGAGGTGCAGCGCATGTGCCGGGCCGGTCGGTGGCGGCCCCTGGCTCGCGGCGGCTACCTGATCGACGCGGACGCCTACGACGGCATCCCGCGACGCGCACGGATCAGAGCCGCGGTCGCCTCGTTCGGTCCGGGCGCCGCCGCAGTGCTCGGCACCGCCGCCGAGCTGCACCGCATCGAGGGGCTGCCGCGCAGCGACGTGATCCACCTGTCGGTGCCCGGCCCTGCGTCGCGACCGGTCCGTGCGTCCCACCCCGAGGTGGTGGTGCATCAGCTCGTCATCGGGCCTGGGCAGTTCCTGCGCGTGGCCGGGATCATGGCGACCAGTCCGCTGCGCACGGTGGTCGATCTCGTGCTGCGGGAGGGTCGGTACCAGGCGGTCTCGCTGTTGGATTCCGCGCTGAATCGACGCCTGCTCGCTCCCGGCGATCTCGAACGGATCCCGTCGCTGCTCAGGGGGCGACGCGGCGCCGTCGCCGCACGCGGCTACCTCGCCGAGGCGAACGGCCTCGCCCAGTCGCCGCTGGAGACGCGTACCCGGCTTCGCTGCGTCGACGGCCGAATCCCGCCGGACGCACTTCAGGTGGAGGTCCGCGACGGCGACGGTTACCTGCTGGGCGTCGGTGACCTGGCCTGGCGTGCAGCGCGGGTCATCGCCGAGGCGGACGGCCGGCGGGTGCATGGCGGGCCGAGCGCGCTCTTCGCCGATCGGCACCGGCAGAACCGCCTGGCCAACGCCGGCTGGACGGTGCTGCGCTTCACCTGGGCCGACACCCTCCGCCCCGACTACATCCCCTGGGTGGTCCGGCAGGCCGTCAACGCACGGAGACCACGATCCGGGCAGGCGACCTCATGATCGACGGGGTGGGGTGGGGTGGTCAGTAGGATGCGGGGTCGTGCGGGTTCTTCTTGTGGGTGGTGGAGGGCGGGAGCATGCGCTCGCGCTCGGACTGGCCGGCGATCCCTCTGTCTCGGCGCTGGTCGCGGCTCCCGGTAATCCGGGGATCGCGGCCGTGGCGGAGCTGCGGGACGTGAACGGCGCCGACCCGGCGGCTGTGGCGGCGCTCGCCGTCGAGGTGGCGGCGGATCTGGTGGTGATCGGGCCGGAGGCGCCGCTGGTGGCCGGGGTTGCCGACGCGGTGCGGGCCAAGGGCATCGCGGCGTTCGGCCCGTCGGCCGAGGCGGCCCGGCTGGAGGGCTCGAAGACCTTCGCCAAGGATGTGATGATCGCGGCCGGCGTGCCGACCGCCCGGGCGTTCACCTGCGTCGACGCGGAGAGCGTCGGGAAGGCGCTGGACGAGTTCGGTGCCCCGTACGTGGTGAAGAACGACGGGCTGGCCGCCGGCAAGGGCGTCGTGGTGACCGATGACCGCGCCGCGGCAGAGCGGCACGCCGAGGAGTGCGGCCGGGTGGTGATCGAGGAGTACCTGTCCGGTCCCGAGGTCTCCCTCTTCGTGGTCACCGACGGCGAGGCCGCCGTGCCGCTGCTGCCCGCCCAGGACTTCAAGCGCGTCGGTGACGGCGACGCCGGGCCGAACACCGGCGGCATGGGCGCGTACGCGCCGCTGCCCTGGGCCCCGGCCGGCCTGGTCGACGAGGTGATGCGCGACGTCGTGCACCCGACGCTGGGGGAGTTGCGCCGCCGGGGCACCCCGTTCGCCGGCCTGCTCTACGTGGGCCTCGCGATCACCGCCGCCGGCCCGCGGGTGATCGAGTTCAACGCCCGCTTCGGCGACCCGGAGACCCAGGTGGTGCTCGCCCTGCTGGAGACGCCCCTGGCTGGGCTGCTGCACGCCGCCGCCACCGGCACGCTGGCCGCGCACCCGCCGCTGAGCTGGCGCGACGGCGCGGCGGTCACCGTCGTGGTGGCGGCCGAGGGCTATCCGGCGGCGCCGCGTACCGGTGACGTGATCACCGGCGCGGACCGCGCCGGGGTCATCCAGGCCGGCACCCGCCGCGACGCCGACGGCAGCCTGCGCTCCGCCGGGGGCCGGGTCCTCTGCGGTACGGCCACCGGCCCGACCCTCGCCGCCGCGCGGGACGCCGCCTACCAGGTGTTACGGGGCATCGAGCTGGCCGGGTCGCACCACCGCTCGGACATCGCCAGCCTGGCCATCGAGGGCCGGATCACGATTCCCGGCTGACCGGGCAACCCCGCACCTCCTCGCCGCCGTTTGAGTCGTGAGGTGAGGAGGTGGTGGGATTGCCGGCCGACATCGAGGGTTATCGCGAGTACGTCGCGGCACGCCTGGATCCGCTGCGCCGTACGGCGTACCTGCTGTGCGAGGACTGGCACACCGCCGACGACCTGGTGTCGACGGCGCTGGTGAAGCTGCTGCGGCACTGGCGGCGGGTCTCCGCGATGGACAACCCCGACGCGTACGTCCGGCGGACCCTGCTGCGGACCTGGCTGGACGAACGGCGGCGGCCTTGGCGGCGGGAGGCCGCCTGGGCCGAGGTACCCGACCGTGCGGTGCGCGCGGCGACCGAGGCAACGGCCGACCGGGTCACCATTCTCGCTCTCCTCGCCGACTTGCCCCCGCGCCGTCGGGCGGTGCTCGTGCTGCGCTACTTCTGCGATCTGTCCGTCGAGGAGACCGCGCACGAACTGGGGTGCAGCGTCGGGACGGTGAAGAGTCAGTCCGCACGGGCCATCGAGGCGCTTCGGGGCCGCCTGGTCACCGCGCGGACCAAGCCGCGGGAGGCGGAGGAGCATGGATGAGATCGGCAAGGAGCTGCGTGCGGTGGTGGCCGACCCGCCACCGACCCGGATCGACGTCGACGGGCTGATCCGCGCCGAGGGGCGGCGTCGTCGGCAGCGGACCTGGGTGTGGAGCGGCACGGGTGCGGCCGCCGCAGCGGCTGCCGTGCTGGGGGTGCCGGCCCTGGTGGTCGGCGGGGGCGCTCCCTGGCCGGCGCCGGCCGGCCTGCCGAGCGCCTTTCCCTCGCCCGAGGTCAGCCTCTGCGCCGGCGTCAGTCCGAAGCCGAGTGGCCCGCAGCCGCCGCTGCAGTCGTACGGCACGGTTCGCGTCCGGCCCACCGAACCGCCGGTGGACGGGGTGAGCCGGCTGACCGGTGCCCTGCGGGAGGCGCTGCGGGATCGGCTTCCGGCCGGTGTGCGGGTCGAGTCGGCGCAGCCCGGCTGCACCGAGCCGCAGTTCCAGTTCCATCCGAGTTACCGGGAGTACGAGGCGGGTGGCTGGTTGCGGCAGGGCGAGCACAGGGGACTCCTCCTGCTTCAGCTGCGGCCGACCGCGCGGGACCAGATGCCACCGAGCTGCGAGCACGCGGTGAACCCGCAGGACTGCACGGTGGTCGGCCATCCGGACGGCACGGCGACGGTCCGGAGCACGCTACCGGGGGAGCCCGGCCAGCGGCAGCTGACCGTGCTGGTGCTGCGGCCGGACGGCACCGCGGTGCTCGGCGTCACCAACAACTTCCAGGACGGCCCGGAGGGCAGCACCACCACGGCGCCCGAGCCGCTGCTCACCATGGACCAACTCGACGAGCTGGCCCGATCGCCGGGGCTGACCCTCTATCCGTGAGGTCCGGGGCGGCCTGCGCGCACCCGCCCCGCCGCGAACCCGCTCAGCCGTAGTAGCGGCGGAGTTCGCGGCTGAGCACCTTGCCGGTGGCGTTGCGCGGCAGGTACTTCACGAACACCACGTCCCTCGGCACGGAGAAGCGGGCCAGGTAGTGCCGCACGTACTCGCGGACGGCTTCCGGGTCGAGCGTCTCACCGGGGTGCAGGGCGAGGAACGCGGCGAGCCGCTGGCCGTACTCCGGGTCCGGTACGCCGATCACGGCGACCTCGCGGACCTGCGGCAGCCGGGCGATCAGGTCCTCCACCTCGGACGGGAAGACGTTCTCCCCACCGGAGACGATCATGTCGTCGGCCCGCCCGTCGACGAAGAGCAGCCCGTCGGCGTTCATGCGGCCCAGGTCGCCGGTGTCGAGGAGGCCGTCGCGGCTCTCCCGGCCGGCGCCCGTGGTGTAGCCCTCGAAGAGCATCTCGTTGCCCACGAAGATCCGGCCGACCCGCCCGTCGCGGACCGGTTCGCCGGCGTCGTCCACGATCTCCACGCGGGTGCCGTGCGGCGGGCGGCCCGCCGTGGTGGGTGCCGCGCGCAGTTCGGCCGGGCCGGCGATGGAGGCCCAGGAGACCTCGGTCGAGCCGTAGAGGTTGTGCAGGACGTCGCCGAAGCGGTCCATGAAGGCGGTGGCCAGGCCGCCCGGCAGGGCGGAGCCGCTGACCGCGACCACCTTGAGCGGCGGCCGGGGCTCGGGCGGCGGCGCCTCCATGAGCCGTTGCAGCATGACCGGTACGGCGAAGAGCGCGTCGCAGGGCTGCGCGGCCAGGGCGGCCAACGTGGTGGCCGGGTCGAACCGGCGGTGCAGCACGATCGTGGCGCGCAGCGCGAACGACACCTGGAGGGCGGCGTACCCCCAGGTGTGGAAGATCGGCGCGGCGATCAGCACGGTGTCGTGCACGTGCAGCGGGATCCGGTCGATGATGGACACCAGCGGGCCGAAGCCGTGGGGTGTGGGCCGGCGGGCGCCCTTGGGCGCGCCGGTGGTGCCGGAGGTGAGCACGATGGTCCGGCCGTCCCGTTCCGGCGGCTGGAGCTGGTCCCCGGGCAGCGCGCCGGCGATCAGCTCCTCCTGGCGGCGCTCGTCGACCCGGTGCAGGTCGGCGGGAAGGCCGAGGACCCGCTCGGCGAACTCGGCGTCGTGCACCAGCACGCGCAGGCCCTGTTCTTCGGCCACGGTGGCCAGTTGGGCCGCGGAGAGACCGGTGTTGACCAGGACGGCGTCGGCGCCGAGCAGCATGGCGGCGACGATCGCCTCGATGAGGCCGTGGTGGTTGCGGCAGAGCACGCCGATCCGGTCGCCGGCCTGCACGCCGAGCCCGGCCCGCAGCGACCGGGCCAGCCGTTCCGACCGGTCCAGCAACTCCTGGTAGGTCAGGGAGGTGCCCTGCTCGTCGACGACGGCGATGCGCCCCGGGTCGCGGGCGGCGGCCTGGCGCAGCTCACCGGCGAGGCTCCAGCCCCAGCGGCGCAGGGCGTTGAGTTGGGAGGCCACCCGGATGGGGCGGCCCGGGTTGAGCAGTCCGCGTCGGGTCAGCGTGGCGACGATGAACGGCAGGTCCAACTCGCAACCTCCTTCGCGTTCGTGTTCTCCCGATCATGCACCGGCGGCGGCGCGGGGCCTAGCCCACGTGATCAAGTGCCCAGCCAGCGGAATCCGAAGCGCGGACCGGCGGCCCGACCCGCGACGGCGGTACGCCCGGCACGGCGGTGCCGTCGCGGGTCGGGTCGGGGTCCGCCGGCGATCAGCGGATCTGCATGCCGGAGATGGCCCGGGAGATGACCAGCCGCTGGATCTCGGAGGTGCCCTCGAAGATGGTGTAGATCTTGGCGTCCCGGTACCACCGCTCGACCGGGTGGTCGCGCAGGAAGCCGGCGCCGCCGAGGAGCTGGACCGCCCGGTCGGTGACGGAGACGGCCACCTCGCCGGCCTTGAGCTTGGACATCGAGCCCTCACCCGCGGTGAACGGCCGGTTGTTGCGGCCCATCCAGGAGGCCCGCCAGACCAGCAGCCGGGCGGCGTCGATCTCCATCTTCATGTCGGCGAGCGCGAACGCGACCGCCTGGTTCTCGATGATCGGTCGTCCGAACTGGACCCGTTCCTTGGCGTAGTCGAGGGCGTACTCGTACGCGGCGCGGGCCACGCCGAGCGCCTGCGCGCCGACGGTCGGGCGGGACAGTTCGAACGTGCGCATGGCCGCCTGGCCGGTGGCCCGCTGGCCGGTGCGGGCCCGGGCCAGCCGCTCGTCGAGCGCCTCCTTGCCGCCGAGCAGGCAGCGCCCCGGAACCCGGACGTCGTCGAGGAAGACGTCGGCGGTGTGCGAGGCGCGCAGCCCGAGCTTGCGCAGCTTGCGGGTGGCGGTGAGTCCCGGCGTGCCGGGCGGCACGACGAACGCGGCCTGCCCCCGCGAGCCCAGGTCGGGCTCGATCGAGGCGGTGACCACGTGCACGCCGGCGATGCCGCCGTTGGTGGCGTACGCCTTCTGGCCGTTGAGCACCCACTCGTCGGTGGCCGCGTCGTAGACCGCGCGGGTCCGCATGGACCCGACGTCGGAGCCGGCCTCCGGTTCGGTGGTGCAGAACGCGGCGACCGCCGGCTGGTCGACGTCGCCGAAGCACTGCGGCACCCACTCGACGAGCTGGTCGGGGGTGCCGGCGCCGTAGATGGCGGCGACGGCCAGCGAGGTGCCGAAGATGCTCAGGCCGATGCCGGCGTCACCCCAGAACAGCTCCTCGCTGGCGATCGGCAGGGAGAGTCCGGTGGGGTCGGCCCAGCAGGTGGCGAGGAACTCGAAGCCGTACAGGCCGACCTTCGCGGCCTCCTGGATGATCGGCCAGGGAGTCTCCTCCCGGGCGTCCCACTCGGCCGCGGCCGGGCGCACGACCTCGGCCGCAAAGCCGTGCACCCAGTCGCGAAGGTCCCGCTGTTCCTCGTTCAGGTCGAGCGAGAACTCGGCCATGTCAGGCCTTGGGGATGTCGAACAGGTTGGCGATGTTGGCGGCGAGGCCCAGGTCGCCCTTGGCCTTCAGCTTGCCGGTCATGAACATCATGACCGGGTTGCCACCACCCGAGACGATCTTCAGGAACTCGACCGGGCCCATGGTGAGGCTGAGCTTCGGGTCCCGGGTCGGGGTCTCCGAGACGGCGCAGGTGCCGTTCTCGATGACGATCTCGTAGGTGTCGGTGCCACCGTCGGGGCGACCGGTGATGTTCCAGTGGATGACCGCGTTGGTGGAGCCGGCCCGGTCGGCCCGGAACAGCGTCGGCATCCGGTTGAAGACCTCGCTCAGGATCTTGCCGCGCATGTCGCCGGACATGATCTCGGCGATCTTGTCGTCGGGGGTGGACTTGACCAGCTGCGCGAACTCCTTCGGGCCGACGTTCGCGAAGTTGGCCGGGTCGAAGTCACTCATGGGGGATGCACCTCTCGGGCGAGCCGACTTTGGTTACTCAGGCGTAACCCTACGCACGAGTAGGTATGCTCGCAAGGGTGTCCAGCACACCGACCTTCAAGCGCCTCCCCCGGGCCGTGCGCGAGCAGCAGATGCTCGACGCGGCGGTCAAGGTCTTCTCCCGCCGGGGCTTCCACGCGGCCAGCATGGACGAGATCGCCGACGACGCCGGCATCTCCAAGCCGATGGTCTACGCGTACCTGGGCACCAAGGAGGAGCTCTTCGTCGCCTGCCTGCACCGGGAGGGCACCCGGATGATGGAGGCCATCGCCGGGGCGGCCGCTCCCGACCTGCCCGCCGACGAGCGGCTCTGGCGCGGGCTGCGCGCCTTCTTCGGCTTCGTGGGCGCGCACCGGGACGGCTGGGCGGTGCTCTACCGGCAGGCCCGCGGCGAGCAGCCGTTCGCCGCCGAACTGGCCACCATGCGCGGCCGGCTGGTCGAGGTGGTCGCCGGCATGCTCGACCACGCGCTGCGCGCCAAGGGGCGCGAGGTGGGCGCCACCGACCTGGAGGTCGTCGCGTACGCCCTGGTCGGTGCGACCGAGTCGCTGGCCGACTGGCTCGCCGACCACCCGGAGGCGGACCCGGAGAAGACCGCGACCCGGATGATGAACGTGGCCTGGCTCGGCGCCGACCAACTGCTGCGCGGCATCACCTGGCACCCGCCGGCCGGGTGACCCGGGCCCGCATCCGCCGGCCGCGCGCCCAGCGCACCGCCTCGACGATCGCGGTCAGGGTCAGCGCCAGCCCCAGCCCGAGCAGCAGCCCGCGGATCGGGTCCCGCTCGAAGGCGAGCCCGCCCAGGTAGCCGACCAGTGCCGAGTAGCTCCCCCAGGACACGGCGGCCAGCGCGTCGAAGGCCAGGAACCGTCGCCGGGGGTACCGGACCGCCCCCATGGTCAGGGTGACCGCCGTCCGTCCACCCGGGACGTAGCGGGCCACGGTGAGGATCAGTCCGCCGCGCGTCGCGATGCCCCGCCGGGCCCGCTCCAGCGCGGCCCGCCGCCGGCTCCCACGACCGCTCCGGCCCGGCGCCGCGTCGGGACCGGCCGCCGGGAGCCGGGCCAGCAGCCGGCCGCCGCCGTGGCGGCCGATCGCGTACGAGACGTGGTCGCCGACGAGCGCGCCCAGCGCGGCCACCACGACCACCAGCGGCAGGTCGGGCTGGCCGGTCGCGGCGAACACCCCGGCCGTGATCACGGCGGTCTCGCTCGGCACCACCGGGAAGAAGCCGTCGACCACCGCGACGGCGAACAGCGCCAGGTAGACCCAGGGCGAGGACATGGTCTGGTGGAGCAGGTCGAGCACGGAATCCATGGCCCCGATGCTGGTCGCGCCGGCCGTCCCCGCCATCTGCCGTCGGTCGTCCGGCGACGGTCACTTTCGTCGCGTCGTACCCCGACGGGCCGTCGGGGTCGGCCCCCAACCCTCCCGGAGGTACGCCCCGTCGCGCGCCCGCCCGGCCTAGGCTCGCCGGGTGACCACCCGCGCCGCCCTGCTCCGGCGGGCCGAGCGGCACACGCCGCTCCTGCTCGCCGCGCTGGTCGCCGCCGGCACCTGGGCGTCGGCCACCGGCGCCCTGGGCGTCCGCTCGCCGCTGCCCCGCCTGCTGGTGCTGGTCGTGGCGCTGGTCTCGGGCGCCGCCGCCGTCGCGGCCCGCCGCTGGCCGCTGGTCGCCGCGGCGGCGGTCGGCTGGCTCGTCCTGGCCGCCTGCCCGGCCGCCGTCCTGGCCTCCTGGCGGGCGGGGGTCGCGCTGCGCGGTCGGCGGCTCACCGCGTACCTGCTCGGTGCGGGAGTCGTCGCCCTGCTCGGGGTGGCCGTCGGCGTCGCGGTCGGCGGGGAGCGCCGGCTGACCACCGCCACCGGCGCCAACGCCGCGGCGCTCTTCGCCTGGGTGGTGGTCTTCCCGCTGGTCGCCGGCCTGTGGATCGGCGCCCGGCGGGACACGCTGGCCGCCCTGCGGGACCGCGCCGAACGCCTGGAACGCGAGCAGGAGGCGCGCGCCGACCGGGTACGCGCCGAGGAGCGGGCCCGGATCGCCCGGGAGATGCACGACGTGGTGGCGCACCGGGTCTCGCTCATGGTGGTGCACGCCGGTGCGCTGGAGGTGACCGCCGCCGACCCGGCCACCGTGGAGGCGGCCGCCCTGATCCGCTCCACCGGCCGGGCGGCCCTGACCGACCTGCGCGAGGTGCTCGGCGTGCTGCGCCAGCGGGCCGGCGACGGCACGCCGCTCCCCCCGGCCGGCCTGGACGCGGTCGACGAGCTGGTCCGCGAGTCGCGGGCGGCCGGCCTGCGGGTGGACCGGCGGGACGAGGGGACGCCCGGGCCGGTGCCCGGCGGGGTGGCCCGGACCGTGCACCGGGTTGTCCAGGAGGGGCTGACCAACGTACGCAAGCACGCGCCGGGCGCGGAGGTCACCGTCCACCTGCGGCACCTGCCCGACGGGATCGAGGCCGCCGTCCGCAACGGCCCGTCCACCCGGCCCGGCTCCGCCCTGCCCGGCGCGGGGCTCGGGCTGGTGGGGCTGCGCGAGCGGGTCGAGCTGGCCGGCGGTCGGCTGTCGGCGGGGCCGACCGCCGACGGCGGCTTCCTGCTGCGGGCACTGGTGCCGATGGAGACGCCCCATGATCCGCACCGTGATCGCCGACGACGAGCAGCTGGTCCGCGCCGGCCTGCGGCTGATCCTGGAGGCCGCGCCGGACATCGTGGTGGTCGGTGAGGCGGCCGACGGGGCCGAGGCGATCGCCGCCGCCGCGCGGCTGCGCCCCGACGTGGTGCTGCTGGACGTGCGCATGCCCGGCACCGACGGCCTGGCCGCCGCACCCCGGATCGTCGCCGCGGGCCCGAAGGTCGTCATGCTCACCACCTTCGACCGGGACGAGTACGTGCACGCGGCCCTGCGCGCCGGTGCGGTCGGTTTCCTGCTCAAGGACACCCCGCCCCGGGAACTCGCGACCGCCGTGCGGACCGTCGCGGCCGGCAACGCCATGCTGGCCCCGACGGTGACCCGGCGGCTGATCAGCTCGTTCGCGGAGCGCGGCCCGGCCCGGCGGGAGGCCGCCCGGCAGCGGCTGGCCCGGCTCACCGACCGGGAGGCGGCGATCGTCCGGGAGGTGGCCCGGGGCGACGCGAACGCCGACGTGGCCCGCCGGCTCGGCACCAGCGAGGCGACCGTGAAGACCCACGTCAGCCGTGCCCTGGCCAAGCTCGACGTGGCCAACCGGGTCCAGCTCGCCATCCTGGTCCACGACGCCGACCTGCTGGAGGAGTGAGGCCGCGGTCAGCGGCGTGCGGATGCCCGGGTGCGGGCGCGGCGGCGGGTCCAGCGGGCGAGCTCGAACAGGCCGGTGGCCGCCAGCGAGAGGCCCACCCCGGCGAGCAGGCCGTGGACCGGGTTGTGCTCGAAGGCCAGCCCGCCGAAGTAGCCGAGCAGGCCGCAGTAGGTGCCCCAGGTGCCGCAGGCCAGCGCGTCGTACATGACGAAGGAGCGGAACGGGTAGCGGACCGCGCCCATGGTCAGGGTGACCGCGGTCCGGCCGCCGGGGACGTACCGGGAGGTGGTCAGGATGATGCCGCCGCGCCGGTCGACCGCCCGGCGGGCCCACTCGGAGCTCGCCCGGCGCCGGCTGTCGGCGGGCAGCCGGGCCAGCCGGCGCGCGCCGCCGCCGCGCCCGATGGCGTAGGAGATGTGGTCGCCGAGGAGCGCGCCGAAGGCGGCGGCCACGATCACGCCGACCACGTTGGGCTCCCCGCCGGCCGCGAAGACCCCGGCGGTGATCGCCACCGTCTCACCCGGCACCGCCGGGAAGAACGCGTCGACCGCGGTGACCACGATGATCACCAGGTACGCCCACGGCGAGGTCACCGTCTGGTGCAGCAGGTCGAGCACGTCCCCCATGCCCCCATGCTCGGGCCTGCGGTGTTAGCAGGGGACCCTTCCTATACAAAAGGCGTTAACAAGGGGCCCTTCCTTCTCCTCGGCGGTGGGGCCGTGCGAGGTGAGGAGCACCGGCGTGGCCAGCTCGGCGGCCACCGCCGCCGGCCAGTCGGCGGGTGCCTCGTCGAGGACCGGGCGGGCCCGGAGCAGCCGGGCCGTGAGCGCGGCCTGGCGGTCCAGGTCGCCGGCCGGGCCGGGGACCAGCCGGTCGGCGGTGTCGTAGCGGCGGCAGATCCCCAGGCCCGGGCCGGCCAGGTCGAGGTGGGTGAGGTCAGGGGGACCCAAGCCCCCTCTTTCCTCAGCGGACGGTGCCCACCAGGTGCGGCCGGCCCTGCCGCGCGTCGTGCAGCGCGAAGTCCCAGGTCGCGCCCGTGGCGGTGGCGCTGAAGGCCACCGTGGACGGCAGCGGCACGGGCAGCTTGAACGCCACCTCCACCGTGTAGGCGTCCGGCAGCCGGCTCTCCAGCGCGGCCACGCACCGGGCCTTGCTCCACATGCCGTGGGCGATCGGGCGCGGGAAGCCGAACAGCCGCGCACCCAGCTTCGAAGTGTGGATCGGGTTGTGGTCGCCGGAGACCCGCGCGTAGTCGGTGCCCACCCGGGGCGTCACCCGCCACTGCGCCGAGGCGGCCGGCGTGCCCGGGCGGTCACCCGGATCGCGCCGCGGGCCGCCGCCCGCCGCGCGCTCGCGCCCGAGGTACGTCGAGACGCCCCGCCAGACCTCCTCCCCGCCGACCGAGCCGACCAGCACCACGTCGAGCTGCCGGCCCCGCTCGTGCGGGCGCAGGTTCTCGGCGTACGTGCGGAAGTCCACCGTCTCGCCGGCCTCGACCGGCCGGTGCACGGTGATCCGGTTCGCCACGTGCACCACCCCGGTCAGCGGGATGGGGAACTCCGGCGCGGTCATCAGCCGCAGCGACAGCGGAAAGCCCAGCACGTGCAGGTACGTCGCCGGCAGCCGGTCGGCGAGCCGGAACCCGCAGACCCGGTCGTAGTCCGCCAGGTGGGCCGGGTCGACCGTCACACCGGAGACGCCCAGCTCCACGACGGGCACGTCCGGCCGGCGCCGGCCGCCCATGCCGGGCAGCGCGCCCAGCAGGGCCCGCCGGTAGAGCGCCCCCGGCGCCGGCAGCCGCGGCAGGTCGAGGCGCAGGCGGCCGTCCGGCCCGGTGCGCTCCGGCGCGGTCAGGGTGGCCGCGCCGCCCGACCTGACCGCCGCGGCCGCCCCGGACAGGTCGCGGGTGCGGTCGTCGGCCAGCGCGGACAGGTCCCGGGTGCGGTCGTCGGCCAGCGCGGACAGATCCTGGGTGCGGTCGTCGACCAGCGCCGACAGATCCTGGGTCGCCTCGACCGGCGGCTCCGGGACGTCCCGGGCGGCGAGCGCCGCACGGGCCGAGGTCAGGTCCTGGGTCGGCCCCTCGATCAGCTCGTGCACCGACAGCTCCTCGGCCGGCTTCTCCGGCCGCTGCTTCCGCCGCGCCATCACGCCCCCAGCAGGCTCTGGCCGCAGACCCGGACCACGTTGCCGCTGACCGCGCCGCTCGCCGGCCAGGACAGCCAGCCGATCGTCTCGGCCACGTCCACCGGCAGGCCGCCCTGGGCCATGCTGTTCATCCGCCGGCCCGCCTCCCGGATCATCAGCGGGATCCGGGCGGTCAGCCGGGTCTCGATGAAGCCGGGTGCGACCGCGTTGAGGCTGATGCCCCGCTCGCGCAGCACCGGGGAGAGGGAGTCGACCAGGCCGATGACCCCGGCCTTGCTGGTCGCGTAGTTGGTCTGGCCCCGGTTGCCGGCGATGCCCGCGATCGAGGAGACCGAGACGATCCGGCCGCCGGCCGGGATCAGGTCACGCTCCAGCAGCACGTCGTTGATCCGTTCCTGGCTGGAGAGGTTCACGTCGATCACCGAGTCCCAGCGGTCGGCGTCCATCCGGCCGAGCGTCTTGTCCCGGGTGATGCCGGCGTTGTGCACCACCACGTCGACCCGGCCGTGCCGGCTCGCCAGGTGCTCGGCCAACCGGGTCGGCGCGTCCGGCGCGGTCAGGTCGAGCTGCACGGCGCTGCCGCCGATCTCGTTGGCGACCGCAGCCAGCTCGTCGCCGGCGGCCGGGATGTCCAGCGCGACGACCGAGGCGCCGTCCCGGGCGAGCACCCGGGCCAGCGCGGCGCCGATGCCCCGGGCCGCCCCGGTGACCAGGACCACCTGGCCGTCCAGCGGCCGGTCCCAGTCGGCCGGCGCGGTGGCGGTCCCGGCGCCGACCCGGATCACCTGCCCGGAGACGTACGCGGACCGGCCGGACAGCAGGAAGCGCAGGGTGGACTCCAGGCTGACCGGGGTGCCGGCGTCACCGTCCTTCGTGACGTGGACGAGCTGGGCCGTCACGCCCCGGCCGAACTCCTTGCCGATGCTGCGGGTCAGCCCCTCCAGCGCGCGCTGGGCCGTGGCCTCCCGGGGCGAGCCGCACTCGGCCGGCGGGGTGCCCAGCACGATCACCCGGCCGCTGGGCAGCAGCGCCCGGGCCTGCGGGTGGAAGAAGTCGTAGAGCTGGCGTAGGCCGGTGGAGTCGGTGATGCCGCTGGCGTCGTACACCAGGGCCGCGAAACGGGCGGTGGCGTCGGTGGCGGAGGCCGGGTCGACCAGCTCGACCCCGGCGGCGGTCAGCACCTTGCCCACCGGCTCGGCGAGCCGGCCGCCGGTCGACGAGCCGAGCAGGACCGGCCCGGGAACGAGCGGGTCGCCCGGCGCGTGGCGGCGCAGGCGAGGCGGGTCGGGCAGCCCCAGGCGCTTGACCAGCGCGCGGCCGGCCCCCGATTGGACGAAGCTCGCGTACCTGTCGGTCATAGGCGTAGCCTACTGGCGAGTAGGGTTGGGGCAACAGCTTCGAGGAGGCCGATCGTGCAGAGTGTCCGGCGGGTCGCGGTGATCGGCGGCAACCGCATCCCCTTCGCCCGCTCCAACTCGCGTTACGCCCAGGCGTCCAACGCGGACATGCTCGGCGCGGCGCTCGACGGGCTGGTCGCCCGGTTCGGGCTGGCCGGGCAGCGGGTCGGCGAGGTGGCGGCCGGCGCCGTGCTCAAGCACTCCCGGGACTTCAACCTCACCCGCGAGGTCGTGCTCGGTTCCCGGCTCGACCCGCACACCCCGGCCTACGACATCCAGCAGGCCTGCGGCACCGGGCTGGAGGCCGCCATCCTCGTCGCCAACAAGATCGCCCTCGGGCAGATCGAGGTCGGCATCGCCGGTGGCGTCGACACCACCTCCGACGCGCCGCTCGCGGTCAACGAGGACCTGCGCCGGACGTTGATCCAGCTCAACTCCGCCCGGACCCTCGGCGAGCGGCTGAAGCTCGCCGCCAAGCTCCGCCCGCTCCAGCCGTTCAAGCCGGAGATCCCGCGCAACGCCGAACCACGGACCGGGCTGTCGATGGGCGACCACGCCGCGAAGACGGCGCTGAGCTGGAACGTCGACCGGCAGGCCCAGGACGAGTTGGCCCTCCGCTCGCACCAGCGGCTCGCCGCCGCGTACGAGAAGGGGTTCTTCGACGACCTCATGACCCCCTACCTGGGGCTCACCCGCGACCAGAACCTGCGCCCGGACACCAGCCTGGAGAAGCTCGGCTCGCTGAAGCCGGTCTTCGGGGTCAAGGGTCCGGACGCCGAGCGGGCCACCATGACGGCCGGCAACTCCTCGCCGCTCACCGACGGGGCGTCCACGGTGCTGCTGGCGTCGGAGGAGTGGGCGCGGGAGCACCACCTCCCCGTGCTGGCCTGGTTCTCCTGGTCCGAGACGGCGGCGGTCGACTTCGTGCACGGCGACGAGGGCCTCCTGATGGCCCCCGCGTACGCGGTGCCCCGGATGCTGGCCCGGGCCGGGCTGACCCTGCAGGACTTCGACTACTACGAGATCCACGAGGCGTTCGCCTCGCAGGTGCTGGCCACCCTGGCGGCCTGGGAGTCGCCGGAGTTCTGCAAGGAGCGGCTCGGCCTGGACGCGCCCCTCGGCTCGATCGACCGGGACCGGCTCAACGTCAACGGCTCCTCGCTGGCCGCCGGGCACCCGTTCGCGGCCACCGGCGGCCGGATCGTGGCGACCCTGGCCAAGCTGCTCGACCAGAAGGGGAGCGGGCGCGGCCTGATCTCGATCTGCGCCGCCGGCGGGCAGGGCGTGACCGCGATCCTGGAGCGGTGAGCCGGAAGCGACCGTCGAGGGGCTGGTCACCAACCGGATGGGATGGATCGTCCCGCCAGGGCCCGGTGGGGAAGGGAAGGCCTGGCGGGCGATCCGCAACGCCGGGGACGACCCCGCCCCGCCGTTGACCCCGGACCAGCTCACCGCCCTGGCCGCACACCCCGACCTGCTCGGCCTGCTGCCCTGACCGGCCTCGGATCGGGGACCGGCCCCGCCCTCGGGTCGAGCGGAGTCCTGGCGCGGGGTACGGGAGAATGGCTGCCGTGACGACGATCCCGAACGTGCTCGCCAACCGCTACGCCTCGCCCGAGCTGGTCGCCCTCTGGTCGCCGGAGGAGAAGGTACGCATGGAGCGGCGGCTCTGGCTCGCCGTGCTCAAGGCCCAGCGGGACCTCGGCGTGCCGGTGCCGGACGGGGTGGTCGAGGCGTACGAGCGGGTGGTCGACGACGTGGACCTGGCCTCGATCGCGGAACGCGAGCGGGTCACGCGGCACGACGTGAAGGCCCGGATCGAGGAGTTCAGCGCCCTCGCCGGTCACGAGCACGTGCACAAGGGGATGACCTCCCGGGACCTCACCGAGAACGTCGAGCAGCTCCAGGTCCGGGCCTCGCTGGAGCTGATCCGGGACCGGGTGGTCGCCACCCTGGTGCGGCTGGCGTGGCACGCCCACGAATACTCGGGCCTGGTGATGACCGGCCGGTCGCACAACGTGGCCGCGCAGGCCACCACACTGGGCAAGCGCTTCGCGTCCGCCGCGGAGGAGCTGCTGATCGCGTACGAGCGGCTGACCGACCTGATCGACCGTTACCCGCTGCGGGGCATCAAGGGGCCGGTGGGCACCGCCGCCGACCAGCTCGACCTGTTCGACGGCGACGCCGGCAAGGTGGCCGAGCTGGAGCGCCGGGTGGCCGCGCACCTGGGCTTCGCCCGGGTGCTGGACAGCGTCGGCCAGGTCTACCCGCGTTCGCTGGACTTCGACGTGCTGTCCGCGCTGGCCCAGGTCGCCGCCGCGCCGTCGTCGCTGGCCACCACGATCCGGCTCATGGTGGGCCAGGAGCTGGTCACCGAGGGCTTCAAGCCGGGCCAGGTGGGCTCCAGCGCGATGCCGCACAAGATGAACACCCGCTCGTCGGAGCGGGTGAACGGCTTCGCGGTGATCATCCGGGGTTACCTGTCGATGGTCGGCGAGCTGGCCGGCGACCAGTGGAACGAGGGGGACGTCTCCTGCTCCGTGGTCCGCCGGGTGGCCCTGCCGGATGCCTTCTTCGCCGCCGACGGGCTGTTCCAGACGTTCCTCACGGTGCTGGACGAGTTCGGGCCGTACCCGGCGGTGATCAACCGCGAGCTGGAGCGCTTCCTGCCCTTCCTGGCGACCACCAAGATCCTGGTCGCGGCGATCCGCCGGGGCGTCGGCCGGGAGGTCGCGCACGAGGTGATCAAGGAGCACGCGGTCGCCGTGGCGCTGGCCATGCGGGAGAAGGGCACCGCCGAGAACGACCTGTTCGACCGCCTCGCCGCCGACGGCCGGCTGGGCCTGAGCCGGGCCGAGATCGATGCCCTGGTCGCCGACCGCAACGCCTTCGTCGGCGCCGCCGGCGCCCAGGTCGACCGGGTGACCGCGCGCATCGCCAAGATCGTGGAAGCCCACCCGGAGGCCGCTGCCTACTCTCCGCCCCCCATCCTCTGATCCGGAGTCAGGACCCCGGGGTGGGGGTTTCGCCGGCGGTCCGGAGGTTGGGGGCGCTGGCCGGTTCGGCGATGCCGCCGGGCGCGGTGGCGATCTCCGGGTCGTGGGCGGTCTCGGCCGCGATCATCGGCTGGTCCGGCGGCATGACGTCGGGCGTCTTGGGTACGACGATCACCGCCGTCCCGTACGCGCAGATCTCCATCCACATCTCGCCACAGTCCCGGCTGTCGAAGCGCATGCCGATCACCGCGTTCGCGCCGAGCCGCATGGCCTCCTCGCCGAGCCGGGCAACCGAGTCGGTACGCCAGCGGGTGAGGTTGTCCGGCGCCATCGGGTCGTAGGCGCCACCGCGCAGGTTCTTGACCCCTTCGCGGTACGGGTTGCGGGTCCGCGCCATCGAGGAGACCACTTCGCCGAGGATCTGGCGGATCTCGTAGCCGGGCAGTTGATCCGTCGTCACGACCAGCACGGTTCCGATGCTGTCAGCCGTCGGGCGGCCCGTTCGTGAGCCGTGTTCACCTGATCGGATGCTGCAAAACGGCGCGGCGCGGACGGTCGGGGTGCCACCGACCCATCCGCGCCGCACCGGCGCTAACCGTCAGACACCGGCCGTCGAGGTGATCCAGGCCCGGTTATACGCGACACTGCCGTAGTTCTGGATGCTGGAGCCGTCGGCGGTGGAGGCGACGCCGACCTGCCGGCCGTTGTAGAACTCCGGGCCGCCCGAGTCGCCCCGCCAGGCGTTGCCGTTGATCCGGGTGCTGCGGATCGCCTGGCCGCCGTAGGCGTCGGTGGCGTTGGTGCTGGTCACCTGCACGTTGGCGGTCTTGAGCTGGGGGGAGGCCCCGCAGCCGCTGTAGCAGGTCATGCCCCAGCCGTAGATCGAGTTGGTGGAGCCGACGGGCGGGTTGCTGCTGGCCAGCGTCACGGTGGAGGTGCTGACCGCGCTGGACAGGCGGAGCAGGGCCAGGTCGTTGCGGGTGTAGGAGGCGCTCACCGTGCGGGTGGCCCCACCCGAGGCGTAGTAGACGCTGCCGACCCGGACCGACATCGAGCCGCTGACGCAGTGCCGGGCGGTGAGCACCCACTGGGACGCGATCACGCTGCCGGAACAGGTGAACGAGCCGTTGCTGAACACGGCGGCGGCCCACGGGGCGGACGAGACGGTGCTGCCACCGATGATCGGCTGCGGGCCGGCCGGTGCGGCGGAGGCGCCGGACGCGGTGGCGAGCACTCCGGCGAGGGTGCTGGTCAGCACGGCGAGCAGGGGACGGAGACGCATGTCGGGGACTCCTTCTGCGCGGGGGGCCCGGGATCGCCGGGCAGGTGGTGGTGCCGCCGGGGCGGGGTGGACCCAGCGGTGGGAGTCGACTAACTCATCGACGTATGACGATGCATGCTAAGGGCGGGGCGATGCCCGTCACAAGAGTTAAATCGAAATCAAGCGATGTTACGGCGCATCGCGGGCGATCCGTCGACCCGCCTGTCGGAAACCGGTCCGATCGGCGAATATCTGCGGGAAAATGCCTGGTGGGAGCCTTGGCGTCCGGAGCCGCCCGCCGCGGCGGGCAACGAATTCATATCGACGCCGCAACGAACGCGTATCGGCCCTCCGTCCGGGCGGCTGGTTACGCCGATCACTGCCTGACCGGGCACCGGCCGGTGCGGGCGGGACGGTATCTGGCAGGTAGGCTGGCTGCGCTCGCCCGTAGTGGGCCGGCACCCAACTGCGTACACAGTCAGGAGTGCCCCGTGCCTCGCGTCGTCGTCGACGTCATGCTCAAGCCCGAGATCCTCGATCCTCAGGGCCAGGCCGTCGCAAACGCGCTGCCCCGGCTCGGCGTCAGTGACGTCGCCTCGGTCCGGATCGGCAGGCGGATCGAGATCGAGTTCGCCGGTGAACCGGACCTGGACCGGGCCCGGGAGATCGCCGACAAGCTGCTCGCCAACCCGGTCATCGAGGACTTCACCGTCCGCCTGGTCGAGGCCGACGAGACCGCGGACGCCCGCTCGTGACCGCGCGGGTCGGTGTGGTGACGTTCCCCGGCTCGCTCGACGACGGGGACGCGGCCCGGGCCGTCCGGATCGCCGGCGCCGAACCGGTCCGGCTCTGGCACGGCGACCCGGACCTGCACGGCGTGGACGCCGTGGTCCTGCCCGGTGGCTTCTCCTACGGTGACTACCTGCGCTGCGGCGCGATCGCCCGGTTCGCCCCGGTGATGGGCTCGATCGTCGACGCCGCCCGCGGCGGCCTGCCGGTGCTCGGCATCTGCAACGGCTTCCAGATCCTCTGCGAGGCCCACCTGCTGCCCGGCGCGCTCACCCGCAACCAGCACCTGCACTTCCGCAACCGGGACCAGGTCCTCCGGATCGAGGCCACCGGCACCGCCTGGACCAACGCGTTCCAGCCCGGCCAGGAGGTGCTCATCCCGGTCAAGAACGGCGAGGGCTGCTACGTCGCCGACCCGGCGACGCTGGACCGGCTGGAGGCCGAGGGCCGCGTCGTCGCCCGTTACGTCGGCGGCAACCCCAACGGATCGCAGCGCGACATCGCCGCGATCACCAACGAGGCCGGCAACGTGGTCGGCATCATGCCGCATCCCGAGCACGCGGTGGAGGCGCTCACCGGCCCCTCCCTGGACGGTCTCGGCTTCTTCACCTCGGTGCTCAAGCACCTGGTGGGGGCCCCGGCGTGAGCGTGAGGAGCGAGAGGTCATGACCACCCATCCGGACCCGGCCCTGCGGGAGACCCCGGGCGTGGTGCCGCAGGCCGGCCCGGCCGACGACTGGGCCCTGGGCGTGGACACCGTGCCCCGGGCCGCCGGCACCCCCGAAGAGCTCCAGCCCTACGCCGAGCTGGGCCTCCGCGACGACGAGTACGACCGGATCCGGCACATCCTGGGCCGCCGGCCCACCCAGGCCGAACTCGCCATGTACTCGATCATGTGGAGCGAGCACTGCTCCTACAAGTCGAGCAAGGTGCACCTGCGCCAGTTCGGTGAGAAGGCCCCGCCGAGCGACCGGCTGCTGGCCGGCATCGGCGAGAACGCCGGTGTCGTCCAGGTCTCCGACGAGCTGGCGGTGACCTTCAAGGTCGAGTCGCACAACCACCCGAGCTTCGTCGAGCCGTACCAGGGCGCGGCAACCGGCGTCGGCGGCATCGTCCGCGACATCCTCGCCATGGGCGCCCGTCCGGTCGCCATCATGGACCCGCTGCGCTTCGGCGCGGCGGACCACCCGGACACCGCCCGGGTGCTCCCCGGCGTGGTGGCCGGCGTCGGCGGCTACGGCAACTGCCTGGGCCTGCCCAACATCGGCGGCGAGGTGGTCTTCGACCCCTGCTACCAGGGCAACCCGCTGGTCAACGCGCTCTGCCTGGGCGTGCTGCCGGTCGACCGGCTGCAGAAGAAGGACGCCACCGGCCCGGGCAACGTCGTGGTGCTGATGGGCGCCAAGACCGGCCGGGACGGCATCGGCGGCGTGTCGGTGCTGGCCAGCGCCACCTTCGACGAGGGCAGCGAGCAGCGCCGCCCGTCCGTGCAGGTGGGCGACCCGTTCATGGAGAAGCTGCTCATCGAGGCGTGCCTGGAGCTGTACGACGCCGAGCTGGTCGTCGGCATCCAGGACCTCGGCGGCGCCGGCCTGACCTGCGCGCTCACCGAGACCGCCGCGTCCGCCGGCACCGGCATGCGGGTCTGGCTGGAGCGGGTGCCGCTGCGCGAGCCGTCGATGGAGCCGCACGAGATCCTGGCCAGCGAGTCCCAGGAGCGGATGCTGCTGGTCGTCTCCCCGGACAAGCTGGAGGCGGTGCTCAAGACCGCCGAGAAGTGGGGCGTGCTCGCCACCGTCATCGGTGAGGTCACCGCGCCGTCCCCGGACGGGCAGCCGGGCCGCCTGCTCATCACCTGGCGGGACCAGATGGTGGTGGACGTGCCGCCGGGTTCGCTGGTCGACGACGGCCCGGTCTACGCCCGCCCCATGCGCGAGCCGGCCGACCTGATCCTGCTCCAGGCCGACCGGGCCGAGACGCTGCCCCGGCCGAGCGACCCGGACGCCCTCCGGGAGACCCTGCTCCGCATGATCGCGTCGCCGAACCTGGCCGACAAGACCTGGGTCACCGAGCAGTACGACCGGTACGTGCTGGGCAACACCGTGCTCGCCCAGCCGGAGGACTCCGGCGTGATCCGGATCGACGAGCGGACCGGCCTGGGCGTCGCCCTCTCCGTCGACGGCAACGGCCGGTACGCCCGCCTCGACCCGTACCACGGGACGAAGCTCGCGCTGGCCGAGGCGTACCGGAACGTGGCGGTGACCGGCGCGAAGCCGATCGCCGTGACCAACTGCCTCAACTTCGGCTCCCCGGAGGACCCGGGCGTCATGTGGCAGTTCGCCGAGGCCGTGCGCGGCCTGGCGGACGGCTGCCTGGAGCTGGGCATCCCGGTGACCGGCGGCAACGTCAGCTTCTACAACCAGACCGGCGCGGCGGCCATCCACCCGACCCCGGTGGTCGGCGTGCTGGGTGTGCTGGACGACGTCGCGGAGCGGGTGCCGATGGGCTTCGTGCCGCGGCCGGCCGGCGACCACGACCAGCTCTTCCTGCTGGGCGAGACGCACGTCGAGCTCTCCGGTTCGGAGTGGGCCTGGGTCACCCACGAGCACCTGGGCGGCATCCCGCCGCAGGTCGACCTGGCCCGTGAGCGGCAGCTCGCCGAGCTGCTCGCCGAGGCGGCCCGGGTCGGGCACCTCAGCTCGGCCCACGACCTCTCCGACGGTGGACTCGCCCAGAGCCTGGTCGAGTCCAGCCTGCGGCGCGGCGTCGGTGCCCGGGTCGTGCTGCCGGAGCACTTCGCCGGCGGCTCGATGCCGTTCGTCTTCCTGTTCAGCGAGTCCGCCGGCCGCGTGCTGGTGTCGGTGCCGCGCGGGCACGAGAAGGCGTTCACCGCCCTCTGCGCCGAGCGCGGTGTGCCGTGGGAGTTCATCGGGGTCACCGACCCGGCCGCCGGCGCCCTCGAGGTGCACGGCCAGTTCCGGATCGGCCTCGACGAGCTGCGCGAGGCGCACACCGCCACCCTGCCGCGCCTCTTCGGCGGCGCGGAGGCGGCCCGGGTGGAGGTGGAGGCCACCCGCACCGGGACCACCACCGTCCTGCCGGCCACCGCCGAGCAGCCGATCGACGTCGCCCCGGCCGAGGTCGCCGCCGAGCCCATCGCGCAGGCCGGCGCCGCTCCGGCGGAGGCCGCGACCGAGGCGAACACTGCCGCCGAGGCTGGGGACGAGGCGACCGCGTCTGCGGACGTCGCGGACGCTCCGGTGGCCGACGAGGCCGCGGCGGCCGAGGCTCCGGCGGACACCGCCGAGGCTCCCGCCGCCGAGGCTCCGGCGGATGCGGCCGACATCACGGCCGACGCTGCCGAGGCGACGTCCGACCCGGACGGCTCCGCGACGGCCACCGGTGACCCGGACCAGCGTCCCGCGCCGGATCAGCACTGAGGCCCTGGCCTTGGCCGTCTTCGCTCAACCCGGCGCCGGCGCCCGGTTCGACTGGGGGCTGAGCGGGGCCGCGGAACTCGGCCGGGTCTGCGCCGCCCTGGTGGTGGTGGACGTGCTCTCGTTCACCACCGCCGTGGAGGTGGCGGTGAGCCGCGGCATGCGGGTGCACCCGTTCCCCTGGGGCGAGCAGGCCGCCGACTACGCCCGCCGGATCGGCGCCGTTGCGGCGGTGGGCCGCCGGAAGACGAACCCGGAACACCCGTGGTCGCTCTCCCCGGCGGCGCTGCGGACCGCGCCGGTCGTCGCCGACCTGGTGCTGCCGTCGCCGAACGGCTCGGCCATCAGCGCCGCCGCGAGCGCCACCGGCGTGCCGGTGGTCGCGGCGTGCCTCCGCAATGCGCCCGCCGTCGGGCGCTGGCTCCGGGCCCAGGGGTACGGCTCGACCGACGCCCCCGTGGGCGTGGTGGCCGCCGGTGAACGCTGGCCGGACGGGTCGCTGCGCCCCGGCGTGGAGGACCAGCTCGGGGCGGCCAGCGTGCTGGACGCCCTCGCCCGGGTCCCCGGCGGGCTCTCGGTGGAGGCGGCCGTGGCCCTGGCCGCCCTGGCCAGCACGCCCGACGTGCCGGCCGCGGTGCGGGGCTGCGTCTCCGGCCGGGAACTCGTCGAGGGTGGCTTCGCCGAGGACGTGGCCGTCGCCGTCGAACTCGGCGTCTCCGACGTGGTGCCGGTGCTGCTGCGCCAGGGGTACTTCGCCGCGGCCTGAGCCGCCTCCGTCCGGTCGGCGTGGCGTCGGGCCGACATGTCGTTCAGCGTGGAAGTGGCCGCCCGGCTCAGCCGGGCGGCCACTCTCGTTCTGCGCGGTGGGGCGCTCACGCCCCGGCCGTCAGTCGTCCAGCCAGTCCAGGCGGCGACCGCTGCGGTCCTGCGGGGCGTCGGGTCGGCCCCGGCCGGCCTCGGCCGGGTCGGCGTAGTAGCCGCCGCCCTGGTCGTAGCCACCGCCGCGCTGCTGCGGAGGCTGCTCCTGGCCGTAGCCGCCCTGCTGGCCGTAGCCACCCTGCTGCGGCTGGCCGTAACCCTCGCCGCCGCCGTAGCCGCCGCGCTGGTCGTAACCGTCGTAGCCGCCCTGCTGGCCGCCGTCGTACGCGCCGCCCTGCTGGCCGGCGTCGTACGCGCCGCCCTGCTGGCGACCGTCGTAGCCGCCCTGCTGGCCGGCGTCGTAGCCACCGGTCTGGCCGCTGTCGTAGCCACCGGTCTGGCCGTTGTCGTAGGCCCCCGCCGCGCCGTTGTCATAGCCGCCGGCCGGGCCGTTGTCGTAGCCGCCCGCCGGGGCGCCGTAGCCGCCACCGGTGCCGTAGCCACCCTGCTCCGCGCCACGGCCATACTGGCCCTGGCCGGGCTGGTCGTAGCCCCGGCCCTGCTCGGGCTGGTAGGTGCTGGTCGGGTACGGGTCGGCCGGCGGCGCGTACTGGGTGCTGTCACCCGTGTAGCGGCCGGTCGGCTCGTCGTAGCGCTCGTTGCCGTAGCCGCCGCCCTGAGCGGGCGGGTAGCCGGCGGCCCCGACGCCGTACTCGGGGCTGCCGTAGCCGCCGCCGGAGGACGGGGCCGTGCCGTAGCCGCCGCCGGAGGAGGGGGCGTTGCCGTAGCCGTTGGCTGCGCCGTAGCCGCCCGGACCGGGAGCCTCGTCGCCGTAGCCGCCGTATCCGGGCTGCCCCGCTCCGACGCCGTACGAGGGGCCGGGCGGCGCGCCGTACGGGTCCGGCGGGACGTCGTCCACGACCGGGCGGTGCATCATGGTCGGCGCGTCGCTGAGCGAGGTGCCGCCGGCCATGGTCGGTGCCGGCCCGGCGCCCATGCCGTTCACCACGCGGGTCTGGTCGTCCGCGCCGTGGTAGGCGCCCCGGGCACCCGGGACGGCGGCCGCTCCGGCCGGGCCACCGGGGCCGGCCGGCCCGTTCGGGCCGTCACCGTCGCCGTCGCCGTCCTCGTTCTTGCGCCGCATGTAGAGCAGCACGATGGTGCCCACGCCGACGGCGACGAAGAGGCCGCCGAGCAGGATCAGCAGCCAGGAGCTGAAGCCGCCCGAATCCTCGTTGGCGGCCGGCTGCTGCGCGGCGGGCGCGTCGCTGGCCGGCTCGTCGGTCGCCTCGTCGGTGGCTTCCTCGCTCGGCAGGGCCTCTTCGCTGGCCGAGGCGCTGGGGCTCGGCGAGGCCTCCACCTTGATCGGCACGCCGATCCGCACACCGGTCACCGACTGGCCGGCCGACGCGTTGATCGACTTGGTGCCGGGGTTGGCGTCACCCTTGGTGGCGCCCAGGTCGATCCGGCCCGGTGCGATCGGGTCCGAGGCGGAACCGCTGAAGCGGAAGTTGCCGCTGCCGTCCGTGTTCGTCTGGCGCTGCTTGCCCCGGCTGTCCCGGAGCATGACCAGAGCATTCTCGACGGGATCGCCGTTGTCCGCGACGACGACCTTGCCGGAGATGGACTTGACCGTCTGCGGCTGATCCGGGGTCGGCGGCGCGGCGGCCCGGACCGTGACGCGGAGGTTGCGGGGATTGTCCCCGGTGACCGTGATCCTCGCCTGCGCGCCGTTGGCCGCGGGCGCGTTGGCCGCGGCCGACAGGGTCAGGGTCACCGGCTTGGGCGCCGGGATGCCCCCGAAGTCGATCGGCCCACACCCGCCGCAGGTGACCCCGTCGGGCAGGCCGGTCACGTCGATGTCCGCGGACGTCTCGCCGGCGTCCGGCCGCACCACGACGCTGACGGTGCTGCTCCGGCCGGCGTCGATGGTGACCGAGTTGTCGGCGGTGCTGATCTTGGCGGCCGAGGCCGATGTGGCGGGGACGGCGAGCAGCCCGCCGAAGACCAGCGCCACGACCACACCGGCCCGCTGCTTCCAGGCACGTCGGTGTGTTGACACGTCCACCGCCTTCCGGGTCTGATCTCCCCGCCAGCCGGTCCGGCCGGGTGATCACTCACGGTACGAATACGCCGTCGGCAACTATGCCTTGTCTGGCCGGGCTATCTCTACCCAGGGCCAGCGTCGAGCGCGTTGCGGTGGGGTCGTATCGTCCCGTCGTGTCCTCTCCGCACACTTATTCCGCCGCGGTAGCGGCGACGTTGACGGCGCTGGATGAG
The DNA here is from genome assembly GCF_040607315.1 of Micromonospora sp. NPDC005305. Lineage (NCBI taxonomy): Bacteria > Bacillati > Actinomycetota > Actinomycetes > Micromonosporales > Micromonosporaceae > Micromonospora > Micromonospora sp. NPDC005305. The sequence continues at coordinate 218,186 of NZ_JBEXGL010000002.1, read as the reverse complement.
GGGCGTACGCCCGATCGGCCGGTGTACCGGGAGGCGGTCCGTACCCTTTTGGCCGCCCTCGCGGAGCGCGCCCCCGGCCGATCGGTGGAGGTGCGGGTTCCACCCTACGGCGCGGTGCAGTGCGTGGCGGGGCCGCGACACACCCGCGGAACACCCCCGAACGTGGTGGAAATGGACCCGCCGACCTGGCTGGCGCTGGCCACCGGCCGCCTCGAGTGGGCCCAGGCCGTCACCGAGGGTCGCGTACGGGTGTCCGGCATCCGCGCGGATCTCTCCGAGCACCTCCCGCTCTAGCTGCGGCGAGAGGGGTCGTTCGCGATCACGCTCAGCGGGCGTCCCGTGACTGTCGGTATCGACTGCTGTTCGCGTACACTGTGAGGCGACGACGGTCCCCGGCCCACGGTGCGGAGCTTGCCCCCCGACCTCCGCCAGGCCAGTCCAGACCCCAGCAAAGGGAGCGGCAGGTGCCCCGAGGCGATGGCCGGCTGAGCCACGACCTTGACCCCCAGCGACCCGGCCCCCAGGACGCGTGCGGCGTCTTCGGTGTCTGGGCGCCGGGGGAAGAAGTCGCGAACCTGACCTACTTCGGGCTCTACGCCCTCCAGCACCGCGGCCAGGAGGCCGCGGGCATCGCGGTGAGCGACGGGTCGGGCGTGGTGGTCTACAAGGACCTCGGCCTGGTCGCCCAGGTCTTCGACGAGCCCACCCTGGCGAGCCTGCGCGGGCACGTGGCGATCGGGCACGCGCGCTACTCGACCACCGGCGGGTCGACCTGGGAGAACGCCCAGCCGACCATCCGGGCCACCACCGCCGGCACCACGATCGCGCTGGCCCACAACGGCAACCTGGTCAACACCGCCGAGCTGCAGCGCGAGGTGGCCGAGCGCGGCCTGGACTCCGACGGCTCGACCAACGACACGTCGCTGGTCACCATGCTGCTGGCCAGCCGCCCCGACCTCTCCGTCGAGGCGGCCGCCCTGGAGGTGCTGCCCCAGCTGCGCGGCGCGTTCAGCTTCGTCTTCATGGACGAGTCGACCCTCTACGCGGCGCGCGACCCGCACGGGGTCCGCCCGCTGGTGCTCGGCCGGCTGGAGCGCGGCTGGGTGGTGGCGAGCGAGACCGCGGCGCTGGACATCGTCGGCGCGAGCGTGGTCCGCGAGGTGGAGCCCGGCGAGCTGATCGCCATCGACGAGGACGGGCTCCGGTCCAGCCGGTTCGCCGCGCCGGAGCCCAAGGGCTGCCTCTTCGAGTACGTGTACATCGCCCGTCCGGACGCCACGATCGCCGGGCGGAACGTGCACTCCGCCCGGGTGCAGATCGGCCGCCAGCTCGCCAAGGAGCACCCGGTCGAGGCCGACCTGGTCATCCCGGTGCCCGAGTCGGGCACCCCGGCCGCGATCGGCTACGCCGAGGAGTCCGGCATCACCTACGGCCAGGGCCTCATGAAGAACCCGTACGTCGGGCGCACCTTCATCCAGCCGTCGCAGACCCTGCGCCAGCTCGGCATCCGGCTCAAGCTCAACCCGCTGCGGGAGAACGTGCGCGGCAAGCGCCTGGTGGTGGTGGACGACTCGATCGTCCGGGGCAACACCCAGCGGGCGATCGTGCGGATGCTGCGCGAGGCCGGGGCGCTGGAGGTCCACGTCCGGATCTCGTCGCCACCGGTCAGCTGGCCCTGCTTCTACGGGATCGACTTCGCGACGCGGGCCGAGCTGCTGGCCAACGGGCTGGACAACGAGGGCATCCGGCGGTCGATCGGGGCCGACACGCTGGGTTACGTCTCGCTTCCCGGTCTCATCGCCGCGACCGAGCAGCCGAAGACCCGGCTCTGCCGGGCGTGCTTCGACGGGGAATACCCGATCGAGCTGCCGGCCGGGAACCTGATCGGCAAGCACGTGCTCGAAGGGGTGGGCCGCCGGGTCACCGCCGAGGCGTCCGAGCCCACCGCCCCACTGAAAGACGGCTACTTCAGCTCGACGCGTCCGACGCCGGGCCCGGACCTGAAGCCGTCGGCCGCCACTCCGGGCGGCGCAGCCACCCACCGCCCGTAGCACCACCGACGCGGGGCGGCCCTCCGGCCGGCCCGCGGGAACCACAAAGGGGAGAACCGTGACCCACGTGTCCGAGCGCAGCGGCGCAGGATCCAGCCCGACGGGCGCCGGCGGCGACCGCCAGCCCTGGTCGGCCGGGGCCGGCCGTACGCAGCGCAAACGCGCGGTCTCGTACGCCGATGCCGGGGTGTCGATCGAGGCGGGCGACCGGGCCGTCGAGCTGCTGAAGTCGAAGGTCCGGCAGACGCGGCGCCCGGAGGTCATGGGCGACCTGGGCGGCTTCGCCGGCCTGTTCCGGCTGGACACGAAGAAGTACAAGAACCCGATCCTGGCCTCCTCCACCGACGGCGTGGGCACCAAGCTGGTGATCGCCCAGCAGCTCGACATCCACGACACGGTCGGCATCGACCTGGTCGCCATGGTGGTCGACGACCTGGTGGCCTGCGGCGCCGAGCCGCTCTTCCTGCTCGACTACATCGCCACCGGCGAGGTCGTTCCGGACAAGGTGGCCGAGATCGGCGCGGGCATCGCCGACGGCTGCCGCTACGCCGGCTGCGCCCTGCTCGGCGGCGAGACCGCCGAGCACCCGGGTGTGCTGCGCCCCGACGAGTACGACATCTCCGCCACCGGTGTCGGTGTGGTGGAGGAGAGCGACATCCTCAGCTCGGAGCGGGTCGAGGTCGGCGACGTCGTCATCGCGATGCGCTCCTCCGGCCTGCACTCCAACGGCTACTCGCTGGTCCGGCATGTGCTGCTGGGGGCCGGTCGGATGCGGCTGGACGTGGTGATCGACGACTTCGGCCGGCAGCGGACCCTCGGCGAGGAGCTGCTCACCCCGACCAAGATCTACGCGCAGGACTGCCTCAAGCTGATCGCCGAGGCCGAGGTGCGGTCGCTGGCCCACGTCACCGGCGGCGGCATCCCGGGCAACCTGGTCCGGATCCTGCCCGAGCATGTCGACGCGGTGGTCAACCGCTCCACCTGGAAGCCGCAGCCGATCTTCGACCTCATCCAGTCGAAGGGCCGGATCGAGGACCCGGAGATGGAGGCGACGTTCAACATGGGCGTCGGCATGTTCGCCATCGTCTCCCCGGAGGACGCGGACCGTGCCCTGGCCACCCTGACCGGCCGCGGAGTCGACGCCTGGCAGGCCGGCGAAATCATCGAGGGCTCGGGCAACGTGCAGATGATCGGCCAGCACACCCGCGGGTGATCACTCTCCGGTGATCATCCGGGCACCTGATCGGGGGTTCACCCGAGTAGCCACCGCCGCCTAGCCTGAAGGGCGGTTCAGGCTAACGGGGGAGGGGTGATGGCTGCGCGTACGCACACCGGAATGCGGGGCATCGCCGCCGTCCCCTCGTACGTGGTGATGCAGCCGACCACGCTCTGCAATCTCGACTGCGTCTACTGCTACCTGCCGCTGCGGGCGGTGGACCGGCGGATGCCCGTGCCGGTCGCCGAGGCGGTGGCGGCCTCGGTGAACCCCTGGGCGGCCGCGGGGCGCTTCTCGGTGGTCTGGCACGGCGGGGAGCCGCTCGCAGCCGGCCGGGAGCACCTGGCGGCCCTGCTGGCGCCGTTCGGGCCGGAGGTGGAGCACCACGTCCAGACCAACGCCACGCTGATCGACGACGCCTGGTGCGCGTTCTTCGCCGAGCACGGGATCCGGGTCAGCGTGAGCGTGGACGGCCCCCGAGACCGCAACGGGGAGCGGGTCACCCGGGGCGGCCGGCCGGCGTACGACCGGATCCTGGCCGGCGTGGCGGCGCTGCGCCGGCACGGGCTGCCCTTCTCGGCGCTCGCCGTGGTCTCCCGGCCGGAGCCGGGGCTGGCCACCGAGCTCTACGACTATTTCCTCGACCTCGGCTGTGACGTGCTGGGGATCAACATCGAGGAGACCGAGGGCGTCAACACCCGCACGAACGCCCGGGACGCGGCCGCGGTGACGGGATTCTGGGCGGAGCTGGTGGGCGCCTGGCGACGGGATCCCCGGATCCACCTGCGCGAGGTCGAGTGGTCGCTGCGCTACGCGGGCGCCGTCCTGGCCGGCACGGCGGAGGACCTGCTGCCCCGCCGGCTCGACCCGATCCCCACGGTCGCCCAGGACGGCTCGGTGGTGGTGCTCTCCCCGGAGCTGGCCGGCTTCACCGACCCGCACTACGGCGACTTCAGCAGCGGCAACGTGCTGAGCACCCCGCTGGCCGAGATCCTGGCCGGGGCCGGGCGGACGCCCTGGGTGGGCGAGTTCCTCACCGGCGTGGAGGCGTGCCGGTCGTCCTGCCCCTACTTCGGCTTCTGCGGCGGGGGCCACGCGGCGAACCGCTACTTCGAGCTGGGGCGTTTTGACGGTACGGAGACCGAGCACTGCCGCAACAGCAAGATCCGCCTACTGGAGGGAGTGTTGGAGCATGCCCGAGACCACGAGTCACCGGCAGCCTGAGCGCGTCGGAGGAGCCGAGCCCGATCCCGTCGCGGACCGGGTGCGGGAGGCCGCCGGCGGACTGACCGCACTTCTCCACGAGGCGGAGGCCGCGCGCCTGCTGCGGGCGGAGGTGTCGGGCGGCGACGGCGCCAGCGCGGTATGCGCCTGGAACCACTTCGAGAACATCCCGACGTTCTACAACTGGAACAACCGGCCCCGCTGAGGGCACGCGTCCGCGATCAGGGGCCCGCCGGTCGGCCGGAGGGCTCCGGAAGGGCGTGGCCCCTGATCGTCGGTGCGCCGCGTTGGCAGGGCACATGCGTGAGCACGCGGGAAGTCACCGCGTGCTCAGATGCGACCGGAGGTCAGCGGGTCGGACGGGCCCAGGTGTCCGGGTCGTCGTCGGCGTGATCCTCATCATCGTCGTCGACATACTCTTTGTAGTCGTCGTCGAAGTGCTGCTCAGACTTCCCACCAGCACCCGCCAACTCGCGCTGCAAGGCGGTGAGGTCGGTGTTCGGGGAGTGGTACTTCAACTCCCGCGCCACCTTCGTCTGCTTGGCCTTAGCACGGCCGCGCCCCATGGCTCGACCCCCTCGCACAGAATGCGGGGCAGCCCGAAGGCGGGCCCCGATGACGTCAGGCATCTCTCGTGGCTCTTACGGTACATGGGGATGCCACCGTTCGGCACCTCGGGTTACCGTCAACCGGCCCTGCGCGTCGCAGTGAGCCGGCCGTCACAAAGTGTACCCGGTAAGGAGCGGACAGCGGGAGTGGCCGTGACAGCGGTCAAATCGGCACGAAGCACCCCAACGTCCAGCTTAACGCCGGTGCCGGCGGCGCGGCGGCCCGGGGGCGGGGCCGGTGGCCCGCCCCCGGGGTGACGCTCAGCGCAGGTGGATCGTGCGCAGCCGGCCGACCTCGGCCATGCGGCGCTCGGCGAGCCGGTCCGCGGCCACCGCCGGCGGGACGCCCTCGTCGTCGGCGAGTCGCAGGATCTCGCGGGTGGTGTCGAAGATCCGGGTGGCCCGCAGCTTGGCCCGGTCGAAGTTGAAGCCCTCGATCTCGTCGGCCACCTGGATGACGCCGCCGGCGTTCACCACGTAGTCCGGGGCGTAGAGGATGCCCCGGTCGGCGAGGACCTTCTCGATGCCCGCGTGGGCGAGCTGGTTGTTGGCCGCACCGGCGACCACCTTCGCGCGCAGCACCGGCACCGTGTCGTCGTTCAGGGCGCCGCCCAGCGCGCACGGGGCGTACACGTCGATGTCGGAGGCGACCAGCGCCGCGGTGTCGTCGACCAGCGTGACCTGCGGGTGGGTGGTGCGCACCCACTCCAGGGCCCGGGGGTTGACGTCGGTCGCCACGACCTCGGCCCCGTCCTCCAGCAGGTGGCCGGTCAGGTATTTGCCGACCTTGCCCAGGCCGGCCACGCCGACCCGCTTGCCGGACAGCGTCGGGCTGCCCCAGACGTGCTCGGCGGCGGCCCGCATGCCCTGGAACACGCCCCAGGCGGTCAGGACCGAGGAGTCGCCCGCGCCGCCGTGCTCCACGCTGCGGCCGGTGACGTAGCTGGTCTCCCGGGCGATCACGTCCATGTCGGCGACGTAGGTGCCGACGTCGCAGGCGGTGTAGTAGCGGCCGGCCAGGGACTCCACGAAGCGGCCGTAGGCCCGCAGCAGCGCCTCGCTCTTGATCTGCTCCGGGTCACCCCAGATGACCGCCTTGCCGCCACCGAGGTCGAGGCCGGCCAGAGCGTTCTTGTATGCCATGCCGCGGGAGAGGTCGAGCACGTCGGCGAGGGCGTCCGCCTCGCTGGCGTACGGGTAGAACCGGGTGCCGCCGAGCGCGGGGCCCAGCGCGGTGGAGTAGATCCCGATGATCGCCTTCAGCCCGGACTGCTTGTCCTGGCAGAACACGACCTGTTCGTGACCGCTCGATCCCGGGTCGTCGGTGCTGGCGAATACGCCCATGGCTGACTCCTGTGTCGGTGTGCGCCCTTGTGGGGCGCGGACCCTGATGGCACGCCGGCGGGATGCTGCCGGTGCTGCTGAGCCTAATATCGGCCGCAGCCGTACTGTCGCGCACGTCACGACGCCTCGTGACGGCGGCGGCGGAGAAGTCCCGTCTCGTGGGAGGATCGCGCCGTGCCGTCGCTCTTCGCTTCATACCTGCGCGTGTACGAGCCGCTGACCGCCTTCGATCGGGATCGCCAGTCGTTCTGGCGCCGCTACGTCAACGAGGGCCGGGCGGTCGCCCCGCTGGAGGGGCCGGTCCGGCAGCGGACGGCGGTGATCGAGGCGCTGGGCGCGGGCTGGACCCGGCTGCCCGACCTGCCCGACGAGGCGTACGTCCTGGAGACCGACGACACGCTGCTGGTCTGCCCGTGGAACCTGCGGATCCGGGTCGCCGAGGCGGCGCTGAGCGCCCGGGACGGCGTGCCCTCGGTGCTCGCCGACGCGTTCGTCCCGCCGGTCCTGGCCGGCCAGGCGAAGGCGGTGGTGGAGGACTGGCGCAGCGGGGCGCGGGTGCTGGAGCACGGGGTGCCCCGGGTGCACGAGCAGATCGCCACCTGGGGAGTGCCGCTGCGCTGGTTCGTGCTCTTCGACTCGCAGGAGCGGCACCTGGTCACCGAGCCGGAGCGGCGGGCGCTGCGCTACCGGACGGAGATCTCCAAGGCGCGCCGCCGGTCGTCGCGGGCGCTGTCGGTGCTGCGCAAGTCGATCGGCGAGGCCCCGATCACCGAGGCGGTCGAGGAGGCCGCCCGCTGGCTGGAGGAGTTCCACCCGCGCTCGGTGGTGGAGCTCGACTACGGCGGTCTGGTGCAGCTGCTGCCCGACGAGACGCTCGCCGCCGACGACTCGCCCGAGCTGGTCGCGACGGGGCTGGCGGGGCTCTCCCGGGGCGAGGCGGAGGAGGCCTCCGCGGCGTACGACAAGCTGGTCGCCCGGTGGCGCGCGGTGCAGCTCCTGGAGCGTTGCAACTAGCGTCGGGTTTGCCCAGGTTGAGCCCTCTCGATGCGAGAGTGTCTCGTAGTTGACGCATCACGAACCGTGATCATGAGTCCCATTAAGGTAGCTTCTGCGGCATAAAAGTCGTAAAAATCGGGCATGGTTCATCCGTCCGTCTAGGGACCTTCAGCCGTTCGGCCCATGTCGGACATCGGGGACTAGCCGGACCATGGGAGGCGCGTCGGCCGGCGGGACCCCGGCCGATGTCTATACATGTGGAGGAGTGACCCGATGGCATCGCGAACGCACGAACCAGAGCCGCTACTCACACCGGCCGAGGTGGCGTCGATGTTCCGTGTCGACCCGAAGACGGTGACCCGGTGGGCCAAGGCTGGCAAGCTCAGCGCCATCCGGACCCTGGGCGGCCACCGCCGTTACCGCGAGTCGGAGGTTCGGGCCCTGCTGCAGGGGCAGATTCCCCAGCAGCGCCAGGGGGACTGACGACCCGGACGATTCTCAGGCGTTCCGATCAGGGGCGGTGGGACGTCGCGACAGCGACGATCCGCCGCCCTCAGTCGTTTCCAGGGGCGGCTCAGTCGAGCACGATGCGCAGGCCGACCGTGCCGCTCTCGCCCCGGCGCAGCCGGCTGCCCAGCAGGCTCAACCGGCCGATCAGCCGGTACTTCTGCTTGAGCAGCCCCCGGATCCGCCGGGTCGACTCCGGGCCGCTCACCGTCGCGTGCCCCGGCACCGCCTCGCCGTGCGGCCGGCCGCGCACGTCGCACGGGGCCACCGTGACCCGGCTGTCGCGCCGGATCCGCTTCACCTTGCCGGAGTCCGACACGGTCCACACCGCCAGCGCCTCGCCGTCGCGCACCGCCCACACCGGAGTCGGCACCGCCCGTCCGTCCTTGCGGAACGTCGTGAGCAGCACGTACTTCTCCGCCGCCAAGCGGTCCAGGTCTGTCACGCCGCTCAGGATACGGCCGCGACAGGCCGGCCGAGCCCGGATAGCGTGATCGCCGTGAGCGTGAGCGGGGAACCCACGATCGGCGACGTGTTCGGCGAGATGATCCGCGACGCGTACGCGGTCAGCACCGGGATCGGGCCCCGGCCGCTGGTCGGCGGGCGGCTGCCCCGGCCGGTCATCGAGATCATCGAGCGGGACGACGGGCTGGTCAACGGCGCGCCCACCGAGCACTACCTGGACCCGCCGGAGCGGTGGCAGGCGTACGACCACCGGGCCGTCGACCGGGTGCACGGCCAGGTGCTGGACATCGGCGTCGGAGCCGGCCGGATCGCGCTGCACCTCCAGGAGCGCGGCGTGCCGGTCACCGGGCTGGACACCTCGGCCGGGGCGCTGCGGGTCAGCCGGCACCGGGGCGTACGCGACCTGGTGCTCGGCACCGTGGACGAGCACGTCGCCGACGGCCGGCGCTACGACACGTTCTTGTTGCTCGGCAACAACCTGGGGCTGTTCGAGGGGCGGGAGCGGGCCCCCGCGCTGCTGGCCGCGCTCGCCGCGCTGGCCCGCCCCGGCGCCCAGGTCATCGCGCACGGCACCGACCCGTACGGCACCACCGATCCGGTGCACACCGGCTACCACGAGCTGAACCGGCGGCGGGGGCGGCTGGGCGGGCAGCTCCGGCTGCGGCTGCGCTACCGGCTGCTCGGCACCGAATGGTTCGACTATCTGGTGTGCTCGGTCGAGGAGTTCGCCGAGCTGGTCGAGGGCTCTCCGTGGCGCCTGGCCGACGTGGACACGCACGACCACCCGTACTACCTCGCGACGCTGCGACTGAAGCGTTAGGAAGGGCCCCTTCTTAGCCCTGAGGCGATAACAAGGGGCCCTTCCTTCGGTCAGACCTGCACGGTGGGGGTGGTGTGCTCCGGCGGCAGGCCGCCGTCGCCGTCGACCACCTCGTCCGGCGTGCCGTCCTCGTCGATGTCGACCATGGTGATGTCCACCTTGCCGTCGCCGTCGGTGTCGAACTGGAACAGGTCGGCCTTTCCGTCGCCGTCGGTGTCCACCACCCAGACGTCGGTCTTCCCGTCGTTGTTGGTGTCCGCGCGGAGCAGGTCCACCCGCTCGTCGCCGCGGGTCTCCACGGTTTCCGTGCTCTCCGTGCTCTCCGGTGCCTGGCTCATCTCGATCCTTCCCTCGGCGTTGACGGCCGTCTGTACCCGATCCGGCGCGCCCCCACTCCTGCCCGCGGGCCGGCCCTGCATAGGGTCGCACCCAGGAACGAGCGAGCGGCCCGGCACGGCGGAGACCCCGCCACCGGCCGCGGCGGAGGGACATCGATGAGTGGTCGTTTTGTGGTCGTCGGGGCCGGCACCATGGGTCTCGGGATCGCGTACGTGGCGGCCGGCGCCGGGTACGCGGTCGAGCTGGTCGAGGTGGACCCGGCACGCGGCGCCGATGCCGTGCGGCGGCTCGGCGAGCTGTGGGAGCGCGGCGTGCAGCGCGGCAAGCTGACCGCCGAGGCGGCGACGGCGAACCGCGAGCGGGTCACCCTGCGCGCCGGCCTCGCCGAGGTGGCCGAGGGCCCCGACGTGATCGTGGAGGCGGTCCCCGAGCGGCTCGACCTCAAGCGGGCCGTGCTCGCCGACGCCGAGGGCCGCCGGCCCGCCCTGCTCGGCAGCAACACGTCCAGCATCCCGATCGCGGAGCTGGCCGAGGGGCTGGAGCGGCCCGCCGACTTCGTCGGGCTGCACTTCTTCAACCCGGTCTGGGCGATGGCGCTGCTCGAGGTCGTGGTCGGGCCGGCCACCGCGCCGGAGACCACCGACGCGGCTGTCGCGCTCGCCGGGCGGCTGGGCAAGGACCCCGTCGTGGTACGCGACCTGCCCGGCTTCGCCACCTCGCGGCTCGGCGTGACCCTCGGCCTGGAGGCGATCCGGATGGTCGCCGACGGGGTGGCCAGCCCGGCCGACATCGACAAGGCGATGGTGCTCGGCTACCGGCACCCGGTCGGCCCGCTGGAGCTGACCGACCTGGTCGGGCTGGACGTCCGGCTCGACATCGCCCGCACCCTCCAGGCCGCGTACGGGGACCGGTTCGCGCCGCCGCCGCTGCTGGAGGAGATGGTGGCCGCCGGCCGGCTGGGCAAGAAGTCGGGTCAGGGCTTCTACACCTGGGAAGACGGGGTCAAGCGGTGAGCGCGATGAGTGAGCTTGCGAGCCCCGCAGTGGCGAACGAGAGGCCGGCACGGTGAGCGGGCTGCGGGTCGAGGAGCTGCCGGACCGGCTGGTCGTCACCCTGGACCGGCCGGAGAAGCGCAACGCGATCGACGCGGACCTGATCGGCGAGCTGCACGTCGTCTGCGCCGAGCTGGAGGCACGGCCTCGGTTGCTGTTGCTCACCGGCGGCACGGACGGCATCTTCGCGGGCGGCGCCGACATCGCCCAGCTCCGGGAACGCGGCCGGCTGGACGCGCTGGCCGCCATCAACCAGGCCGCCTTCGCCCGGATCCGGGCGCTGCCGATGCCCACCGTGGCCGCCGTGGACGGCCCGGCGCTGGGCGGCGGCGCCGAACTGGCGTACGCCTGCGATCTGCGGGTGTGCACGGCGCGTGCGGTGTTCGGCCAGCCCGAGGTGCGGCTGGGCATTCTGGCCGGCGCCGGCGCGACCTACCGGTTGCCCGCCCTGGTCGGGGAGGCCCGGGCCAAGGAGCTGCTCTTCACCGGGCGGCGGGTGGACGCCGACGAGGCGCTGCGGATCGGGCTGGTCAACCGGGTGGTGGCCGAGCCGGCGGAGCTGCTGCCCACCGCGCACGGCCTGCTCGACGAGATGGCCAAGGGTTCGGCGCTGGCGCTGCGGCTGACCAAGCTGGCGGTGGACGCCCCGGCGGCCGCCCACCCGCAGCTCGACCTGCTCAGCCAGGCGGTGCTCTTCGAGGACGAGGAGAAGCACCGGCGGATGACCGAGTTCCTGGAGCGGCGCCGCTCCCGGTGACCGTGGACACGACGAGGGCCGCACCGGTTCGCCCGGTGCGGCCCTCGTCGTTGTCTCACTGCCGGATCTGCACCCCGGCGTCGGCGAGCGCGGTGATCACCCGCGCGGACTCACCGAAGCCGATCACCAGCACGGCGTCCGCCCCGTAGTCCTTGATCTCCTTGGCGCCGGCGGAGAAGTCCACCGGCGGAGGCGACGCGCCCTCCGGGGGCACGTAGGAGAGCAGCTTCACCTTGTCGGCGCCCATGCCGGCCCGCTCCAGCTCGGAGCGGACGTTCTCCTGGAGGCCCTCGCCGTAGGAGTCCTTACGCGCGACGATCGCGATCTTGTGCGGTCCGTCGCGCATTATCACGTCGGCAAGCGCCCGACCCTGGAGGCCGTCCGGCGGCGCGGTGCGGAAGTAGAGGCCCTTGTCGTCCACCTTGCTCAGCCCGGCGTCGGTGTTCGACGGGGAGAAGAGGATCCGGCCGGCGGCCACCACGTCGGGCAGCACGGCACGGGAGATGCCCGAGGCGCCGGCGCCGATGATGACGTGCGCGCCCTGCTGGACGTGCGAGGCCACCGTCGCCTTCGCGATCTTCGGGTCGGTGCCGTCGTCGCCGTCGATCCAGGCCACCGGCTCGCCGAGCGCGCCGCCCGCCGCGTTCACCTCGCGGATCGCCAGCGCCGCGCCGGCCGCCATCGGCGGGTACGCCAGGGCCAGGTCACCGGTCTTCGGCAGCAGCCCGCCGAGCACCAGCGGGGAGCCGTCCTCCTTGTAGGCCTTGCCCGGACGCGACTTCTTGCCCTTCGGCGGCGTCTTGGTGCTCGCCCCCGACTCGTCACCGGCGCCGACGAACTCGGTCTTGCCGTCGTCGACCTGCCGGTCGCCGAAGTGCAGCGTCGCGTAGCTGGCGGCGGCCGGCTCACCGACGTCGGTGAACCCGGCCCGCGTCAGCGACACCCCGCGGTACTCGATGTCCTGGCCCGCTCGGGCCAGCTGCAGGCAGGTCGCGACCTCGTCGCAGCGCTGACCGCTGGTGGTCGCACCGACGATCTGCTTGGCGATCTCGCCCGGCTCGGTCGTGCCGGCGAGCTGTGCGGCCAGCACGCTTATCACGATCGCGTCGTAGGTCTCCGCCGAGTAGAGGTAGTCCTTGAGCTCCGGATCTACGGTGCGTAGCCGTTCCTTGAAGCTCTCGGGCAGCGGCGTGAGCGGGGTGGTGCCCTTCATGCCGTTGAGAAGGTCCGCGCGGTCCTTCAGAGCGTCGACGTACGAGTTCTGCATGTTGCCGTCGGTGCCGTAGAGGCGCACCTGGGTGGCGGTGGCCTCTTCGGGCTTGTCGCTCCCGCAGGCGCTGGTGGCGAGCAGGAGCGCCGCGCAGGCCGTGGACAGGGCCGCACGCGACGCGCGAGATTTGAGCATGGTCGTCCTTCCTCCGGCGAAGGTCCGCTGCGCACATTAGCGTGCCGGCGCGGAGAGCGGGACCGTGGAGGTGGGTCCGTCGGCACCCCGACTGCTGGTATGACTCTGCGTGACGGCTGGGCTGTTCCGGTGTCACCGCTTGACCCTCCGAACTACTGTTCCGCAGGTGACCGACGAAGCACAGCAGACGCTGGACGATGCGACCGCCGTGCTCCGGTCGGCGCTGGCCGGGGACGGCGACGGCGTGGTGGGCACCTTCGACGCCGTCGTGGACCGCTCCGGGCTGGCCGGGGCGTACGGGGTGGCCTGGTGCCTGGCCGCCACCATGGTCGGCGACGAGGCCCCGGTGGGCCGCGCCGCGCTCGACTTTCCCGGGATCGACCAGGCCGACTACGACACGCGGTGGGTGGCCCGCTTCGTCAGCGCGTACGCCAATGACGACGCCGACACCGGCGAGGCGCTGTTCGGCGCCGCGGCGGCCGACGGGCTGCTGCCCGACTGCCTGCTCACCCTCGCCGGGTCGACGGTCGCGACGCTGCGCAGCCGGGCGGCCTGAGTCGCCTTCGCGGCCCCGGCCTGTGATAGCTCTGGTGCATGTCCGAGGCGATGCTCAGCAAGGTCCGCAAGCTGCTCGCCCAGGCCGAGGACCCGGCCTGCACGCCCGCCGAGTCGGCCGCCTTCATGGCCAAGGCCACCGAACTGATCGCCCGCTACGGTGTCGACCGGGCGCTGCTCGCCGCCCGCGAGCCGGCCACCGACCCGGTCGGCGACCGGGTGGTCGAGGTGGTCGCCCCGTACGCCCGGGACAAGGCGACACTGCTCGCGGCGGTCGCCGACCCGCTGCGGTGCCGCTGCGTACGCCGTCGGCAGGGCAGCGGCTTCGACCTGCACCTGTTCGGCTTCGCCAGTGACCTGGAACGGGTCGAGCTGCTCTTCACCTCGCTGCTCGTGCAGGCCGCGCACGGTCTCGCCGGCACCGCCGTACCGGCCGGAGAGCATCCGGCCGCCTTCCGGCGTACCTGGCTGGCCGGGTTCGCGCACGTGGTCGCCGAACGGCTGCGGACGGCCGAGGCCGGGGCGGTCGCCGAGTCCGGGGCGCCCTCGGTGGCGCTGGTGCTCGCCGACCGCTCCGATCGCGTCCAGCGCCGGCTGGCCGAGGTGTACCCGCGGCTGCGCACCGCTCCGCGACGCCGGCTGGCCGGCAGCGGCTTCGGCCCGGGTGCGGCCGCCGGGCGCCGGGCCGACCTGGGCGGCACCGGCGTGACCGGGACCGGCTCCTCGGCCAGGGGCATCGACCGCTGACGCCGTGCCCCGGCGGCCGATCCGCCTTGAGTGATCCGGCCGGGCGCCCGGTCAGTCGGTGGTGCGGGCGACCGTGGCCAGGTAGCGGCAGAGGAGTTCGTGCCAGCCGGCGGTGAGCGCCTTGCGGTAGCCCTCGGCGGCCTCGCCGTGCCGGTCGAAGTAGCGGTGCTCGACGTCGACGCGGGTCAGCTCCGGCCCCTCGGGCTGGAAGAGGACCTCGACCTCGCTGGCCCGCGCCGGATCCGGCACCGGCACCCGGTCCGGCCCGAGCTGCCAGGTGAAGACCAGCCGCCGGGGCGGATCCCAGGTCAGCACGCGGCCCCAGTCGCCGCGGAAGCCGTACGGGCCGATCTCGTAGAGCATGCCGCCGGCCCGGGGCTCGATGCCCAGTTCGGCCAGCGCCTCCGGCCCCGACCAGGTGTATTCGCGCACCCACCAGTCGGTCAGGGAGCCGGTGAACACGGCGTACGCCCGGTCGGCGGAGGCGGGGGCGAAGAGTGTGCTGCGGAGGGAGAATCGGTCGAATTCCTGGCGGACCTCATCCGGATCGGCCATCCCCTGTCCCATAGGCCCGGACCATACCGGCTGATGCCCCGCTGTGCAGCTTTCATCTTCGCCCGCTTCCGGACAGCGGGAGACCCGTTTTCCGACAGCGCCGGGCCGTCCTCGCCGCCTCCGTTCACGGGCGTACGGGACCATCAGGGATGTCCTGCCGGAAACCGGGTAACCGCGGCTGATTCGGCCCGGCCGGCGGGCCAGCGGGGAGCGGGGAGCATGAGCGAGAACGGACCGACCGAGCGGGACCCGACGAGCGGGCGGCCCGCCCGCCAGGGCGGCGGGCAGTCCGAGCCGGACGTCCTGCTCGACATCCCGGAGCTGACGGTCGACCAGATCCGGCTCTCCGTGAAGGGGCTCGACGCCGACCTGTCACTGCGCGCCCGGCTGGCCAACCTGCTGCAGCTCGACGCCGGGGTCCGGGTGCACCTGGACGACGTGGAACTGGACGTCGCCGGCGTCAGCGCCGAGGCGCTGCTCAAGGTGCGCCTGGAGAAGCTGGTGCAGATCCTGGACCGCGCACTCACCACCATCGACCGGAACCCGCACCTCATCGAGGCGCTCGCCCGCGCCGCCGAGGGCGACGACGAGAACCGGGCGACCCGCCAGCTCGCCAGCGCACCCGTCCTGGACGAGCGCGGGCAACGCATCGGGAGGGTCGGTGCCGTGGCCGACCGCGCCCTCCGGGAGGGCCTCGGCCGGCCCGCACCGCCCTCCCCAGCGACGCCGGCCGGGACCCGTGCTCCCGAGCCGCCGACCGGCGACCAGGGGCAGCAGAAGCCCTCCGGCGCTCCGCCTGCCGGCGGTGGCGGGCAGCCGTCCGGTCGTGGGGGTGCCGGCAAGCCCCAGCCGGGCGGACCGTCGACCGGCCAGGGTGGCCCGTCCCGCGAGGGTGGTCAGGGCGGTGGCCCGTCCCGCGAGGGTGGTCAGGGCGGTGGCCCGTCCCGCGAGGGTGGTCAGGGCGGTGGCCCGTCCCGCGAGGGTTGGCAGCCCGGCGAGGGCGGCCCGTCCCGTGAAGGCGGCCCGTCCCGTGAAGGTGGGCAGGCCGGCGGCGAGGGTGCCGGCCAACCGTCCACCGGCCCGGCGAAGGCACCTGGCGCGGGGGCCGGGGAACGGGCCCAGCCGGGAAAGCCGCCCGCCGGCAAGCCGGAGGAAGCGGAGAAGGGGTCGGGCGGCCCACCCGGACCGGCCCAGCTCGCCGGCCAGGCCGGGGAGACGCTGTTGCAGGCCGGCCGGAGCGTCTGGGAGGCGATCCAGAACGGCATGGGCCAGCACCGGCCGAAGCGGTAGCCCCGGGAGGCTCAGCGCAGCGGGGCCGGGGGCCGCCACCAGGCCGTACGCCGGAGCAGCAGCAACCCCGCGACCGGCGCGAGCGTCACGGCGAGGGCGACGCCGCTGGTCAGGTCGCGCGGCGTCCAGAGCAGGTTGTCCCCGATCCCGTTGGCGTGCGCGGTGAGCGAGCAGGCCACCAGCAGTCCCACGGCCGCGAGCGCGGCCCCGACTCGCCGTCCGCGCCCGCCCCGCGTCGTCCCGGCGTCCCGCCGCACGGGCCGGGTGACCACCGCGACGGGCGCGGGAAGCGGCGCCACCGGCTCGACGATGGCGGGTCGGATGCCCACCGTGGTGGACGGCGCCCCGGCCGGGCGCCGACCGGTCAGCCGCGCCTGAAGGCTGGACGGTCTACGACTGCCCGACGAGGAGATCCGCCGCTCCGTGGTTAGCGCGGCAACGCCACGCTTCTGGTTTGATCACCGGATGGGTTATGTCGGTTCCTACACCTGGCAACTTCGACAGTTGGTCGGGTCTCGACTGCTGCTCATGCCCGGAGCACAGGTCGTTCTCCTCGACGCGGCTGAGCACGTCTTGTTCCAGCGACGTCGTGATTCTGGTTTGTGGGAGATACCGGCAGGGGCCGCCGAGCCAGGAGGAAGCTTCGTTGGTACCGCGATCGTTGA
The DNA here is from genome assembly GCF_040607315.1 of Micromonospora sp. NPDC005305. Taxonomy (NCBI): domain Bacteria; kingdom Bacillati; phylum Actinomycetota; class Actinomycetes; order Micromonosporales; family Micromonosporaceae; genus Micromonospora; species Micromonospora sp. NPDC005305. Next base: position 201,590 of record NZ_JBEXGL010000002.1, on the reverse strand, counting down.
GGTCCGAGAGGAGACCGGACTCATAGTCGACAGCTCCGATCTCGCTGCCTTCGGTTGCCTATCTGAGCCGGATGCTCACGTCATCACCTATCCCAACGGGGACCGGATGCACTGCTTCGCCATGTGCTTCGAAGCGCGACGATGGTCGGGCGTGATCGAGCCGGAGAGCACGGAGGTGCTCGAAGTGGCTTTCGCTGACCCCGCAACGCCACCCGGCCCGCTGCAAGCACAGACCCGAGTTGTCCTGGAAATGCACGCCGCGTATCGCCTGACTGGCCGGTTCCAAGCCAGGTGACGCCTGGACTCACGGGCCATCGGTGGGCCAGTAGCCATGGCATGCATCGGGCACGAGCGGGCGCGAGAGGCAAACGGGTAGGCCCCTGGGTGCAGGCGTTTCGGGCATCACGACCAGTTGAGCACGCTCTTCCAAACTGGCGCTCCTGGTCCAGCGGAACGGACGGCCAGTTACTTGTACAGCCACAAGGCGGCACAGCCGAAAGACAGCGCCAGCAGAACGGCCGATGCGAGCAGCAGCACGATTAGTGCGGGCAGTTCTTTCCGCGCCGTCGGCGCAGACGGCTCCGTAGGCGGACTGCCGTCGGCGGGCTCGGGGTCGGGGTCGGGCACGTCGTGATCATGTCAGACCCGCAGTAGCCGACGCCGGCGGACAGGATTTTTGATCTCTGCAAGGCAGGGGTCGGCGACGCGCTCTTGGCCGACCGGCATGACGAGGGGTCGTGCAATCCCCGTGCAACAAGGGGCGGCCATCAGAGGGATTCGGGGGTCAACGAGGGTCAGACCGGACAGCCGGGTTTCCGGGGTGAAAAGCAGAACGCCGACCGGCGTTTCCGCTGGTCGGCGCTCCTGTAGCCCGGCGAAAGGCTATGTGGCCAGGGGCGGGGTCGAACCGCCGACCTTCCGATTTTCAGTCGGACGCTCGTACCAACTGAGCTACCTGGCCGTGCTGTCGGCTCATGCTACCGCACAGGCCGATACGCAGAACGCCGCGCATGAAGGCGCGGCGTCAGCGCTTGCGGTCCTGACGGGACTTGAACCCGCGACCTCCGCCTTGACAGGGCGGCGAGCACTCCAACTGCTCCACAGGACCTAGCTGGTGTTGCATCCGGCCTGAGCCGGACCGTGCCCCCAACGGGATTCGAACCCGTGCTACCGCCTTGAAAGGGCGGCGTCCTGGGCCGCTAGACGATGAGGGCGGCCCCGCCATCATTGCACACTCGCAACTTCAAGCGGACTTGCTCCCATCCGGCCCCGCCGGAGGCATGAGAAGCATAAGCCATGCCTCCTCGGCCGGCCAAACCGGTATGGCCACGGGCGCAGAGCCGGACGAAACCGCAGGTCAGAGGCGATGTCACCGTAGCCGGGAGATCCCGTACCGCCGCTTGAGGTCCGGAATCAGGTGCCGGCAGGCGGCCATCGTCTGGGTCCGGTCGCCGCCCGCGTCGTGCATCAGGACGATCGAGCCGTGGTGGGTCGCCGCCGACACCCGCTTGATGATCGTCTTCGCCGCCGGGTGGTTCCAGTCCTGCGGGTCGACGCTCCAGTGCAGCGGGCGCAGCCCGAGCTGGCGGGCCACCGTCAGCTCCTCCGCCGTCCAGCGGCCGCCCGGCTGGCGGAACCAGGTGATCGGCGCGCGCGGCACGGCGGCCCGGATGGCCTCGTTGGTGCGGACCAGGTCGGCCCGGATCTCGGCGAGTGGTCGGCGGCCGAGGTTGATGTCGTGCCGCCAACTGTGGTTGCAGAGCTGGTGCCCCTCGCGGGCGATCCGGGCCACCAGCTGCGGGTAGCGCTTGGCCTGCTTGCCGACCAGGCAGAAGGTCGCCGTGACGTGGGCCGCCCGGAGCTGGTCGAGGATCTGCGGCGTGAACCGGGGGTCCGGCCCGTCGTCGAAGGTGAGGGCGACCCCCCGGCTGCCGCTGGAGCGGTGCAGCCCGGCGGGCAGGGTCTTCGGCACCGGGCGCAGCTTCGGCTTCGGCGGGGTGGTGCGGCTCGGGCTGGGCCGTGGGCTCGGCGTGGGCGACGGCGTTGGGGCGGCCGAGGCGGACGGTGGAGCGCCGGCCGGGGACGGTGTCTTGCCGGGCTCGCCGCAGCCGGTCACCAGGAGGACCAGGCCGAGGGCGAACGCCGGCACGGCGCGTGGACGCATCGTCGCTCCGAGAGGGGGTCGGGTCGGGCGGACTTCCGACCGTAGTGGACGTCGCGCCGAATCGGGAGGCCCCTCAGCCCGCCGTCACTGGTCCAGGGAGTCCCGTACGGCCACCGCCAGCGAGACGGCCTCGGCGAGGTTCACCGGCCGGACCACCCCGGCCGGGAGCGTGTCGGCCCGCCAGCCCGGCCCGGCGGCGAGCACCAGCAGCGGGCGGCGCGGGGCGGCGAGCACCGCGGTGAGCTGGTCCGGATCGGCCGTGACTCGCGTGTGCGACCAGAGCACCACGGCCGCCGGGCCGGTGCGGTTGACGGCCTCGACCAGGGCGGCCATCGGCACCCGGGCGCCCAGCATCCGGTAGCCCACCCCGGCCTCGGCCAGCGCGGCGCCCAACGCCTCCAGCGGCAGGGTGTGTTGTTCCTCATCGGCGCACGCGAGCAGGATCCGGGCCGGCCCGGCCACCGGGTGTGCCCGGGCCACGGTGGCGAACGCCTCGGAGACGCAGCGGGAGATGAGGTGCTCCACCTCGATCAGCCCGCCGGTGGCGGCGTGCCGTTCGCCGATGCCGGCGAGCACCGGCCGCAGCAGCCCGTCCCAGGTGGGCACCACGCCGTCGGTGCCGAGGGCGTGCGCGACGGTCGCGCCGATCGCCACCGAGTCCAGCCGCATGGCGGCGCGGGCCACACCGCGGGCGACCGGTCCGGCGCGGCCGACCGGGATGGTCGTCCCGCCGCCGTCCCGGACCGCCGTGGCCCGCCGGTTCAGCCCGAGCCGCCCGGGCGGGAGGACCGCCGGTGCCTGCCGGGCCCAGCGGGCGGCCTCGGCGGGGGCGACCCCCTCCGCGGTGAGTCGCCGCATGATGTCCAGGCGCGCGAAGTCGGCCGGCGTGTAGCGCCGGTGGTGCCCCGGCACGTGCTCGCTGGGGCCGAGGCCGTAGCGCTGGTGCCAGGTGCGCAGCGTGGTGACGGCGACCCCCAGCCGGCGCGCGACGGCTCCCGCGCTCAGCGCCTCATCCGCCACCCGACCGCTCCGGTGCCTCGTCGGCCGGCGCACCCGCCCGGGCCACGTCGGCGGCGGGACGGGCCGGCCGCAGGAGCCGGTTCACCACCCCGCCGAGCCAGGGTGCGTACGCGCGGGGGTCGACGTCCAGGTCCGCCTCCAGCTCGCGGGGGTCGACCCAGCGCAGGGTGGCGACCTCGTCGGGGTCGGGCCGGATGGGCAGGTCGGCCGGTACGTCGGCGCGCAGGACATGGTCGTACTCGAACTCGACCCGACCGGTTGCGGGGTCCTCGGCGTAGTAGAGGTAGACCCCGACCTCGGTGAGGTCGACCGGGTCGACGCCGAGTTCCTCGGCGAGCCGGCGGTTGGCGGCCTCGACCAGCGACTGGCCGGGCAGCGGGTGGCCGCAGCAGGCGTTGGCCCAGCGCAGCGGGAACCGGGTCTTGATGGCGGCCCGCTGTTGCAGCAGGATCCGCCCCCGCGGGTCGACCAGCAGCACCGAGAAGGCCCGGTGCAGCCGGCCGGGTGGCTGGTGGGCGGCGGCCACGGTGGTCTCGCCGAGCACGTGCCCGCCGTCGTCGACCAGCTCGACGAGGTGATTCTCCCGGGCCGTCATGCGGTGGTCCCGGTGATGCGCGCGGCGGCGAGCTTGCCGCTGATGAGGACCATCGGCACGCCCACCCCGGGCTGGGTGCCGGAGCCGACGAAGACCACGTTGCCCAGCGTCCGGTGCAGGTTGGGCGGGCGGAAGGGACCGGTCTGGAACAGGCTGTGCGCGGCGGCGAACGGGGTGCCGGCGGCCATGCCCTGCGCCGCCCAGTCGGCGGGGGTCACCGTGCGCAGCACCTCGATGCCGTCCCCGAAGCCGACGTAGCCCCGCTCCTCCAGCGTCGCCACGAGCTGGTCGGCGTAGCGGCGGGTCAGGTCGCCCGGCCAGTGCAACGGCGCCCGGTCGAGGTTGGGCACCGGGGCCAGCACGTAGTAGGTGTGCCGGCCGGCCGGGGCCACCGACGGGTCGGTCCGGCTCGGGTTGGTCACCAGCAGGGACGGGTCGGTCATCAGCTCGCCCCGCCGGATCACCTCGTCGAACGTGCCCTTCCAGGACCGCCCGAAGTGGATGTTGTGGTGGGCGATCCGGCGGTAGCCCTGCGCCGAACCGACGTGCAGCACCACGCAGGAAGGCGAGTAGGTGAGCCTGCGCTGCCGGCTCGCCGGCAGCAGGTCCCGGTAGGCGACCGGCAGGTCCGGGTTGAGCACCATGACGTCCGCGGGGACGAACTCGCCGTCGGCGGTGACCACGCCGGTGGCCCGGCCGTGCGCCGTCTCGACCCGGGTCACCGTGGTGCCGTAGCGGATCTGCACGCCGTGCTTCTCCGCGGCGCCGGCCATCCCCCGGGAGACGGCGTGGATGCCGCCGCGCGGGAAGCACACCCCGGCCACCGAGTCGAGGTACGCGATGACCGCGTAGATGGCCAGCGCGTCGTGCGGCGCGAGGCCCGCGTACATGGCCTGGAAGGAGAAGATCCGCTGGGTACGCGGGTCCCGGAAGAACTGGTTGATCTTCGTCTGGAGCCGCCGGAACGCGCCGTTGGCCAGCAGCCGGAGCAGGTTCCCGGTGAGCAGGTCGGTCGGCGCGTCCAGGTTGCGCTCGATGAAGTCCGCCCGCTCCCAGCGCCACAGGTCGCGCGCGTAGTCGACGAAGCGCAGGTAGCCGTCCGCCTCGCGGGGGCCGCAGACCCGGGCGATCTCGGCGGCCATCCGGGTGGTGTCGGTGATGACGTCCAGCGTCGACCCGTCCGGGTACCAGGCCCGGTAGGCCGGGTCGAGCGGGGTCAGGTCGAGCCAGTCGGTCAGCTCCTCGCCGACCGCGCCGAGCGCCTCGGCGATCAGGTCGGGCATGGTGAGCACGGTCGGCCCGGTGTCGAACTCGTACCCGTCGACGCCGAGCCGGCCGGCGCGCCCGCCCGGCACCGGCTCGCGTTCCAGCACGGTCACCTGCCGGCCGCTGCCGGCCAGGTGCAGCGCGCAGGCCAGCCCGCCCAGCCCCGCGCCGACGACCACCACCCGGTCGGTACGCCCGCTCACGGTGCGCATCCCGGCTCCCTTGTTCGTGAAGTTGCCCATCATGCCCGCCTCGTGGTGGCGGCGGTCGCGAGGCCGGTCAGCGCGGTCCGCGCGGTGCCGTCGATCGGCGCGTCGTCGAGGGCCACCTGCGCCTCGGTCACGCGGTCGGCGATCATCCGTTCCACCCGGGCCACCGCCCCGGTGTCGCGGACCAGGTCGGCCAGCCGGGCCACCTCGCCCGCCCCGGTGACCGTGCCGGCCCGTTCCAGGGCGCGGCGCTGGGCCGGCGTGCCGAGCTGCCGGGCCAGCATCAGCAGCACCGTCGGCTTGCCGGTCCGCAGGTCGTCCCCGGCCGGCTTGCCGGTGGCGGCCGGATCACCGTAGACCCCGAGCAGGTCGTCGCGGAGTTGGAACGCCTCGCCGACGGCCAGCCCGTAGTGGGTGTAGGCGGCGATCAGCGGCGTGTCCGCCTCGGCCCCGGCCAGGGCGGCGCCGAAGAGCAGCGGTCGCTGGACGGTGTAGCCGGCCGTCTTGTAGCGGGCCACCCGCAGCGCCCGGTCGACCGACCAGTTCGCGGCGTCGTGCTCGCCGAGCACGTCGAGGAACTGCCCGGCGACGGTCTCCACCCGCATCTGGTCGTAGCAGCGGCGCACGTCGAGCAGGCGGGCCGGCGGCACGGCGGCGTGCGCCATGAGCCGGTCGGCCCAGACCAGGCAGAGGTCGCCGATGAGCACGGCGACGGCCTCGCCGTAGCGCTCCGGGTCGCCGGTGTGCCCGGCGGCCCGGTGCCGCCGGGCCGCGGCCCGGTGCGCGGTGGGCCGGCCGCGCCGGGTGTCGGAGGCGTCCATCACGTCGTCGTGCACCAGCGCGAAGGTGTGCAGCAGTTCGAGCGCGGCGAGGGCCGGCAGCACCGCGGGCAGCGGGGCGTCGCCGCCGGCCACTCCGCGCCAGCCCCAGTACGCGAAGGTCGGCCGGACCCGTTTGCCGGCGGCCAGCACGCAGTCGCGGGCCGTCGCGGCGAACCCGCCCATCGCCGCGTCGATCTCGCTGAGCGCGTCGACCTCGGTGGCCAGGAACGCCGTCAGGGTCTCGTCGACGCCCGTCACCAGGTCGTGTGTGAACGCGGCCAGGACGTCGCGGACCGGGTCGTCTGTCGCTCCGGGCTGTGCCGGCGCGACGAAGCGGGGCGGACTGCCGGCAACTGCGTCGTTGGCCATGTGCGCGAGCGTACCCTAGGGTTACGAGTTGCGTCGATTGCTGCGTCGAATCTGAGGAGGGCCGGTGGACACGGATCTCACCGCTGCCTATGAGCGCTGCCGCGAGCTGCACCGGCGTCACGGCCGTACCTACTATCTCGCCACCCGGCTGCTGCCTGCCTGGAAACGGCGGCACGTGCACGCCTTGTACGGCTTCACCCGCTACGCCGACGAGATCGTCGACCGGACCGAGGACCTGCCGCCGGCCGAGCGCGCGGCCCGGCTCGCGGAGTGGTCCGCCCGGTTCGTCGCCGGCCTGCACGGCGAGCCGGTCGACGACCCGCTGCTTCCCGCCGTGCTGCACACCATCGCCGTCTTCGACCTGGACCGCGACGACTTCGCGTCGTTTCTGGGCAGCATGACGATGGACCTGACCGTGACGTCCTACCCGACCTACGACGACCTGCTCGACTACATGGAGGGCTCGGCCGCGGTCATCGGCACCATGATGCTGCCGATCCTGGGCAGCTCCGATCCGGCCGCCGCCCGGGAGCCGGCCCGCCAGCTCGGCTTCGCCTTCCAGCTCACCAACTTCATCCGGGACGTGGCCGAGGACCTGGACCGGGGGCGGACCTACCTGCCGGACGAGGACCTGGCCGCGTTCGACCTCACCCGGGAGGACCTGCTGGCCGCCCGGGCCGCCGGCCGCGGCACCCCGCGGCTTCGCGAGCTGATCGAGTACGAGGTGAACCGGGCCCAGGCCCACTACGAGGCCGCCGCGCCCGGCATCCCGCTGCTCGCCCCGGCCTCGCAGGCGTGCATGCGCACCGCGTACGCGCTGTACGGCGGCATCCTCGACGAGGTGGCCGCCCAGGACTTCGACGTGTTCAGCCGGCGGGCCCGCGTACCCGGGCGGCGGCGGATGGCGGTGGCCGCGCAGGCGCTGGTCACCCCGGCCGGCGCGCCGGTGCGGATCCCCGGCCCGGCGCTCCGGCCGGCCCTGGCGGCGTGAGCGACCGCACTGCCGTCGTGCTCCTCACCCGCGACCTGCGGGTGCACGACCACCCGGCGCTGGCGTCGGCGTGCTCGGCCTTCGACCGGGTGGTGCCGCTGTACCTGCTCGACCCGGCACTGCAACGGCTCTCCCCGAACCGCACCCGGTTCCTGCACCAGAGCCTCGCCGAGCTGCGCGAGGCGCTCCGGAGGCGCGGCGGCGACCTGGTGGTCCGGCGCGGCGACCCGGTGGCCGAGACGGTCCGGCTGGCCCGCGCGGTCGGCGCGGAGGGGATCGGCCTCTCCGCCGACGTGAGCCGGTACGCCCGGCGTCGCGAGCGCCGGCTGCGCGAGGAGTGCGAGCGGCACCGGATGTTCCTCCGGCTCTTCCCCGGCCTCACGATCGTCGGGCCGGGTGACCTGCGGCCCGCCAGCGGGGACCACTACCGGGTGTTCAGCCCCTACTTCCGCGCCTGGCAGGGCGCGACCGTGCGGGAGGAACTGGCCGCACCGGAGCGGGTACGGCTGCCCGACGGCGTCGATCCGGGCCGGCTGCCCGACCCGCCCCCGGGCGAGTCCCCCGACGCGGCCGCCGGCGGGGAGAGCATCGCCCGGCGCCGCCTCAGCGGGTGGCTGCCGACCCTGGGCCGGTACGACGACATCCACGACGACATGGCCGGCGACCAGACCTCCCGGCTCAGTCCCTACCTGCGCTTCGGCTGCCTCTCGCCGCTGGCCGTGGCGAACCGGGCCGGCGACCGGAGCGGGCCGTTCGTCCGGCAGCTCTGCTGGCGGGACTTCCACCACCAGGTCGCCGCCGCCTTCCCCGACCTGTCGTCCCGGGCCTACCGGCGGGGGGTGACGGAGGACTGGCGGTACGACCAGCGCGCGCTGGACGCCTGGACCGAGGGGCGCACCGGGATGCCGATCGTGGACGCCGGCATGCGGCAGCTCCGCGCCGAGGGCTGGATGCACAACCGGGCGCGGCTCATCACCGCCGGCTACCTGACCCGGCACCTCCGGCTGGACTGGCGGCCCGGGGTGGCCGTCTTCTTCCGCTGGCTGCTCGACGGCGACGTGCCCGACAACTCGGGCAACTGGCAGTGGGTGGCCGGCACCGGCAACGACGCCCGGCCGCACCGCGGTTTCAACCCGGTCCGCCAGGCCGAACGCTACGACCCGGACGGCGCGTACGTCCGCCGGCACGTGCCGGAGCTGGCCTCGATCGAGGGGAAGGCGGTGCACCAGCCGTGGCGGCTGCCCGAGCGGGCGCGCGCCGCGCTGGACTATCCGCCCCCGCTGGAGGTCCCGGGCACCGCCCCGGTCTGGCTGCGGTGACGGCTCACTCCCGCCACACGGTCAGCTTGATCACGGCGCCGCCGTCGCCCGCCTGGTTGACCACCTGCAACCACCCGGGGTGCCCGTTCGAGGTGGTGAAGCAGAACTGCTGGCCACTGCCGACGTAGTGATGTGGTGCGCTCGTCCGGCGCGCCTCGCGGTAGGTCGCGCAGCGAGCCGCGGCGCCCTCCTCCGGGCCGGCGTAGGTGTCGTCGTACAAAGCGCTGTGCCGGGCGCTGGAATAGAGGATGTAGCCCCAGTCCAGGTAGAGGTCGACCGTCGCGTCCTGGGCGTACCGCTTGACGGCGCGGCCCTCGTCCACGTCTACCCCGGTCTTCTGGTCGAGCTGCACCACGTCGCTGAAGATCACGGCCGCGGACGCGCCGGTGCCGCGGCCCGGGGTCGAGCCGCTCGGAGCGCCCGTCGGGCCGGCCGGCGTGGCGGCAGCGGTCGTGGCCGGCGCCGGGAGCGTGGTCGTCGTGCCGACCGGTGTGGTGGTCGCGGCGGTCGGCGTGGCGTCCCGCCGATCCTGGTGCAGCCCCCAGCCGGCGGCGCCGAGCACCAGCAGCGCCACCGTGGCCAGCCCGGCCGTCCGCCAGCGCCGGCGCCAGACCTGGTATGCCACCAGCGCGGCCAGGGCGACCAGGCCCAGCACGATCCACAGCGGGTCCGAGCGGATGGCCTGCACCAGGGCGACCAGCCCGGCCACGGCGGAGACCACGTTGGCGGCCACCCCGGAGTGCTCCGTCAGCCGGGTGGCCGGCGCGGGTGCTTCGTTCTCCACGAGGAACGGAGCGTAGCGGCGACTGACGCAGCGTGACAGGGTCACCACGCGTGTCGGTCAGTCCACTTCCCGTCAGAGACAGGAGTGCAACGCCTCGACCAGCTCCTCCACCCGGTCGTGGTCGGCCAACCGCCCCGTCGTGTACGCGAAGGTGTAGCCGCGCTCCGGGTCGGCCCAGGCGCTGCTGCCGCCGATCCCGCCCATGCCCCAGCTCCCGTCCGGCTCCCACTGCATGCCCAACGTCCAGTACGCCCGCCGGTCCAGCACCAGGTCCGGCCCGTCGTACTGCACCCGGGTCGCCTCGGCGACCAGCTCGGGGCTGAACCGGCGTACCCCGTCGAGGGTGCCGCCGGCGAGCAGGCCGGCGTAGAGGCGGGCCAGGGCGGACGCGGTGGCGTGCAGGTTCACCGCGGGGATCTCCGTGCCGCGCCAGAGCGGGTCGTTCACTACCGCCACGTCCAGGCCGCCGGCCGGGTTTCCCACCGCGCGGGCGCGCAGCGACCCCGGTTCGCCCAGCATCCGCAGCGGCCAGTCCGGGTCGGCGTACGACACGTCGGCGCAGCGCCGCTGGTCCGTCGCGTCCAGGCCGAAGGCCAGGTCGAGGCGCCACGGCCCGGCGATCTCCTCGGCCAGGAACCGCCCCACCGGCCGCCCGTCCACCCGGCGGACCAGCTCGCCGACCAGGTGCCCGTACGTCCAGGCGTGCTCGCCCGCGACGGTGCCCGGCGTCCACTCCGGATCGGCGGCGGCCAGGTCGGCGCAGAGCAGCCCCCAGTCGGTGAGCGCCGCGACGGGCCGGGGCACCGGGAACGCGGGCAGCCCGGCGGTGTGGGCGAGCACCTGCCGCACGGTGGCCGGGGCGCGGAACCCGGGCCAGTACGCCGACACCGGCGCGTCGAGGTCGACGCGGCCCCGGTCGACGAGGAGCAGGAGGCAGAGCGCGACCACCGGCTTGCCCACCGAGTAGACGTTCACCAGGGTGTCCGGCCGCCACGGCGCCTCGGCCCCGACGGCCGGGACGGCCACGCCGGGCGGGACGGCGGCGCGGGTGCCGCCGACCAGGTCGACGACCGGCGCGCCCTCATGCCAGACGGCCAGCGCCGCGCCGGTCTCCCGGCCGGTGGCGAACAGGTCGTGGAAGCAGTCCCGGACCGGAGCGAAGCGTGCCTGCATCCGGCCACCGTAGGCGGTGGGGATGATCACCGGCGCGGGAATTCCGGCCCGACGCGGTGGCCGGTGGCCCGGCGGTGCGGAATGCTGGCGGGGTGGCGGAGTCGGAACTGGTGGACGTGGTCGTGGTCGGGCTGGGCGTCGGCGGCGAGGAGGTGGCCGGGCGACTCGCCGAGGCCGGCCTCACCGTGGTCGGGATCGAGCGCGACCTGGTCGGCGGCGAGTGCCCCTACTGGGGCTGCATCCCGAGCAAGATGATGATCCGGGCGGCCAACGCCCTCGCCGAGGCCCGCCGGGTCAACGAGCTGGCCGGCAGCGCCGAGGTGCGGCTCGACTGGGCGCCGGTCGCCAAGCGGATCCGCGAGGAGGCCACCGACACCTGGGACGACCGGGTCGCCGTGGACCGGTTCACCGGCAGGGGCGGCCGGTTCGTTCGGGGCAGCGGCCGGCTCGACGGCCCGAACCGGGTCCGCGTCGGCGACCAGGTGTTCGAGGCCCGGTACGGGGTCGTCCTCGGCACCGGCACCCGCCCGTCGGTCCCGCCGATCGACGGCCTGGCCGACACCCCGTACTGGACCAACCACCAGGCCATCGAGGTCGAGGAGCTGCCGGCGTCGCTGCTGGTGCTGGGCGGCGGCGCGATCGGTCTGGAGCTGGCCCAGGTCTTCGCCCGGTTCGGGGTCCGGGTGACCGTGGTCGAGGCGGCCGACCGGGTGCTCGCCGTCGAGGAGCCGGAGGCCTCCGAGATCGTCGCCGGGGCGCTGCGCGCCGACGGGGTGGAGATCCACACCGGGGTCAAGGCCGAGCGGGTCGCCCACGACGGCACGAGCTTCACCGTCCACGCCGGCGACCGTGCGTTCAGCGGCGAGAAGCTGCTGGTGGTGACCGGCCGCCGGGCGCACCTGGAGGAGCTGGGCCTCGATTCGGTCGGCATCGACTGCACGCAGCGCTACCTGCCGGTGAACGGGCGGATGCACGCCGCCGACGGGATCTGGGCGGTCGGCGACCTCACCGGCGAGGGCGCCTTCACCCACATCGCCATGTACCAGGCGGGCATCGTCGTCGCCGACGTGCTCGACCACATTCGACGGTTGAAGGGCGGGCCGGACGCCAGTGGCACCGCCAGCGTGGTGGGCGGCGCGGCCGGCGTCGTCAGCGCGGTCGGCGGGGCGATGAGCACGGGTGGCTCGACCGTGGCGCCGGGCAGCGTGCCGGTCGCCGACTACCGCGCGCTGCCCCGGGTCACGTTCACCGACCCGGAGGTCGGCGCGGTCGGCCTCACCGAGCAGCAGGCCCGCGCCCGCGGCATCAACGTCCAGGTCGGCTGCACCGACCTCACCTCGTCCACCCGTGGGTGGATCCACAAGGCCGGCAACGCCGGCTTGATCAAGCTGGTCGCCGACGCCGACCACGGCGTGCTCATCGGCGCCACCTCGGTCGGCCCGGCCGGCGGCGAGGTGCTGTCCGCGCTGGTCGTGGCCGTGCACGCGGCCGTCCCGGTCAGCCAGCTCCGGCACATGATCTACGCGTACCCGACCTTCCACCGCGCCATCGAGGACGCCCTGCGCAACCTGAAATAGCCGTCAGTTCGCCGGCGTGCCGTGCCGGCCGGCGCCGGCGGTGAACCGGTTCGCGCCGTGCATCCCGTCGGTGACCAGGGACTCCATCCCTAAGGCGAGTTCGGTGGCCAGCGCCTCCGGCTCGGGCAGGCCGGCGCCCGACAGCACCGCGGCCCGGTCGTTGCGCAGGCAGGTCTGCGGGTGCCGGGCGATCTCCGCGGCCAGCCGCTCGGCCTCCGCCCGGGCCGCGCCCGGCGCGACCAGCCGGTTCACCAGACCCATCGCGTACGCCTCGTCGGCGGGCACCGGGCGGCCGGTGAGGATCAGGTCCATGGCCCGGCTCTCGCCGATGAGCCGGGGCAGCCGCACCGTCCCGCCGTCGATCAGCGGCACGCCCCAGCGTCGGCAGAACACCCCGAGCGTGGCGTCCGACTCGGCGACCCGCAGGTCGCACCAGAGCGCCAGCTCCAGGCCGCCGGCCACCGCGTAGCCGGAGATCGCGGCGAGCACCGGCTTGGACAGGCGCATCCGGGTGGGGCCCATCGGGCCGTCACCCTCGGGTTCGACCCGGTTGCCGCGCGGCGTGCCGATGGCCTTCAGGTCGGCGCCGGCGCAGAACGTGCCGCCCGCGCCCCAGAGCACGGCGACCGCCGCGTCCGGGTCCGCCTCGAAGGCGCGGAACGCGTCGGCCAGGGCCCGGGCGGTCGGGCCGTCGACGGCGTTGCGGGCCTTCGGCCGGTCCAGGATCACCGTGGTCACCGGTCCGGCGTGCTCGACGCGTACCCCCATCGGTTCAGCATGCCCTCGACGGCGGCCGCCGCGCCAGATCCCCGCTATTCCGCCCGCCGGCGGGCCAGGGTGGCGCCGAGGGCCGCGCCCACCACGCAGGCCACGCCGGCCAGTTGCGGCCAGGCCAGCAGCTCGCCCAGGAGCAGCACGCCGACCACCGCGGCCACCGCCGGCTCCAGGCTGAGCAGCACCGCGAACACCACGCCGCCCGCCCGCCAGCCGGGCCAGCGGGTGGGGCGGGTGACCGCCAGGAGCACCAGCGCGCCGAGGCCCAGCCGGAGGGTGGTCGTACCGCCGGCGCTGGTGGCGGCGAAGAGTTGCTTGGCCACCGCCGCGCCGACCTGGGTGGAGACCATGCCCAGCAGCATCAGCAGCGGCGGGGGCACGGCCTCGGGCCGGCCCAGCGCCGCGACGAGCCGGGCCGCCGGGGCGGCCGAGGGGGTACGGGAGGCATGTGCGTACACCCGCACCACGATGGACTTCGGCGGCGCGCGCCGCGAGGGATTTGCCCGACGGCGGACGTGCCGCAGCGCAGGCTCCCGGTCGGGTCAGGCGAAGTCGGCCGCGTGGTCGGCGGCCCAGTGGGCGAACGTCCGGGCGGGGCGGCCCAGCACCGCCGCCACGTCGCCGGTCACCTGCTCCGGAGTCTCCGCCATGGCGGCCCAGCCGGTGAGCGCCGCATCCGCGAAGGCGGCGCTGCCCATCGCTGCGGCCAGCATCGGGCGCACCGCCTCGGCGGGCACGTCCTGCCACCGCAGGTCGCGGCCGATCGCCGCACCGATGAGGCGCACCTGCTCGGCCTGGGTGACCGTCTGCGGGCCGCTGAGCACGTAGGTCCGCCGGTCGTGCCGGTCGGTGGTCAGCGCCTCGACCGCCACGGCCGCGATGTCGTCCTCGTGGACCATCGAACGGGCCGCCGCGCCGTACGGCCAGCGCACCACGCCCTCGGCGCGGATCGACTGCGCCCAGGCCAGCGTGTTGGTGGCGATCCCGGTGGGGCGCAGCATCGTCCAGGGCAGGCCCGACGCGACGATGGCGCGTTCCACCAGGGCCCAGAACGAGCCCGGGTCGGCCTCGGCGGAGGCGGCCGACACGTACACCACCCGGGGCGACCCGGCACCGGCGAGCACGGCGGCAACCCGCGGAGCGAGCTGCGCCGTCGTGGCCGGGTCGACGAACGGCCAGATCAGGAACACCGCGCGGACACCGTCCAGGTGCGGGCGCACCGTCTCCGGATCGGCCAGGTCGGCGGCCACCACCTCGACACCCGCCGGCAGGCCCGCGCGGCTCGGGTCGCGGGTGACGGCCCGTACGCCGTGGCCCGCGGCAGCCAGCCGCTCGACCACGCGCCGCCCGACGTTGCCCGTCGCACCGGTCACCAGGATCATCGTCGCCTCCAGGGAATTCTCGGGAACTCGATGGAGCCGACCGTAGAACCTCAACAATTGTTGAGGTCAACATCCGGTGGGCATACTCGGGGCGTGAAGCAGGACACGTCCTTCGACTGGCACGAGCCCGGCCTGACGATCGGCCAGGTCGCGCAACGCAGCGGCGTCTCCGCGTCGGCGATCCGGTTCTACGAGGCGCAGGGCCTCATCAGCAGCGACCGCACGGCCGGCAACCAGCGCCGCTACCACGGCGACGTGATGTGCCGCCTGGCGATGATCGAGGCGTGCCAGCGGGTCGGCCTCACCCTGGCCGAGGTGGGCCGGGCACTCGCGGCGCTGCCACCGGGGCACGCGCCGAACGCCGAGGACTGGCATGCGCTCGCCGAGCGACTGCGCACCGAGGCGCAGTCGCGCATCGACCGGCTCAGCCAGGTGCTGCGCGAGCTCGCCCCACCCGCCTGACCTCGCCCCCGAGCCACCCTCGCTCCGGCGGCGCCGCTCTCGTAGCATCGGCGGCGGCAACGATCAGGTGAGGTGCCCCGCGTGCGCGGGGAGAATCGGGAAGCCGGTGGAGCGCAGCGGGAGCCTGCCTGTGGACCTGTACGACGTCATCCACCGCCGCCGCGACGTGCGCGCCGAGTTCACCGGGGAGCCGGTGCCGGACGACGTCCTGGATCGGATCCTCACCGCCGCGCACGCCGCGCCGAGCGTGGGGAACTCGCAGCCCTGGGACTTCGTCCTGGTGCGTGACCCGGAGACCCGGCGCCGGTTCCACGCGCACGTCCAGGTCGAGCGGGACACCTTCGCGGCCACACTGGACGGTGCGGCGGCCGAGCGGTTCGCCCGCATCAAGATCGACGGGGTGCTGGAGTCGACGCTGTCGGTCGTGGTCACGTACGACCCGCAGCGGGGTGGGCCGGCGGTGCTCGGCCGGCACGCCATCGCCGACGCCGGCCTCTACTCGGTCTGCCTGGCCATCCAGAACCTCTGGCTGGCCGCCACCGCCGAGGGGCTCGGCGTCGGCTGGGTCTCCTTCTACCGGGAGCCGTTCCTGGCCGACCTGCTCGGCATCCCGCCCGGCATCCGGCCGGTGGCGTGGCTCTGCGTGGGCCCGGTGAGCCACCTCCAGACCGTTCCCGACCTGGTCCGGCACGGCTGGCGTACGCCCCGGCCGCTCGCCGCCGCCCTGCACACCGACCGCTGGCGGGCGGACGAGAACCACCCGATGGGGTGATCCGTCACCGCCGCCCGGTTTGGGACCTCTCCTGCCGGGAAGTCGGACCACGTGCGCGAACTATTGACGAAGATCGAGCAGAGCACCCGACTCGACCGGGTCGGTGACCGGTTGCAGCGCGCCGTCCAGGGCACCCTGCGTCCCCAGCGGGTCCGGGACTTCCTGCACGGCGTCTGGCTGGGGCATCCGCTGCACCCGGCCATGGTGCAGGTGCCGGTCGGCGCCTGGATCTCGGCCGCCGTCGTGGACCTGATGCCCGGACAGCGCCGTGCCGCGACCGCGCTGATCGGGGTCGGTACGGCCAGCGCGCTGCCCGCGGCGGTGGCCGGGCTCAACGACTGGGCGGCCCTCTCCCGCGACCAGCGCCGGATCGGCCTCGTGCACGCCGCCGCGAACAGCGTCGCGCTGTCGCTCTACGCCGGCTCGCTGGCGGCCCGGCTGAACGGGCGGCACAACATGGGCCGCGCGCTCGCCTACCTGGGGCTGTCGGCGGCGAGCGCCGGGGCGTACCTCGGTGGGCACCTCGCGTACAAGCAGGGCGCGCAGGTCAGCCAGAGCATCTCGGAGCTGCACCTGGTCAGCGAGGGGTGGCACCCGCTCGGCGACATGTCGAGCCTGCCGCAGCGGCAGCTCCTCACCCGGGAGATCGACGACGTCTCGGTGATCCTCTACCGGCACGGCGACGACGTCACCGTGATGCTGGAGCGCTGCCCGCACCAGAGCGGCCCGCTCGGTGAGGGTGAGGTGCAGGAGATCGACGGCCACGCCTGCGTGGTCTGCCCCTGGCACGGCAGCACCTTCCGCCTCAACGGCGGCGAGGTCGTGCACGGCCCGTCCGGCAACGACCAGGTCGTCCTCCCCACCCGCGTGGTCAACGGCCGCCTGGAGGCCCGCCTCCCCTGACGGCCGGCGGAACCTTCGACGGCAGCGGTCCCACCGGGGGCCGCTGCCGTCCACGATCGACCCGGGGTCAGTCCCTGCGGTGGCGACCGCTCACGAGGGCCCGCACGCCGGAGACCGGCCGGCGCCGCAGCCCGAGGAGCGCGCCGATCTGCGCGCCCACGATGGCCGCCACGGCCAGCACCGCGGAAATGGCCAGCGGGCGGTTGATCCCGTCCTCGGGGGTGGCCCGGGAGGCGCCCGCCGACATGGCCGGCGGCTGCCCGGCCGGCGCCTCGACCGTGGGCGTGGTGTCCCGTCCGGTGGGGTGCGGGGAGGGCTTGCCCTTCGGCGTGGTGGCGGACGAACCGCCGCCGCCCGGCGTCGCCGCCTTGCCCAGAGCCGACCGGGACGGGCTGGTCGAGGTGTCCACGAGCCGGCCGGTCGCGTGCCGGCGGGCCCCCGCGTCCACCGATCCCTCGGGCAGCTTGATCAGCTGCCCCGGGCGGATCCGGTCCGGGTCGGCGAGCCGGTTCAGCCGGGCCACCTCGCGGTAACGGTCGAAGTCGTCCAGGTAGCGTTCGGCCACCTCGCCCAGGTAGTCGCCCTTCGCCACCCGGTACACCGCCGGGTCGGTGGTCACCGAGGCGGCCCGCACGGGCGGGGCGGCGAGCGCGGGGCCGGCCTGCGGGGTGACCACCGCCGGCGCGGCGGCGACCGGCTGCGGCGCGGCCAGGGTGGCGGCGCTCGCCACGGCCGGGCTGGCCGCCAGGATCAGCGCGACCGAGCCGACCAGCGTGGCCGCGGCCCGCTGCTGGCGGCGCATCCCGGGCAGGCGGGGCGCCGGCCGGCGCAGCGTCGCCGCGAGGAGTTCCACGAGTACGGAGAAGGCGAACGTGGCCCAACCGAACCAGCCCACCACGGCCAGCGCCCGCAGGAAGAGTTGCCCGTCGTCGCGGCTGGTCAACGTTGTGCCCACCTCGGCCAGGGCGGGCAGGTGGTCGGGGAGGGGGTTGCCGGCGAAGGCCAGGAGGGCGACCGGCCCACCGGCCAGCACCGCGCAGAGCACGACGAGGGCGCCGAGCCCGGTGAGGACCTGGCCGGTCCGCCGGACGGCCGAGCGTTGCGATGCAGCCATGGCTGCCTTCCCTTCCTACGGGGCTCCGGTGAGCGCCCGCGCGGTGGCCTCACCGGTGACGGTGGCGGTGTTCTGGAAGCCGAAGAGACCGAGCAGGTCCCGGCGGTAGGTGATGCGGACGCGTACCTGGATCTGCCGTTCGCCGGCGACCACCGGGAAGGTGACGTCGTGGTCGCGGACCCCGCCGGCGGCGGTGAGGTAGCCCGCGACGGCCTTCCGGGCGGCCACCTCGTCGATCTGCTTGGGGCCGCCCTCGATGGCGCTGGCCCGGTCGATCATCTGCCCGCCGCTGCGGGCCGCCTCGGCGGCCAGGTTGTCCGCGCGCTGCAACGAGCGGAGCTGCCCGGCGCCGTCGTACGCCAGGCTGATGATCACGAGTACGCCGATCATCGCCACGGCGAGGAAGAGGCTCACCCGGCCGCTCTCCGCGGCGCGCCACCCGGTCATCCGCGGCTCCGGTAGGTGTCCAGCGGGGAGGTGAAGCTCGCCGAGACGGTCTTGCCGTCCAGCACCAGCGGCAGCCCGGGTGCCCGCAGGTCGTCGAAGGAGACCGTGCAGGTCACCCGGACCGTGACGGTCGCCGGCACCCCCGGTGCGCCGCCGTACGCGTTCCGGAAGGTGGTCGCGGCGCCGCCCACCGAGCCACTGAGGCTCAACACCGGTGGCGCCGTGCAGCGCAGCCCCGACCAGTCGAGCTGGCGGCGAGCCGCGTCGGTGGCGTCGGATTCGCCGGTGCGCGGGTCGCGGGCGATCGAGGCGGCCCGGGCCGCGTCGTGGGCGGCCGACTCCACCGCCTCGTCGGCGACGGCCGTCCGTCCGGCCACCCCGGCCAGCACCATCAACCCGATGAAGGCGGGGGCGAGCACCGCCACCTCGATCGAGACGGAACCCCGGTCGCGTGCCACCCGCCTCACCCCGTCGTCCAGCGTTCGGCGGTGCCGTGCGCGGTCTGCCGGACCGGGAAGTCGACCCCCGGGATCACCGACAGGGACCGCCCGCTGACCGTGCAGGTGACCTCGGTGGGGGCGCCCCCGGTCGTGATGATCTCGCAGGTGGGGCCGGGGTTCTGCCAGCCGACCAGCCAGTCCCCGGCGGCGCGGAGGAAGGTGGTGGCCCGGTCCCGGCCCGCCTCGGGCGGGGCTTGGAAGGCCCGCTGGGCGTTCACCCCGGTCTGCGCCGCGTTGAGGGCGGTGGACCGGGCGACGAACCAGACCGCGAGCTGGATCGAGGCGAAGAGCAGCACGAGGATCGCCGGCATCACCACCGCCAGCTCGACCGGGTTCGCTCCCCGCTCGGACCCGCCCGTGGCGAGCCTTCTCCGGAGGACGGTGGTGATCCGCCCCGGGCCGCGCCGGCCGGCGGGCGCCGGCCGGCTCCGGTCCGTACGGGCGGGGCTGGGCATCACGGGGCCTGCGGCGCCGTGTTGTTGGGGATGGCGTTCATCCAGTTGTTGGCCTTGGCCAGGGCGAGCGCGGTGACCGCCATGGCCACCGCGACCAGGCCGAAGATGATCACCGCGGTCGGCACCGGGCTGTCGCCCCGCTCGGTGTCCCGCCGCAGCTCCGCCAGGCGGCTGCTCACCGCGGCGTAGACGTAGGTGTAGAGGTGCATGCGCTTCTCCTTCTCGGGGTGGGTTCACAGGCGGGCGAGGAACGGATAGACGGCGAAACCGAGCAGGACGAAGACCAGCAGCGAGCCGGGGATGTCCAGCCGGCTGGTCACCCCCTCGGCGCGGGCCAGGTTGTCGGTGCGGATCTGGTCGCGCAGCGAGTCGGCGCGGCTGCGCAGGGTCTCGTGGACCTGGGCGCCCTCGCTGCCGGAGGAGCGCATGATGGCCCCCACGTCGCCCAGCTCCGGGATGCCGATCCGGTCGGCCAGTTCCTGGAGCTCGTCCCAGGGGGAGTGCATCTGGAGCTGGGCGATCCGCAGCGCCTCCCGGATGCGGTCGAAGACCCAGCCGTCGCAGACCGCCGCCGCGCGCTCCAGCGACTGCACCGGGCCGTGCGCGGCGGAGAGCTGCAACGCCACCAGGTCCAGGTAGGTGCAGACGGCCTGACGGAACTCGTCCCTCGCGGCGTCCGCCCTGGCCAGCACCGCGCGGTGCGCGAGCAGGCCGGCGACCAGTGCGAACCCCAGGCTCCCGAGCACCGGTACGGCCAGTGGCAGCGCCACCCCGCCCAGGAAGAGCACGGCCGAGGCGACCGCCGGAGTGGCGAACCCGACCAGCGCGGACAGCACCACGGACAGGGCGTACTGCTCGGGGGTCCGGTCGAGCAGGGCGAGCTGCCGGTGCGGGGGGCGCAGCCAGCGGGAGACGCCGCCCAGCCAGTCCGGTCCCCGCCCGGCCACCGGGGCCTGGCCGGGCGGCTGGTGCAGCCGGCGCAGCGCCGGGCCGAGCGCCGGGGTGGCCGGCAGTGCCTCGCGGACCACCAGGAACAGGCCCAGCCCCACCAACGCGCCGCCCAGCACGGCGATCGCCAACTGCCCGTTGACCATCATGCGATCGCCTCCTCGGGGTCGGGCACCGGCAGGAAACGCGCCGGGCGGGGCGGCTGGCTCATCGACCGCACCCAGACCAGCAGCCCGACGAAGGCCGCCCCGAGCACCGCCATGACCAGCTGCCCGAAGACCGTCCCGTAGGGCCGGACGTAGTCGCTGTTGACCAGCCCGTACGCGAGCGTGGCCAGGGTCATCCCGGTGAGGAAGCGGACCGCGAACCGGGGCTGCGTCCGCTTCGCCTCGACCTCCCGCCGGGTGGCCACCTCGGCCGAGGCGGCGCTGGCGATCGAGCCGAGCACGTCGCCGAGGCGTTCGCCCCGGTCGGTGAGGTGCAGGATCAGCGCCGCCACGACCTGGTCGCAGACCGGGTCGGCGATCTCGTCGGCGAAGGCGAGCAGGGCGGACCGTGCCAGCCAGCCGGCCTGGAGGCGGGCCGCCAGGGTGCGCACCTCGTCCTGGATCTCCTCCGGCGCGGTGGCGATGGTGCCGATGATGGCCTGCTGGAGGCCCTGCCCGGTGCCGGAGATGTCCTTGAGCCGCCGGGTCCACTCGCCGACCGCCTCGATCCGGGCGATGGCCCGCTGCTCGGCCCGGCCCACCGCGAACAGCCACGGCACCCCGGGCACCGCCAGCGCCACCAGCAGGCCGACCACCGGCAGCCCGGTGAGCAGGAAGGCCAGCGCGCCGACCACCACGGCCGCGCCGAGCAGGAGTTGGTAGCGGTGCTGCTCCCGGCGGCTCGCCCCGGAGCCGGTCCAGAGCCGGCTCAGCCCCGGCCCGGAGCCCGGGGTCGATCCGGCGGGCCGGCGGGTGCCGACCAGCGCGACCACCGCGAGCACCAGCCCGGCCACGCACGCCGCCCCGGAGACCAGCGCGATGAGCTCGATCGTCGTCATGCCGGGCTCGCCTTCGTTCGCGACTGCGGGGCTCGCAAACCCGGCTCACTCCTCGCGCTCACGGGTTCACCGCCGCCCGAGCCGGGTGTGCCGGGGACGCCGCCAGGCGCCCGTGCCGGCCTCGATGAACCGGGTGAGCAGCCGGGCGTCGTAGCCGACCCGCAGCAGCTGGTCGCGGATCCGTTCGGGGAGGTGGCGGGGCACCGCCCGGCCGTCCGGCCCCGGGCCGAAGACGCTGGTGGTGGTGATCCGGTTGCCCTCGCCGACGCCGATGACCTCCTCGACGTGCGACACGAAGCGGTGCTTGCGGCCGCCGATGGCGCTCTCGTCCTCGACGGTGACGTAGACGATCAGGTCCAGCGCGTTGCCGGCCATCCGGCGGGCCTGGTCGACCGTCATCTCCCGGCCGTGGGCCAGCGCCAGCTCGATGATCCGCTCGCCCACCCCGGCCGGGGTACGCGCGTGGATCGTGCACATCGACCCGCGGCTGGTGGTCATCGCCTGGAGCATCGGCACGATCTCCCGGGACCGCACCTCGCCGACGATGATCCGCAGCACGCCCATCCGCAGCGACACCGGGATCAGGTCGGCGATGCTGACCTCACCGGCCGGTCGACCGTCCAGCCCGCGCTCGCCGTGCCCCTCCCGGGACTCGAAGCTCATCACCGCCCGGTGCTTGTGCGCGTGGCGGGCCGGCAGCAGCTCCCGGCTCTCCTCCAGCAGCACGTACGGCTCGTCCGCCGGGATCTCGTCCATCAGCGCCCGGATGACCGTGGTCTTCCCGGCCCCGGCGAGCCCGGCCACCATGATGTTTAGCCCGGCCCGCATGGCGGCGCGGAGGAAGTCGCGCAGCAGCGGGTCGATCATCTCGTCCAGGTCGGGCCGGCCACCGGCGATGTCCTCCAGGCTCACCGCGAGCGTGTTGTGCTTGCGGATCACCGCGTACGGGCGGTGGCTGACCAGGAACACCGCGGCGAGCCGGCTGCCGTCGGGCAGTTGCAGGTCGAGCGTCGGCTTGGAGGTGGAGAGCGACCGTTCGGTCGCCCCGGCCCGGCGGGCCGCCGCCTGGAGGATCTCCACGAGTTCGTCGTCGCTGTCGGCGATCGGCTCGGCCCAGTCGACGCCGCCGCCGTGCCGGGTGATGCGCACCTGGTCGCAGCCGAGGATGTGCACCTCCTCGATGGTGTCGTCGACCAGCAGCGTCTGGAGCCGGCCCAGGCCGACCAGTTCGGCGGTCACCTGGTCGAGCAGCAGCCGCTCCTCGTCGGCGGCCATCGGCGTCCCGGCGCGGCGCACCGAGTCCGCGTACGCGGAGACCACCGCGACGGCCAGCCGGGCCCGCTCGACCTCCTCGGCGTCCGCGTCGAACTCCCGGCCGCGCTGCCAGAGGGTGAGCCGTTCGCTGAGTTCCCGCCGCAGCTCGCGGACCACCGCGAAGTCGATCCGGGGACGGGGCGGCGGCGCGACCGGCGCGGCGGGCGGCGGATGCAGCGGGTGCCGCCCGTTCGGCGGGACCAGCGGGGGAACCGTCGACGTGGCGCCGGGCTGCTGCCCGCGCGGGTCGTGGGAGACGGGCTCAAACCGCACCGGACACCCCCGGCGTGCTCGGCGCGGTCACCGGGCGCGGGGCGGGGGCGCCCGGCCAGGCCAGCCGGGCCCGCCGCCGCTCCAGCAGCGCCCGGACCGGCACCTCCAACTGGCCGGCCGCGCGCAGGAGGGGCCGGTTGGCGCGTACGGTGCCGCCGTGCCCGAGCACCGCGGCGGTACGCGGGTCGTGCGGGAGGCGGGCGATCACCGGCAGCCGCAGCGCCTTGCTGATCTCGCTGGTGCCATGCCCGTCCCCGACCACCAGCAGGCGCACGGTGCCCGGGGGGACCCGGTGCTCGGCGAAGTCCCGCTCGATGGCCTTGATCGTGGCGCGGGTGGCGGACAGGTCGGGCAGGTGCGCCCGGGTGACCAGCAGCACCACGGCCGCGGCCCGCAGCACCGGCCACGGTGGACCGGCGACCTGCAACCGGCCACAGTCGACCAGCACGTCGTACGGCGGCACGCCCTTCTCCAGGCCGGTGAAGAAGTCGGCGAAGCGCTGCCAGAGCGGGGTGACGCTGCCGGCCTGGGCCGGGTCGACCACGCCGGGCAGCAGCAGCCGTTCCCGCTTCGGCGCGTCCAGGTCGACGAGCTGCGACCAGAACGCGCTCTCCAGGTTGCCGTCCCGCAGCTCCCCGACGGCCAGCTCGCCGAGGCCGCGCGGGCCGTCGAGCGCCCCGCCCAGGTAGCCGGCCAGGACCGAGCCACCCGCCGGGTCGCACTCGGCCAGCACGAGCCGCCGGTGCCAGCTCAGCGCGGCGGCCAGCGCGGTCGTGGTGACGCCCGGCGAGCCCTTCGCCGACACCAGGGCGATGACCGCCATCAGGCCGCCCCGGTGAGCACGAGCGCGATCCGGTCGTCCGCGGCCAGCGCCACCACGGCCGGCACGTCCCGGACGGCCAGCGCCAGGTAGACCACCACGTCGTTGTTCTCCGGCGCGGCGGTGTCGATCACCGTGGCCTCGAACCGGGTGCCGCCGCCGCGCGGGGTGCCGCCGCTGCCGGAGCTGTTGTCCGGGGTGCTGACCAGGAGCACCTTGTCGCCGGGGTGCAGTTTGCGGGCGGGCACCTGGCTCGGCTTCAGCCCCAGCGCGATCTGCTGCTGCCCGGCGCCGAGCAGTGGCGCGTCGGTGAGCTGGGCCGGGGTCAGCAGCGTGCCGGGGGTGAGCCGGACGGCCGCGCGCAGGGCCAGCACCTCCTTGATCCGGTCGGCCCGCACCGGCTGGAGTTCCCGCCCGCCCGACACCCGCACCGGGACCAGGTCGTCGGCGGTGAGCTGCCGGCCGACCTCGACCGGCCGGGCCACCGCGAGGTAGCTGCCGGTGGACCGGACCGAGGTGACCGCGAACGCCGCACCCAGCCCGCCGAGGGCGATGAGCAGCACGGCCAGGCCGAGCAGGCCGGGGCGGATCCGCCGCTGCCGGACCACCTTGGGCGGCGCCACGGGCGCGTCCAGGGGAGTGCCGTTCCGCGTCGCCACACTCATCGCGTCACCACCTGAAGTTCGTTGATCTGCACGGGAACGGTTCCGCTGACCCGGCTCTGCGCGATCTCGCCGCTCTCGCCGCCGCCGGACCACTCGACGGTCCAGAACGTGGTGGCGCTGACCTCGTACGTGCGGGCTCGGGCGTAACCGCTGTCGTAGCCGCAGTCGGGCGACGTCAGCCCGGCCCGCGGACCGTCGGAGGCGTACGGCGTGCCGGGGCCCGTGCAGGTGACCTCGGTGCCGTCGCCCATGTCCCAGACGATCCGGGTGACCCGGGCGGTGATCTCGACGGTCACCCCGCGGTCGGAGGCGGAGGCGTGCAGCGGCCCGAAGTAGGACGCCCCGCCGCTGGCCCACATCCAGACCGGCAGCCCCACCAGGCCGGGGCCCTTGCTGCGCCGAGGCGCCACCGCGACGCGGGGCGGCAACAGCGAGATCGAGGCCAGCGCCCGGCGGGCCAACTCCTCCGGGTCGGGCGGCGCGCCGTAGCCGGGGGGCGGCCCGTCGCGCAGCACCACGGTCTGCGCGCCCACGTCACCGCCGTTGCAGGTCTGCACGTACCACTGCTGGCCCTCGGGCGCTTCGGGCTGGGGTTCGGCCAGCTTGTAGTAGCAGCCGTCGCCGTTGTTGAACCAGCCGAGCACGTCGTCGTAGCAGGGGATCACCCGGCCGTTCCACTGGCACTTCGCGGCGGCGCCGCCGCCGTCCCCGCCGCCACCGCCGGGGTTGCCGCCGCCGCCCGGCCCGCCCGGGGTGCCGGGCTCGTCGTCCCAGACGTTGCAGTCGTTCTGCCCGGGCGGGCACTCGCCACCGGGGTCGCCGGCCCGGGCGGGCGCGCCGGTCAGCAGCAGCGCGGGCGCGCCGGTCAGCGCGAGCAGCAGTGCCAGGCCGGCGGTGAGCAGCAGCCGCCGGGGCGTCCCGGCCCGGGCCGGGCGGGCCGGGACACCCCTTCCTCCCCAGGTCAACACGGCTGGTCCTGGTGGCCGGCGCCGGCGCTGACCAGCCACCGGCCGTCGGGGTAGCGGGTGGCCGTGGCGGTCGCCAGGTAGCGCCCGCCGCGGGTGCCGGGGACGACCCGGCGGTCCTTGGCGTAGACGAGGCGGTAGCCGGTGGCGTCCAGGCAGTCCTGGATCTCCACGGTGGGCGGATCGGCGGCCAGGTCGACCGACACCACGGTGGGGTCGGACACCAGTTTTCCGGTACGCATCGCGCCGTGCTCCTTCGCGTCACGAATTGCCATCCGCACCCGGGTCAGCAGCGGATCCGCCACGAATCGGGCCAGTGCGGGATGCCCGGGATCGCTGCGTGCGCTCGCCGCCCGGGACGCGTCGAGATAGCCGGAATAGGCGGCGAGAGCGGCTTTTCCGGCCGCCACCTCCTCGGCGGTGGAATGCGCCGCGGGAGCGGCGGCACCCGCGGTCAACGGGCGGGTCGCCGCCTCGGGCTCGCTGCCGCAACCGGCGGTCGCGGTCAGCAGAGCAAGGCTGAGCAGGCAGATTTCCCATCGGCGGGATTGCCGTGTGCGCAACGCCGGGCCCTCCTCGGTGGCGGCCCGGAGTGGTCGCGTCAACGCACTCCGGGCATGCGGAAGCGCGCCCGGATGTGTACGTCCGGGCCACAACTGCTACCGCTGCATTTACCTCGACTGATCTTTAACGAATTCGAAAGCTGTTGTCTCCGGTCGGCCTCCGACGCCAATTGTTCGGGGGTTGCGTCGTACCCAAGGGGCGAGCATAGGCTGACGTCCGCCGAGGCAACAGAGGCAATTCATCCGAACACTGTGAGTGATGACAGGTGGTGGCGGCCGGTGGGTGTCCGGACGACGACGAACGGCCCGCACCCGGGTCGGCCGGTGGCAGGAGTGCGTTCACCCGCACGCGACACCCGGTGTCCCGGGCGCGCGTCATCGGGCGGTGGAATGGGGGTCAACCGTCCCTCTGGTCCGATCCGTCCCCCCGGCCCCCGGACCGCCCGACGGCCGCCGGGCGCCGCCCGCCCGGACCGGGCCACCCGACCGCCGGACGCCGGTTTCCGCGCCATCCGTGACACGGCGAGAGATCAGGACTCACTCTGCGTGCTCCAGAGTGGAAGCAGGCGCGGCCGTTCGGGGGAGCCGGCGTGACCGCCGAACGGGTCCGCGCGACCGCACCGACGGCCCCCGCCCGCCGTCCGGGCGTGCGGCTGCTGGCCGCCCTGGCGGTCGTCCCGCTGCTGCGGTTGGCGGTCGCGCGGTACGCCGTACCCCCGGGGGTGCCCGACCGGACGGGCTGCGACGGCTGCGGCGCGCCGATCGGCCTGGACCGGCCGCTGCCGGCGCTCGGGCCGGCGGCCCGCTGCCCGTCCTGCCGGGCCCGGGTCGGCGCGGCGCCGCTGGTGGTGGAGGTGGCCCTGGCCGCCGCGGTGGCGGCGGTGGTGCTCACCGGCGGGCCGGCCGGCACGCGGGCGGCGGTCGCCTGGTGGCTCGCCTGCGCGGTGCCGCTGGCCCTGGTCGACGCGGCGGTGCACCGGCTCCCGGACCGGCTGACCTGGCCGGCGGCGGCCGGGGTGTGGGTGCTGCTCGGTGCGGCGGCGCTGGCCGGGCCCGGCCCGGCGCCCTGGCTGCGGGCCACCGCGGCCGGGCTCGCCCTGGGCGTGGGCTTCGCGGCGACCACCCTGCTGCTCGGCCGGCGCGGGTTCGGCCTCGGCGACGCCAAGCTGGCGCTCGGCGCCGGGGCACTGCTCGGCTGGTACGGCTGGCCGGCGCTGGTGGCGGGGCTGGTGCTGGCGGTCACGCTGTCCGCGGTGGCCGCCCTCGCGCTGTTGGCCGCCCGCCGGGTCCGGTGGTCCAGCCACCTGCCCTTCGGCCCGTTCCTCATCCTCGGCACCGCCGCCACCCTCGTCCTGACGACGTGAGCGCAGGCGAGCGGGTCAGCGCCGCGCGGGCCGGACGGCCGGGCGGGTCGCGCCCCGGCGGACCCGCCGGCGCAGGACGTCGGCCACCGGGCGGGCCAGCACCGGCGTGAGCAGGGTGCCGACCAGGACGCCGAGCAGCAGGCCGGCCGCCACGTCGTGCGGGTAGTGCACGCCCACGAAGGTGCGGGAGAACGCGGCCAGCACGGCGAGCGGGACGGCCACCAGGCCGATCCGGCGGTGCAGCAGCAGTGCGGCGGCGGCCAGCGCGCCCGCGATGGTGGCGTGGTTGCTCGGGAACGACCAGTCGCCGGCCGGCGGGCAGTGCCCGGCCACGATGACCAGGTCGGCCGGGCTGCGGCAGGGCCGGTCCTCGGCGATCAGGGTCTTCAACCCCTCGCTGGAGGCGTACGCGCAGACCACCGCGACCGGGGCGGCCAGGGCCAGCGCCCGGCCCCGGAGGTCACCGCCGACCAGTCGGGCCAGCGCGGCCAGCACCAGCAGGATGCCGAGCAGGACGATCGCCCCCTCGGTGAAGTGCAGCGCGAACCAGTGCACCGGTTCCGGTGTGCGGTCGGCGAACTCGACGATGTCGTGGTACCAGTCGGCACTGACATCCGGGACGTCTGTCACCAGGGCGTCGGTCATGAATCACCTCACCAACTGTTCATACTCCGCTCACCTTGAGGATGGTGGGGGAATGACTGTCGGGGCACCGAAGTCTCAGGCGCCTCTCAGCCGGGTCTGATTCGGTGGCCACGACGTACCGACCTCGGGAGGACCCGCGCCGCACAGCCCTCAGGGCGCGCTCAGGCGGGCGGGGCCGGCTGACTCGGCACGCCCGACATCCGCCCGACGATCTCCTCCAGCGCCTCGAAGGCGTACGCCCAGTTGTGGCACTTGAAGCTGCGCAGCCCCTCGATCGGGGTGCGGCAGTCGGCGCAGTGCACGCCGGGGATGGCCTCGGGCACCTCGGTGTTGACGTACTTGCGCTCGCCGAGGATGACCCGCGCGATCATCCCCCGGTCGTGCACACCGTGCAGCGCCGACGAGACGATGTCGTACCAGTTCACCCGGCGACCGCACTTCGGGCAGTCCGGCTCGTCGCCGCTCACCCACAGCGGGGCGCCGATGCTGCGCGCCGGCATGTTCAGCAGCTTCTCCAGCCGGCGCACGTCCGACTCCGGGGTGGTCCAGCAGTGCCGGCCCGGCAGCGAGGCGGGCGAGTCGTAGACGGCGCGGAACACCACCGGGTCGACCTCCACGGTCTCCCGTCCACCGGTCATCGGTACCTCCTCGGCTCGGCTGGTCCCACCGTCGTACCAGGTGAACGGCCCCGCGTCAGCTCACCGCGCCCCGGCGGACCGCCTCGGCGGCCAGCCGCGCCCGGCGCCGGTCGTCGTTGCTGACCAGGCCGAACTTGTCGTACAGCCGGGTCAGGTGCTTCTTCACCGCGCTCTCGCTGACGCCCAGCGTGCCGGCCAGCACGCGCACCGCCGGCGGCTCCGGGAAGGTGTCGCCGCCGGCCAGGTACGGGCGGCACAGCGCGTCGAGCAGCTCACCCTCCCGGCGGGTCAGCACCGGCGGGGCGGGCGGCGCCTCGACGCCGACGGTCCGCGTGCCGGTGTGCTGCCCGGGGGCCCGGAACACCAGCCGCGCCGGCCCGACCTCCACCCGGTCGCCGTCGTGCAGGGTGCGGGCCTCGCGCAGCGGCGCCCCGTTGACCGTGGTGCCGTTGGTGCTGCCCAGGTCGCGGATGATCCAGCCGGACGGGAAGCGCTCCACCAGCGCGTGCAGCCGGGAGACCAGCCGGCTGTCGATGGGCAGCTCGTTCCCGGGGGCCCGGCCGATGGTCAGCGTGTCCACACTGAGCGGGACGAGGCGCACCGGCCCAGTGCCGTGCACCTCGAACCAGCCGCCGGTCACCGGTCGCACCACGGCTCGGTGGTCGCCGAGGTCACCGCGCCGGAGCGGGCGACGGTCACCGCCGCCGTGGCGGTGACGCACCGCCCCGCCGACGGCCACGGCTCGGTCCACAGCTCGTACGGCTGGCCGGTGGCGCGCTGCCGCGCCCGCGGCCCACCCGCCCGCACGGCCAGGTCGACGGTCCAGGTGCCGCCGCCCGTCGACACGTTGTCCCGGTACTGCTTCCACACCCACACGTACGCCATCGCGGCCCGGCAACCTGGCGACCAGTACTGCTTCACCGAGATGGCACGCAGCCCGCCCGCGTACCCGTAGGCGGACGCGCCGATCTGGTAGGCGTCGGCGTAGCACCGGCCGGGCGGCGCGTCGTCCTGGCCGGCCCGGCGCGGTCCCGCCGTGCCCGCCAGCGTCGTGGTCACCCGCCGGCCGGCCACGGTCAGCTCCAGCACCGCCCGGACCGGCCCGGCCACCCGGGGCACGACGACCAGCCCCACGTCGCAGCCGGCCCCCGGTGCCAGCCGGCGCGACCCGCACGAGTCCTCGACGATCCTCAGCTCACCCCGGGACGGGCCGCCCAGCGTCACCGCGCCCAGGGTCACCGGGTGGTCGGCGCGGTTACGCACCCGCACCAGCCGCTCCGCCGACTCGGCGTGCAGGGTCAGCTCGCCCAGCTCCACCCGCTCGGGCAGGGTCACCGGGGCGGGCGGGGGCGGCGCCTGCGCGTACCCGGTGGCCAGCACCGTCGCCACCGCCACGACCAGGCCGACGGTCCGGCGCAGCGCGTGCCGGCGTACCAGGGAGGGCCGCGCCACCGTGGCGGAGAGGGCGAGGGCCGCGCGGCGGCGGGCGGACAGCGACGGCGCCGGGCCGACCGGTGCGACCGGCCGCGCCCCGGCGTCGGCGGCCACGTCCCCCGGAACGAACGGGGTCACCGGCAGCCCGGCCGCGGCCTGGGCGGCCCGCAGCTCGCCGGCGAACTCCGCCACCGACGCCGGCCGCCGCGCCGGATCCTTGGCCAGCGCGCGCTCCAGCGCCGCGCACACCCCGTCGGGTACGCCCAGCGGGCGCAGGTCCGGCACCGGGTCGGCGGCGATCCGGCGCAGCAGGGTGCCCGTGGACTCCCCGGCGGCGGGTGCGAAGGCCGGCGTGCCCCGGATCCAGTGCAGCACGGTCGAGGCCAGCGCGTAGACGTCGGCGGCCACCGAGGCCGGCTCGCCGCGCAGCACCTCCGGGGCGGCGTGCAGCACGCTCGCGGTGACCGTGCCCCGCGTGCCGTGGCGCTCGGCGCCGGCCCGGGCCTGGCCGAAGTCGGCCAGCTTCGGCTCCCCGTACCCGGAGATCAGGATGTTCTCCGGCTTCACGTCACGGTGCAGGACGCCGGCCCGGTGCGCGGTCTCCAGCGCGCCGGCCACCGCGATCCCGCCGGCCACGGCCGCCCGCCAGTCACCCGCCGTCGCGAGGCGCAGCCGGTCGCCCAGCGAGCCGCCCTCCTCGTACGCCATCAGCAGGTACGGGTTGCCGGCGGCGGTCCGGCCGGCCTGGTGGAGGGTGACGATGTGCGGATGGTCGGACAGCCGGCCCAGGGCGCGCAGTTCCCGCTCGAAGCGGACCCGCGACGGCCCGGCCCAGTCGGCGGCGAGTACCTTCACCGCCACCCAGCGGGAGTAGTCGGCCTGCCAGGCCCGGTAGACGACGCCGAACCCGCCCCGCCCGACCTCGACGGCATCAATGCACCCGGCGATCCCCAGGTCGACGCCGGCGCCCGGCTCGGGGCGGTGCGTCACCGGCTGCTCGCTGTGGACCATCGCCGCTGAATGTTACCGATGCGTCCGGACGACACCCGCCGCTCGGGTCCGCCCTCCCCTGTGGACGCCGACGGCCCGTGCCCCGACCAGGGCACGGACCGTCGACGCGTTGCCACCGGGGCCGGCCGCGCGACCGGCCGGCCCCGCCCCCCTTCCGCGGATCAGAAGTCGTTGTAGAACTTGTAAGCCGCGCACTCGCTCTCGTGGCCGTCCTTGTAACGGCAGAACAGGAAGCCGATGTAGCGCTTCTCCGGCAGGTCGTACTTGCCGCCCTCGCTGGCCCGGTGGGTGGCGCAGTTGCCCTCCCCGCCCCGGGTGAAGGTGTACAGCGTCGGCCCGTACCCGTCGTCCAGGTTGACCCACATCTTCACGGCGTAGCCGTCGGCGTCCGTGTCGCAGATCTTGATGATGTCGCCGTGCTCGGTGAAGTAGGCCTCACCGCTGTAGTCGAAGACGCCGCCGCCGAACGCGTCACCGGTGTTCATGACGTGGTAGGAATCCGACGCCATGGCCGGGCTCTGCAGGCCGACGACGAGCGCGGTCGCTGCCGCCGCCATCGTCAGCGCGGTGCGGGTGAACTTCATGTGGTCCTCTCGGGGTGCGCGGTGGGATGACGGGCGGGGTCAGCAGACCGTGCTGGTCGACCCGCCCGTCGAGTTCAGGTAGCCGGTGACGTGGGTGCAGTGCGCGGCGGTGTTCGCCGGCTTGCCCCACAGCTCCGCCCGGGTCGTGTTGTTCAGCTCGCCCACCCCGTAGTCCGTGCCGCTGTCCGACTCGTCGACGACGTGGACGTACAGGTCCCAGTTCGAGTGGCTGGCCCGGTACTGCTCCCAGACGTAGATGTAGGCGTAGTTGTAGCCACAGCCGTAGTACTGCTTCACCGACGCGGCCTGCACGCCGCCGACCGTGAGCACGCGGGTCGTGCCGATCTGGCGGACGCTGGAGCAGCTCGCCGGCGTGCTGGCCAGCGCCGGGGAAGCGTCGACCACGGCGACGGCGCCGGCGGCGAGGGCCACGGCCGCGGTGGCGAGGGTACGGCGGAGCAACGACATGGAAACCCTGCTTTCTCTCGAGATCCCGTCGTCAGAGAGAAAACCAGGGACGGTGCACGGCCAACAGGTGACGAAGCGGGGAGGGTTTGCTCCCCTCCGCCCGCCCGCGTCATCGATGCGCACGGCGACACCGGCGACAGTGGACGGTGTTCGCGGGGCGGCGCGGAGCGGCCGGACCTGACACCATTGACGTCGCTCGCTGAGGCCGGCACGTGGGGCCGCGAGCACCCGCGATGGGACGCCCGTCGTGGCCGCACAGGAAATCGGGGGAGAATTCGTTGCGTACCAGAATGTCCACTGTGCTCGTTGCGGTCCTCGGCGCGACGGCCGCGCTGTCGGTGGCGGCAGGGCCCGCCCAGGCCGCGTCCGCCCGCTCGACCGCCACGGTCGCCGACCGGCTCGTCCTCGAACCGACCGATCGCGGCTACCGCGGCTCCCTCAAGGTCGACCTGACCTACCGGGGCGCGGAGCCGGGCCGCGCCACCTACGTGATCACGGAGCCGATCCCCGGTTCCTACGAGAACGTCGAATGGGGCGTCAGCTGCTACAGCAGTGGCGACCTGCTGCCCGACCACCGGACCCGGGTCGAGTGCGACGTGCCGGGCGGCGAGCTCGCCCCCGGCGAGCGGCGGTCCTTCACCCTCGACTTCCGGGTGCTCACCAGCCTCCAGTCGCACGCCATGAAGGCCGGTAACGGCAGGTTGGCGGTCAAGGTCGGCGGCGAGGTCGTTGCCGATGAGCCGTTCTCCACCCGCTTCCGGTCCACCAGCGGCACGCTCGCCGACCCCCAGCCCTACGTCCAGGACTCCCAGCCTGACGTGTCCGTGAGCATCACCGGCGGACTGACCCTGGCCCGGCGGCCGGACGGATTCTTCGAGGGCCGGCTGCCGGTGACCGTCCGGTACAACGGCGACGCCCCGCACGACCAGGTGTGGTTCGAGCCGGTGAGTCTGCCGGATGGCATCTGGGAGCCGTGGACCGAGGAGTGCGGCCTCAACTGTGTGCCGGGCGGTGCCTTCATGGAAGGCGAGGAGCGCACCTTCACGCTGATCTTCAGCACGGCGAGTGAGCTGGCGGCCGGTGACCTGGGCGAGGGAAGCATCGCGTTCCGCGCCCTGTCCCGCTACCCCAACGACCTCAACCCGGGGGACAACGTCATCACCTTCCCGGTGACCGTGGCCGGGGCGGCCTGAGGTCCGACCCGCACGGCCGCCCACGCCGAGGCCCGCCCACCTGGGCGTGGGCGGCCCACTGGCCGGGCTCATGTCACGCCCTACAACGCCACCTTGCGCTCGGGTGGGCCGCCAGGGACTCGAACCCTGAACCTATGGATTAAAAGTCCACAGCTCTGCCATTGAGCTAGCGGCCCGTCCGACCAGGCTACCGGAACCCGCCCGCGCGGGCCTTCCGGCTTCCGCCACCTGTCGATCTTCAGACTCCCACCGTCGGCGGACGGGCATGACGACGCCGCGCTGGGGAACCGGGATACGCATGAGGGCGAGCAGCACGGCCGCGGTGGCGGCGTCCAGCGAGGTGGCCGGGGACGACGGGGTTCGCCGCCCCGGTGGCGAGGTCCACGCCTGGCTGCCGGGCCAGAATCAGACGGTCTGCGGGCTCCAGCTCAGCCGGACGCGGCTGCGCCGCTTCCCCCATGTGCCGTTCGACTATTCGAACACCGACGTGCTCACCGAGGCCGACCCCGAGGGTTACGTGTGCCCCCGTTGCCTGGCCGCCACGCAGGGGCGGCGCGAGGGCGAGAAGAGCTGGGCGCGGACGAACCCCCGTCCGTGAGCGGTTGCTGCCCGCTTCAGCGGGTACGGCACCGGTATGCGCATCGTGATCGTGGGGGCCACCGGCAACGTGGGCACGGCCCTGCTGCGCCGGCTGCGGCGGGAGTCCGGGGCGGAGCTGGTCGGGGTGGCCCGCCGGCTGCCCGGGCCGGACGCCGGTGAGCCGTACGACGGGGTGGAGTGGCACTCCTGTGACGTCGGGGCGCCGGACGCGGTGGAGAAGCTGGCCGGGGCGTTCGCCGGGGCGCGGGCCGTGGTGCACCTGGCCTGGCAGATCCAGCCGAGCCACGACCAGCGCACCCTGCACCGGACCAACGTCGGCGGCAGCCGCGCCGTGTTCGAGGCGACCGTCCGGGCCGGTGTTCCCGCCCTCGTGTACGCCTCGTCGGTCGGCACCTACGCGCCCGGTCCGAAGGACCATCCGGTGAGCGAGAACTGGCCGGCGACCGGGGTGGAGACGTCGTCGTACAGCCGGGACAAGGCCGAGGTGGAGGCGTTGCTGGACGGTGTGCGGCGGGAGCGCCCGGAGCTGCGGGTGGTCCGGCTGCGGCCGGGGCTGACCTTCCAGCGGGACGCCGGCACGGAGATCTGCCGCTATTTCATCGGGCCGCTGGCGCCGGTCGGGCTGCTCCGGTACGGCCGGATCCCGCTGGTGCCGACGCACCGGCGGCTGCGCATGCAGGCGGTGCACGCCGACGACGCGGCCAACGCGTACGCCCGGGCGGTGCTGGGTGATGCGCACGGCGCCTTCAACGTGGCCGCGGACCCGGTGCTGACCCCGGAGCTGCTGGCCCGGCACTTCCACGGCTGGACGGTGCCGGTGGCCATCCCGGTGCTGCGCGCGGCGGCGGCGCTGACCTGGCGGGCGCGGCTGCAGCCGGTCGACACCGGCTGGGTGGACCTGGCGTTGAACGCTCCGCTCATGTCCAGCGAGCGCGCCGAGCGCGAACTGGACTGGACCCCGAAGGTCGACAGCGTCGCGGCGCTGAGGGAGCTGTTCGAGGGCATGTCCGACCGGACCGGCACCACCTCCCCGCCGATGTCCGCGGACCCGACCCTCCCCGGCCGCCCGACGGCCCTCCTGAAGGCCCGCCTCCCCGGCCACCGCAACCCCTACTGACCGCAGCCTCGTTGATCAAGAGGTTTGCGTCACCGGGGAGATCGAACCTGACGGAAACTTCTTGATCAACCCGCGAGGCGGGGGCGGGGCGGCGGGGCGGCGGGGAGTGGGAGGTCAGCGCGTTGCGCGGGAGTTGGACACCGTTGGGGGGTGGGCGCCCAGGAAGAAGATGCCGGGGAAGCCCTGGGTCTCGAAGCCTTTGCTGGGGTTTCGGCGGAGCGTGGAGGTCTCGATCTTCATCGTGCCGGTGCGGTTGTTGCTCACGAAGAAGATGGCGCCGCCGCCCTCGTTCGCCGTGTTGTCCTCGATGATCGTGCCGGCGATCCGGACGGTGAACTCGTTGCCGTCGCAGTAGATCGCGCCGCCGCTGCCGCCGCCCGGGCTGCCGGACCGGGCCGGGTTCGCGCCGCTGCCGACCGCCCGGTTGTCGCGGAAGACGCTGTTCAGCACGGTCCAGGAGACGCCGATGCTGCTGGTCGCCGCCCCGTTCGCGCAGACGCCGCCGGTGAAGGTGCTGTTCACCACGTACACCGGCTTGTTGTCGTGCTGGCTGAGCACGCGCAGCGCGGCGCCGCCCAGGTCCGGGCCGGTCCGGTCGCAGCGGTTGTCCACGAAGCGGGTGTTGACCACCTTGAGCCGGCCACCGCGTACGAAGATGGCGCCGCCCCCGCCACCCTCGGTCCGGTCGCCGGTGGAGTTGCCGTCGGCGAAGGTCAGGTTCTGCACCGTGAGCTGCGGGTGGTCCTGGTTCTGGCAGTGCGAGGTGGTCCAGCCCTGGGCCTGGTCGCAGGTGTTCTGGTAGAGGATCCGGCGCTGGCCGCCGCCGCTCAGGGTGACCTTGCCGCCGCCGTCCAGCACGACCCGCGGGCCGTGCGAGTTGACCACCTTCGCGGTCGCCTTCATCGTGATGGTCACCGGGGCCGGGCCGCAGTCGAAGGTGATGATCCCGCCGGCCGCCACGGCCTTCACCACCGCCGCGGAGGTGCAGCTCGCGGGCGTGCCGGTGCCGACCGTACGGGTCGGGCGCGACGTGTCCACGGCCTGTGCCTCGGCGGGCACGGCGGCGTGCCCGGCCGGGTTGCCGGCCCGGAACGCGGCCGCCGCGGGAGTGGCGCTGGGCTTGGCGGTGCCCAGACCGGCCCGGGCGCTCGGGTCGCCGGTCGGTGGCAGCGTCGGGCCGGCGGGGGCGCCGCTGGTCGCGGCGACCGGCGCGGGCGAGCCCGCCGGCTGGTCGCCTCCGCAGGCGGGCAGCGTCGCGGTGGCGAGACCGAGGACGAGGAGGGTGACAGCGGACTTCACACGCACCGCCCGATGCTAGGAGGACCGCCCGCCGCCGCACGACTCCGGCCGGGATCCTTAACCCGCCCCTAAGCCACGCCGTGCGGGCGTCAGGCGT
Organism: Micromonospora sp. NPDC005305; assembly: GCF_040607315.1. Taxonomy (NCBI): domain Bacteria; kingdom Bacillati; phylum Actinomycetota; class Actinomycetes; order Micromonosporales; family Micromonosporaceae; genus Micromonospora; species Micromonospora sp. NPDC005305. The sequence goes on along the minus strand of NZ_JBEXGL010000002.1, from coordinate 165,450 downwards.
GGGACAGCGCGAACGCGACCAGGAAGCCGAGGACGGTGATCAGGCCGACCAGCAGGTGGGCGTCCTCGTAGGCCTCCGGGACCATGGTGTCGGTGATCATCGCGAGGATCGCGCCGGCCGCGAGCGCCGTGATGCCGGCCAGCAGCGCCGGCGGGGCGCCGCCGAGCAGCGCGTAGCCGGCCAGGGCCGACGCGCCGGAGACCACGGCGATCGCCGTCCAGAGCAGGAAGACGTAGCGGCGGGTCCGGCCGGCCTGGCGCATGCCGGCCGCGCTGGACATGCCCTCGGGCACGTTGCTGAGGAAGACCGCGAGCACCGTGACCAGGCTGACCGGGCCGCCGGCCAGCAGGCTCGCACCGATGACCACCGATTCGGGTACGCCGTCCAGCACCGCGCCGACCGCGATGGCGGCGCCGGAACCGGGGTGATCCTGCTCGGAGGGCTGCTCGTCGCCGGAGCGCTTGCGGTGCCGCGCACCGCGCCGGGCCAGCAGGATGTTCGCCCCCGTGTAGGCGAGCGCCCCCACCGTCGCGCCGATGACCACCGGCCCCAGCCCGCCCTGCTCGTGCGCCTCGGCGATCAGGTCGAAGGAGACAGCCGAGAGCAGCACCCCGGCGCCGAACGCCATGACCGAGGCGATGGCCCGGCGCGGCACCCGCGCGAAGAACCCGACGGCCGCCCCGATCAGCAGGGCAGACCCGGCCACCAGCCCCCAGAGGCCCGCTTCCAACCACTCCGGCACCCGAGGACCCTACCCCCGGCCCGGAGATCGGAAACGGTCTCAGAAGTCGGCGAACAGGTACGGCAGCGCCCGCGGGAAGATCCGCCGCAGCTCGGCGGCCGCCTCGACCGGCACCTCGCCGAGCCCGCGCACCGCCACCTCGGCCGGGTCCAGCACCCCGTACGCCAGGGCGGAGAGCCCGGCGGAGGTGAGCCGCGCGCCCGGCACCGTGCCCGCCGCGGCGGCGTCCGCCGGCAGCACCTCCAGGGTGCCGGTGGTGCCGTCGAGCAGGTGGGTGCCGGCCAGCCAGCGGTCGCCGACCAGCTCGACGGTGACCCGGCCGGTCAGGACCGGCTGGTCGGCGAGCGCGTCGAGGCTGAGCAGCCGGGCCATCGGGGCGGACGAGCCGGGCCGGGACACCCGCGCCTCCACGTGCACGGCGAGGTCGGTGAGCCACAGCTCGGGCAGCTCGTCGGCGGGCAGCTCGACGCTGATCCGCTCGACCTGGTCGACGTGGCGGGCGAAGAACTGGAGCAGCGACGCCCGGGCGTACGGGTCGCCGGCCAGCAGGTCGTCGGCGATCAGCGTGCCGCCGTGGTCGTCGATCCGGTAGGTCACCGCGCCGACCGTCTCGCCGTCCCGGACTGCGGTGACCAGCCAGCGGTCGTCCCGGTCGCGCAGCCCGACCGCCCGGAAGTCAGGGAAGGCCGCGAACCCGTGCCGCTCGCGCAGGCAGCGTTCGGTGTACGCCCGCCACCGCTCGTAGCCGGCGCCGACCCGCTCCCACACCACCTCGCCGGGCAGCTCGGCGCGGAGCAGCGGGGCCAGGTCCGCGGGGGAGAAGACCGCGGTGCGCCGCCGGGGCAGCCCCACGTAGCCGAAGCGCTCGTAGAAGGAGGCGCGGAACGGGTAGAGCGCGGTCAGCTGGTGCCCCTCGTCCCGCATCTCGTCGAGGAGCTGATGCAGCAGCGTGCGCACGTGCCCGCGCCGGCGGGCCAGCGGGTGGGTGGCCACCCCGGCGACGCCGGCCATCGGCAGCACGGCGCCGCGCAGGTTCTGCCGCATGGGTACCGCCGAGACGGAGGCCGCCGTGATCCCGTCCTCCTCGACGATCAGCGTCCGGTTGCCCGCGTTGTACGGCAGGTACGCGCGGAACTCCTCGGTCCGCGACACGGCCATCGGCGATGTCTCGAAGGCGTACGCCTGGAGCGGGAAGCTGGTGGTCAGACGTTCCTCGGCGGCCAAGCGGCGAATGCGCATCCGCTCATCCCAACCCGAGGGACCGGGCGGCGCAACCCGAATCGGACCGGCTCAGGCCTCGGTGACGTCGGAGACGATCACGGTGACGTTGTCCGGAGCGCCGGCCTGGTGGGCGAGTTTCACGAGCTGCTCGCCGCACTGCTGCCGGTCGCCGTAGGTGACCAGGGCCGAGGTGATGGCGGCGTCCTCCACGTAGTCGGAGAGGCCGTCGCTGCACAGCAGCAGCCGGTCGCCGGCGAACACGGTGAGCACCCCGACGGCCGGCGGTGCGTCGGAGCCCTGCACCGCCCGGGTGACGAGCGAGCGTTGCGGGTGGTGGCGGGCCTGATCGGGGGAGAGTGCGCCCTGGTCGACGAGTGCCTGCACGAAGGTGTCGTCCCGGGTGAGCTGGGTCAGCTCGGTGTCCCGCAGCAGGTAGCAGCGGGAGTCGCCGACCTGGGCGAGGACCAGGGTGTCGCCGGCGAGCAGGGCGGCGGTCAGCGTCGTGCCCATGCCGTCGCGCGCCGGGTCGACCGTGATGGCCGCGCGGATGCGCTGGTTGGCGGTGCTCACCACGGCGCGCAGGGCGTCGGCGGCCTCGTCCGGAGCCGTCGGCGGGGTCAGCTCGTCCAGGATGCGGATGACGATCTCGCTGGCCACCTCGCCGGCGGGGAGGCCGCCCATGCCGTCGGCCACCGCCACGAGGCGGTCACCGGCGAGGGCGGAGTCCTCGTTGTTGGTCCGGACGAGGCCGACGTCGTTCAGGATGGCCGAGCGGAGGATCAGCGTCATGGGGACAAGCTTGCCAAGAACATCGGGTCCGCGTCTCTACGCATTGCTGGGTCTGCTGAAAGAAATGTCGCCCACTTGCACACGCGGTATGTATCAACCATCCATTGTGGCCGCTCGCGGGTAGCGCAGCAGCAGGCTCGCGCGGACCTCCTCGTCGCCGACGGCCGCGTAGCTGTGCGGCACGTCGGAGGTCCAGCGGAGGTACGCCCCGGGGCCGGCGGTCCCCGGGGCGTCCACCGGGCCGGCGCGGAGCACGCCGGCGAAGACCGTGACGTGTTCGGTGACGCCGGCCTGGTGCGCGGGGGAGAGCTGCGCCGGACCGGGGCTGACCCGCATCCGGTAGAGCTCGTAGGTCGCGTCGGTGTCGCTGAAGACCTCCAGCAGGGTGGCCCCCACGGCGGCGCCGCGGACGGTCGGCGTCTCCGCCGGTCCGGAGAGCACGGCGGTGAGCGGCACGCCGAGCTGGGCGGTGATCGCGTACAGGGTCTCCAGGGTGGGGTTGCGGGTGCCGTTCTCCAGCCCGGAGAGGGTGGCCTTCCCGACGCCGGCCAGCCGGGCGAGCGTGGACAGGGACATCCCCCGCTCCTCGCGGAGGGCGCGGATCCGCCGGCCGACGGCTTCGGCGGTCCGGTCACCGGCTGGTGGGGCAGCTGTCATGGGGCTATGGTGCTACATCGGCCCGTTCCGTAAACGGAACGGCGGGCGAGGGGGAGAGCGATGGCCGGTCGACTGCAACCCGTGCTGGCCGGCGTGGTGACCGCCCTGGTCGGCTTCGCCAGCTCGTTCACGGTCGTGCTCGCCGGGCTGCGCGCCGTGGGCGCCGACCAGGCGCAGGCCGCCTCCGGGCTGCTCGCCCTCTGCGTCGCCAGCGGCTGCTGCGCCGTCTGGCTCGGCCTGCGGCACCGGCTGCCGCTGGCCATCGCCTGGTCCACCCCGGGCGCCGCGCTGCTCGTCGCCACCGGGCCGGTGCCCGGCGGGTGGCCGGCGGCGGTCGGCGCCTTCCTGCTCACCGGCCTGCTGATCGTCGCGGCGGGGCTCGTGCCCGCGCTCGGCCGGGCCGTCGCCGCGATCCCCGCGCCGATCGCCAGCGCCATGCTCGCCGGGGTGCTGCTGCCGCTCTGCACCGCGCCCGTCCGGGCCCTGGTCGAGGTGCCCCGGCTGGCCGGGCCGGTGGTGCTCGCCTGGCTCCTGCTGCACCGGTTCGCCCGGCGGTGGGCCGTGCCCGGCGCGCTCGCCGCGGCGGTGGTGGCGATCGCGCTGACCGCGTCCGGGCCGGCCCGCATCGACGCCGCCCCGGCCGTCGTGCTGACCGCGCCCGCCTGGACCCTGCCCGCGATCGTCGGGTTGGCGCTGCCGCTGTTCCTGGTCACCATGGCCGCGCAGAACGTGCCGGGCACGGCCGTGCTGGCCGGCTACGGATACCGCGCCCCGCTGGGCTCGGCGCTCCGCGTGACCGGGCTCGCGACGGCGCTCGGCGCGCCGGCCGGCGGGCACGCCGTGAACCTGGCCGCGATCACCGCCGCGCTGGCCGCCGGCCCGGACGCCCACCCCGACCCGGAGCGGCGCTGGATCGCCTCGGTCACCGCCGGGATCGGTCTCGCGCTGCTCGGCCTGGGCGCCGGCGTGGCCACCGCCCTGGTGCTGCTCTCCCCGCCGGTCCTGGTCGAGGCGGTGGCCGGTCTCGCGCTGCTCGGCGCGCTGGCCGGCGCGGTCGCGGCGGCGGTGGCCGCGCCGGACGCCCGGGAGGCCGCCGTGGTCACCTTCGTGGTCACCGCCTCCGGGGTGAGCCTGCTCGGCGTGGGCGGCGCGTTCTGGGGGCTGGTCGCCGGCTGGCTGATGCTCCTGCTGTTCCGCCGCCGTCGCCCGGCCCCGCCACCGGTGGCCGAGCGGGCACCGGAGCCGGCCGCTCCGGCCCGGGCCGGCTGATCAGGCGACGCGAGTCATTCCTCCGGGGGGAGCTGGCCGGCGGGGACGGTGAGGCGTACGCCGTCGTCGGTGACCGCCGCGATCCGGTCGGCCAGCACGTAGACCGCGCCGGTGCGGGCCAGCTCGGTGGAGACCTTGAGGTAGCCCTCGCGCAGCAGCCGGGCGGCCAGGTCGGCCGGGACGTCCGGCTCCTCGGCGGCCGCCGACTCGATCAGCTCGTCCAGGCTGCTGCCCGGGTCCACCGGGGCGGGCGCCTGCACGGTCACGGCGGCCGGGTCACCGCGCTGGACGAGATCCACGGTGCCCACCTCGACGCCGGTGGAGTCGACCACCCGCATGCCGGTGGTGACCCGGGAGACGCTGTCCTGCTGCTGGCTCATACAGGCGCGGTTCCCGAGGCGCGCGGGCGCTAAACGGGCGGGGCCCAGCCTCTCGGCGGGCGCGGGGACAGCTCGCGCCACGTGTCCGGCCCCTCCAGCAGCGCCCGGACCGTCTCCTCGGCCTCCTCGACGCTGGCGTACTCGTAGAACTGGGAGACCCCCTCGGCGCCGCCGGCGCGCTGCTCGACGTGCCAGCGGTCGGCGTCGACCCGGAGGAAGACGTCCCGCCGGGCCAGCCGCCCCCATTTCCCGTTCCACCAGTGCCTGCGCTGCTCCATGCGGGGACTCTATCGAACATGTGTTCGACACACGTCGGCCCCCGCGGGATTCCCACGGGGGCCGATCGGCTATGGGGTCAGCGCGCGGCCGGGGGCTCCTGCCGGCGGCCGAGCACGTCGTCCAGCGCGCCGCGCTGGGCCGGCGTGCCGTGGTTGCCGGCGAGCAGCGCGTCCCGGATCTCGGTGAGCAGCTTGACCTCCTCGCTCGGGGCGGCGGGCGGCGGCTCCTCGCCGCGCTTGCGCCGCTCGGCGAGCCGGTTCATCGGGTAGACGACCAGGAAGTACAGCGCCGCCGCCGTGAGCAGGAAGGTGATCGCGGCGTTGACGAAGGCCACCCAGTCGAACGGGATCTCCCGGAAGGTCGGCGTCGAGCCGGTGAGGCCGTTCTTGCTGCCGGTGATCAGCGCGATGAACACCCGGACCAGCGGTTCCAGGAACGACTTGGTGAGCTGGGTGACCACCCCGGTGAAGGCGGCACCGATGACGACACCGACCGCCAGGTCGACGACGTTGCCGCGCATGATGAAGTCTTTGAAGCCCTTGAGCATCCGTACTCCCGTGCTGTCCGAATTTCCGTCCGGCACAACCTATGCCCGGGAGGGGGCTTCGAGAAAAGCACCGGCCTCGATCGCCGCCCGGGCCGGGTCGCCGTCCCGGATGGCCTCGACCAGCCGGCCGTGGTCCACGTACCGCTCGGGCTCCAGGGTCTCGCCCATCGCCTGGGCCACGGTGCTGCGCAGCGCGGCGCCGACCGACGCGTAGAGCTCGGCCAGCATGGCGTTGTGCGCGGCGGCCACCACGGCGGTGTGCAGCGCGGCGTCCGCCTCGACGAACTCACCGACCCGGCCGGAGCGCCAGGCGGCCTCCCGGGTGGCGAGCGCGCGGTCGAGCGCCGCCAGGTCCTCGGGGGTACGCCGCAGCGCGGCGAGCCGGGCCGCCTCCACCTCGAAGGCGCGCCGGACCTCGATCACCTCGGCCATCCGGTCGGCGGTGAGCCGGCGGGCCACCACCGGGGCCAGCTCGTCGGTCGACACCACGTAGGTGCCGGAGCCCTGCCGGCACTCCAGCACCCCGGCGTGCACCAGCGCCCGGACGGCCTCGCGGACCGTGTTCCGCCCGACGCCCAGCGCGGCGACGAGCTGCGGCTCGGTGGGGATCTTCGCGCCCACCGGCCACTCGCCGCCGAGGATCCGGCCCCGGAGCTGCTCGATGGTCTGGCGCACCCGGTGGCCGCGTGGCGGCACGGCGACGGAATCGACGGCGGGTGTCACCGGTTACACCTCCTGCCGAAATTCATCCCATGATTGTAGGTTCGAGGTCATGACCCCGCCACCCCCGCCCACCGGAGCCCCGGTCACCGACGCGCTCACCACCGATGTGACGCCCGGGCCGGCCCCGGCCGCCGCCCCCGCGCCGCAGGCCACCCCGGCCCGCGGCGGCCTGCTGGTCCTGGTCGGCATGCTGCTGGTGGCGGTCAACCTGCGCGCCGCGGTGACCAGCCTGGGCGCCCTGCTCGACGAGATCCGCGACGGGCTCGGCCTCTCCGGCGCGACGGCCGGCCTGGTCACCACGCTGCCCACCATCGCCTTCGCCGGGCTCGGCGCGCTCACCCCGTGGCTGGTCCGCCGCTGGCCCGCCGCCCGGGTGCTGGTGGTGGCCATGGTCGCGCTGACCGTCGGGCAGGTGCTGCGCGTGGTCACCGACTCGACGGCGGTCTTCGTGCTCACCAGCGCGCTCGCGCTGGCCGGCATCGCGGTCGCGAACATCCTGCTGCCCATGCTGGTCAAGCAGCACTTCCCGCAGCGCACCGGGCTGGTCACCGGGGCGTACACGATGGCGCTCACCGTGGGAACCACGGTGGCCGCCGCCTCGGCGGTGCCGATCGCGCACGCCTTCGGCTCGTGGCGGGCCGGTCTCGGCGTGTGGGCCGGGCTGGCCGCGGTGGCCGTACTCCCGTGGGTGCCGCTGGCGCTGCGCGCCCGGGCCGCGCGCCGGACGGCGACCCCGGCGGTGGCCGCCGCCGCGCCGGCGCGGGTACGGCCCGCGCGCACCCGGCTCGGCTGGGCCATGGCGGTGTACTTCGGGGCGCAGTCGCTCAGCGGGTACGCGATCATGGGCTGGCTGGCCCAGCTCTTCCGGGACGCCGGCTACGCGCCGGAGGCGGCCGGCCTGCTGCTCGCCGGGGTGACCGCGCTCGGCGTGCCGGTGGCGCTCATGATGCCGGCCCTGGCCGGCCGGCTGCCCACGCTGCGCCCGCTGGTGCTGTCGCTGACCGCCTTCTCCACGGCCGCGTACGTCGGCCTGGCGCTCGCGCCGCACGGCCTCGCGCCCCTCTGGGTGCTGCTGCTGGCCTTCGGTCAGGGCGCGTTCCCGCTGATCCTGACCACGATCGGGCTGCGCGCCCGGACCGCCGAGGGCACGGTCGCGCTCTCCGCCTTCGCGCAGAGCACCGGCTACGTGATCGCCGCGCTCGGCCCGCTGCTGGTCGGCATCCTCTACGAGGCGACCGGGGGCTGGACCGCGCCCATCGGCTTCCTGCTGGTGGCGCTCGCCGTGCAGACGGGGGCGGGCATGGTGATCGCCCGCCCTCGGCACATCGAGGACGAGCGCTGAGGGGAAACGGTCAGGAGGAGGCCGGCGTGGGATCGCCCGCCACGGCCTGCTCCACCGTCGGGTAGGTGTGCAGCACCTCGACCAGGCCGCTCACCTCGAGGATGCGGAGCACGCCGCGCTGCGGGGCGGCCAGCCGGACCACGCCGCCGGCTTCGTCGCAGCTGTTCTTGGCGCGTACGAACACCGACAGCCCGGTCGAGTCGCAGAACGACACCTCGGCCAGGTCGAACACGAGGCGGTTGCGCCCCTTGTCGAGCAGGTCCGTGATCTGGTCCTGGAGCTGCGGTGCCGTCGCCATGTCCAGCTCGCCCGCGACCGACACGACGACCACGTCGCCGCGCTGTTCCGTGTGCACCGTCAAGGACATTCGCCGACCTCCTGTATTCGGTGGAACGGTATCCCACGAAGCTGGCAGCGTGCAGAACGGGAGCCGAGAAGGGTGCCCTCGATCATTTCGTTGCTCCGCGACAACTAGTGCCGCAGACCGCGGTGATAGAGTCCGGCCCGTCCAGAGTTCAGGGAGGTCACCATGGCGTTGAGCGCCGAACAGAGTGGTCGGCTCGCCCGCCTGCTGACCGAGCACGCCGACCGGCTGACCGCGCGCTGGACGGAGATCGTCGCCGACTCGCTGCGCGGCCGGCTCAGCCAGGCGGAGCTGGCGCGGCAGGCGCGGGAGTTGCACCGCAGCATCATCGACGCCGGGCAGCACGGTCTCCGCGACCTGGCCGACGAGCACGGCGGCGAGCTGCGGGCGGTGCTGGCCGAGCTCTCCGCCAGCCGGGCCCGCCAGGGCTTCAGCGCCACCGAGACCGCGATCAGCGTGTTCGCGCTCAAGGACGCGCTGCTGGAGCTCATGGAGCAGAGCCGGGACGCGGACACCCTCCGCGACTTCGTCGCCTACTCCGCCCTGATCGACCAGATGGGGCTGTTCACCTTCGAGAGCTTCGTGCGCACCCGCGAGGGCCTGATCGCCGACCAGGCCGAGCAGCTGCTGGAGCTGTCCACGCCGGTGGTGAAGCTGTGGGAGGGCGTGGTCGCCGTCCCGCTGGTCGGCACCCTCGACTCGGCCCGCGCCCAGGTGGTGATGGAGCGGCTGCTCCAGACCCTGGTCGACACCGGCTCGCCCTACGCGATCATCGACATCACCGGCGTGCCGGCGGTGGACACCCAGGTCGCCCAGCACATCCTCAAGACCGTGGTGGCCGCCCGGCTGATGGGCGCCGACTGCATCATCTCCGGCATCCGGCCGCAGATCGCCCAGACGATCGTGGCCCTCGGCATCGAGTTCGGCGACATCGCCACCAAGGCGAGCCTGGCCGACGCGCTGCGCCACGTGCTGCGCCTCACCGGCGTCGAGACCGCCACCCGCCGCGCGCGCCGGGAGTCCTGATGGAGCGGGTGCCGATCCTCAAGATCGGTGACATCCTGCTGGTCTCCATCCAGCTCGACATGTCCGACCAGACGGCGATCCAGCTCCAGGAGGACCTGGCCGAGCGGATCGTCGCCACCGGCACGCACGGCGTGATCATCGACATCACGGCGTTGGACATCGTCGACTCCTTCGTCGGCCGGATGCTGTCCACCATCGCGTCCATCTCCAAGGTGCTGGACGCCGAGACGGTGGTGGTCGGGATGCGTCCCGCCGTCGCCATCACCCTGGTCGAGTTGGGGCTGTCGCTCAACGGCATCCGCACCGCGCTGAACGTCGAGCGCGGCATGGAGCTGATCGCGGCGAGCCGGGCCGACGAGTGGGACGAGGCGGACGCCGACGAGGACGCCGAGACGACGGCCACGCCATGACCGCAGGCGTCGACCTGGGGGTGCCCGCGACCCAGGCGATCCGCAGCGACGAGGACGTGGTCCGGGTGCGGCAGCTGGTGCGTACCACCGCCGTCGCCGTCAAGCTCTCGCTGGTCGACCAGACCAAGCTGGTCACGGCCGCCAGCGAGCTGGCCCGCAACACGCTGATCTACGGCGGCGGGGGCAGCGCCGAGGTGACCACTGTGGAGGACGGCCGCCGCCGCGGAGTCCGCATCGTCTTCGCCGACCAGGGGCCGGGCATCGCCGACCTCGACGAGGCCTTCACCGACGGCTTCACCACCGGTGGCGGGCTGGGCCTGGGGCTCAGCGGCGCCCGCCGGCTCGTCGACGACTTCGACATCTGGACCGCTGTGGGTGAGGGCACCCGGATCACCGTCATCAAGTGGTCCCGATGATCGGCGACGTGGTCGCCGACCACGGTCTCTGGTTCCGGGTGGAGAACGGCGCCGCCGCGAGCAGCGTGCGGCGGGCCGCCGAGCGGCTCGGCCGGCAGGTGGAACTCGGCGAGCCGCGCGTCGCCGACCTGGCCATCGTCACCGCCGAGATCACCAGCAACCTGGTCAAGCACGCCCGGGAGGGCACCCTGCTGCTCCGGCCGGTGCGCCGGGGCGGGCGGGCCGGGGTGGAACTGGTGGCCATCGACTCCGGCCCCGGCATGGCCGATCTCGCCCTCTCGTCGGCGGACGGGCACTCCACCACCGGCACCCTCGGCATCGGCCTCGGCGCGATCGCCCGGCAGGCGAGCCGGTTCGACGGCTACTCCCTGCCCGGCCGGGGCACCGTGCAGGCCGTCCAGGTCTGGGACGGCCCGGTTCCCGGGCCGGACTGGGCCGGCGCGCTGGCCCGGCCGATCACCGGCGAGCAGGTCAGCGGCGACGGGTACGCGGTGCGGGTGGTCGACGGCCGGCGGCAGGTGCTGGTCTGCGACGGCCTCGGGCACGGCCCGCTGGCCGCCGCCGCCACCGGGGCCGCGCTGGCCGCGTTCCGGGCGGCGCCGGCCGGTTCGCCGTCCACCGTGGTGCAGAACCTGCACCGGGCCATGTCGCACACCCGCGGCGCCGCGCTCGCGGTGGCCGAACCCGACCCCGTGTCGGGCTTGCTGCGGTACGCCGGGCTGGGCAACATCGCAGCCATGATCGTGGCCGCGGGCGAGCGGCGGCGGGGCCTCGTCTCGCTGCCCGGCATCGCCGGACACCAGCGCCCCTCCGTGCGGGAGTACGACTACCCGTTCCCGGCCGGGGCGACCCTGGTCATGCACAGCGACGGCGTGACGGACCGCTGGGACCTGGCCGACTACCCCGGCCTGGCCGGCCGCGCGCCGCTGCTGGCCGCCGCCACCCTGCTCCGCGACGCCGGGATCCGCCGGGACGACGCCTGCGTCCTGGTCGCCCGGGCGGAGCCGTGACCCGCCCGTCCGCCCAGGACCCGCTGCTGCAGATGGCGCTCCGGGTGGAGCAGGACATCTTCCTGGTCCGGCAGCGCGGCCGGGAGGTGGCCGCCGCGGTCGGGCTGGAGAACCAGGACCAGGTACGCCTGGCCACCGCCCTCAGCGAGGTGGCCCGGGACCTGCTGCGCGCGGTCGGCGGCGCGGACGTCACCTTCGCGGTCGTCGTCGACGCCCACACCGGCCTGCCGGTGCTCCGGGTCGATCTGGCACCGGTCCGCCCGCTGCCCGGCGGCCGCTACGAGCCGCAGTCCGGTGCGGTGGCGCGTCTGGTCGACATGCTGGGTGTGGTGACCGCCGGGGGCGATACGGTCGTGAGGATGTCCCGACGAGTCCCGGCGCAGGCGCCGCCGTTCACGCCGGAGCGCCTCGCCCAGCTCCGGACCGAGCTGGCCAGCAGCGCTCCGGGCACGGTGCTGGACGAGTTGGCCGCGCAGAACAGCCAGCTCATCGCCGCCCTCGACGAGGTGCGCAGCCAGCGCGACGAGCTGGAGGTGCTCAACTCCGAGCTCCAGGAGACCAACCGGGGCGTCATGGCGCTCTACAACCAGCTCACCGAGGAGCTGGAGGAGACCAACCGCGGTGTGGTGGCGCTCTACGCCGAGCTGGACGAGAAGTCCGCCCAGCTCCGCGCCGCCAGCGAGTCGAAGAGCCGGTTCCTGGCCAACGTGAGCCACGAGCTGCGCGCCCCGGTGACCGCGATCATCGGGCTGGCCCGGCTGCTCGGCGACTCCGCGTCCGACCCGCTCACCGCCGAGCAGGCCCGGCAGGTGGGGCTGATCCGGTCGTCGGCGGCCGACCTGCTCGGCCTGGTCAACGAGCTGCTCGACCTGGCCAAGGCCGAGTCCGGCCGGCTCGAACCCAACTGGGCCGAGGTGGACCTGCGGGCGCTCTTCGGGCAGCTCCGCGGCACGCTGCGGGCGCTGGCCACCCGGCCCGAGGTGGAGCTGGTGGTGGAGGAGCCGCCGGCCCCGGCGACCACCCGCTCGGACGAGGTGCTGCTCGCCCAGGTGCTGCGCAACCTGCTGCACAACGCGCTCAAGTTCACCGAGCGGGGTGAGGTGCGGCTGCGGGCGGAACGCCGGGGCGAACACTGGTCGCTGTCGGTCACCGACACCGGCGCGGGCATTCCGCCGGAGCTGCACGAGCGGATCTTCGAGGAGTTCTACCAGGTGCCGGGCACGACCCGGGTCGGCGGCACGGGCCTCGGCCTGCCCTACGCGCGGCGGCTGGTCACGCTGCTCGGCGGGGCGCTGGAGCTGGTGAGCGAACCGGGCCGGGGCAGCACCTTCACCGTGGTCCTTCCCGTGGGCGGAGCCTGACGGTGGAGAGCGGTCCGGCGACCGTGCTGGTGGTCGACGACAGCAGTCCGAAGCGGTACCTGCTGGTGCACTGGCTGACCCGGGCGGGCTTCGCCACCCTGGAGGCGGAGAACGGCGCCGAGGCGCTGGACCGGGTGCGCAAGGACCGGGTCGACCTCGTGGTGCTGGACGTCCGGCTGCCCGACATGAGCGGCTTCGAGGTCTGCGAGCTGATCAAGGAGTCCCACCCGTCGACGCCGGTCATCCACGTCTCCGCGCACGCCGTGGACGTGGTGGACCGGGCGCAGGGGCTGACCCGGGGCGCGGACGCGTACCTGGCCGAGCCGATCGAGCCGGAGGAACTGGTCGCCACCGCGCACGCGGTGCTCCGCTACTACCAGGCCCGGCAGCGGGCCGAGCTGCTCGCCGAGCGGCTGGCCGCGCTGGCCGACGCGACCGTGGAGATGCACGCGGCGTCGAGTTTCGTCCGGCTGCTGGAGGCGGCGGCGGCCGGCGCGGCGCGGATCTTCAAGAGCCCGGCGGCCGTGGTGGCGGAGACGTTCGACGGGGACTGCCTGGTCGGGGTGACCGTCGGGCCGGAGGCGCCGCCGGTGATCGTGCCGTGGACGGTGGACAACACCGGGCAGCCGATCGGCACCCGCGTCCGGGTCGACGAGCCGGGCGCCTGGGACCTGACCGCCTGGCCCGACGGCGACACGGTGACCGTGGCCGCCACCCGGCTCCGGGAGGACCGGCCTGCGCTCTACGTGGTGGTGCCGACCGCCACCCAGACCGTACGCACCCCGGTGCTGGTGCAGCTCGCCCAGGCGGTCGCCTCGGCGGTCGAGGCCCAGCGCTCCTTCGACCAGGAGCACCGGATCGCGGTGACCCTCCAGCGCAGTCTGCTGCCCCGCCGGCTGCCCGAGATCGCCGGCCTCGACCTGGCCGTCCGCTACGAGCCGGCGAGCGCCCAGACCGAGGTGGGCGGGGACTTCTACGAGCTGGTGATGCTCGACGGGCACCTGCTCATGGCGATCGGCGACGTGGCCGGGCACTCGCTGCACGCCGCCACGGTGATGGCCGAGCTGCGGCACGCGGTGCGCGCGTACGCGGTCGAGGGCCACCCGCCGGGGGTGATCCTGGACCGGGTCAACGAGCTGATGCGGACCCTGCTGCCGACCGAGCTGGCCACCATCTGCGTGCTGCTGCTCGATCCGGGCAGCGGCCTGATCCGGCTGGCCAGCGCCGGGCACCTGCCGGCCCTGGTCAGCAGCGACGGGCGGACGGACTTCGTGCAGCAGTCCGCCCCGCTGCTCGGCGTGCGCGCGCCCCGCCCGCCGGACCTGGAGTTCGTGCTGCCGGCCGGGGCCACGCTGGTCCTCTACACCGACGGGCTGATCGAGCGGCGCGACGCCACCATCGACGAGGGCATGGCGGCGCTCGCCGCGGTCGCCACCCGGGTCGACGACGACCTCGACCAGTTCTGCCAGCGGCTGCTGGTCGAGCTGGCGCCGCCGGAGATCCACGACGACGTCGCGGTGGTCGCCGTACGCCGCCGCTGACCGCCGGGGGTCACCCGCGCCGCGAGGCGGCCAGCGAGCGGGCGTACGCGGCCGGTGACACCCCGGCCACCGCGGTGAACTCGCGGACCAGGTGGGCCTGGTCGGCGTACCCCAGGTCGGCGGCGACGCGCGACCAGTCCAGCGGCCCGGCGGCGGCCTGCTCGATCGCCTCCTGGAGCCGGTAGCGGCGGATCACCCACTTCGGGCCGACGCCGACGTGGTCCAGGAACAGCCGCTGGAGCCGCCGGGTGGAGATCGCGTGCCGCCGGGCGAAGTCGTCGACGCGCAGGACGGCGCGGTCGGCGCGGATCTCCTCGACCAGGGCGGTGGCCTCGGCGGTGAGCGGGTCCGGCGCCGGCTGCCAGGCGGTGAGCAGGTCGTCGAGCCGGCGGCACCGCTGCGTGTCGGTGCCGGGGCAGACCGGCCCGGCGGCGAACGGCGCGGCGGGGGCCGTGCCGGCCGGTGGCGGCCCGGCGGGCAGCGGGAGGCGCCGGCCGGTCAGCTCGGAGACCGGGCGGCGCCAGAAGGGGCGGAAGCCGCCCGGGCGGAACTGGACGCCGGTGACCCGGCCGGCGCCGTGCAGCGTGATCGTGAACAGGCCGGTGTCCACGCCGGCGATCTCGCCGTGCTCCGCCTCGCCGGCCCGGGCCTGGAACACCACGTTGACCGCGGGGTGCGGGACGATCCGCTGGTCGAACGGGTCGGTCAGCTCCCAGTCGACAAGCCAGTAGTGCTCGACCCAGGGGCGCAGCGCCGGGGCGGGCAGCCGGCGCCGGAAGTGGACCCGCCGCCGGAGCCGGCCGGGGTCGAGGATGCCCCGGTTGTCCTGCCGCGGTTCGTGTCGCATTTCTTCAAGACCGCCCTCATACGCTGGTCCCTATGACCACGAAGACTAGTGAGCTGCTGGCCGTCGCCGCGCCCCGGACGGCGGCGGTGGTCCAGGGCATCTCCGACGACCAGCTCGGCCTGCCCACCCCGTGCCCCGACTACACGGTGCGCGACCTGCTCAACCACCTCTTCGACGTGGTGGTGAACTTCCAGGACCTGGCCCGCCGGCGGGAGGTGGACTGGGCAGCCAAGACCGACCACCTGGCCGAGGGCTGGCGCGACCGGTTCGCGACGGAGGCCGACCGCCTGGCGCGGGCCTGGTCGGATCCGGCGGCGCTGGAGGGCGTCTCGCCCGGCATGGGCCTGCCGCAGGAGACCGTCGGCGACATGGCTCTCATCGACCTCACCGTGCATGGCTGGGACCTGGCCCGGGCGACCGGCCAGCGGCTGGAGGTCGACCCGGCGGTGCTCGCGGCGGGGCACGGCTTCATGGACCGGATGGGCGACACCGGGCAGAAGATGGGCGCCTTCGGCGAGCCCGTCCCGGCCACCGGCGAGCCGACCACGCTGGACGCCCTGCTCGGCCGGACCGGCCGCGACCCCGCCTGGACCCCCTGACCCGACCGGCCCGTGCGGCGACCCGCCGTACGGGCCGCTCTTGACACCACTATTCGCTCAATGAATAGTGTGGGCGTGTCCACTCAGCACGTACTGCTCGGGCTGCTCGCGCGCGGCCCCCGGCACGGCTACGAGCTGAAGCGTGCCCACGACGAGCGGCTGCCCCGGGCCCGGCCGCTCGCCTTCGGGCAGGTCTACGCCACCCTGGCCCGGCTCCAACGGGACGGCCTGGTCGCCCCGGCCGGCCAGGCCCGCGAGGGCGGGCCCGACCGCACGTCCTACGCGCTCACCGGCGAGGGGCGGACCGCGCTCGACCAGTGGCTGGCGACCGTCGAGCCACCGATGCCGTACGTGGCGAGCACCCTCTTCGCCAAGGTGGTCGTCGCGCTCATGGTGGCCGACGTCGAGCGGGCCCGCGCCTACCTGATCGCCCAGCGCCGGGCGCACACCGAGCGGCTGCGCGAGCTGACCGCCGTGAAGACCGCCCCGGCGGCCGGCCTCGACGACGTGATCGCGGCCGACTTCGCCATCGCCCATCTCGACGCCGACCTGCGGTGGCTGCACACCACCCTCGAACGGGTCGCCGACTGGCACCGGGAGGTGCACTCGTGAGTCTTCTGGAGGCGCGCGGCGTGGTCCGGGCGTACGGGAGGACGCCGGCCCTGCGCGGCGTGACGCTCGGCGTGGCCGAGGGCGAGATCCTCGCCGTCACCGGCCCGAGCGGCTGCGGCAAGTCCACCCTGCTGCACTGCCTCGCCGGCATCCTGCGCCCGGACGCCGGGCAGGTCACCTGGCGCGGGGAGCGGATCGACGAGTGGTCCGAGTCGGCGCGGTCCCGGCTGCGGCGCACCGAGTTCGGGGTGCTCTTCCAGTTCGGTCAGCTCGTCGCCGAGCTGACCGCGGCGGAGAACGTCGCCCTTCCGCTGCTTCTCGCCGGCACGGGGCGGCGAGAGGCGCGGACGGCGGCGCTCACCTGGCTGGAGCGGCTCAGCGTGGCCGAGGTCGCCGACGTCCGGCCGGGCGAGATGTCCGGGGGTCAGCAGCAGCGGTGTGCCCTGGCCCGGGCCCTGGTCACGGAGCCGCGGGTGCTCTTCGCCGACGAGCCCACCGGCGCGCTGGACACGCTCACCGGCGAGCAGGTGCTCACCCAGCTCGTCCGGCTCGCCCGGGAGCAGCGCACCGCCGTCGTGCTGGTCACCCACGAGCCGCGGATCGCCGCGTACGCCGACCGCGAGGTGACCCTGCGCGACGGGGCGGTCGACCAGTCGGGCCTGGGCCTCGACGCGCCGGTACCCGGCGGCCACCGGTGAGCCCGGGCACCCTGATCCGGCTCGCCGGGGCGGGCACCCGGACCGACACCGCCCGGGTCGCGCTGACCGCGCTGAGCGCCGCCCTGGCCACGCTGGTCGGGCTGGCCGCGCTCACCGTGCTGGCCATTCCCACCCCGCCGGCCACCGACGACAACTCCGTCCGCTGGTCCCTCCAGTACACCAACGGGCTGCTGCGCGAGCCGGGCCTGCGGGGTGGCCTGGCGTTCGGCCTGCTGCTGCTCGT
Source organism: Micromonospora sp. NPDC005305 (assembly GCF_040607315.1). Taxonomy (NCBI): domain Bacteria; kingdom Bacillati; phylum Actinomycetota; class Actinomycetes; order Micromonosporales; family Micromonosporaceae; genus Micromonospora; species Micromonospora sp. NPDC005305. The sequence goes on along the minus strand of NZ_JBEXGL010000002.1, from coordinate 148,373 downwards.
CGTGCCGGTGCTCGGGCTGGCCGGGCAGTGCGCCCGGCTCGGCGCGCCGGGCCGGGACCGCCGCCTGGCCGCGTTCCGGCTGGCCGGGGCGACCCCGCACCAGGTCACCCGGATCGCGGCCGCCGAGACCGGGCTGGCCAGCCTGCTCGGCACCGTCGGTGGCCTCGCCGCCTTCCTGGCCGGCCACCGGCTGCTGCACCGGCCCGGCGCCGACGGACGGCTGCCGCTGCCCACCGACGTCCACCCGGCCTCGCCGGCAATGCTGGCCGTGGTGCTCGGTCTGCCGCTGCTTGCCGCCCTGGTCAGCGCGGCCCTGCTGCGCCGGGTCACCACCACCCCGTTCGGCGTGGTCCGCCGGTTCCGCACCCGGGCGCCCTGGCCGTGGCCCGGCCTGCTGATCCTGGTGGGGCTGGCCCTGTTCGCCGCGTTCCGGCCGGTCGGCCTCTGGTACGAGCGGCGGCACGCCGAACCGCCGCTCTGGCTGCTGCCGGCGCTGCTGATCCTCGGTGCCCTGGCCGCCATGGTCGGGGTGATCGCGGGCACCGGCTGGCTCTCCCACGCCGCCGGCCGCCTGCTGCACCGCCACGGCCGCCGCCCGGCCGCGCTGCTCGCCGCACGCCGGCTGACCGCCGACCCGTGGGCGGGCAGCCGCACCCTGGCCGCCCTGCTGGCCGCGCTCGTCTTCGGTGCGGGCGCCGCCGGGCTCCGCGCCGACTTCCTGGCCTCCATGGAGCTGGAGCGCCGCACCGGAGCCGGGATGGCCGGCTCGGACTCCTTCTACCTGGGCGCCATGGACCTGGTCGACCTGGGCGTCGCGGTGTCCGTGGCCATCGCGGGCGGCGGGCTGCTGGTGGCGGTCGTCGAGGGGATCACCACCCGCCGCCGGGCGTACGCAGCGCTGGTGGCCACCGGGGTGCCGCGCGCCACGATCGGCCGCTCGCTGCTCTGGCAGTCGCTCGCCCCGGCGGTGCCCGCCATCGGCCTCGCGCTGGCCGTCGGCTACCTGCTCGTCCGGGGCGTGTTCCCCGCACCGACCGCCGGGGGCTACGCGCAGGAGGTCTGCGACGCGGGCGAGCAGCTCTGCGCGGGCCCGGCCACCCGGGCCCGCCACACCCGCACCGAGTGGGTGCCCGAGGTGACCGTCCCGCCGCACGTACCGTGGGAACAGCTGGCCTGGTTCGCGGCCGGCGGGCTGGCCGCGGTGCTGCTCACCGTCGGCGTCGGCCTGCTCTTCCTGCGCGCCAGCACGACGGTCGAGGAGCTGCGCACGACCTGACGACGGCGGCGGGTCCCGCGGTCAGCGGCCGCCGAGGAGGCCGGCGGACCAGGCGACGGCCACGCCGATCAGCGCCGAGCAGCAGCAGACCACCATGGCGGAGGCGACCACACCGAGGATCAGCCAGACCGGTGCGCGCCGGGCCGGCCCCGGTCCGCCCTCCGCCCGCTGCTCGTCCTCGCTCATCCCGGCAGTCTAGGCGGCCGGCGCGGGGCGGCGGCCGATCCCGGCGCGCGGCAGGATGGGGCGATGGAGCTGGTCTCGATCGCCGACATCCGGGCCGCCGCCGAGGACGTCGCGGGCACCGTGGTGCGCACCCCGCTGCTGCCGACGCTCTGGGACGACGAGCTGTGGCTCAAGCCGGAGAGCCTGCAACCGGTCGGCTCGTTCAAGCTGCGCGGCGCCACCCACGCGGTGGCCCGGCTGGACCCGGCCGCCCGGTCCCGGGGCGTGGTGACCCACTCCTCGGGCAACCACGGGCAGGCCCTGGCATACGCGGCCCGGGCGTTCGGCGTGCCCTGCACCGTGGTCGTGCCGGAGGGCGCGCCGCGGATCAAGGTGGACGGGATGCGGGCGCTCGGCGCCGACGTGCGGCTCGTGCCGCCGGCCCACCGGCTCGCCGAGGCCGAGCGGATCGTCGCCGACACCGGGGCCGCGCTCGTGCCGCCGTTCGACCACCCGTGGATCATCGCCGGCCAGGGCACCGTCGGCCTGGAGATCGTCGCCGACCTGCCCGACGTGGAGGTGGTGCTGGTGCCGGTGGGTGGCGGCGGGCTCTCCTCGGGCGTGGCCACCGCGGTCAAGGCCCTGCGCCCGTCGGCCGCCGTGGTCGGGGTGGAGCCGCTGCTCGCCGCCGACGCGCGCGACTCCCTGGCCGCCGGGGAGGTGGTGGTCTGGGAGGTCGAACGCACCTACCGGACGTGTGCGGACGGGCTGCGCACCAACCTGTCCGAGCTGACCCTGGCTCACCTGCGGGACCGGCTCGACGGCATCGTCACGGTCACCGAGGACGAGATCGTCGCGGCGATGGGACGGCTGCTGCGCGAGGCCCGGCTGGTGGCCGAGCCGAGCGGCGCCGTCGCGCTGGCCGCCCGGCTGTTCCACCGGGACGAGCTGCCGCCCGGCCGTACGGTCGCGATGGTCACCGGCGGCAACGTCGACCCGGCGGTGCTCGCGGCCGCTCTCGGCTCCGGACGTTAAGAGGGGGCCCCTGCTATGCATGAGGCGTTAACAGGGGCCCCTTCCTTGCATCTCAGGCGCGGTTCAGCCGGTCGAGGGTCCAGGCGTTGACGAACGCCTCCTCGCGCCAGGCGTCGTACCGGCCGCTGGGGCCACCGTGGCCGGCGCCCATCTCGGTCTTCAGCAGGTAGTCGCCCCGCGGGGCGACCGCCCGCAGCCGGGCGATCCACTTGGCCGGCTCGTGGTAGAGCACCCGGGTGTCGTTGAGGCTGGTCACGGCGAGGATCGCCGGATAGTCCACCGCGGACACGTTCTCGTACGGCGTGTACGACTTCATGTACGCGTAGACCTCGGGGTCGTCGAGCGGGTTGCCCCACTCCTCCCACTCGGTGACCGTCAGCGGCAGCGACGGGTCGAGGATCGAGGTGAGCGCGTCCACGAACGGCACCTGCGCGACGATGCCGGCGAACGCGTCCGGTGCGAGGTTGGCGACCGCGCCCATCAGCAGGCCGCCGGCCGAGGCGCCCCGGGCCACCAGCCGGTCGCTCGCCGTCCAGCCGGCCTTGACCAGGTGCCGGGCGCAGGCCACGAAGTCGGTGAAGGTGTTCTTCTTGGCCAGCAGCTTGCCCTCGTCGTACCAGCGGCGGCCCAGCTCGCCGCCGCCGCGGATGTGCGCCACCGCGAAGATCACGCCGCGGTCGAGCAGGCTGAGCCGGGCGATGGAGAACCAGGGGTCCATGCTCGCCTCGTAGGACCCGTAGCCGTAGATGACGGCGGGCGCGGAGCCGTCGCGCGGGGTGCCCGTGCGGCACACCAGCGAGATCGGCACGCGGGTGCCGTCGTCGGCGAGCGCCCAGTCCCGGTGCTGCTCGTAGTCGGCCGGGTCGTACTCGCGCCCGTCCGGGCCGGGCCGGACCGGCTTCCGCCGGCGCAGCACCATCTGCCGGGTGACCAGGTCGTAGTCGTAGACCGAGTCCGGGGTCACCAGCGAGGTGTAGCGCAGCCGCACCTCCGCGGTGCGGTATTCCGGGTTGGCGTCGAGCCCGACGCTGTAGATCGGCTCGGGGAAGTCGATGTCGAAGCTGTCGCCACCGCCGACCGGCAGCACCCGCAGCCCGGTCAGCCCGTTGCTGCGCAGCGAGACGACCAGGTGGTTCTCGAACGCGTCGACGGACTCCAGCCGCGTGCCGGGGGTGTGCGGGATCAGCGGCGTCCAGTCGCCCGGCGCGTCGGCCGAGGTGTACGCGAGCGCGAAGTCCTCCGCGCCGTCGTTGTGCAGGATCAGGAACCGGTGCCCGTGGTGCTCCACCGCGTACTCGACGCCCTGCCGCCGCGGCGCCACGACGGCCGGCTCGCCGGTGGGGTTGCCGGCCGGGATGACCCGGACCTCGCTGGTGATCTTGCTGTGGATGTCGATGAGCACGAAGCGCTCGGAGCGGGTCAGCTCGACGCCCACCCAGAACCGCTCGTCGTCCTCCTGGTGCACCACCACGTCCTCACTCGACGGGGTGCCCACGGTGTGCCGCCAGACCCGGTTCGGCCGCCAGGAGTCGTCGACCGTCACGTAGAACAGCGTCGACGCGTCGTTCGACCAGGCCGTGCCGTAGAAGGTGTCCGGGATCTCGTCGGGAAGCACCTCGCCGGTCTGGAGGTCCTTGATCCGCAGGGTGAAGCGTTCGTCGCCGGAGAAGTCGGTCGAGTGGGCCAGCCAGCGCCCGTCCGGGCTGACGTCGAACGCGCCCAGGGAGAAGAAGTCGTGCCCCTCGGCGAGCTGGTTGCCGTCGAGCAGCACCTCCTCGCCGTCGAGCGGGGCGCCGTCCGCGCTGACCGGCGGGGCGGTCTCGCCGTCGCGGACGGCCCGGCGGCAGTGCACGCCGTACTGCTGGCCCTCGACGGTGCGGGTGTAGTACCAGTAGCCGTCCTTGCGGGTCGGCACCGACAGGTCGGTCTCCTGGGTGCGCCGGCGGGTCTCCTCGAACAGCTCCGCGCGCAGCTCCGCCAGGTGCGCGGTGCGCGCCTCCGTGTACGCGTTCTCCGCGGTCAGGTAGGCGATCGTCTCCGGCTCGTCCTTGGCGGCGAGCCAGGCGTACTCGTCGACGACGGTGTCGCCGTGGTGGGTCCGCTCGGCCGGAACGCGCTTGGCGACGGGTGGGGGCTTCTCGGTGGTCACGGCGTCACGTTACCGGCCGTCGGGTCGCTGCCGCGGTCGCGCGCCGCCGGAATCCCGCGACTCGCCGGCAGGGCTTTCGAACATGTGTACGATAACCGCCATGGCGGCTGCAGCGCGTTCCACCGATCGACCCGGAGCCCTCGAGATCACCCGGAAGCTGGCGGAGATCTGTGGCCCGCCGTTCGCCCGGTTCGCCGGCCCGGCCGACGAGGTGGCCGGCCGGACGGCCCGCTGGGTGGCGGTGCCCGGCGGTCCCCACGCCGCCGCCGAGGTGCTCCGGCTGGCCGCCGCGCACGACCTGACCGTGGTGCCCCGTGGCGCCGGCACGAAGATCGACTGGGGTGCCGCACCGGCGCAGGTCGACATCATGCTCGACACCGGCCGGCTGGCCGGGGTCTGGCACGAGCCGCAGGCCTCGGCGGTGGCCGAGATCGGCGCCGGCACCCCGCTGCGGGCCGTGCAGGCCACCCTGGAACGCACCGGCCGGCGCCTCCCGGTCGACGCGCCCTCCCCCGGGGCGACCCTCGGCGGGGTGCTGGCCGCCGACGAGTCCGGCCCGCTGCGCCACCGGCACGGCAGCCCGTGCGCACAGCTCGTCGGGGTGCGCTACCTCGACGCCGACGGTGAACTGGTCAGCGTGGGGGAGCCCGGCACCGCGCTGCTCGGCCGGGCCGGGCCGGCGGGGGGCGGCGCGGCGGCGCTCTTCGGCGCGGCCGAGGTGCCGGGGCTCGACGTGGCCCGGCTGCTCTGCGGCTCGCAGGGCGGCCTCGGGGTGCTGGTCTCGGCCACCATGCGGGTGCAGGCCGTGCCGGCCGGCCGGGTCTGGGTGTCCCGTCCGGTGTGGACGCCGTTGGAGGTGCACGACCTGGTCCGGGCGGTGCTCGCCGCACGGCTCGACCCGGCGGCGGTCGAGCTGGACCTGCCCGTGCCGGTGCCGCTGCCGCGCCGGCGGATCCCCGCCTCCCACCCGTCCGTGGCCAACCGGCCCGACCACCCGGCGGTGACCGGGCGACCGGGGCGGCCCGCCGCGGCGGGCAGCCTGGTGGTGCTCCTCGAAGGCGGCCCCGCCGACGTGGCGGAACGCGCCGACCGCCTCACCGCGCTGCTCGGCACCGAGGCCGTGGTCAACCACGCCGCCCCCGAGTGGTGGGGCCGCTACCCGTTCGCCCCCGGCGACACCGCCCTGCGGATCGAGGTGCCCATCAACGACCTGCACGCCGCCGTCTACGCGCTGCGCGACGCGGCCGGCACGCCGGTCCCGGTGCGCGGCTCGGCCGGGATCGGCGCCGTGCACGCCGCGCTGCCCGGCTCGCTGCCGCGCGACCGGGTGGCCTCGATCCTCGCCGCCGTCCGGGGCGTGCTCATGGCCCGGCAGGGTCGCTGCGTGGTGGTCTCGGCCCCCGCGCCGGTCCGCCGCGCCGTCGACCTCTGGGGCGAGCTGCCCACCCTGCCGCGCCTCCGCACGGCCAAGGCCCACCTCGACCCCCACCACCGCCTGTCCCCGGGCCGCCTCCCCGGCGGCCTGTAACCAACCCCAACCCCGGCCCGGGGCAGTGGTTACAGGGCGTCGTTGCGGAGGACCAGCACCGCTATGTCGTCGCGTGGGGGTTCCACCGAGAAGGCGATGGCCGTGGCGCGGAGGCGGGCGGCGACCACGTCGGCCGAGTAGCCGGCCAGGGGCGCCGCGGCCTCGCGCAGTCGGTCGGTGCCGAACAGTTCCCGGCCGCGCCGCCGCTCGGTGACCCCGTCGGTGTAGAAGACCAGCGCGTCGCCCGGTTTGAGCGCGATCTCGGCGGTCGGGGTGGCGATCGAGTCGAGCAGCCCGAGTGCCGTGCCGCCGGTGCCGACGAAGCCCGCCCCTCCGCCGCCGTGCAGCAGGACCGGCCGGTCGTGCCCGGCCAGGTGCAGGGAGACGTCGAGCTGGTCACCGTCACCCGGGCCGACCGCCGCCAGCGCCAGCGTGCAGTAGCGGCCGCCGCCCCGCTCGACCAGCGTCTCGTTGAGCCGGCCGAGCACCTCCGGCAGCGGCTTGCCGTCGCCGACCAGCACCCGGATGACGTCCCGGACCAGCCCGGTCACCGCCGCCGCCTGGACGCCCTTGCCGGAGACGTCGCCGACCACCACGAGCCACCGGCCGTCCGGCAGCGGCACCACGTCGTAGAAGTCGCCGCCGACCTCGGCGTCGTCGCCGGTGGGCACGTACTCGGCCGCGAAGCCGATGCCCTCGACCACCGGGAGCACCGGCGGCAGCAGTGACTGCTGGAGGGTCTGCGCGACGCGCCGGCGCTCGGCGTGGATCCGGGCGTTCTCGATGGCCAGGGCGGCCCGCCGGGCCACGTCCTCCAGCACCGAGACCTCGTCGGGGTCGTGCCGGTGCCGCTGGTGGCGGCCCACGGCCAGGGTGCCGAGCCGCTGCCCGCGGGCGATCAGCGGTACGGCGAAGCCCTCCATCGGCCCGCTCAGCGGCACCTGCGCGGCGCTCCGGGACGCCTCCCGCAGCCGGGCCTGGATCGAGTCCGGCCCGGTCTCCTGGAGCACCCGGTGCAGCTGCGGCAGGACCGACTCGTCGGCGTGGCTGGCCGCGGCGAGCCGCAGCCGCCCCCACTCGTCGCTGGTGTGGACCGCGCACCACTGGCCGAGCCGGGGCACCACGAGCTGCGGGACGAGCGCCATGGTCAGCTCGACGTCCAGCGACTGGGCGAGCAGCTCGCTCGCCTCGGCCAGGAAGGTCAGCCAGGCCGACCGGCGCACGTCGGCGCGGCGCAGCCGGTCGTTCTCCAGGTGCAGGGAGAGCCGTTCGGCGGCCAGCACCGCGAGGGGCCGGGCGTACGCGGAGGGCGCCGCGTCCAGCTCCAGCTCTCCGGCGTACGGGCGGTGCACGGCGAGCGGGACGCGGAGCAGCTCGTTGCCCTCCCGGGGCTGCCGGCCGTAGCGGGCGAGCACCTGGCTGCCCTGCCCGTCGCCGCGGTCCAGCCGCACCACGCCGCCGGCGGCGCCGACCATCTCGGCGACCCGGGTCAGCAGCCCGGCGGCGAACTCGGGCAGCGGGTCGTCCGCGTACGGGTCGGGGGTGGTCTGCATCAGCTCGCTCATCGCGGCGGCGCTCGGGGTGCCCCCGTCGGCCGGCGCGAGGGCGGCGAGCGCGGCGCGGGTCTCGGCCGGCCGGGCGGCCGCCCCGAGGTTGGGCCGGTCGAGCCGGAACCAGACGCCCTTCCCGGTGGGCAGGTAGGTCGTACCCCACCGGCTGGCGAAGTGGTCGACCAGCAGCAGCCCGCGCCCCCGCTCGGCCACCTCGGTGATGTCGGAGGTGATGTTCCGGACACCGACCATCAGCTCGTCGACCGGGCCGGAGGCGAAGTCGGTGACCGTGACGGTGAGCCCCGCCGGGTCGGCTTCGACCTCGATGTCCAGTTCGGTGCGCGCGTGCTCGACCGCGTTGGTGGTGAGCTCGGTGGTCAGCAGCAGCGCCTCGTTGAGCAGTTCGTGCAGGTCCGCCTCGGCGAGCACGGACCGCACGAGCGCCCGGGCCGCCGCGGGCGTGCGCCGGTCTGCGGGGAGGCGGACGCTCCGGACGTGTTCGTCCGAGCCGCCGTTCATCGCCGGCCCCGCCTCCGCTGACACCTCCGTATCCTCCACCGCCGCGCCCCCGGGTGCCAAGCCACTCCGCCGATCCGGTCGGCGCGGGACAGATCGGGCGTGGCGCGCGGCCGGAGCCCGCGGCCTCGACGCGACACGCGGCAGAATGGTGGGATGGCCGCGTGTCGGCACGAGCCTGATGGCCCCCGAGCTGAGCGAGGAACTGATGACCACGGCGAAACAACTGGTAGCCGGGGACGACCACGAGGTGATCCTCGGCGAGCTGGTGGAGGCGCTGCGACGGGTGCGTCGCGGCGACCTCCGGGTCCGGCTGCCCCGACGGGCGGGCCTGGCCGGCGAGGTGGCGGACTCCTTCAACGACGTGGTGTCGCTGCAGGAGCGGCAGCACCTGGACCTGCGCCGGATCAGCCGGGTGGTCGGCCGGGACGGCCGGCTCACCGAACGGCTCGACGACGAGGGCCTGGACGGCTCGTGGGCGGAGGGGCAGCGGGCGGTCAACTCGCTGATCGACGACCTGGGCCGCCCGACCACGGAGATCGCCCGGGTGATCGTGGCGGTGGCCGACGGCGACCTGTCGCAGCACATGGCGCTGGAGATCGACGGCCGGCCGCTGCGCGGTGAGTACCTGCGCATCGGCCGGACCGTGAACACGATGGTCGACCAGCTCTCGTCGTTCGCCGACGAGGTGACCCGGGTGGCCCGGGAGGTGGGCACCGAGGGCAAGCTGGGCGGCCAGGCGGACGTCCGCGGTGTGGCCGGCACCTGGAAGGACCTCACCGACTCGGTGAACACCATGGCGTCGAACCTCACCGGACAGGTGCGCTCGATCTCCCAGGTGGCGACGGCGGTGGCGAAGGGCGACCTGTCGCAGAAGATCACGGTGGGCGCACGCGGCGAGGTGGCCGAGCTGGCCGACACGATGAACTACCTCACCGACACGCTGCGGCTCTTCGCCGAGCAGGTGACCCGGGTGGCCCGCGAGGTGGGCACCGAGGGCAAGCTCGGCGGCCAGGCGGACGTGCCGAACGTGGCCGGCACCTGGAAGGACCTGACCGACAGCGTCAACTCGATGGCGTCGAACCTGACCAGCCAGGTCCGCAACATCGCCCAGGTCTCCACGGCGGTGGCCCGCGGCGACCTCTCCCAGAAGATCACCGTGGCCGCCCAGGGCGAGATCCTGGAGCTGAAGGACACCGTGAACACGATGGTGGACCAGCTGTCGTCGTTCGCGGACGAGGTGACGCGGGTGGCCCGTGAGGTGGGCATCGAGGGCAAGCTGGGCGGGCAGGCCCAGGTGCGCGGGGTCTCCGGCACCTGGCGGGACCTGACCGAGAACGTGAACCAGCTCGCCGGCAACCTGACCAGCCAGGTGCGGAACATCTCACAGGTGTCCACGGCCGTGGCCAAGGGTGACCTGTCGCAGAAGATCACGGTGGACGCGCAGGGTGAAATCCTGGAGCTGAAGAACACCGTGAACACCATGGTCGACCAGCTGTCGTCGTTCGCCGACGAGGTGACGCGGGTGGCCCGTGAGGTGGGCACCGAGGGCAAGCTCGGCGGCCAGGCGCAGGTGAAGGGTGTCTCCGGCACCTGGCGGGACCTGACCGACAACGTGAACTCGATGGCGTCGAACCTGACCAGCCAGGTGCGCAACATCGCCTCGGTCACCACGGCCGTGGCCAAGGGCGACCTGAGCCAGAAGATCACGGTGGACGCCCGGGGCGAGATCCTGGAGCTGAAGTCGACGGTCAACACGATGGTCGACCAGCTGTCGTCGTTCGCCGACGAGGTGACCCGGGTCGCCCGCGAGGTGGGCACCGAGGGCAAGCTCGGCGGCCAGGCCCAGGTGCGCGGTGTGGCCGGCACCTGGCGCGACCTCACCGACAACGTGAACTCGATGGCGTCCAACCTGACCGCCCAGGTGCGGAACATCGCCCAGGTGTCGACGGCGGTGGCCAAGGGTGACCTGTCGCAGAAGATCACGGTGGACGCGCAGGGCGAGATCCTGGAGCTGAAGTCGACGGTCAACACGATGGTCGACCAGCTGTCGTCGTTCGCCGACGAGGTGACGCGGGTGGCCCGTGAGGTGGGCACCGAGGGCAAGCTGGGCGGTCAGGCGCAGGTGAAGGGTGTCTCCGGCACCTGGCGGGACCTGACCGACAACGTGAACTCGATGGCGTCGAACCTGACCAGCCAGGTGCGGAACATCGCCTCGGTCACCACCGCCGTGGCGAAGGGTGACCTGGGCCAGAAGATCACGGTGGACGCGCAGGGCGAGATCCTGGAGCTGAAGAACACCGTCAACACGATGGTCGACCAGCTCTCCTCGTTCGCCGACGAGGTCACCCGGGTGGCCCGCGAGGTCGGCATCGAGGGCAAGCTGGGCGGTCAGGCCCAGGTGAAGGGGGTCAGCGGCACCTGGCGCGACCTCACCGAGAACGTCAACCAGCTCGCCTCGACCCTGACCACCCAGCTCCGGGCGATCTCCCAGGTCTCCACCTCGGTGACCCGCGGCGACCTGACCCAGCGGATCAGCGTGAAGGCGCAGGGCGAGGTCGCCGAGCTGAAGGACAACATCAACCAGATGATCGTCACCCTCCGGGAGACGACGAAGAAGAACGCCGAGCAGGGCTGGCTCGACTCGAACCTGGCCCGCATCGGCGGCCTGCTCCAGGGCCAGCGGGACCTCGGCGAGGTCTGCCGCATGATCATGATGGAGGTGACCCCGCTGGTCGACGCGCAGCTCGGCGCGTTCTTCCTGGCGGACAGCTCCGAGGGCAGCATGCGGCTGCGGCTCACCGCCTCCTACGGCTACGTGGCGCGCGGGCACGACGTGACCTTCGGGCCCGGCGAGGGGCTGGTCGGCCAGGCCGCCCTGTCCCGGCGGACCATCCGGGTCAACACCCAGCCCGACGGGCGCCTGGTGCTCCGCTCCGGCCTGGCCGAGACACCCCCGGCCGACCTCGTGGTGCTGCCGGTCCTCTTCGAGGGCGAACTGCTCGGCGTGATCGAGTTCGCCGGGGTGACGACCTTCTCCGAGCTGCACCTGGCGTTCCTGGAGCGGCTGGTGCTCACCATCGGCGTCGCGGTCAACACCATCCAGGCCAACCGGCGTACGGAGGAGCTGCTGGCGCAGTCGCAGCGGCTGGCGCACGAGATGCAGGAGCAGTCGGCGGAACTCCAGCGCACCAACGCCGAGCTGGAGGACAAGGCGAAGCTGCTCTCCGAGCAGAAGACCAACATCGAGACGCAGAACCGGGAGATCGAGCTGGCCCGGCTCGGCTTGGAGGAGAAGGCGCAGCAGCTCACCCGGGCGTCGGCGTACAAGTCGGAGTTCCTGGCCAACATGAGCCACGAGCTGCGTACGCCGCTGAACTCGCTGCTCCTGCTGGCCCGGCTGCTCGCCGAGAACCCGGAGCAGAACCTGAGCGCCAAGCAGATCGAGTTCGCCCGCACCATCCACAGCGCCGGTTCGGACCTGCTCTCCCTGATCGACGACATCCTCGACCTGTCCAAGATCGAGGCGGGCCGGATGGACGTGGAGCCGACCGAGATCCACTTCTCGGAGATCCGCGGCTACGTCGAGCAGGCGTTCGCGCCGCAGGCCGAGGAGAAGGGCCTCGACTTCCAGGTGCGGATCAGCAAGGACCTGCCGCCGGCGCTGGTCACCGACGCCCAGCGGTTGCAGCAGATCCTGCGCAACCTGCTCTCCAACGCCGTGAAGTTCACCGACAACGGCGCGGTCACCCTGCGCATCGCGCCGGCCGCCGAGAACGCGGTCTTCGACGTGCCGGCGCTGACCAACGCCCGGCAGGTCATCGCGTTCACGGTGATCGACACCGGCATCGGCGTCTCGGACGACAAGCTCTCGCTGATCTTCGAGGCGTTCCAGCAGGCCGACGGCACGACCAGCCGGCGCTACGGCGGCACCGGCCTGGGCCTGTCGATCAGCCGGGACCTGGCCCGCCTGCTCGGCGGCACGATCACGGTGTCCTCCGCGCCCGGGCAGGGGTCGACGTTCACTCTCTTCGTACCCGATGTGCTGGCGCCGGACGCGGTGGTGGCGCCGGCGCCGCCCTCGCCGCAGCGCGCGGGCCTGCCGTCGTCCCTGCTCATGCCCATGGAGCTGCCGCAGCCGCAGGAGACCCCGGCCACCCGCCGGCTGGAGGGCGTGACCGTTCTGATCGTCGATGACGACGTCCGGAACGTGTTCGCGCTGACCTCCGCGTTGGAACTTCACGGTATGACCGTGTTGTACTCGGACAACGGGGCGGACGGTGTCCGCCAACTGGCCGAGCATCCGGAGGTGGACATCGTGCTGATGGACGCGATGATGCCGGACCAGGACGGCTACGAGACGACCGCGCAGATCCGCCGCAACCACCGCTTCGCGGACCTGCCGATCGTGTTCCTGACCGCGAAGGCGATGCCCGGTGACCGGGAGTCGGCGATCGCGGCCGGGGGCAGCGACTACATCACCAAACCGGTGGACCTGGACGAGCTGATCGAGCTGATGGCGTCCTGGATCGGCCGGAGCCGAGGCGAGGAGACTCCGTGACCCAGATGGCCAAGGCGCTGCTGGTGGACGACCGGCGGGAGAACCTGATGGCCCTGGAGGCGATCCTCCAGGGGCTTCCGGTGCAGTCGGTCGCCGTGGAGAGCGGCGAGGCGGCGCTCAAGCAGCTCCTGGTGGACGACTTCGCGGTGATCCTGCTGGACGCCCAGATGCCGGACATGGACGGCTTCGAGACCGCCACCCACATCAAGCGGCGGGAGCGGACCCGGCACGTGCCGATCATCTTCCTCACCGCCGCGGACAAGGACGCCCAGCTCGCCCTGCGGGGCTACGCGGTCGGCGCGGTCGACTACCTGACCAAGCCCTTCGACCCGTGGGTGCTGCGGGCGAAGGTGTCGGTCTTCGTCGAGCTGTGGGTGAAGACCCGGCAGCTCGCCGCCCAGTCGGACCTGGTGCGGGAGCGCGACGCCCAGTGGCGGGTGCTCACCGACGCGGTGGACGAGGCGACCGCGTTGCTACGCGCCGACGACGACGCGGAGTCCCGGGAGCGCGCCGTGGACCTGCTGGAGCAGGCCCGCTGGGGCAACAACGCCTGAGCGCTCAGGTTTCGGCCCGGTCGTCGTGTCCCGTCGCGGCGCGCCGGGCCCGCCACCGTTCGCCGAGGGCGTCGATCTCCTCCTGAACGAAGAGGAAGAAGTCCCGCATCTCGGCGACCCGCTCGCCGGCCGGGGTGTTCCGCCCGTGCAGCGCCTCCAGGCCGCCGGCGGCGATGTCGATGAAGTTCTTGTACAGGCCGGTCTTCGTGATGGTGGCCTCGTACCAGGGGTTGACCGGCATCCGGTAGCGGTCCCGCCGGGAGCCCTTGACCGGCTCGCGGACCAGCATGGCGAACTGGGTCAGGTAGCGCACGGCGCCGGACACGGCCGCCGCGCTCACTCCCAGCCGCTCGCCGATCTCGGCGGCGGTCAGCGGCTCGTCGGCGCTCATGACGGTGAACAGCACCCGGCCGGCCATGCGGGGGAAGCCGACGTCCGCGAACGCCATCGCCATCCGTTCGACGAAGAGGTGGACCTCTTCCTCGTCCCGGTGGGGCGGCTCGGTCATCGGCGTCGTCTCGCTCATCACACCTGATCGTCTCTCAGATCTCACTGTCTTCACAAGTTTGTGAAACGAGCGTAGCTTCCGAACCATGGAAACTCCCATTGAGGTGTCCGGCCTGGTGAAGACGTTCGGCCGGACCCGAGCGCTCGACGGACTCGACCTGACCGTCCGCGCCGGCGAGGTGCACGGCTTCCTGGGCCCCAACGGCTCCGGCAAGTCGACCACCATCCGGGTGCTGCTCGGTCTGCTGCGGGCGGACGCGGGGGCCGTCCGACTGCTCGGCGGCGACCCCTGGCGGGACGCCGTCGCCCTGCACCGCCGGCTCGCGTACGTGCCCGGCGACGTCACGCTCTGGCCCAACCTGAGCGGCGGCGAGGTGATCGACCTGCTCGGCCGGCTGCGCGGCGGGCTCGACCCGAAGCGCCGGGCCGAGCTGCTGGAGTCCTTCGAGCTGGACCCGCGCAAGAAGGGCCGCGCCTACTCCAAGGGCAACCGGCAGAAGGTCGGCCTGGTGGCGGCGCTCGCCTCCGACGTCGAGCTGCTCATCCTCGACGAACCCACGTCCGGGCTCGACCCGCTCATGGAGGAGGTCTTCCAGCACTGGGTGCGCCGCGCCAAGCAGGACGGCCGCACCGTGCTGCTCTCCAGCCACATCCTGGCCGAGGTGGAGGCGCTCTGCGACCGGGTGACGATCATCCGGAACGGCCGGGCCGTCGAGTCCGGCACCCTCACCGAGCTGCGCCACCTGCACCGCACCTCGATCGACGCCGAGGTGACCGCCCCGCTGAACGGGCTGGCCGACCTGCCCGGCGTCCACGACCTGCGGGTGGACGGCAACCGGGTCCGTTTCGACGTGGACACCGCCGCGCTGGACGCCGCCCTGCGGCGCCTCACCGAGCTGGGCGTCCGCAGCCTGGTCAGCACGCCGCCGACGCTGGAGGAGCTGTTCCTGCGGCACTACGAGGCGGTCCCCGAGGAGCTGGTCCGATGAGCACGCTCGCCGGCACCTGGCAACTGGCCCGGCTCGCCCTGCGCCGGGACCGCCTCCTGCTCCCGCTCTGGGTACTGATCATCGCCGTGCTGCCGGCGACCTACGCGACCAGCTTCTTCGAGCTGTTCCCGACCGCCGCCGAGCGGGCCGCGTACGCCACCGGCACCGCCCGCAACCCCTCGATCATCGCGCTGCTCGGCCCGGTCTACGGGGACAGCGTCGGCGCGCTGACCGCCCAGCGCGGCGGCTTCCTGCTGGTCGTCGTGGCGCTGGCCAGCCTGCTCACCGTCATCCGGCACACCCGCGTCGAGGAGGAGGCCGGCCGGCGGGAACTGCTCGGCGGCGGGGTGCTCGGCCGGCACGCCGGGCTGACCGCCGCGCTGCTCGTCACGTACGCGGCCGACGTGCTGCTCGGCCTGCTCACCGCGGCCGGGCTGGCGTCCACCGGCCTGTCGGCCGCCGGCTCGTGCGCGTACGGGCTCGGCACGGCGCTGACCGGCGTGGTCTTCGCCACCGTCGGCGGGCTGACCGCCCAGCTCACCGAGACCGCGGGCGGGGCCCGGGGCATCGGGATCGCCGTCCTCGGCGCATCCTTCGCGCTGCGCATGGTCGGGGACACCGCCGCCAACGACTGGCCGAGCTGGTTCTCCCCGCTGGGCTGGGCAGCCCGGGTCCGGCCCTACGAGGGGGAACGCTGGTGGGTGCTCGCGCTGCCGCTGGTCGCGTCGGCGCTGCTCGCCGCGGTCGCGTACCCGGTCTCGGTGCGCCGTGACCTGGGCGCCGGGGTGCTGCCGGCCCGGCTGGGGCCGGCCACCGCCGGCCGGGGACTCGCCGGTCCCTTCGGGCTGGCCTGGCGGCTGCACCGCGGGCAGATCCTCTGGTGGTCGGTCGGCTTCGGCCTGCTCGGGCTGATCCTCGGCGGCGCCGCGCAGGCGGCCGGCCGCTCGGTCGAGGGGAACCAGCAGCTGGAGGACATCATGGCGCGGATCGGCGGGGCCTCCGGCCTGGCCGACGCCTACCTGGGCGCCACGCTGAGCCTGGCCGGGCTGGCCGCGGCGGGCTACGGCATCCAGGCCGCGCTGCGGATGCGCGCCGAGGAGTCCGCCGGGCACGCGGAACCGGTGCTCGCCACCGGAGCGCACCGCTCCACCTGGCTGCTGTCGCACGTGGTGTTCGCGCTGGTCGGCCCGGTCGTGGTGCTCGCCGTGACGGGCCTGGCCACCGGCCTGACGTACGGGCTGAGCGTGCACGACGTGCCCCGGGAGCTGACCCGGATGCTCGGCGCCGGGCTGGCCCAGGCGCCCGCCGCCTGGGTGCTGGCCGGGCTCGCCGTGCTGCTCTACGGCCTGCTGCCCCGGCTCGCGCCGGTGGCCTGGGCGGTGCTGGCGGTCTGCGTGCTGCTCGGTCAGCTCGGCGCGGTGCTCGAACTCGACCAGTGGCTGCTGGACCTGTCCCCGTTCACGCACACCCCCCAGGTCCTCCGCGACACCTGGAGCGCGACCCCCCTGTGGACCCTGGCCGTCGTGGCCCTGGCCCTGGCGGCGGCCGGCCTGACGGCCTTCCGCCGCCGCGACGTCCCGGTCACCTGACCGCCCCGGACCCGGTTGATCAAGAGGTTTGCGTCAGGATTCCGGTCCCGGCCGACGCAAACCTCTTGATCGACGTGGACGGGTCAGGGGGCGGTCTCGTTGCGGATCATCAGGGCCGAGCGGAGGCCGGTGATGTCCAGGACGCGGAGGAGGAAGTCGCCGACGTTGCTCAGGACCAGCAGGCTCTGGGCATGGCTGGCCTTGCGGCTGAGCACCACGAGCGTCCCGAGGCCCTGCGAGTCGCAGAACGTGACCCCGCCCAGGTCGAGCACGATGCGCGGCGGGGGTTCGGCCAGCACCTCGTTGACGACTGTCGACAGCTGGGCGGCCGTGAGCATGTCGATCTCACCGGCGAGGCGAAGCACCGCTTCGTCACCCGTCCGGTGTAGCGTGATGGACAGTTCGGCACGATCCACCCGGTCACCCTATCGCGATCTCGACCAACGGGCCCGTCGAGCGACCCGCCGGTAGCTGACCCGCGCCGCACCCACGGGGCGTGAGCCCGGTAACCCTCGGTGCGGGGTGCCTGCCGATCAGCCCCCCGGCGCTGACACAATGGCGGCATCGTGACCGATACCTTTTCCGCCGGATCCGGCCGCTACCCGGCCGACGCACCGGCCTCCGAGGCCCTGTTCGACCGCGCCAAGGCCATCGTGCCCGGCGGGGTCAACTCACCCGTGCGCGCGTTCCGTGCCGTCGGCGGTACCCCGCGCTTCATGGTCCGGGGGGAAGGTCCCTGGCTCTTCGACGCCGACGGTCGCCGCTACGTCGACCTGGTCTGCTCCTGGGGGCCGCTGATCCTCGGTCACGCCCATCCGGCGGTGGTCGACGCGCTGCGCGAGGCCGCCGCGCTCGGCACCAGCTTCGGCACCCCCACCCCGGGCGAGGTCGACCTGGCCGCGGAGATCGTCGCGCGGACCCCGGTGGAGCAGGTCCGCCTGGTCAACTCGGGCACCGAGGCGACCATGTCGGCGATCCGGCTGGCCCGCGGCTTCACCGGCCGCGCCAAGATCATCAAGTTCTCCGGCTGCTACCACGGCCACTCCGACGCGCTGCTCGCCGCCGCCGGCTCGGGCGTGGCCACCCTCGGCCTGCCCGACTCGCCCGGCGTCACCGGGGCGGCCGCCGGCGACACCATCGTGCTGCCGTACAACGACCTGCGCGCGGTCGAGGAGGCCTTCGCCGCCGAGGGCCCGCACATCGCGGCGATCATCACCGAGGCGGCCGCCGGCAACATGGGCGTGATCGCCCCGCGCGGCGACTTCAACCAGCAGCTCGCCCGGATCGCCCACGCGCACGGCGCGCTGCTGATCGTCGACGAGGTGATGACCGGGTTCCGGGTCTCCCGCGCCGGCTGGCACGGGCTCGACCCGTCGGACGCCGACCTGTGGACGTACGGGAAGGTCATGGGCGGCGGCCTGCCCGCCGCGGCGTTCGGCGGGCGCACGGAGATCATGGCGAAGCTGGCCCCGGCCGGCCCGGTCTACCAGGCCGGCACCCTCTCCGGTAACCCCCTCGCGTGCGCCGCCGGCCTGGCCACGCTGCGGCTGGCCGACGACGCGCTCTACCGCCGCCTCGACGAGACGGCCGCCGCGGTGGGCAAGCTCGCCACCGAGGCGCTGGCCGCCGTCGGGGTCCCGCACCGCCTGTCGTACGCGGGCAACATGTTCTCGATCTTCTTCACCGACGCCGACGTGGCCGACTACGACAGCGCCCGCACCCAGCAGGTGCCCGCGTTCAAGGCGTTCTTCCACGCCATGCTCGCCGCCGGTGTCTACCTGCCGCCGAGCGCGTTCGAGTCGTGGTTCGTGTCGGCGGCGATCGACGACGCCGCCCTGGAGCAGATCGCCGCGGCCCTGCCGGCGGCGGCCAACGCGGCGGCAGCGGCAGGACACGGGGGGTAGGTAGTTGTGAGCACGACGGTGGTCCACGTGCTGCGGCACGGCGAGGTGTACAACCCGGACGGCATCCTCTACGGGCGGCTGCCCGGGTTCCGCCTCTCCGAGCTGGGCGTCCAGATGGCCAAGGCGGCCGCCCAGGCGCTCGCCGAGCGCACCGTGGTGCACGTGGTGGCCAGCCCGCTCGAGCGCGCCCAGCAGACCGCCGAGCCGATCGCCGCCCAGTTCGGCCTGCCGGTCGGGGTGGACGAACGACTGATCGAGAGCGCGAACTGGTTCGAGGGCAAGAAGGTCTCCCCGGGCGACGGCTCGTTCCGCGACCCGCGCAACTGGTGGGTGCTGCGCGACCCGGTCACGCCGTCCTGGGGCGAGGCCTACCGGGTGATCGCCGAGCGGATGTTCGGCGCGCTGCACGCCGCCCGGGTCGCCGCCGAGGGGCGCGAGGCCGTGCTCGTCTCCCACCAGCTGCCCATCTGGACCCTGCGCCGCCACGTCGAGCGCAAGCGGCTCTGGCACGACCCGCGCAAGCGGCAGTGCGGCCTGGCCAGCCTCACCTCGTTCCACTTCGACGGCGCCAAGATCGTCGGTATCGGCTACTCCGAGCCCGCGGCCCACCTGGTCTCGATCTCGCCGACCGCGCGGACGGCCAAGGGAGCCTGATGCCCAGCCGGAGGCTCGTCGCCGCCCTCCTCACCGCCGTCGCCGCCGCGACGGCGCTGGTCGGTTGCGCCTCCGGCAGCGAGGAGAGCCGCTGCGCGAGCGACGGCGTCACCATCACCTGCGCCCCCGACCAGCGGTCGAAGACCCCGAAGGTGAGCGGCGAGCTGCTCACCGGCGGCAGCTACGACATCGCCGAGGCCCGCGGCCAGGTGGTCGTGGTCAACTTCTGGGGCTCCTGGTGCGCGCCCTGCCGGGCGGAGGCCGACGACCTGGAGGCCGCCTACCAGGCCACCAAGGCGTCCGGCGTCACCTTCCTCGGCATCAACGTGCAGGACAGCAAGGACAAGGCGATCGCCTTCGAGGAGGGCCGGGTCACCTACCCGAGCCTCTTCGACCCGGCCAGCCGGCAGGCGCTCAACTTCGACATCCCGCCCAACACCACCCCGGCGACCGTCGTCCTGGACCGCGACGGCCGGGTCGCCGTGGTGATCCGCCGGGCGATCACCCGGGACGAGCTCCAGCCCGTCGTCGAGCGGATCGCGGCCGAGCAGCCCCCGTCCGGATCCCGCTGATGGGCGAGACCTTCCGCCAGCTCGCCGAGTCCGGCCCGCTCCTGCTGGCCGTCGGGGCCGCGGCGCTCGCCGGGCTGGTCAGCTTCCTCTCCCCGTGCGTGCTGCCGCTGATGCCCGGCTACCTGTCGTACGTGACGGGGCTGGCCGGCGCGGACCTGGAGGCAAGGAAGGGCCCCCTCTTAACGCCTCCGGTAGAGGAGGGGTCCCCTGCTAACGCCGAAGGCGGAGCGAGCGGCGGCGGCGTGGCGGTCGCGGCACCCCCGGCGGCACGGCCGGTCGCCGCCGTGAAGGGCCGTGTGCTGGCCGGCACCATGCTCTTCATCGCCGGCTTCACCGCGGTCTTCACGGCCACCGCGATCCTCTTCTCCGGCGTCGGCAAGCTCCTCTTCCAGTACGAGCGCACGCTGGAGATCGTCATCGGCGCCCTCATCGTGGTGCTCGGTCTCGGCTACCTGGGCGTGATCCCCGGCCTGCAGCGCGAGTTCCGCATCCGCCGGCTGCCCGCCGCGGGGCTGCTCGGCGCCCCGGTGCTCGGCGCCGTCTTCGCGCTCAGTTGGCTGCCGTGCACCGGGCCGACGCTCGGCGCGGTGCTCGGCCTGGCCACCGTCGACGGCAGCACCGATCGGGCCGTGCTGCTCGCCGTGGCGTACTGCCTCGGGCTGGGGGTACCGTTCGTCGTCTTCGGGCTGGGCTTCCACCGCCTGCTCGGGGTGTTCCGCGCCGTCCGCCGCAACAGCCGCTGGGTCACCCGCATCGGCGGCGCGCTGCTGATCCTCATCGGCGTGGCGCTGGTCACCGGCGGCTGGCAGGACTTCGTGATCTGGTTGCAGACGCACGTGGGCGTGGGCGAGGTGAGCATCTGATGACGACCGTGGACGACCGGCCGTCCGCGCCGCCGGCCGGCGCGCCCCGGCCGCGCGTCAACCCCGTGCTGGCCCTGCTGCGCAACTCGTGGCGGCAGCTCACCAGCATGCGTACGGCCCTGATCCTGCTCTTCCTGCTGGCGATCGCCGCCATTCCCGGCTCGGTACTGCCGCAGCGCGGCGTCAACCCGGAGAAGGTCACCGAGTACTTCGTCGACCACCCCGACCTGGCGCCCCGGCTCGACCAGCTCGGCATGTTCGAGGTCTTCGCCTCGGTCTGGTTCTCCGCGATCTACCTGCTGCTCTTCACCTCGCTGGTCGGCTGCATCCTGCCCCGGGCCCGCGACCACGTCCGCGCGCTGCGGATGCGGCCGCCCGCCGCCCCGAAGCGGCTGGAGCGGTTGCCCCAGCACGCCGTGCTGGAGGCCCCGGCCGCCGCCGACCCCGAGGCGATCGCGGCGGTGCTGCGCCGGCGCCGCTGGCGGGTCACCGTCCGCGGCAACGAGGTCTCCGCCGAGAAGGGCTACCTCAAGGAGACCGGCAACCTGCTCTTCCACGTCTCGCTGGTCGCCGTCCTGCTCGGGGTCGCGCTCGGCTCCTGGTACGGCTGGCACGGCAACCGGATCCTGGTCTCCGGTGCGGACAACGCCTTCTGCAACACCCGGCAGCAGTACGCCGAGGCGTCGCTCGGGCCGCGCGTCGACAGCGCCGACCTGCCGCCGTTCTGCCTCACCCTGGACCGGTTCGAGGCGGACTACCTGGCGTCCGGGCAGGCCTCCCGCTACTGGGCCACGGTGACCGTGGACCACCTGGACGACGGGTCCACGCGGAGCGCCGGCTTCTCGGTCAACTCGCCGCTGCGCCTCGACACGGCCAACGTCTACCTGCTCGGCAACGGGTACGCACCGATCCTGAAGTACACCGACAGGTACGGCCGCACCCAGACCAGCGCGGCGCCGTTCCTGCGCAGCGGCGACCAGAACGCCACCGAGGAGGGCGTGGCCGCCTTCCCGGACGCGAACGTCGATCCGAAGACCGGCAAGCGCGCCCCCGACCAGCAGGTCGCCTTCGACGGGCTCTACCTGCCCACCGCCCCGGACAACGCCCCGTTCGTCGCGTCCCAGTTCCCCGCGGAGCGGAACCCCGCGGTGGTGCTGGCCGCGTACCGGGGCAACCTGGGGCTGGACGCCGGCATCCCCGGCTCGGTCTACAAGCTCGACCAGCGGCAGGTCGCCAACGGCAAGCTCAAGCAGATCGGCGAGAAGGTGCTGCGCCCCGGCGAGAAGTGGACGCTGGACGACGGCAGCACGCTGGAGTTCGTCGGCACGAAGCCGTACATCACCATCTCGGTCCGGCACGCCCCCGGCCAGACCATGATGCTGGCCGCCTGCGGGACGCTGCTGCTCGGGCTCATGGGCTCGCTCTTCGCCCGCCGGCGTCGGGTCTGGTTCCGGGTTTCGCCCCCGGTGGGTGGATCTCCGACGAGCGGTAGTAGTTTGGTGGAGGCCGGTGGGCTGCCGCGCACCGAGCATCCAGGGTTCGCCGACGAGTTCGCGCAGCTCGTCGCCGCGGTCAGCGACGACGGGCGGGACGACCGGCGGGCGCGAGAAGGAGACGAGTGATGTCCGCACTCTCCGACCAGCTGGTCACGTTCGCGATCCTGGCGTACCTGGTCGCGATGATCAGCCACGCCGTCGAGTACGCCCTGGGCAACGCTCGGAAGGTGCCGGCGGTGGCCCCGGCCCGGGAGCTGGTGGGCGCCGGCGTCGGCGGCGCCGGTGGGACGGTCGAGGAGCCGGCCAGCCCGGTCACCCCGGCCGCGACCCGAGCCGGCCGCTCCGCCGCGCGGGCCGAGCTGGCCGGGCGGATCGCCGCCTGGATCACCGTGCTCGCCGCCGCGCTGCACCTCGGCGCGGTGGTCACCCGGGGCCTCGCCGCCGAGCGGATGCCCTGGGGCAACATGTACGAGTTCGTGCTGACCGTCACGTGGATCGGGGCGGCCGCCTGGCTCGCGGTGCTCTGGAAGCAGCCGTCGCTGCGCCGGCTCGGGCTGTTCCTGACTCTGGTCATGGTGCTGCTGCTGGCGTTCGCCGAGCTGAAGCTCTATGTGCAGGTCGTGCCGCTCATGCCGGCGCTGCAGTCCTACTGGTTCATCATCCACGTGTCGACGATCATCTTCGCCTCCGGCATCTTCCTGCTGGGCGTGGTGCCGGCCGTGGCCTACCTGATGCGGGCCGGCTGGGAGCAGGGGAAGCGGAGCTTCCCGTACACGCTGGCCCGGCGGCTGCCGGCGGCGGCCGGCCTGGAGCGGCTAACCTTCACGCTGCACGCCTTCGCCTTCCCGGTCTTCACCTTCGCGGTGATCGCGGGTGCGATCTGGGCCGAGGCGGCCTGGGGTCGCGCCTGGGGCTGGGACCCGAAGGAGACCTGGGCGTTCATCTCCTGGGTGGTCTACGCGGGCTACCTGCACGCCCGGGCCACCCCGAGCGTGAAGCGCAACGTGGCCACCTGGATCTCCGTCGTGGGCTTCCTGACCATGCTCATGAACCTGTTCGGGGTCAACTTCTTCTTCACCGGCCTGCACTCCTACGCCGGCGTCTGACCCGCGCGCCCCGACCGGCGGGCGGTCAGCACCCCGTCGACGCGCAGGGTGATCTGGTAGGCCACCTCGGGAAGGTCGGCCAGATCGAGGCGGTCGGCCCGCAGCGCGAACTGGGCGTGCAGTTCGCGGGCCACCGCGTCCCGGATCTCGGCCTGCAGGGGGCTGAGCCCGTCCGGGTCACCCACCACGTACGCGTCGTCCATGCCGACATCGTCGCCTCCAACCCGGTTGAGAGGTCAAGGCGCGACGATGCTTGTCACCCGCCGAACCAGCCGGGGACGTCGAGGCGGAAGACGTCGGCCGGAACCATGCGGCGCAGGTCGTCCTCGATCGCCGCGACCCGCTCGGCGCCGAGGGTTGCCGCCCAGCGGTCCCGTAGGTCGTCGAAGACGACCGCCGAGCGGCGCAGCCCGTCGTGGCCCTTCGCCGTCATCCGGACCAGCTTGCGGCGGGCGTCGGCCGGGTCGTCGGCGCGTTCGAGGTAGCCGAGCGCGACCAGGCGGTCGACGGTCTTGCCGGCCGCCTGTTTCGAGACGCCGAGGCGCTGCCCGAGGTCGCTGGCGGTGGTGCCGGCGGGGCCGACGGCCTGGAGCACGAAGCCGTGGGCCGGGCGCAGGTCGGGGTGCCCCTGCCGGGCCAGTTCGGCGTGCAGGTCGTCGATGAGAGTGCGGAAGCCGGCGAGCAGGAGCAGCGGGAGCGCGAAGCCCGGGCGGTCAGGCGTTGCCATGTTCGACAACCTCGTTTACTATTTCGTCAACCACATTGACTATCTTACGCGAGGGGTACCCGTCATGTCCCGGCCCGTCTTCACCGCCCACACCCCCGACACCGCACCCGCCGCCGCCCGCCGCACCATGCACGACGTCCACCGCAAGCTCGGCCACCTGCCCGGCGCGGTGGCCCTGATGGCCGAGTCGCCCGAGCTGCTCAGGGGCTTCCTCACCGCCAACGCCGTCTTCGAGTCCACCGACCTCGACCCGGTCGCCCGCGAGGTGGTCGTGCTGACCGTGGCCACCCGCAACGAGTGCCACCTCTGCGTGGCCATGCACACCGCGACGCTCACCCGGCAGGCTGCGGCACCGGAGTTGATCGAGGCGCTCCGGGCCGGCGCCGCGCTGCCCGAGCCGCGCCTGGAGGCGCTGCGCCGGTTCACCGTCGCCGTGCTCGACCACCGGGGCGCAGTCCCGGACGGCGAGCTGGACGCCTTCCTCGCCGCCGGCTGGCAGCCCCGGCACGCGCTGGACGTGGTGCTCGGCGTCGGGACGTACACGATCTCGACCTTCGCCAACCGCCTCACCGGCGCCCCGCTCGACCCGCGGCTCGCCGCCTACGCCTGGGAGCCAGCCGCCTGACCGGCGGCCTCAGTTCCGCAGGAACGGCAGCAGCAGGTCCGCCAGCTCGGCCGGCCGCTCCTCGAAGAGCCAGTGGCCACACTCCTCCACCACCTCGCCGGTGACCCTGTCGGCGTACCGGCGGACCTGCTCGGCCACCTGCTCACCGAGGCTGGCCCGGGCGCCGACGGCGAGGACCGGCATGGGCAGCTTCGTCGCCCGGCACGCGGCGTTGTCCGCAATGTCCTGCCCGAACGCCCGGAAGTAGGCGAAGCTCGCCCAGAGGTGGGCCGGGTCCCGCAGGTGCCGGGCGTACTCCGCCGCCTCCTCTGGGCCGATGCTGCCCTTGTTGACCATGATCGAGTCGGTGAACCGATCCACCCAGAGCGGTTCCCGGCCGGTGACGAGTTGCTCCGGCAGGCCGTTGGTCAGATTGAAGAAACCGAAGTTCCACACGGCCGGGCCGGCGGCGGTGAGGGCCGGAATCGCGTAGATGCTCTCGTCGGGGATCGGCGCCTCGGTGAGCGCCAGCCGGGACACCCGGTCGGGATGGGCGGCAGCGTAGGCGTAGGCGACCATCGTGCCGAGGTCGTGACCGACCAGGCGGATGTCCTCGACCAGGCCGAGCGCGGTCAGCAGCCCGTGCAGGTCGGCCGCGACCGTCTTCTTGTCGTAGCCGTCGGTCGGGGCGTCGCTGTCGCCGAAGCCGCGCAGGTCGGGCGCGACCACCTCGAACGACTCGGCCAGTACCGGCAGCAGGTGCCGCCACATCCGCCAGCACTGCGGGTAGCCGTGCAGCAGCACCAGGGTGGGCCCGCTGCCCCCGCGGACATGGTTGATCGTCACGTCACCGACCCGGGTCCGCTGCTCGGTGAACCCTGCCGGGACCCGTCCCTCGCCCATCGACGCCCCCTCTCGTCCGGCGGCTCGACTACCCGGTGACAGGGGAGCCATGCCAGGCCAGGCAACCACGCCGGGTGCGCTCGCCCGACGCTCCGGCTCAGCTCACACCACCCGGCTTGGACGCTGAGAACACCGGTGCGGGAGACTGGCGGCATGGCGGCTCGTGGCTTCCCGTACACCGATCTCAAGGACTTCCTCGCGGCGCTGGAGGCCGCGGGCGAGCTGCGGCGGGTGAGCGTCCCGGTCGACCCCGCGCTGGAGATCAGCGAGGTGGTCACGCGAACCGTCCGCGACGGCGGCCCGGCGCTGCTCTTCGAGCGGCCCACCCGGGGCGAGATGCCGGTGGCGATCAACCTGTTCGGCACCGAGAAGCGGATGGCCATGGCGCTCGGCGTCGACACGCTGGACGAGATCGGCGAGCGGATCGGCGCGATGATCAAGCCGGAGCTGCCCGTCGGCTGGTCCGGCATCCGCGAGGGCCTGGGCAAGGTCATGCAGCTCAAGTCGCTGCCGCCGCGCAAGGTCAAGACCGCCCCCTGCCAGCAAGTGGTCTACCGCGGTGACGACGTCGACCTCAACCGGCTGCCCGGCCTCCAGGTCTGGCCCGGCGACGGCGGGATCTTCCACAACTTCGGGCTGACCCACACCAAGCACCCGGAGACCGGCAAGCGCAACCTCGGCCTCTACCGGCTCCAGCAGCACAGCCGCAACACCCTCGGCATGCACTGGCAGATCCACAAGGACTCCACCGCCCACCACGCGGTCGCCGAGCGGCTCGGCCAGCGGCTCCCGGTGGCCATCGCCATCGGCTGCGACCCGGTCGTCTCGTACGCCGCCACCGCGCCGCTGCCCAGCGACATCGACGAGTACCTGTTCGCCGGTTTCCTGCGCGGCGAGCGGGTCGAGATGGTCGACTGCCTGACCGTGCCGCTGCAGGTGCCGGCGAACGCGCAGATCGTGCTGGAGGGCTACCTGGAGCCCGGCGAGCGGCTGCCCGAGGGGCCCTTCGGCGACCACACCGGCTTCTACACCCCGGTCGAGCCGTTCCCGGTGCTGCACGTCGAGACGATGACCATGCAGCGCGACCCGGTCTACCACTCGATCATCACCTCGAAGCCGCCGCAGGAGGACCACGGCCTCGGCAAGGCCACCGAGCGGATCTTCCTGCCGCTGCTCAAGCTGATGATCCCGGACATCGTCGACTACGACCTGCCGGCCGCCGGTGTCTTCCACAACTGCGCGATCGTCTCCATCCGCAAGCGCTACCCGAAGCACGCGCAGAAGGTGATGAACGCGATCTGGGGCGCACACCTCATGTCGCTGACCAAGCTCATCGTGATCGTCGACGAGGACTGCGACGTGCACGACTACAACGAGGTCGCGTTCCGTGCCTTCGGCAACGTCGACTACGCCCGGGACCTGCTGGTCACCGAAGGTCCGGTGGACCACCTGGACCACGCCTCGTACCAGCAGTTCTGGGGCGGCAAGGCGGGCCTCGACGCGACCCGCAAGCTGCCCACCGAGGGCTACACCCGGGGTTGGCCCGAGGAGATGACCATGTCGCCCGAGGTGGTCTCCCTGGTCGACAAGCGCTGGAAGGAGTACGGCATCTGATGGCCACCGTCGCCGAGGTCCCCGTGGAGCGTCCGGGCCGGGTCAAGTCCTTCCTCAAGCTGGTCGCGATCGAGCACTCGGTCTTCGCGCTGCCGTTCGCGTACCTGTCGGCGCTGACCGCCATGCAGGTCGACGGCGGCCGGGTGCGCTGGCTCGACCTGCTGCTGATCACCGTGGCGATGGTCGGCGCGCGGACGTTCGCCATGGCCGCCAACCGGATCCTCGACCGGCGGATCGACGCGCGGAACCCGCGTACCGCCAACCGGGAACTGGTGACCGGGACGGTGAGCGTGCGGACGGCCTGGACCGGCGCGGCCGTCGCGCTGGTGGTCTTCCTGGCCGCCGCAGCCCTGCTCAACCCGCTCTGCCTGGCGCTCGCCCCGCTCGCCGTGGTGCCACTGGTCGTCTACCCCTACGGCAAGCGGTTCACCAACTGGCCGCACGCCAT
Organism: Micromonospora sp. NPDC005305; assembly: GCF_040607315.1. Taxonomy (NCBI): domain Bacteria; kingdom Bacillati; phylum Actinomycetota; class Actinomycetes; order Micromonosporales; family Micromonosporaceae; genus Micromonospora; species Micromonospora sp. NPDC005305. The sequence continues at coordinate 121,063 of NZ_JBEXGL010000002.1, read as the reverse complement.
CCTGGCCATCGCCCAGGCGGTCGGCCCGGTCGGCGCCTGGCTCGCCGTCACCGGCACCCTCGACGGCTCCTGGCCGGCCTGGCTGCTCGGCGCGGCCGTCGGCCTCTGGATCGGCGGCTTCGACCTGATCTACGCGTGCCAGGACTCCGAGATCGACCGGGAGATCGGGGTGCACAGCGTCCCGGCCCGCTACGGCCGGCGCTTCGCGCTGCACGCCTCCACCGTCGCGCACGTGGTGACCTTCGCGCTGTTCATCTGGTTCGGCGCGCTGGTCGGCTTCGGCTGGCTCTGGTGGATCGGGCTGGCGTTCACCGCGGTCGCCTTCGGCTACCAGCACCTCGTGGTCAGCCCGACCGACCTCAGCAAGGTCAACCGGGCGTTCTTCACGGCCAACGGCTTCGTCGGCATCGCGCTGTTCGTCTTCGCGCTGCTGGACCTGGTGGTCCGCCTCGGCCTGCGCGCCTGAGCGGCGCCCGGCTCAACCGGTCGCGGCGGGATAGCGCCCGCTCTCCAGCGTCCAGTCGACCGTGCCGCGGACCGCGTTGGCCAGCCCGTCGAGGTGGGCGGTGACCGCCTCGTCCAGCGCCGGCCCGAACGACGGCGCCGCGGCGCGCAGCGCCATGAAGCGGGCCATCTCCGCGCGCCAGCGCGCGGCGACCAGGTCCACCGCGGCCGGCACCGGCACGCCCCGCTCGGCGGCCACCGCGAGCACCAGGTTGTGGCCCCCGGCGCCAGCCTGGTCCCGCTCCAGCGAGGCCAGGTCGTTGTACCAGGACAGCAGGTCGTTGGCGAGGTCGGCGAGCCGGCGCAGCGCGGGATGGTGGTAGACCGCGTCGGGAAGCGGCCGACCGGCGGCGAACTCGATCAGGGGGTACGACACGTACGCCGCCGAGGTGGCCCGGCGCAGCTGCACGTACTCGGCGACGCCCGGTGGCCGCCCGGCGACCGTGGCGACCGCCTCCCGCCAGGCCCCGTCGAGGTGGTCGGCCACGGCGTCGGCGAAGCGCAGCCGCCAGCGGGCCGGCATCCGGCGCCGGGGCTCCCGCCACGCCTGCACGAGCAGCCGGCGCAGCGGGCCGGAGAATCCGGGATGGCGGGCCCGGGGCCCCTCGCGGAGCAGGGCCAGCGCGCCGTCGCGCAGCGCCCGGATCTGCGCCGGGGCGAGCCGGCCGGGCCCCTCGCAGGCGTCGTCCACCAGGAAGAACCAGGTGAACAGGGCGGCCAGTGCCCGCAGGTCGGGCTCGGTGGCGTCCGGGTAGAGGCGGCCGGCGTAGCGGGCGAAACCGGCCCGGGCCAGCCGCTCCCGCATGGCCGGGTCCAGCGGCAGGCCGAGCCGGTCGAGCTGGCCGACGAGCCATTCCTGCACCGCGTCGGCGTGCGGGGAGAGCCGGGGCGGGATCGGACACTCGGACCGCAACGCCCGCAGCACCGCCGCCGTCATCACCGGTTCCTTCCATAGACGTGGATCCCCGACGGAAGAATCCCACGTTCCCGGCACGCCCGCCGACCCGGTGGACAACGCCCCTGGTCGCGGACAAGCGGGACACACCGCCGGGGTGGCCGCCCGCCGCCCGGGTCGACCAGGCAGTCTGGACGGCATGCGCGAACCATGGGTGGTCGGCGTCTCCGGCGCCTCCGGCACGCCGTACGCGGCCGCGGTCGTCCGCGGCCTGCTCGACGCCGGCCAGGCGGTGGACCTGATCGTCTCCCGGGCCGCCCGGCTGACCATCCTCGACGAGACCGGCCGGGGGTTCCGGGACGGGCACTGGGCCGAGGACCTGGCCGCCTGGCTGGGCCGCGATCTCACCGGCGCGGACCTGCGGCACTGGCCGGCCGGTGACCTGGCCGCCGGCCCGAGCAGCGGCTCCTACCGGGTCCGCGGCATGGCCGTCGTCCCGGCCAGCACGGCGGCCTGCGCCGGCATCGCCATCGGGCTCTCCAAGGATCTGTTGCAGCGCGCGGCCGAGGTGAACCTCAAGGAGCGGCGGCCCGTGGTGGTGGTCCCCCGGGAGACCCCGGTGACCCGCAGCCATCTGGAACACCTCATCGCGCTGCACGACGCCGGCGCGGTGGTGCTCCCGGCGAGCCCCGGCTTCTACGGTGCCGGGGCGGCGGCGTCCGCCGCGCAACTGGTCGACTTCGTGGCCGGGAAGGTGCTGGACGCGCTCGGCGTGCCGCACACGCTGTTCCGCCGCTGGTCCGGTGAGCTGGCCGCCGCCCGCCGGGACCCGGACCCGGCCTGACGGCGGCGGATCGGGACGCGGACCGAGCCGGACCGCGTCCCGATCGGTGTCGCCTCAGTACATTCCGGCGTTCGCCGGCCCCGGGCCGGTCGAGGCGGTCGGGCCCATGTTGCGTGCCTTGCCCATGTCCTCCGCCTCGTCCAGCATGCCCTCCCCCTCAAGCAGGGCCCGCACCTCGGATTCCCGAAACCGGCGATGCCCGCCTGGAGTCCGGATGCTGCCGATCCGGCCGGCCGCTGCCCATCTGGTGACGGTCTTCGGGTCAACCCGAAACAGCGCGGCGACCTCACCCGGTGTCAGCAGGCGATCTCCAGTGTCCACAGCCCCCTCCTCGCGTCGACGAAGCCCCCGGCTGAACACACTGCCCCCGGCCGGTGCGAGCCCAGAGCCGTCATGAGGGACGTATGGCAATTACAGCACCAGCGACCTGGCGTGTCCGCCAAACGCGAAAAACGCACACAGTGAGAAGTTAGTAAATGCTACCGGTGTAGAACCCCCGTGACTGCACGTTTGTGAACGGCAACGTGACGTCATGTTCAACTGATGCCCCGTGTCGGGCGTTACGCCCGAAAGGATAGGGTCACTCTCCGTGGACGCGATCGACCTGAGCCTCGTGGAGCTGTTGCGGGGCAACGCCCGCCTGTCGTACGCCGAGCTGGCCCGCCAGGTCGGCCTCTCCGCCCCGGCGGTGCACGAGCGGGTCGGCAAGCTCGAGTCGGGCGGCGTCATCCGCGCGTACCGGGCCGAGGTGGAGCCGGAGGCCATCGGGCTCGGCGTCACGGCGCTGATCGGCATCGTGGAGGACTCGACCGCGGACACCGACGACGTGCTGGAGGCGTTCCGGCAGATGCCGGAGATCGAGTCCTGCTACTTCATGGCGGGCGTCGAATCCTTTCTGCTGAAAGCCCGGGTGGGCACCATCGCCGAGCTGGAGCAGCTGATCGTCCGGCTGAACCGGACCGCCGGGGTGGCCTCCACCCGCACCGGCATCGCCCTGTCGACCAAGTGGGAGAACCGGCCCCAGCCCCTCGATTCCGCCGCCTCCTGACCGCTCCGCTCTGGTCCCGGCGGCCCCGGAGCGTTACCGTGCGCCGATGACGACTCCGGGGCGGGGCGCCGCCGTGGTGACCGGGGCGGCCGGCGGCCTCGGCCGGGCGATCGCCGCCGCCCTGCACGCCGACGGCTGGCCGGTGCTGCTCACCGACGTGGACGCCGACGCCGTGGCCACCGCGGCGGCACCGCTCGGTGGCTGGTCCCGCCCGCTCGACGTCCGCGACGAGGCGGCCTGCGCGACGGTGGCCGCCGAGGCGGCCGGGACGCCGGGTGGGCTCGCGCTCTGGGTCAACAACGCCGGCATCCTGGCCACCGGGCCGTCCTGGACGCACGACGCGGCGACCCGGCGCCGGCTCGTCGAGGTGAACGCGCTGGGCGCCATGAACGGCACCCACACGGCCCTGACCGTGATGCGGGCGCAGGGCCACGGCCACGTGCTCAACGTCGTCTCGCTGGCCGGGCTGATCGCCGCCCCCGGCGAGACCGTCTACGCGGCCAGCAAGCACGCTCTGCTGGCGTTCAGCCTCGGCACCCTCGCCGACCTGCGGATGGCCGGCGTCCGGGGCGTACACGTGTCGTGCCTCTGCCCGGACGGGATCTGGACGCCGATGCTGCACGACAAGCTCGACGACCCGGGGGCCCTCGCGTCCTTCACGGGGTCGCTGCTGACTCCGGAGCGGGTCGCCGCGCGGGCCGCGCGGCTGGCCCGGCGGCCCCGGCCGGTGGTCAGCCTGCCGCGCTGGCGCGGCGCCCAGGTGCGCCTCCTGGACGCCTTCCCCCGGCTCGCCCTGGCTCTCACCCCGGTGGTCCGGGCCGCCGGCCGGGCCGGCCAGCGCCGGCAGGCGCGCCGGGTCCGTCCCGAGGCGAGCAGGCCTCGCTTGTAACGTTGCCGGCGTGACTCATCTCGACCGGTGTGACGAGGCCAGCCGGAGCTGGGTGACCGAGGCCATCGCCACGGTCGAGGCGGACGCCAACCGTTCCGCCGACACCCACCTCCTGCCTTTCCCGCTGCCCCGGGAGTGGGGCATCGACCTCTATCTCAAGGACGAGTCGGTGCACCCCACCGGCTCGCTCAAGCACCGGCTGGCCCGGTCGCTCTTCCTGTACGGGCTCTGCAACGGCTGGATCGGCCCGGAGACCACGATCGTCGAGGCGTCGTCCGGCTCGACGGCGGTCTCCGAGGCGTACTTCGCGCGGATGCTCGGGGTGCCGTTCATCGCGGTCATGCCCGCTTCCACCTCGCCCGAGAAGATCGCCCAGATCGAGTTCCAGGGCGGCCGCTGCCACCTGGTGCGGGACCCGGCCAAGGTGGTCATCGAGGCGCGCTGGCTCGCCGAGGACACCGGCGGGCACTACATGGACCAGTTCACCTACGCCGAGCGGGCCACCGACTGGCGGGGCAACAACAACATCGCCGAGTCGATCTACGCGCAGCTCGCCCTGGAACGGCACCCCGTGCCGGCCTGGATCGTGGTGGGCGCCGGCACCGGCGGCACCAGCGCCACCATCGGCCGGTACGCCCGCTACCGTCGCCTGCCCACCAAGCTCTGCGTGGTCGACCCGGAGAACTCCGCGTTCTACCCGGCGTGGCAGGCCGGCGACTGGTCGGTCCGCACCGACAAGGGCTCCCGGATCGAGGGGATCGGCCGGCCCTGCGTCGAGGCGTCCTTCCTGCCCAGCGTGGTGGACCGGATGATGCAGGTGCCGGACGCCGCGTCGCTGGCCGCCATGCGGGCCGGCTCGGCGGTGCTGGGCCGCCGGGTGGGCGGCTCCACCGGCACCAACCTCTGGGGTGCCTTCGCGCTGATCGCGGAGCTGCTCGCCGCCGGCCGGACCGGCTCGGTGGTCACCCTGATCTGCGACCCCGGCGACCGCTACGCGGACACCTACTACGACGACGAGTGGGTGGGCGGGCAGGGCCTCGACCTCGCCCCGCACCTGGCCACCATCGACCGCTTCCTGGCCACCGGCGCCTGGCCGGCCTGAGGCGTCAGCGCGGGTCGATCCGCTCGGCCAGCCCCGGGTAGCGCACCACGAAGCCCTCCTGGTCCACGTCCAGGTCGGCGGTGAAGGAGTCACTGGCGTAGCGGACCCGCCCCGGGCCGAGCGAGGTGTAGACCTGCTCGGCGGGGAGCACCGCCAGGCCCGGCAGCAGCACCCAGGCGGCGGTGATGGTCCGCGCCTGGTCGGCGGGGCCCCGGCTCAGGTTGAGCCGGCGGACCGGCAGGGTGTTGGTCAGCGGCGAGCCGCCCAGGTCGACGTCGAGCGCCTCGGCCAGCCGGTCCGGGTCGTCCGTGCCCGGCAACCCGGCCGGCGGATGCCCGGCCGCGCGCAACGCCGCGTCCAGGTCACCCTCCTCGCCGGTGCGCACCCGCCACCCGTCCCCGCCCCGTTCCAGGCGTACGCTGCGCGTCCAGCCCGCGCCCTCCGCGGTGACCTCCAGGCGGCTGGTCGACCAGTCCGCGCCCACGGTCAACTGGTAACGGCAGGTGTACGGGATCGGGTCGACGGCCAGCGCCACGCCCTGGGCGGTCAGCCCCTGCCGGTCGTCGAGCACCACGTGCTCCGAGCCGGCGGTGTCGGTCCGGGTCCAGAACAGCGACTTCGGCATGGTCGGCATGAACCGGACGTTACGCGAGCCGGCGGACACCGGCAGCGGATGCGCGAACGCCGCCGCCGAGCGGTGGCTCGACGGCGGCGTCAGTGCTGGTGTGGCGGCAGTGGCCCCAGGTCAGTGGGTGCGGGCCGGCGCGCGGCCACCGAAGCCGCGCCGGTCGTCGCGCGGCCGGTCCTCGCGGCCCCGCGCCTCCGGCCGGAAGCCGCCCCGGCGCTCGGCCGGGCGGAACTCGCCCCGCTCGCCGAAGCGCCGCTCGCCCTGCGGGCGGTCCTCGAAGCGCCGCTCGCCCTGCGGGCGGTCCTCGAAGCGCCGCTCGCCCTGCGGGCGGTCCTCGAAGCGGCGCGAGCCGTCCCGATCGCCGTAGCCGCGCGCGCCGGTGGGCCGGTCGCCGTAGGTCCGCGCGCCGTCCCGGTCGCCGTGGTCGCGGCCGCCGGTGGGCCGGTCGCCGTAGCGGCGCGAGCCGTCCCGGTCGCCGTAGCCGCCGCCGGTGGGCCGGCCGCCGTAGCCGCGCGAGCCGTCCCGGTCGCCGTAGGCGCGCCCGCCGGTGGGCCGGTCGTCGTGCCGCCGGTCGCCGCGCGCGTCGCGGTCGCCGAAGCGGCGGTCACCGCGCCCGTCCCGGTCGAATCCGCCCCGGTCGGCCTGACGCCGCTCGCCGAAGCCCCGGTCCTCGCGGTCGAAGCGCCGCTCGCCGGAGGGCCGGTCGTAGCCGCGGCCGCCGGTCGGGCGGTCATCGTGGCGGCGGTCGCCCCGGTCGAAGCCCCGGCCGGTCGGCCGGTCACCGAAGCGGCGCTCGCCGCGCCCGTCCCGGTCGCCGAAGCGGCGCGGGCCGCCCCGACGCGGCTCCGGCTCCTCGCGGACCGGCACGCCGCTGGGCTCGCGGGCGCCCGTCAGCTCGGCCAGCGCCGCGTCACCGGCGCGCACCCGGGACTCGGCCGGCTCGACGCCGGCCTTCTCCAGCATGGCGAGCGTCGTCCGGCGCTGCTTCGGCAGCACCAGGGTCGCCACCGCGCCGGACTCACCGGCGCGCGCGGTGCGACCCGCCCGGTGCAGGTAGTCCTTCGGGTCCTTGGGCGGGTCGATGTGCAGCACCAGCGACACCCCGTCGACGTGGATGCCCCGGGCCGCCACGTCGGTGGCGACCAGCACGTTCGTCCGGCCCTCGCGGAACTCGGCCAGGGTCCGGGTGCGCATCCGCTGGGTCTTGCCGCCGTGCAGCCCGCCGGCCCGCACACCGACCGCGGTGAGCTGCTCGACCAGCCGGTCGACGCCGAGCTGGGTACGCGCGAAGAGCATGGTGCGACCCTCGCGGGCCGCGATGGACGCCGCCACGGCGAACTTGTCGTGCGGCGGGATGAGCAGCAGGTGGTGGTCCATGGTGGACACGGCTGCGGTCGCCGGCGCGGTCGAGTGGGTGACCGGGTCGGTCATGAACCGCTTGACCAGGCTGTCGACGTCGTTGTCCAGAGTGGCCGAGAAGAGCAGCCGCTGGGCGTCCGCCGGCGTCTTCGCCAGCAGCTGGGTGACCTCGGGCAGGAAGCCCATGTCGGCCATCTGGTCGGCCTCGTCCAGCACGGTGATCTCGACGTCGTCGAGGTTGCAGACGCCTCGCTCGATCAGGTCGCCGAGCCGGCCGGGGGTGGCCACGACGATCTCCACGCCGCGGCGCAGCGCATCGATCTGCCGGTCGTACGGGACACCGCCGACGGCGGTCTTCAGGAAGATCCCGACCGCCTTGCCGAGCGGCATCAGCGCGTCGCTGACCTGCATGGCCAGCTCGCGGGTCGGCACCAGGACCAGGGCGCGCGGGTGCAGCGGCCGGGCCCGGTTCCGCTCCGCGAGGCGGGCGATCATCGGCAGGCCGAACGCGAGGGTCTTGCCCGAGCCGGTCTGGCCGCGGCCGAGCACGTCACGCCCGGCGAGGGCGTCCGGCACGGTGGCCTGCTGGATCTCGAACGGGGTGGTGATGCCCTGCCGGGCGAGCGCCTCGACCAGCTGGCGGGGCAGGCCGAGGGCGGCGAAGTCAGGGGTGTCGACGGTGGGGTCGGCGGACGGGGACGTGCCGGTGGCAGCGAACGTGGTCAAGAAATGCCTTTCGAGCGGGGCGCATCTTCGCGATGGCCGCCGCGGCTTCGTCACGCCGCCGATTCGCCCGCAAGATCGCCCATGGGCGCGCAACGGGCGCGCCAGGTCAGTGATCTCCACCAGTGTACGGCGGCGCGGCGAACCTGCCACCGCGCCGCGAGGGCGTAGTGGGCGGGCTCACCCCGGTCACCCGCCGGTGATCCCGCTCAGCGCGTCGTTGGCCAGGAAGACCACCACCAGGCTGATCGCGACCAGCAGTGCCAGCGCGCCGGCCAGGACGATCACGACCTTGGTGTTGCTCGACCGGGTCGCCGGGGCGTCCTCGGTCCAGCCCTGCGCCAGGATGTGCCCGGTGAGTGAGCCGGAGTTCTCCAGCGGGTTGCCCTGCGGGAAGGAGACCGTGGCGAAGCCCGGCCCCTCGGTGCCGCCGCCGTACACGCTGCCGGCCGGGCCGCCCGGCGCGGCGGTCGGCCCGGGGGTGCGGCCGGCCGGCGCGGACCCGTGCCCGGTGGGGTTGGTCGACGGCGGCCAGGTCGGCAGGGCCGGGGCCGGCACCGCCGGTGGCGCGGTGGGCAGCGGCGGCGCGGCGGACGGCCCCGCGGCCCACGGCGCGGCGGGCCCGCCCGGCTGTCCGGCGCCCGCGAACGCCGTCGACCCCGGCACCCCGGCCATGGCGGGCGGCGGCGGGAACGGCGGCGCGGGCATCGGGCCGGGCGGCGGCGGAGGCGGGGGCATCGGCGGTCCCGGCGGCGGCACCGGCGGGCCCGGCACCGGGGGCACCGGTCCCGGCGGGGTCGGGCCCGGCGGCGGTGCGGGCACCGGCGGCGCGGGCCGGAACGGGGGCTCCGGCGCCGGCCCGGGCGGCGCCGGGGAGGGCGGGGTCGGACCGGGTACGGGGGTCGGCGCCGGCTCGGGCTCCGGCACGGGCGGCGTCGGGGGCTGGGCCGGCTCCGGGGGCTGGGCCGGCTCGGGCGGCTCGGGATTGACCGGGCCGGACCGGTAGACCTTGGCGGTGCCGGACGTGCCGGCGACCGCGGCGGCGACCTCGTCGGCCGAGGCCCGGGTCAGCCCGGGGACCGACGCGCTGGCCCGGGCCTGTCCCTGAGCGGGCACGGAGGGCTTCGCGGCCGGCGGCTGGCCGGGGTCCGACGCCTCCGCTCCGGGGCGTTCGGCGGCGGCGAACGCGGACCAGGTCGAGGGCGGCGGAACGGAGGCGCCGGGCTGGCGCCGGTCCAGCGGCGGGACCGACTCCGCGGGACCGCCCGCCCGGTACGTGGTGGCGGTGGCCGGCGCGCCCGCCCGATCCTCGGCCGGCGGCGGTGCCGCGGCGCCGGCGACGCTCACCCGGGCCCGGGCGACGGCCACCGGGGCGTCGTCCTGGCCCGGCCGCTCCTCCACGGCGTCGGCCGGCCGGTCGGCGGCGTCGGGCGCGGATCCGGGATGGACCGTCTCCGCCGGAACGTCCTGCTCGCCCATCTCGCCCCTCCGCGCCCACGCTCGCCCCCGACCGTGGCGCCGGCCGGGCGTGCCTGGATCTCACCGTGCCACATTCCGGCCCGGGAGCACAGCCGGAGTGGACGGTTGGGTCAGTCGGTGGCGCTCGCGCTCGCCGAGGTGCTCCCGGCCGCGCTGCCGGTCGGGTCCGCGGCGTCGCCGGTCGGCACGGCGGCGGTGCTGGTCGGCGGCGCCGAGGTGGGCGAGTCGGTCGGGCTCGGCGGCGGCGTCGTGGGCGGCGTCGTGCTCGGCGAGGTCGACGGGGTGGGCGTCGGGCTCGACGTGCTCGGCGTCGGCTTCGGCGTGGCCGTCTTCGTCGGCTTGGGCGTCGTCGGCTTCGGCGTCGCGGTCTTGGTCGGCTTCGGCGTGGGGCTGGGCTTCGGCGGGGTGGCCGGCGGCCTCGGGGCCGGTGGCGGGGTCGCCGGGGCGGGGACCGCGCCGAGCACCCGGGTGGCCGCGTAGAGCCGGGACCACCGGACCACGGAGATCTTGACGACGTCGCCGGTGCGCGGCGCCTCGACCATCTTGCCGTTGCCGATGTACATGGTGACGTGGTGGATGCTCGTCCAACTGCTGCCCGAGGCGAAGAAGAGCAGGTCGCCGGGGAGGAGCGCGTTGGGGTCGACCGTGCGGGAGCGCGTGGCGTAGTACTGGTCCCGGGAGACGCGGGGCAGGCCGTGGTAGCCGGCCGCCTGGTAGGAGGCGAGCACCAGGCCGGAGCAGTCGAACCGGTCCGGCCCCTCGGCCGCCCAGAGGTAGGGGTCGCCGAGCTGGGCGAGGGCGTAGCGCACCGCGGCCAGCGCCCTCGGGTCGGCGACCCGCCCGCTGACGCTCTGGTTGACGACGTACGAGCTGCCGATCTGCTGCTCGGCGGCGTCCTCGAGGCGCTCGATCTCGCGCAGCTTGGCGGCGTTGTCCCGGCGGAGCTTGAGCAGCGCGGCTTCCTGCTTGTGCAGGTCGGTCTCGACCCGGGTGTACTCCGCGGTCTTCTCGGTGGCGCGCCGCTCGGCCGAGGCGTGCGCCTGGCGGGCGACCTGCTCCGCGGTGGTGGCCCGGGCCAGCTCGCCGGTCACCGCGGTGGTGGCGCCCTCGGCCTTGTCGCCCCGGGTGATTCGCTGGAGGTTGGCGAGGTCGCGCAGGCTGGCCCCGAACTCGCCGGGCGGCAGCGCGGCGTCGGCCTTGACCGCGTCGGCGGCGGCGGTCTTCGCGTTCTCCTGGGCCCGGACGAGCGCGTCCTGGGCCTCCTTCAGCCGGGCGGCGGCCAGCGCCAGGTCCGCCTGCGCGGTGTCCCGTTCGCCCTTGATGCTCAGCAGGGTGTCGCCGAGCTGGGCGACCTGCGCGTCGACCTGGTTGATCTGGGCGATCAGCGGCCCGTCGGCGGGGTTGGTGACGCCGGGGAGGCCCGGGGTGGCGCCGGGCACGCCGGTCACTGTGCCGGGCAGGCCCGGGACGGCGCCGGGCACGGTGGGAAGCTGGAGGGTGCCGGCGGCCCGGGGACGGGAGCCGGCGTCGGGGACGCTGTCGGGCAGCGGGTCGGCCCAGGCCGGGGTGGCCAGCGCCGCGGCGGCGACCGCCCCGAGCAGGGCGGACCAGAGCGCCGGACGCAGTACCGGCGAGATCACCGGATTCCGGTTTCGTCGGCGTCGGTCCTGGGTGCTCTCGGCCATTCCGCTCCCCGTCGTCTGGTGCTTTTCGCGCGAGGTGGGCGCGCTGAGGCAGGACGGTACCGGTGTGTGTTCCGCCCCATCCTGTCTTACCTCACGAACGCAGCTATGTCGATGTGCGGAGGGTGACGACCGGCCGGGAGTCCGGTGAAGTAGGTCGCTGCGGTTGACCGGGTCGCCGGGTCGTCGGTCGCGCGACGTACGCTCGACCGGGACCGCAGGTGGAAGGGACGTGGCTTTCGATGGACGCCGGACTCAAGCGCGAGCTCGAAGCGAAGGTCTACGCGGGGGAGCGGCTCACCCGCGCGGACGGCATCGCCCTCTACGAGAGCGACGACCTCGCCTGGCTGGGGCGACTGGCCCACCACAAGCGCACCGAGATGAACGGTGACCGGGTGATGTTCAACGTCAACCGGCACCTCAACCTCACCAACGTCTGCTCCGCGTCGTGCGCGTACTGCTCGTTCCAGCGGAAGCCGGGTGAGAAGGACGCCTACACGATGCGCATCGACGAGGCGGTCCGCAAGGCCAAGGAGATGGAGGACGAGCAGCTCACCGAGCTGCACATCGTCAACGGCCTGCACCCGACCCTGCCCTGGCGCTACTACCCGAAGGTGCTCCGCGAGCTGAAGGCGGCGCTGCCGAACGTCAAGCTCAAGTGCTTCACCGCGACCGAGGTGCAGTGGTTCGAGAAGATCAGCGGCCTGAGCGCCGACGAGATCCTCGACGAGCTGATGGACGCCGGCCTGGAGTCGCTGACCGGCGGTGGCGCGGAGATCTTCGACTGGGAGGTCCGGCAGCACATCGTCGACCACGCCTGCCACTGGGAGGACTGGTCGCGGATCCACGCCCTGGCCCACAGCAAGGGCATGCAGACCCCGGCGACGATGCTGTACGGCCACATCGAGGAGCCCCGGCACCGGGTCGACCACGTGCTGCGGCTGCGCGAGCTGCAGGACGAGACCGGCGGCTTCGCGGTCTTCATCCCGCTGCGCTACCAGCACGACTTCGTGGACTCGGCGGACGGCAAGATCCGTAACAAGATCCAGGCGCGCACCACGATGGCCTCGCCGGCCGAGTCGCTGAAGACGTTCGCCGTCTCGCGGCTGCTCTTCGACAACGTGCCGCACGTGAAGAACTTCTGGGTGATGCACGGCCTCTCGGTGGCCCAGCTGTCGCTGAACTTCGGTGTCGACGACCTGGACGGCTCGGTCGTGGAATACAAGATCACTCACGACGCCGACTCGTACGGCACGCCGAACACCATGCACCGCGAGGACCTGCTGAATCTGATCTGGGACGCGGGCTTCCGTCCGGTCGAGCGGAACACCCGCTACGAGGTCGTCCGCGAGTACGACGCGGCTCCGTCGCTCGCCGAGCGCCGCGCCGAGCCGCAGCAGGTCTGGGCCTGACCGCACGCCGATGAGCACCGAGGAGCAGCAGCGCAGCTTCCCCCGGCGGGACGCCGAGGGGCGGATCCTCACCCTGGGCGACCTGCTCGGGGTGAGCCTGGCCGGGCTGGTGATCGGGGTGCTGGCGCTGGTGCTCTTCGAGTGGGCGTTCGCCACCATGGGCGCGGGCCGGTTCGGGCGGACCAACGGCTGGCTGGCGGTGATCCTGCCGCTCTGGCTGTTCTGGGACGACTTCCGGGCCTGGGAGTTCGGCGCGGCCCGGGTGCTCGCGGCGCTGGCCGGGATCGCGCTCGGCGTCCTCGCCGGGCTGCTGGCGGCCGGTCTCGCCGCCGGGCTGCCGGCGCTGGTCTCCGGCGCGCTGGCCGCGGCGGTGTTCACCGTGGTCTACGCGGTGGTCTGGTTTCATGGCGTGCACTGGCTGGCCCGGCGGACGGGCTGAGGCGTGGAGAGAGAAGGAAGTGCTGGCTTGAGCGCGGCGGTCAAGTACACGCTGGGCCGGATCGGGCTGTTCGTCGGCGTGCTGGCGGCCCTCTGGTTCGTCGAGATGAACATGTTCCTGCGGCTGATGCTGGCGCTGGTCTTCTCCGCCGCGCTGTCGTTCTTCCTGCTCCGCGGCTGGCGGGACGAGATGGCCGGCGAGATGTCGGAGGCGTCCGAGCGGCGCCGCGCCGAGAAGGAGCGGCTGCGCTCCGCGCTGGCCGGGGACGACCAGGCCGAGCGCACCGACGAGCGCCGCGAGAGCTGACCTTCGCGGAACGGGGCAGCGGAGAACGCCGCCGGCCGCTAGGGTCTGCCGCCGTGAGTTTCCTGAACACTGTCAACGGGTGGCGGACGAAGGTCTTCGTCTGGATCGGCCTGCCGGTCATCGCCGCCATCGGACTTATGCTGAGCGTCACCGACCTCGCGCCCACCTGGGAGGCGAAGAACGGTGGCGGCACGCCGGGCACCTTCACCGCGGTCCACGAGGACTGCGGCCGGCGCAACTGCGAGTGGCGCGGCACCTTCGTGGCCGACGAGGGCGGTGCCCGCCGCGCCGACGTGATCCTCTACGACGCGCCCGACGGCCTCGCCCCCGGCGCCACCGCCCCGGCCCGGGACACCGGCGCCCGGGCGGGGGTCTTCTCCACCACCGGCGGGTCGACGTACCTGCTGGTGACCGGGCTCGCCCTGGCCGGGGTGGCCGCCCTGGTGGCCTGGGTGTGGATCATCGTGCGGGCGATCCGGAACCGCCGGCGGGCGAAGCAGCCCGCCGCCCCACCCGCCTCCTTCGCCCCGTCCCTCTGACGAGACCCGGGCCCGGCGCGATCCCCCACCGGGGACCGCGCCGGGCCCGCGGCGTTTCACCAGTTGGTCGAGCCCGGGACCACCGGCCAGGGCCGGTTGGTGGGCTTGATCAGGTACGCGATGCCCCCGGAGCCGGAGGCCACGGTGCCGTTCGCCCGGTAGCGCTTGGTGCGCAGCCAGATCTGCTCGAACTGCTCCCGCTTGTAGACGTTGCGCACCGCGTCGTCGGACGACGAGGCGGGGTCGTTGACGATCACGTCACCGTCGGCGGTGAAGCCGACGATCACGAACAGGTGCCCGGAGGTGCCGTAGTTCGCCCCGTCCAGCTCCTGGGCCAGGAAGGACTGGGAGGTGATCACCGGGATGCCGGCCTTGATGAAGCGTTCCACCTCGTCCAGCGAGTGCATCCGGGTGACCCGGGCGTCCAGGCCGGGGAAGCTGGCCGCGTACGCGGTGTTGAACGGCCAGTTGCCGGCGCCCTCGTACTCGTAGTCGTAGGTCATCCGGGCGGCGTGGTCGACGGTCGGGTCGGCGTAGCTCGGGTCGACCCAGGCGATGTCCTCGGCCGAGGGCTTGCGGCCCCAGTACTCCACCACCATCTCGGTGGAGGTGGGGGAGCACCAGGCTTCCCCGCCGCCGTCGTACTCGGGGTACTCCCCGACGTGGATGTTCTGCGAGTAGCGCGGCACGGCCAGTTCCCGGCCCCAGGCGATGCCGCCCTTGCTCGGGGCGACGGTGAAGCGGTCCGGCACGTTGGAGCTCATCGCGCCGAGCATCCAGACCCGCGGCGAGGCGGTCTGTCCCGGCGCGCGGTAGAGGGTCAGCCGGAGCTGGTAGGACCGCAGCAGCACGCCGGCCTTGGCGTCGTCGATGGAGAACGTGTCGGTCCAGATGGTCGACCAGGGGTCGCCCTGGCCGTCCAGCGTGGACCGCTTGATGTCCTGGTCGCCCGACGCCCAGCGGCCCATGACGTACCAGGGGGTCTGCTGCCCGGTGTTGTAGGTGCCGTGCAGCTCGACCTGGATCCAGGTGCCGGCCGGGGTCGCGGCGTTCCACGAGGCGACCAGTTCGCTGGCGTCGAAGCCGACCTGCCGCTCCGGCGAGGTCCAGGTCGCGTACTCCCAGGTCCGGGTCGTGCCGGTGTGTTCGTCGGTGAACTCGGTGGTGCCGGCCGGGCGGCCCATGGTGATCCCGGTGCGGTGCCCCGGGATGGCGAAGGTGCCCTGGTGGCTGCCGCCACGCCAGTCGGGGTACTTGGACCACTCCTGGAAGGTGATCTGCTCGTCGTGCGAGACGGCCGGCAGGTTGTTGCCGGCGTGGGCGGGTGCCGTCACACCGACGAGGGCGAGCGCGGCGGCGCCGACGAGGGCGACCGCACGCAGGGCTGGTCTGACCATGTGCACTCCGTGAGGTGGGAAGGGCTTCGTTGCTGTTCACTGTCGCGCCTGGAGGGAAGTTTCGCCAGAGGGTGACACATGGAAAATCATTGCCGGCGTGAGGACGCGGTCGGGATGGAAGCACGTAGTGATGAATGTTGATATGACCATGTGACTCCTGGTGAAGTGTGCGGACAACGGGATCGCCCGTACCCCGAGGAGGTTGTCCATGGCCCTCCGCACGTCCCCGCTCCGCCGCCGGCTGGCCCTCGCCGCCGCCGTCGGCCTGACCCTCGTCGCCGCGGTCACCGGCCCGGCCGCCGCCCGGCCCGTCCCGGGCGGCGAACCGGCCGCCGTCGCCTACCGGGTGCTCGGCCCGCGCACGCTCGCCGACCGGAGTGCCGTCGCCCGCACCGGCGCGGCCATCGACCACTCCGAACACGGCGTGCTGCACGTCACGGCCACCACCGCCGAGGCCGCCGCGATCACCCGGCTCGGCTTCCGGCTGGAGAAGGACGTCGCGCCGGCCGCGGCCCCCGGCGCCGTGGCGTACGCCTTCCCGCCCGCCGACTCCAACTACCACGACTACGCCGAGTTGACTTCGGTCGTGAACACGGTGGTCGCCGACCACCCGGCCATCGCGCGCAAGCTCAGCATCGGGCGGTCCTACCAGGGCCGGGACCTGATGGCCGTGAAGATCTCCGACAACGTCGGCACCGACGAGAGCGAGCCGGAGATCCTCTTCAACGCCCAGCAGCACGCCCGCGAGCACCTGACCGTCGAGATGGCGATCTACCTGCTCAACCTCTTCACCGACAACTACGGCAGCGACTCCCGGATCACCAACCTCGTCAACTCCCGCGAGATCTGGATCGTCCCCACGGTCAACCCGGACGGCAGCGAGTACGACATCGCCACCGGCTCCTACCGCTCCTGGCGAAAGAACCGGCAACCCAACAGCGGCTCCTCGGCCGTCGGCACCGACCTGAACCGGAACTGGTCGTACCAGTGGGGCTGCTGCGGCGGCTCGTCCGGCTCGACCTCGTCGGAGACCTACCGTGGCCCGTCCGCCTTCTCCGCCCCGGAGACCGCGGCCCTGCGCACCTTCGTCAACAGCCGGGTCGTCGGCGGGGTGCAGCAGATAAAAGCGAACATCGACTTCCACACCTACTCGCAGCTGGTGCTCTGGCCGTACGGCTACACGTACAGCAACACCGCCACCGGGATGAACGCCGACCAGTACAACACCTTCGCCGCCATCGGCCGGCAGATGGCGTCCAGCAACGGCTACACCCCGGAACAGTCCAGCGACCTCTACATCGCCGACGGCACGAGCATCGACTGGATGTGGGGGACCCACAAGATCTGGGCGTACACCTTCGAGATGTATCCCGGGTCGGCCTCCGGGGGCGGCTTCTACCCGCCCGACGAGGTGATCCCCGCGCAGACCTCCCGCAACCGGGAGGCCGTGCTGGTGCTCTCCGAGTACGCCGACTGCCCCTACCGGGCGATCGGGAAGCAGAGCCAGTACTGCTGAGCACGAGCCACGGTGGGGCCCCGTAACCGGGGCCCCACCGTGGCTCCCGTCCGGACGATCTCCGCTGGTCATGCGCTACGGTGGCACCGACCACCCCGCAGCGAAGCCGGTGCGAAACCGGCGCTGTCCCGCAACTGTGATGCCCCGCACACGGCGTCGGCCCCGGCCGGCGCCGACACCTGTGGGGGGACGAGTCAGGTCGCCTGCGGCACGGTCGCGACTCGCGCTCTCGAGGAAGGGCGCCTCGCGGACGGGCCCGCCCAGGTCCCTGTCGGCGAAGCACCACGCTCCTCGACCGACAGGAGGACCGATGTCCAGACGTACCCCCCGGCTCTTCGCCGCCGCCCTCGCGGTCGGCGCGCTGCTCCTCGGCGGCTGCGCCGAGAAGACCTCGAACGACACCCCCGCCGCCGGCGGCAGCGGCTCGGCGGCGGCCGCCTTCCCGGTCTCCGTCGGCAAGCTGACCCTGGAGAAGCGCCCCGAGAAGATCGTCTCGCTGTCGCCGTCGACGACGGAGATGCTCTTCGCCATCGGCGCCGGCAAGCAGGTCACCGCCGTCGACGACCAGTCCAACTACCCGGCCGAGGCGCCGAAGAGCGACCTCTCCGGCTTCCAGCCGAACGCCGAGGCGATCGCCGCCAAGGCACCCGACCTGGTGGTGCTGGCCAACGACCTCAACAAGATCGTCGACCAGCTCACCACGCTGAAGATCCCGGTGCTGCTCACCCCGGCGGCGACCACCCTTGACGACACGTACCAGCAGCTCACCGACCTGGGCAAGCTCACCGGCCACCCGGCCGAGGCGGACGCCGTCACGAAGAAGATGAAGGACGACATCGCGGCGCTCACCAAGGACCTGCCGCAGCGGGCGAAGAAGCTCACCTACTACCACGAGCTCGGCCCGGAGCTGTACAGCGCGACCAGCAAGACCTTCATCGGCTCGATCTACACGCTCGCCGGCCTGGAGAACATCGCCGACCCGGCGGACGCCGACGGCAAGAGCGTGGGCTACCCGCAGCTCTCCCAGGAGGTCATCGTCAAGGCGAACCCCGACTTCGTCTTCCTGGCCGACACCAAGTGCTGCAAGCAGACCCCGGAGACCGTCAAGGCGCGCAGCGGCTGGGCCGGCGTCACCGCCGTGAAGAACAACCAGATCGTCGGCCTGGACGACGACGTCGCCTCGCGCTGGGGCCCGCGGGTCGTCGACCTGCTCAAGGCGATCATCGACGCCACCGCCAAGGTCCCGGCCTGACGGTGACCGTGCGACCGGCGGACAACCCTCACCGGCCGGCCGGGACGCCCCGCGCGTCCCGGCCCGCCGGCGCGCCCGGCACGCCCCGGCCCGCGCCTGGTGACCGGGCCGAGCGGGGTGCGTCCGCGGCGGGCGGCGGCGAGCCCCCGGCCGGACCGGGTGCGGCGGTCCGGCCGGCCGGGCTGCGCACCCGCTGGCTGCTCGCCGGCATCGTCGCCGTGCTGGTGGCGCTGGTGGCCGGCGTCTCGCTCGGCCCGGTCAGCCTGCCGCCGGGCAGCGTCGCCGCCGAACTGCTCAACCTGCTGCCCGGGGTGCACCTCGACAGCGGGCTCACCGAGCGGGAGATCGCCATCGTCACCGAGCTGCGGCTGCCCCGGGTCGTGCTCGGCCTGCTCGTCGGCGCCCTGCTCGCCCTGGCCGGCGGTTGCTACCAGGGCGTCTTCCGCAACCCGCTGGCCGACCCGTACCTGCTGGGTGTGGCGGCCGGGGCCGGGCTCGCGGTGACCGCCGCGATCGCGCTCGGCGCCGGGGCCGGCGGGGCGCTCACCGGGATGCCGCTCACCATCCCCCTGGCCGCGTTCGTCGGCTCGCTCGGCGCGGTCGTCATGACGTACCTGCTCGGCGCGGCCGGCGGGCGCGACCGGTCACCGGCCACGCTGATCCTGGCCGGGGTGGCGGTCTCGGCGTTCCTCGCCGCCGGGCAGACCTACCTGCTGCAACGGAACTCCGACAGCATCCAGCAGGTCTACTCCTGGCTGCTCGGGCGGCTGGCCACCGCCGGCTGGCACGACGTCCGGCTGGTCCTGCCCTACTTCGTGCTCACCGCCGTGGTGGTGCTGCTGCACCGGCGCGAGCTGGACGTGCTCTCCGTCGGCGACGACGAGGCCACCAGCCTCGGCCTGCACCCGCAGCGCTCCCGCTACCTGCTGATCGCCGCCGCCTCGCTGGGCACCGCCGCCGCGGTCTCCGCCTCCGGCCTGATCGGCTTCGTCGGCATCATCGTGCCGCACACCGTACGGCTGCTCGCCGGGTCGAGCTACCGGGTGATCCTGCCGCTGTCGATGCTCTTCGGCGGCGCGTTCCTGGCGCTGACCGACGTGGTCGCCCGCACCGCCGCCGCCCCCGCCGAGGTCCCCATCGGCGTGGTCACCGCCCTGCTCGGCGGCCCGTTCTTCGTGCTGGTCCTGCGCACCGCCCGCCGGGTGCTGACATGAGCGCGCCCGCCGTCGAGCTGCGCGGCCTCCGGGTCGAGCTGGGTGGCACGCCCATCCTGGCCGGCGTGGACCTGTCGGTCGCGGTGGGCGAGTGGGTCACCGTGATCGGCCCGAACGGCGCCGGCAAGTCGACCCTGCTGCGCGCCGTCGGCGGCCTGCTGCCCGCCCCGAACGCGGTCTCCCTCTTCGGTACGCCGATCAACTCCCTCCGCCGCCGCGACCGGGCCCGGGTGGTGGCCACCGTGGCGCAGTCCCCGGTGGTGCCGGCCGGCATGCCGGTCCTCGACTACGTGCTGCTGGGACGCACCCCGTACATCCCGGCGCTGGGTCGGGAGTCCGCCGCCGACCTGGCCGCCGTGCACGAGGTGCTGGACCGGCTCGACCTGGGCGCGTTCGGACGCCGCGAGCTGGCCACCCTCTCCGGCGGCGAGCGGCAGCGGGTCTTCCTGGCCCGGGCGCTGGCCCAGGGCGCCACGCTGCTGCTGCTCGACGAGCCGACCAGCGCGCTGGACATCGGGCACCAGCAGGAGGTGCTTGAGCTGGTCGACCAGCTTCGCCGGGAGCACGACCTGACCGTGCTCGCCACCATGCACGACCTCTCCATCGCCGGCGAGTACGCCGACCGCCTGGTCCTGCTCGCCGAAGGGCGGGTGGCCGCCGCGGGCCCACCGCAGGAGGTCCTCACCGAGGCCCTGCTGGCCCGCCATTACCGCGCCAACGTCCGCGTCATCCCCGGCGACCACGGCCCCCTGGTGGTCCCCGTCCGCCCCCGCTGAAAGGAGGGGCCCCCTCTTAACGCCTCCGGTAGAGGAGGGGGCCCCTCCTAACACGGGGTCAGCGGAGGGCCGTGACCGAGAAGAGCGCGCCCTGGGGGTCGCGGAGCGCGGCGCTGCGGCCGGCCGGGTTGTCCCGGGGTGGGACGAGGATGGTGCCGCCCAGCTCGGCGGCCCGGGCCGCGGTGGCGTCCGCGTCCTCGACCGCGAAGTAGACCGTCCAGTAGGCCGGCAGGTCCTCGGGCAGCGGCTCCAGCTGCGGCATCATGCCGGCGACGATCCGGGCGCCGCACCGCCATCCCGTGTAGGTGACCGGGCCGGACGGCTGCTCCTCGGGGTGCCAGCCGAAGACCAGCGCGTAGAAGTCCTTCGCCCGCTCGGGGTCGGGCGTGACCAGCTCGTTCCAGCACATCGAGCCGGGGGCGTTGAACAACTCCGCCCCGCGCATGGCCATCGGCTGCCAGACGCTGAACACCGCACCGGCCGGGTCGGCGAGGACCGCCATCCGGCCCTGGTCGAGGACGTCGAACGGGGAGACCACCACCTGGCCGCCGGCCGCCTCCACCCGGGTGGCGACCAGGTCCGCGTCGTCGGTGGCCACGTACGTCGACCAGACCGGCACCTGGTCCG
Source organism: Micromonospora sp. NPDC005305 (assembly GCF_040607315.1). Classification (NCBI taxonomy): domain Bacteria; kingdom Bacillati; phylum Actinomycetota; class Actinomycetes; order Micromonosporales; family Micromonosporaceae; genus Micromonospora; species Micromonospora sp. NPDC005305. The sequence goes on along the minus strand of NZ_JBEXGL010000002.1, from coordinate 100,432 downwards.
GCGCGGCGGGCGGCCCCGCCCCGGCGACGGCTCGGCCGTCCTTGAGGAACGTGGTGTAGCCGCCGTCGGCGGGCTCCGCCGCCACCCGGCCGGTCCAGCCGAACAGCTCCGGGTAGAACCGTTTCGCGTCGTCCAACCCGGGCGTGGCCAGGTCGGCCCAGCAGGGCGTGCCGGGCTCCACGCCGTCCACGCTGACCCCTCTCGCCGGGAGCGGCCCCGCTGGCACGCCCTGCCGGCATCGTGGCACCGTCCCGCCGGCCACCGGGCCGGATTCGGACAAAAGGTCAGGTGAAGCGGCGTCCCTCGTCCCGGCGGTACGCCCACCCGGCGACCGCCGCGAGCGTCACCACCCAGACGACCAGCATCACGAGGGCCCGGGGGTCGGGCCGCCAGTCGGTGACGGCCGCCCACATCAGCTCGACCGCTCCGCGGGTCGGCAGGTAGGGGGCGATCGCCTGGATGAAGCCGGGCGCGTCGTCCGGGCCGGAGAGCAGGCCGCCGCCGAAGGCCAGCGGGAAGAACACCACCTGGGCCACCACGATGGCCGCCTTGCTCGGCAGCGAGTAGCCGATGGCCATGCCCAGCAGGGTGAACGGCACCGAGATCACCGCCACGCCGGCGAGGCCCAGCAGGAACTGCACCGGCGTCACGTGGGCCGCGGTGGCGACCGCGGCGATCACCACCACCGGGATCATCGAGAAGTAGGTCAGCACCAGGCCGGCCAGGATCCGCCCGGCCAGGCGTGGCCCGGGACCAGCCGGGAGGGTGCGGGTGTACGGGTTCCAGGGCTGGTCGCGGTCCTCGGCCACGCCGATGCCGTACTGGAAGATGTTGGCGCTCATCACCGCGAAGGTGACCATGGCGGCGGTGGCGTAGGTGGCGCCGGCGGCGTCGTCACCGGCGAACGGCACCACGAAGAAGAGCATGGCGGCGGCGGGGAAGAAGGCGCTGCCGACCACCGCGACCGGGATCCGGACGATCTCCAGGAGCTGGTAGCGGGCGTGGACCAGGGCGAGCGGCACGGCGGTCTCCTAGGCGGGGGTGGGTGCGGGCCGGTCGCCGGCGGTCAGGGTGAGGAACGCCTCCTCCAGCGAGGTGGGCCGGACCTCCAGGTCACGGAACGCCACGCCGGCGGTGACCAGGTCCCGGACGAGCTGGTCGGCGTCGGTGGTGAGCAGGTGCGTGCGTCCTTCGGCCTGTTCGGTGGCCACCACGCCGGGCAGCGGCGGCAGATCGTCGGCGACCAGGCTGACCCGGCGTACGCCGACGATGCCGCGGATCGCCGCCACCGAGTCGTCGGCGAGGACGCGGCCGTGCCCGATCACCACCACCCGCTCGGCCAGCGCCTCCACCTCCTCCAGGTAGTGGCTGCTCAGCAGCACCGTGCCGCCCTCGGCGTGGAAGGCCCGGACGGCCTCCCACAGGGTGCGCCGGGCCTCCACGTCCAGCCCGGTGGTGGGCTCGTCGAGGACCACGAGCCGGGGCCGGCCGACGAAGGCGAGCGCCACGGCCAGCCGGCGGCGCTGCCCGCCGGAGAGCCCGCCGGTCTGCCGGCGCACCTGGTCGCTGAGGCCGAACCGGTCGAGCAACTCGTCCCGGGGCACCGGGTCGGGGAAGTGCGCGGAGACGAAGTCGACCACCTCGCCGACCCGCAGCGTGCCGGGCAGGCCGGTCTCCTGCGGGGTCACCCCGAGCTGGCGGCGGCTCGCCGGGTCGCGCGGGTCGCCGCCGAGCAGCTCGACCCGGCCGGCCGTGGGCCGGCGCAGCCCGACCAGCAGGTTGAGCAGGGTGCTCTTGCCGGCACCGTTCGGGCCGAGCAGGCCCACCAGCTCCCCGGCGCGGACGGTCAGGTCGACCCGGTCCAGTGCCAGCACCTCGCCGTAGCGGCGGCTGACCTGGTCGGCGCGGGCCAGGATCATCGTCGGGCTCCTCAGGGGTTGCGGTGCCGGGCGGGGCATGCAATCACCTGTGTACCGTGCCGGTGCGAGTTCCACTGCCCCGCGCGGACGGGTGCCGATCGCCTACTGTGGTAATCCCGTTGTCCGGCCGCGCCGGCGACGGGTGACTGTCGACTGGACACTGGGGAGGGTCCGTGACGAGTCCGAGCAGGAACCTGGAGGTCCAGCCGGAGGCGTTGACCGCTTTCGCCGCCGCGTCCCGGGACCGGGCCGGCCGCTTCCGCGAGCTGCGCCGGGTCTTCCACGACGGGCACGTGCCCCGGCACGCCTTCGGCATCATGCCGGCGTCGTTCGGCCTCGCCGCCGCGTACGCCGAGCAGTTCGAGGCGTGCCTGCAGGGGCTGGAGGACGGCGCCGAGGTGATGGCCGACATCGCCGAGGGGATCAGCGACACCGCCGACGCCTACACCGGGACCGACGTGGCGACCACCGACATGTTCACGCCGGGCGGCTGAGGGAGCCTGATGAGCACCGAGGCGTTGCAGCGCAACAAGACCTACTTCGAGCAGATCGTGGCGGGCACGCCCGACCCGTTCAAGCCGCTCTCCAACGCGGTGCTCTGGCCGTTCGAACAGCTGCTGGAGCTGGTCGCCGGCGAGCCCGACGACCTCATGCAGGCGGCCCAGCTCGCCCTCACCACCGGCGAGGCGGTGCGGCAGATCGCCGGCGACCAGATCGCCGACCGGGCTCGGCTGCGCGGCGCGTGGGACGGCGACGCGGCGGAGAAGTTCCACGCCTCGATGGAGTCCGTCGAGGAGGCGATCGAGGAGCTGGCCAAGGGGCTGGACGGCACCAAGGAGGTGCTGGTCGACGCGGCGAACGCCGCGGTCGACGCGTTCAACCTGCTGGTCGAGCTGATCCTGGAGTTCCTGCTCTGGTTCCTGACCGAGGTGATCATCGCCGCGGTGGCCGCCGTGCTCAGCGCGGGCGTGACGCTGGCCGCCACGGTCGTCCGGGTGCTGGCCCGGCTGGCCACCACGGTCGGCCGCATGGTCAAGATCGTGGCCCGGTTCGCGGAGATCCTCACGAAGCTGGTCGCCAAGCTGCAGCGGGTCGCCGAGCTGCTCATGGAGTACCGCCGAGTGGTGCTGGAGCTGAAGAAGGCCAAGAAGGCGTACCGGCTCTGGAACAAGTCCGGTTACAGCCGGGAGGGGCTCTCCTTCATGGCGAAGCGGACGGCCATCCTCTTCCCCGGCAAGTTCGCCATCAACCAGGCCTCGCCGGTGAACGTGAACGGCATCGGCGGCGCGCTGCTCGACACGGGGGTCGGCCTGCACGACGTCTCCGACGGCCACAAGGACCGCAACTACCTGGTCGACGGCACCTACTCGGAGGACCTGGGGCCGTACACCAAGGGCGTGCAGAACGTCTTCGACTCGATCGTGAACTGAGAGGCAGCCATGACCTTCCCGGCCCTGGACCGGATCGAGGCGCTGGCCCGCAACCTGGACGGGTGGCAGCGCGAACTCGGCGCGCGGATGGCCGAGCTGGAGCAGAGCAGCGCCGAGGGGGTGAGCGACTCCGGCCTCGTCACCGTCACGGCGGCCGCCGACGGCAGGATCCTCTCCACCGAGATCAACGCGCGGGCCATGCGGCTCGACTCCTACACGCTCGCCGAGGAGTTCACCGCCGCGGCGAACCGGGCCCAGGAGGCCGCCGCCGCGCGGGTCCGGGAGATCGTCGGCGAGGTGATGGGCGCCGCGCCGGCCGCCGAGCGCCCCAGCGACGACGGCTACGGCCACGACCGATACTGAACCGATGGACCAGACCGCATACCGGGACCGGATCGGCCAGCTCGTCGAGCCGGGCGAGCGGGTGCTGGCGTACGCGGAGGCCGAGGCGGCGAACGGCGCGCCTCCGCCTCCGCCGCCCGAGGCGGCGAAGCCGGAGGCGCCCGTGGGCCGGGTGAGCATCGGGGCCGTGCTGCTCAACGTGATCTCGCCGCTGGTCAGTTGGGCCTGGGGCGATCGGCTGGTGGACCGGGTGGTCTGGGGGATCGCCGGGCGCGGCGCGCCCGGTTCGGCGGCCTCCCGCCTGTGCCACGCGCTGCGCCCGCCCGGCCCGGACCTGGCGGTGCGGGACACCCTGCTGGTGGCCACCGACCGGCGGCTGCTGGTCTGTGTGAGCGGGCCGAGGAAGTTGCTGTCCCGCCGGGCGGACGACGAGCGGTCCGTGGCGGAGACCGGGATCGCCTGGTCGGCGTCGCGGGCGGAGGTGGCGTCGGCCCGGGTGGGTTGGCACCGGCTCAACCCGAAGCGCCTGCGCCTCGACTTCGCCGACGGCTCGTGGCTGGCCTTCACCGTGCCGATCGCCGAGTCCGGCCGCCCGCTGCGGGACGTCGCTGCCGCCCTGTCCGCCTGAGCCGGCCCGGCGCGTTTGCCGCCGGTTGGTCGCCGGCGGCCGTCCATCGCGTCGCGCGACCGGTCAGCCGGCCGCCGGCGCGTCCGGCGGCACCGGTCAGCCGGCCAGCGGGGCGGGCAGCGGCTCGCGGTGCAGCACGGCCAGGCGGGACACCGCCCGGGTCAGCACCACGTAGAGGCGGTGCAGGCCGCGCGGCTCGGCGGCCACGATCGCGGCCGGCTCGACGACCACCACGTGGTCGTACTCCAGGCCCTTGACCAGGGTCGCCGGGACGACCGTGACCCGCGCCCCGGCCTCCACGTCGTCGGCGGTGGCGGTCTCGACGTCCGCCTCGGCGAGGGCCGCGCGGAGCCGGTCCACCGTGTCGTCGGCGGCGATCACGCCGACCGATCCGTCGTGCGCGAGCGCCGTCCACACCTCGGCCACCGCCGCGGCCGTCAGATCGTCGACGGTACGCACATCGAGCGTCCCGTCGCGGCGCAGCGACTGCGCCGGGGGCACGTCGACGGCGAGCGCCGGCAGCAGCCGGTTGGCGAAGGCGACCACCGCGGCCGGCACCCGGAAGCCGATGCTCAGCGGCACCACGGCCGCGTCCGGCTTGCCCAGGTGGGCGAGGGACTCCCGCCAGTCGGTGGCCGCCCAGGGCGCGGTGCCCTGGGCCAGGTCGCCGAGGAGCGTGATCGAGCCGTGCTCGCTGCGCCGGGCGATGGCCCGGCACTGCATCGGGGAAAGATCCTGCGCCTCGTCGACGACCACGTGCCCGAAGCCGGCGGGCCGCTCCAGCAGCCCGGCGGCCTCGTCGATGAGCACCGCGTCGGCGGCGGTCCACCGGGTCGCCTTGGGGGTGCGCCCGACCGGGCCCGACCGGAACAGGTCCTGCTCCTCGGCCGTGAGCAGGCCGTCGGCGGCGGCGGCGAGCGCGGCGGGGTCGGTCCGCAGCCGGTGCAGCAGCCCGTCGGGGGTGAGCGCCGGCCAGACCGTGTCGAGGAACTCGGTGACCGGCTTCGCCCTGCTCATCCGGCGCAACCAGGCGTCGCTGGGCGACTCGGCCCGGCGGGCCTCGGACTGGCGTTGCAGCAGCCCCACCACGCGGGCTCGGACCCGGTCCCGGCCGGTTGCGTACGGCAGGTCCTCGCGGCGGGTCTCCTCGACCAGCCGGTGCAGCGGGTCGAGGCCGATCCGCCAGCGGAACGAGCCGTCCGAGACCATGATCGGCTCGGTGGGCGTGCCGATGTGCGCGTCGACCGCGCGGCGCAGCACCTCGGCCATCCGGACGTCGTGCTTGAGGGCGGCCACCGCCGGGTCGTCGACCGCGCGGACCGGCACCCGCACGACCAGGTCCTCCACCGTGGCCTGCTCGACCTCGACCTCGCCCAGCGCCGGCAGCACCGCCGCGATGTAGGACAGGAAGGCCCGGTTCGGCCCGACGATCAGCACGCCCGACCGGCGCAGCCGCTCGCGGTGCAGGTAGAGCAGGTACGCGGCGCGGTGCAGCCCGACCGCCGTCTTTCCGGTGCCCGGCGCGCCCTGGACGCAGATCGAGTCGGCGAGGTCGGCGCGGACCAGCTCGTCCTGCTCGGGCTGGATGGTGGCGACGATGTCCCGCATCGGGCCGACGCGGGGGCGCTCGATCTCGGCGGTGAGGATGCGGCTGGCCGTCCCCAGCTCCTCGCCGCGGTCCAGGCGCTCGTCCTCGAAGCTGGTCAGCACTCCGGAGCTGAACCCGAACCGGCGCCGGACCGCGACGCCCTGCGGGTCCCGCGCGCTGGCCCGGTAGAACGACCGGGAGACCGGCGCCCGCCAGTCCAGCACGAGCGGCTCGCCCAGCTCGTCGGTGACGTGCCGGCGGCCGACGTGGTAGTCGCGCCCCGCATGGTCGGGATCGATGTCACCGAAGTCGAGCCGGCCGAAGAAGAGCGGCGTGGTCGGGTCGTCGGCGAGTTCCTTCACCCGCCGGGCCATGTGCCGGCCGAGCTGCTCGGCGGTGTACGCGTCCCCGGCCACCTTGTCGCCGGTGGCGAAGAGGGACTCGGCGCGCTCGCGCATCCGGCGCAGCGCCGCGCGGGAGGTGTCCAGGTGGGCGCGCTCGGCGACGAGCTCGGCGTCCAGGGTCTGTTCTTGGGCGTGCAGGGTCATCCACGTACTCCTCGTCACGGGGAACAACGCTGCCGCTCGCGTCTCCGACCTCGGGTCGGCGCGGGACGTCCTGTGCGGTGCTACTCACCACGGCCGTCAGGCGGGACAGGAAGCCTACTCCGGCCGGGCCGGTGGGCAACCGAATTTCCCCGGGCCCCGGCCGAGGCGGGATCATGGGTGGCATGACCGAGGCGCGTCCGGAGCAGCGCCGGGTGACGATCAGCGACCCGCAGGTGATGCGGGCCCTGGCCCACCCGGCCCGTATGGCGATCATGGAGCATCTCAGCACGGTGGAGGGCGGTGCGACCGCCACCGAGTGTGCCGAGATCGCCGGGCTCTCGCCGAGCGCGACGAGCTACCACCTCCGGGAGCTGGCGAAGTTCGGCCTGATCGAGGAGGCCCCGAGCCGGGGGGACGCCCGGGAGCGGGTCTGGCGGTCGTTCAGCCCGTCCTACCACGTCGAGTCGGGGCAGGACGCGGACTCCGAGGCCCGCGCCGCCGAGTTGGCCCTCGTCGACGCGCACCTGGCCCGGGACGGTCAGCGGGCCCGGGACTGGATCCGGCGCGCACCGGACGAACCGAGCGACTGGTATCGGGCGGCCTGGTTCAGCGACAGCCTGCTCCAGGTCACCGCCGAGGAGTTGACCGAGCTGAACGAGGCCGTCCAGGCGCTGCTGAACCCCTATCGGCGCCGGCTGCGGAAGGACCCGCCGGAGGGCGCGCGCACGGTCGCCGTGCAGTACCGCACGCTGCCGATCGACTGATCCAGGGTTGCGCCGACCAGGTGTGAAGGATTATTTTCGAAATATGTCCTTCGCATCTGGTCCGTCGCGCTGGCCGGACGTCTGGCTCGCCACCGCCACCCGGGGCGTCTCCAGCTGCGGGGACTTCCTCGCCGCGAGCGCGCTGACCCTGGCCCTCCAGTCCGCCGGGGCCGGCGGCCTCGCCGTCTCCGGCTTGCTCCTCGCCGCCACCCTGCCGCTGGTCGCGCTCGCCCCGCTGACCGGCCGGCTCGCCGACCGGGTGGACAGCCGGGTCCTGCTGGTGACCGCCGGGCTCGCCCAGGCCGCGATCTGCCTGGCGCTCGCGTACGCCGGGCACCCGGCCTTGGTCATCGCGCTGGTGGCGCTGCTCGCGGCCGGGCTCGCGGTCACCCAACCGGTGCTCTCCGCGCTGGTGCCGGTGATGGTCCGGGCCGAGGACCTGCCCCGGGCCGGAGCGCTGAACCAGACCGCCGGCACGCTCGGCGCGCTCGCCGGGCCGGCGCTCGCCGGGCTGCTCGTCGGCCAGTTCGGCACCCGGGTGCCCCTGCTCGTCGACGCCGTCAGCTACCTCGCGCTGGTGGTGGCCGGCCTGCTCATCCGTACCCGGCGGGGTGGCCGGCGGACGACGGCGCCGGCCGCCAACGGTGCCACCCCGCCGCCCGCGTGGCGGTTCCGGCGCGATCCGCTGCTCATGGTGATGGTGGGCAGCCTCGCCGCGGTGATCGCCGCGGTCGGCGCCATCAACGTCATCGAGGTCTTCTTCATCCGGGAGACCCTGCACAGCACCACGACGGTCTACGGCCTGGTCACCGGCGCCTGGCCGCTGGGCATCGTGGTCGGCGGCTGGCTGTTCGCCCGGCTCGCCCGCCGGCTCACCGACGACGGGGCGCTGCTCGGCGCCGGGCTGGTCCTGCTGGGCGGCTGTTGCCTTGCGGTGCTGGCCTCGGCCGCGGTGCCGTCGGCCTGGCTGCTCGTGCCGATCTGGCTGGTCGGCGGGGTGGGCAACGGCGGCGACAACGTCTTCAACAACCTGCTGCTGGCCCGGCGGGTGCCCGAGGCGGCCCGGGGCCGGGCCTACGCGATCTTCGGCGCCGCGGCCCAGGGGGCCGGGATGGCCGGCTACCTGATCGGCGGCCTCCTGCTGGAGGTGGCCGCGCCCCGGCCGCTGGTCGCCGGCTGCGGGGTGGCCGGGGTGCTGGTGGTCGTCGCGGCGGCCTGGCCGGTGTGGCGGGCGGTCCGTGCCGAGCGCGCCGCGCCCGCCGCCGCGCTCGGAAGCGAGCCGCGTGGGGAGTTGGCCACTTCGACCCCCTCCCGCTGAGCCGGCCCGGTGCGGCAGGGATACGGTCGGGTCATGTCCGATCGCACCGCCCGCCCCCGCGTGGGGCACATCCAGTTCCTCAACTGCCTGCCCATCTACTGGGGGCTGATGCGGTCCGGCGCGCTGATCGACGTCGACCTGCACAAGGACTCGCCGGACCGGTTGAACGCCGGGCTGGTCGCCGGTGACCTGGACATCGGCCCGATCTCGCTCGTGGAATACCTGCGGCACGCCGACGAGCTGCTGCTCCTGCCGGACCTGGCGGTCGGCAGCGACGGCCCGGTGCTGTCGGTCAACGTCGTCTCCACCCGGCCCCTCACCGAGCTGGACGGCGCCCGGGTGGCGCTCGGCTCCACCTCGCGTACCGGGGTGCTCCTGGCCCAGTTGCTGCTCGGCGAGCGCTACGGGGTCCGGCCCGAATACTTCCGCTGCCCGCCCGACCTGACCCAGATGCTGCTGGAGGCCGACGCCGGGGTGCTGATCGGCGATGTGGCGCTGCGCGCGCTCTACGAGGCGCCGCGCAAGGGCCTGGCGGTGACCGACCTCGGGCAGGCCTGGCGCGAGTGGACCGGGCTGCCCATGGTCTTCGCCGTCTGGGCGGTTCGCCGCGAGTTCGCCGCCGCGCACCCCGGGCTGGTCAAGGAGGTGCACGAGGCGTTCCTGCGCTCGCGTGACCTGTGCCTGGCCGAGCTGGACCAGGTGGCCGAGGCGGGGGCCCGCTGGGAGCCGTTCGACGCCGAGACCCTGGCGACCTACTTCCGTACCCTCGACTTCTCGCTGGGCGAGCGGCAGGTGGCCGGCCTGCGCGAGTTCGCGCGCCGCGCCGCGGCGATCGGCGAGGCCCCGGCGCTGCCCGCGGGCGGCCCCGAGTTCTTCCAGGGCTGACCCGCCCACAACAGCGATGTGGCGGTGTCCCGGGGTCGGGACACCGCCACATCGGCGAGCGGGGGACGCGCGGGTCAGGTCGCCGGGCGGAGCAGCGCCTCGGTGATCTTCTCGCAGTTCTGCATGCCGTAGTCGTAGCCCATGTCGATCGGGTAGCGGACCATCACGCCCATCGTCCAGGTGTCGCCGATCGCCAGGCAGTTGATGTGCATCTCCTGCTCCTTGGTCCGGTCGATCCAGCCGTTCTTGATGGCGATGGTCTTCCGCTCCGTGGTCGGGAACGCCTTGCGGATGCCGAAGTCACCGGCGCCGCGGACCAGCCGCATCTCGTTCAGGAGCCACTTGGTCCACTTCGGTCCGGCCGCGCGGCCGTCGTCGATGCAGCGGCCGAGCCGGGCGGTGTCGCGGGGGGACAGCTCCGTCCGGCTCCAGCCGCCGTCGGTCGCCACCTTGCTGTCGGTGAGGTCGCACATCTCGATGAGGCGCTTGATCGAGGCCGACCGGCCGACACCGTTGTAGAACTGCTCGGCCCGGGTGTTGTCGCTGTCCCGAATGATCTTCGTGGCGTCGGCCAGCTTGGCGTCGCTCGGCGTCTGCCCGGCGTCGGCCGCCCGGCGCAGGTAGTCGGCGACGATCCACGACTTGATCATCGAGGCCGTGGTGCTGGTCTCGGCCATGTTCTTCGAGCCGATGATCTCGCCGGTCCGCTTGTCCAGCACGCTCCAGGCGTACCAGCCCTTGATGTTCAGATCGAGGTTCTTCGCCTCGAACGGCAGCGGCGCGAGCGAGGGCGACGGGGACGGCTCGGGGCGCGCGTTGCGGTCCGGCGGGGTGCCCGTGGACCGGCCGGCGCTGGTGGTGGCCGGGTGCGAGGCGGCCGTCGGCCGCAGCGGCGAGCCGGGGACCAGCCGGAGCGAGACGAGCACCAGGCCCACCAGGATCACGGCGACGGCGCTGTAGAGCAGGGGCCGTCGGTCGCTGCCCGGCCGGCGCCGGCTGCCCGCCATCAGAGCTTCCCGACCGGCTGCGGCACCTTGAGCGCGGCGCCCGGCTGCGGGGTGACCAGTTGGGTGGCGACGCTGGCGCAGACCTTCGCGCCGTACGAGGGGGTCTTCGTGTTGCCGGCGCCGGGGTAACGCATCATCACGGCCAACGTCCAGTCGTCGGTCACCGCGAGGCAGTTGACGTGCCACTGACCGTCGGCCCAGAGCATGGTGAAGCCGTTCTTGATGCTGACCGGCCCCTGCGATGTGATCGACTCGGGCAGGCCGTCGACGATGCCCCAGTGACCGCCCTGGACGGTGGTGGACTTCTGATCCTTGACGCTGCCGCGCACGTTGGCCATCTCGTTCAACACCCACTTCGTCCACTTCGGCCCGGCGGCGGTGCCGTCGCCGATGCAGTCGCCCATGCGCACCGCGTCCTGCGGCGACATCTGGGTGTACGCCCACTTGGCCTTGGCGGGTTCAATCTTCGTGTCGGTCAGCTTGCACATCTTGATCAGCCGTTCCAGCACCGGCTTGCGCCCGCCGGCGTTGTAGAGCGCCTCGGCCGAGATGTCGTTGCTGTCCCGGATGGCGGTCTCGGCCTGCTTCTTCCGCGTCGCGCTGGGCGCCTTGTCGCGGAGGTTACGCAGGTAGTCCGAGACGATCCACGCCTTGATCATCGACTCGGTCGAGTTGGTCGAGGTCATGTTCGGCGCGCCGTTGATCTTGCCGGTCTTCCGGTCCATCAGCGCCCAGGAGAAGAACTTGCCCTTGAAGTCCACCGAGACCGGCCCGGCGGCCAGCGTCGGCTCCGGGGGCGCGCTGGGGGCAGGCGCGGGAACCTGCGCCACGCCGCCGCCGATGCCGCCCAGGCCGTCGCCGTCCGAGAACTTGGCGTACGCGGCGGGGACGAGCATGACGCCGCCGATGAGGACCGCCACGATGGCGAGCACCATGGTCACGCGAGGTCGCATGAGTGGGTGAACTCCAGGTTGTCTGGCCGGGGGGACCGGCGCTTCCGAATGTGTTTCGGCCTGATCGCCGGGGCCGGGGGAGCGGGCCTGGAGCCGTGGCGATCGTCAGCAGCCGATCGGTGTGCCGGGCGAAGTCTACTTCCGGACACGCCGGATGCCAGGTCCCTAGGGCCGGCAACTCGCCGTGAAGGCGGGACATTGGACCGCTATGCCGCCCTTGTCAGGATTCATCTTCGTGGCGTGGTCGAGGTCACATGGTTTGCGCAGGTCAGGCCTTGTCACAGGAAGCGGTCGTGCGGTGACAGAAGGTGGGTCGGGAAACCTGTTACACCCTCTGGTGTCATCGCGCGCGAGCTGTAACACTGGCCTCATGTATGGCAATGACTTCGCCCCGCCCGAGGACGGCCCGGGCGGCGGCCTGCTCGGCGAGGTGGAGGCGGCGGAGGCCGCGCTGCGCGAGGCGGCGGCACGCGCCCGGCGCGGCGGGCCGGCGCCCGACGAGGACTTCGCGGCGTACTTCACGGACGTGATCGACGCCGACCAGAAGATCGAGCCGCGCGACTGGATGCCGGAGGCGTACCGGAAGACGCTGATCCGGCAGATCGCCCAGCACGCGCACTCCGAGATCATCGGCATGCAGCCGGAGGGGAACTGGATCAGCCGGGCCCCGTCGCTCAAGCGCAAGGCGATCCTGCTGGCCAAGGTGCAGGACGAGGCCGGCCACGGCCTCTACCTCTACGCCGCGGCGGAGACGCTCGGCGTCAGCCGGGACGAGCTGGTCGAGCTGCTGATCGACGGCCGGCAGAAGTACAGCTCGATCTTCAACTACCCGACGCTGACCTGGGCCGACGTGGGCGCGATCGGCTGGCTGGTGGACGGCGCGGCGATCGTCAACCAGGTGCCGCTGTGCCGCTGCTCCTACGGCCCCTACGCCCGCGCCATGATCCGGGTCTGCAAGGAGGAGTCGTTCCACCAGCGCCAGGGCTACGAGATCCTGCACACCATGGCCCACGGCACCCCGGAGCAGAAGGCCATGGCCCAGGACGCGCTGGACCGCTGGTGGTACCCGTCACTGGCCATGTTCGGCCCCCCGGACGGAGACTCGACGCACAGCGCCCAGTCGATGGCCTGGAAGATCAAGCGCTTCTCCAACGACGAGCTGCGCCAGCGCTTCGTCGACATGTGCGTGCAGCAGGCGGAGATCCTCGGTCTCACCATCCCCGACCCGGACCTGCGCTGGAACGAGCAGCGGCAGGCCCACGACTACACCCAGCCCGACTACGACGAGCTGATGCAGGTGATCAAGGGCAACGGGCCGTGCAACCGGCAGCGGATGGAGCACCGGCGCCGGGCCCACTCCGACGGCGCCTGGGTGCGGGAGGCCGCCTCGGCGTACGCGGCGAAGCAGCGGAACAAGGAGAAGGTGGCGGCATGAGCATGGATCACTCACCGCTGTGGGAGGTGTTCGTGCGGGCCCGGCGCGGGCTGTCGCACACCCACGTCGGCAGCCTGCACGCCCCCGACGCCGAGCTGGCCCTGCGCAACGCCCGCGACCTCTACACACGGCGCCAGGAGGGCGTCTCGATCTGGGTGGTGCCGGCGAGCGCGATCACCGCGTCCAGCCCGGACGAGAAGGACGCCTTCTTCGACCCGGCGGCCGACAAGGTCTACCGCCACCCCACCTTCTACGAGGTGCCGGACGGGGTGGCCCACCTGTGAACGAGCTGTTCGATTTCACGCTCGGGCTGGGCGACGACGCGCTGATCGCGGCGCAGCGGCTCGGCGAGTGGACCTCCCGTGCGCCGGAGATGGAGGAGGACATCGCACTGGCCAACATCGCCCTCGACCAGCTCGGCGCGGCCCGCCTCCTGCTCACGTACGCGGGCGAGCTGGAGGGAGCCGGCCGGGACGAGGACGCGCTGGCCTACCTGCGCGGCGACCGGGAGTTCCGCAACTGCCTCCTGGTCGAGCTGCCCAACGGCGACTTCGGCGTGACCATGGCGAAGCTGTTCCTCCTGGCCGCCTACCAGCTCCCGCTCTACACCGCGCTGAGCGGGTGCGCCGACGAGCGGCTGGCCGCGATCGGGGCGAAGGCCCGCAAGGAGTCGGCGTACCACCTGGACCACGCCTCGCTCTGGGTGAAGCGGCTCGGCGACGGCACCGAGGAGTCGCACCGGCGCATGCAGGACGCGGTCGACCAGGTGTGGCCGTACACCCATGAGCTGTTCACCGCGGACCCGGCGGCGCCGGTCGACCCGGCCACCCTGCGGGCCGACTTCGACGCCGTCGTGTCCGCGGTGCTCGACGAGGCGACGCTGACCCGGCCGGCCGACGGCTGGGCACCGGGCGGTGGCCGCGACGGCGTCCACACCGAACACCTCTCCTACCTGCTGGCCGAGATGCAGGTGCTGCACCGCGCCCACCCCGGAGCGCGCTGGTGAGCGCGAGGAGTGCAGCGGAGCGGAGCCCCGCAGTCGCGAACGCAAGCAGGCACTGGTGACCGATCCCAGGGCGGCCGTGGCGGCGGTGGTCGACCCGGAGATCCGCGTCGTCACCATCGACGAGCTGGGCATCCTGCGGTCGGTCGACGAGGACCCGGGCACCGGCCGGGTCGTCGTCACCATCACCCCCACCTACACGGGCTGCCCGGCCATGGACGTGATCCGGGCGGACATCCGCCGCGCGCTCACCGCCGCCGGCCACCCGGACGCCGAGGTCCGCACGGTCTACGCCCCGGCGTGGAGCACCGACTGGATCTCCGAGGGCGGCCGGGCCAAGCTGTCCGCCGCCGGCATCGCCCCGCCCGCGCCGGCCGCGCGGGGCGGCGGCGTCGTCCCGCTGACCCTGTCCGTCCGCTGCCCGCGCTGCGGCTCCCCGGAGACCGAGCAGGTCAGCCGGTTCGGGTCCACCGCGTGCAAGGCCCTGTGGCGCTGCCGCTCCTGCTCCGAACCCTTCGACCACCTGAAGGCGCTGTGACTGTCACGATCACCCGACCGGTCCGCCGCCGGCCGGCCTTCCACCCGCTGCCCGTCGCCGCCGTCGACCGGCTCACCGACGACGCCGTGGCGATCACCTTCGCCGTGCCCGAGGAACTGCGGGAGATGTTCGCGTTCTCCGCCGGCCAGCACCTCACCGTGCGGCTTCCCGCCGGAGGCGGGCTCACCGGCTCCGCTGGTGAAGGCGGGGCGGACGTGCGGCGGTCGTACTCGATCTGCTCGACCCCCGACGAGCTGGCCCGGCACGGCCGGCTGCGGATCGGGGTGCGGGAGGTTCCCGGCGGTGCCTTCTCCGCGTACGCGTGCGGCGCCCTGCGCGGCGGCGACACCGTCGAGGTGCTGCCCCCGCTCGGGAACTTCACCTCCGCGTTCGCCCCGGACCGGGTCCGCCACTACGGCGCGGTGGTCGCCGGCTCCGGCATCACCCCGGTGCTCTCGCTGGTCGCGACCGCACTGTCCGTCGAGCCGGCCAGCACCTTCACCCTGGTGTACGGCAACCGCACGGCGAACACGGTGATGTTCGCCGAGGAGTTGGCCGACCTGAAGGACCGGTGGCCGACCCGGCTGCACCTGGTCCACGTGCTCTCCCGGGAGATGGGCGAGTCCGCGCTGCTCTCCGGGCGGATCGACGCCGACCGGCTGACCCGGCTGCTCGACACCGTCGTCCCCGGCGAGGCGATCGAGGAGTGGTTCCTCTGCGGCCCGTACGGGATGGTGGTGGACGCCAAGGCGGTCTTCGCCGACCGGGGCGTGGCCGACTCGGCCGTGCACGCCGAACTGTTCCACGTCGACGCCCCGCCGGAGCCGGTCCGCCGCCCGTCCGACGAGCCCGGCACCGGCGCCGAGGTGACGATCGTGCTGGACGGGCGCTCGTCGAGCTTCACCATGGGCCACGACGAGCGGGTGCTGGACGCCGCCCTCAAGGTCCGGGGCGAACTGCCCTACGCCTGCAAGGGCGGGGTCTGCTCGACCTGCAAGGCCAAGGTGGTCGCCGGCGAGGTGACCATGGCCCGCAACTACGCGCTGGAGCCGGACGAGGTGGCCGCCGGCTACGTCCTCACCTGCCAGTCCAGCCCGGTCACCGACAAGCTCACGGTCGACTACGACGCCTGACGGCACGCCGCGTGCCGGTCCCGTCCGCACGCGAGGACCGGCACGCGGCGGTAACCGTCAGCGGTTCGCGCCGAGGCAGAGCACCAGTTCCTGCGATCCGTCCCGCTGGGTGTAGGCGGCGACCGCGCCGGAGAACCGCTCGCACTGGGCGTCGTCCGTGGTGTCCTCGATCTTGCCGAGGACGACGTAGGCGGCCGACTGGTCGCCGCAGTCGACGACGTTGACGAACGGGTCGGTGCTCAGGCCGGAGGCGCTGACGCAGGCGCCGACGTCGGCGTAGGACGGGTCGGTGGAGATCGACCAGCCCACGGCGAAGGCGATCGCCACGGGTATGCCGAGACCAAGCACCGCCGCCCGCCGGAACACCGGCTTGCCCGGCGTCGCGGGCGTGCCCGGAGCGCCCGGCACCGGCTCGCCGAGGCGGCCGAGCCGGACCCGGGTCACGAGGTTCCCGATGAGGAGCAGCGGCGTGATGATCATGGAGATGGGACCCCACCAGCCCTGCCAGAGCGTCTTGGCGCTCAGGTCCCGGCAGAGGGCGATGCCGCACGACCGGCAGAACGGGCCGCGCTGGGTGAGGGTGCGCATGAGGAGGAGGAAGCCCTGGTGCCCGTGAAGGGTCCCCTTGATCGCGGGGACCGAGCCGCAGCAGCGGCAGGTGAGGGTGGCGCCGGGCCAGGCCGCCGGCTGGGGCGCGGGCGGGACCTGTGGGGGATTGGCGAACGGTGCGGTCACGATTCTTCCTTGATCGAAGTCTGAGAGCACCGCACGATAAGCCAGGACCAGCAACTTCGTTGTCCCGCCGATGCGACCCGTAGAACAAATCGTTCTACACTCGGAGCATGGAGCAGATCGCGGTCCGGGAACTGAACCAGCACACGAGCCGGGTGCTGGCTCGGGTGCGTGCGGGGGAGACGGTCGAGGTGACCGATCGCGGGCAGCCGATCGCCCGCCTCGTCCCGGTGCTGGCCGGCGACGCGCTCCTCGGCCGCCTGGTTGCCGAGGGGCGGGCGACAGCACCGACCGCGGCCGGGCCGATTCCGATGCCGCCGGTGCTCGGCGATCCCGCGGTGGACGTCGCGGCCGTCCTAGCGGAGGCGCGGGACGAGGAGCGCTGGTGATCTATCTCGACTCGGCGGCGGTCATCAAGATGCTCCGACGCGAGGATGAGACGCCTGACCTGATCGCCTGGCTCAACGACCACGCCGGAGCGCCGCTCGTCTCGTCGGCGCTGGTCGAGGTCGAGGTACCGCGAGCGTTGCGTCGTGCCGCGCCGCAGGCGCTGGTCGGCGTCCCGTCGGTGCTGGGGCGGCTCTACCGGGTCGAGATCGACGCGGCGGTCCGGGCGGCGGCCGGTGCGTATGCCGAACCTCTGTTGCGCAGCCTGGACGCCATTCACCTCGCCACGGCGCAGGCCCTGGCCCGCCAGGCCGGGGCCGACTTCGTCGCGTTCGTCACCTACGACCGGCGACTGTTGGACGCCGCGAAGTCGGTCGGTCTTGCGGTGGCCAGCCCCGGGATGAACTGAGCCGGGTGGAGGGGTCACATCGCCGAGCACCCCTGGCAGGCTCGGCGCTCCACCGGCGTACCCTCGGGGACGTGACGGTGAGCCGGGAGATCGACGACATCCTGCAGCGCGGCGCGGACGGCGGGCGGATCACGCCCGAGGAGGCCCTGCTGCTCTACACCGAGGCGCCCTTCCACCCGCTGGGCGAGGCGGCGGACGCGGTGCGCCGGCGGCGCTACCCGGACAACATCGTCACGTACCTGATCGACCGCAACATCAACTACACGAACGTCTGCGTGACGGCGTGCAAGTTCTGCGCCTTCTACCGTGCCCCCAAGCACAAGGAGGGCTGGACCCACCCGACCGAGGAGATCCTGCGCCGCTGCGGCGAGGCGGTCGAGCTGGGCGCCACCCAGGTGATGCTCCAGGGCGGCCACCACCCGGACTACGGCGTGGAGTACTACGAGGAGCTGTTCTCCTCGGTGAAGCAGGCGTACCCACAGCTCGCCATCCACTCGATCGGCCCGAGCGAGATCCTGCACATGGCCAAGGTCTCCGGGGTGAGCCTGGACGAGGCGATCGGCCGGATCAAGGCCGCCGGGCTGGACTCGATCGCCGGCGCGGGCGCCGAGATGCTGCCGGACCGGCCGCGCCGGGCCATCGCGCCGCTCAAGGAGTCGGGTGCGCGCTGGCTGGAGGTCATGGAGCTGGCGCACCGGCAGGGCCTCGAATCGACCGCGACCATGATGATGGGCACCGGCGAGACCCACGCCGAGCGGATCGAGCACCTGCGGATGATCCGCGACGTGCAGGACCGCACCGGCGGCTTCCGCGCGTTCATCCCGTGGACGTACCAGCCGGAGAACAACCACCTGAAGGGCCGCACCCAGGCGACCACGCTGGAATACCTGCGGCTGGTCGCGGTGGCCCGGCTCTTCTTCGAGACGGTGCCGCACCTGCAGGCGTCGTGGCTGACCACCGGCAAGGACGCCGGCCAGCTCGCCCTGCACATGGGGGTGGACGACCTGGGCTCGATCATGCTGGAGGAGAACGTCATCTCCTCGGCCGGCGCCCGGCACCGTTCGAACCTGCACGAGCTGATCTCGATGATCCGCACCGCGGACCGCATCCCCGCCCAGCGGGACACCCTCTACAACCGGCTCGCGGTGCACCGGACGCCGGCCGACGACCCGAGCGACGACCGGGTGGTCTCGCACTTCTCCTCCATCGCCCTGCCGGGCGGCGGCGTCGGCAAGTCCCTCCCGCTGGTCGAGGCCAACTGACTTCGTTCCGTCCACCGAACGGCCGGCCCGACGGCCTCCCAGGTAACAGGACGGCGGCGACCAGCGCGACCCTGGCCCGCGCGACGCTGCCGGCGGCTACGCTGCGCCTGACGGTCGTCCTCCATCGGCCCGCGAGGGTCGTTCACATAACGCACAGCAGCAGGGGCGGGATGGGTCACCATCCCGCCCCTGCTGTTTGTGTCTCCCCAGAGGACGGAGGAATCCGTCGAACGGTTCTGGCGCGTCCCGACGTCGCTCCGGTAGCGTCCGTTCGTTCCGAGTCCCGCGCCGACCGAGGGTGGCGGTGCCGGCGGCGGCCTGCCGGTGACCGGTGTGCAGGTCGGCCTCATCGGCGGCGTCGGTGGAGCGATCCTGCTGGCCGGCGGGGCGCTGCTGGTGCTCTCCCGCCGCCGGAAGGTGGTCCTGGTCACGCCGACCGACGAGCGGACCGAGGACTGACCGACCGACCTGGACAGCGAGCGGGCGCCGGTGGGCGACCACCTCGCCCTTTCGCGTACCCGGGAGGAGTCGGGCGCGGGTCGGCTGGCAGAGTGGAGGCGTGAGCCGTACCCCCCAGGGCCAGCGCGCCAGCCTGGACAAGCAGCCGCACGAGGTCGCCGCCATGTTCGACGGCGTGGCCGCCCGCTACGACCTGACCAACACCGTGCTCTCCTTCGGGCAGGACCGGTTCTGGCGGCGGGCCACCCGGGCGGCGTTGGGGCTGCGTCCGGGCGAGCGGGTGCTGGACGTGGGCGCCGGCACCGGCGTCTCGACCGAGGAACTGGCGCACTCCGGGGCGTACGCGGTGGGCGCGGACCTGTCGCTCGGCATGCTGCACGCCGGCAAGCGCACCCGGCCGGGGGTGCCGCTGCTGGCCGGGGACGCCCTGCGGCTGCCCTTCGCCGACGCCAGCTTCGACGCGGTCACCATCTCCTTCGCGCTGCGCAACGTCAACGACACCGACGCGGCGCTGCGTGAGCTGGCGCGGGTGACCCGGCCGGGCGGCCGGCTGGTGGTCTGCGAGTTCAGCACCCCGGTCAACCCGGCGTTCCGCACCGTCTACCTGTCGTACCTCATGCGGTCGCTGCCGGCGGTGGCGCGCACGGTGTCGAGCAATCCCGATGCCTACGTCTACCTGGCCGAGTCCATCCGGGCCTGGCCGGACCAGGCGGCGCTGGCCGCGCGGATCGGCGCGGCCGGCTGGGGCCGGGTGGCCTGGCGCAACCTGACCGGCGGCGTCGTGGCGCTGCACCGCGCGACCCGGGCGTGACCTCCGGGCCGGCGAAACCGGCCTTTTCGTGAATATCCGTTTTAGGTCTACTTTGTCCCGTAAGCTCGCCCCCATGACGGGACCAGACCGAGCGACCACCGACGACGACGCGGCGGAACTGATCGCGCAGCTCCGGGACCTGGCCGGCGCGGATCCCGCCGACGTCCGCCAGGTGGTCGCCGAGGTGCTGGCCGCACTCGACCGCGCGGCCGGCGGCGCGCTGCGCGATCACCTGCCGGAGGCGATCCGGCTCGACGCCGGCCTGGGGCCGGCCACGGCCGCGCGCTCCTGACCGCCGGACAGGCTCCGGCCCGGCCTGTTTCCGCGAGTTAGGCCCCCCTCAGCGCATACAGGTGTAACGCCGGTCATAGACTCCAACCCGATCGGCTTGTGAAGCATTTCACGAGCATGCGGGAGGAGGCGCGGATGACCGCGGTGGAGAACGACGCCGACGTCATCGTCGTGGGCGCCGGTCCCGGAGGATCGGCGACGGCGTACCACCTGGCGCGGCACGGCGTACGCGTGCTGCTGCTGGAGAAGACCGAATTTCCCCGGGAGAAGGTCTGCGGCGACGGGCTCACGCCCCGGGCCGTGCGGCAGCTCATCCGGATGGGCGTGGACACCTCGCCCGAGGCCGGCTGGCTGCACAACAAGGGCCTCCGGGTGATCGGCGGCGGGGTACGCCTGGAACTGGACTGGCCCGACCTGGCCAGCTTCCCCAACTACGGCCTGGTCCGGACCCGGCTCGACTTCGACGACCTGCTCGCGCAGCGGGCCGTCGCCGCCGGGGCGAAGCTGCGGACCAGCGTCAACGTGCTGACTCCGGTGCTAGACGCGGACGACCGCGTGATCGGGGTGCAGGCCGAGGTGGGCCCGGACAAGGAGCCGGCCACCTTCCACGCGCCGCTCGTGGTCGCCGCCGACGGCGTCTCCGGCCGCTTCCCCCTCGCCCTCGGGCTGGCCAAGCGGGAGGACCGGCCGATCGGCGTGGCGGTCCGCCGCTACTACCGCTCGCCCGCCAAGCACGACGACGACTACCTGGAGTCCTGGCTGGAGCTGCGGGCCAAGGGCAACGACGCGCTGCTGCCCGGCTACGGCTGGATCTTCGGCCTCGGCGACGGCCGGGTGAATGTCGGCCTTGGCGTGCTCAACTCCTCGTCGGCGTTCGGCAAGACGAACTACCGGCGGCTGCTCACCGACTGGCTGGCCAACACCCCCGAGGACTGGGGGATGACCGACGAGGCCAACGCGGAGGGGCCGATCCTCGGCGCCGCGCTGCCCATGGGCTTCAACCGGGTCCCGCACTACACCCGCGGGGTTCTGCTGGTCGGCGACTCCGGCGGCATGGTCAACCCGTTCAACGGCGAGGGCATCGCGTACGCCATGGAGTCCGGCGAGCTGGCCGCCGAGGTGGCGGTGCAGGCGCTGGCCCGGCCGGCCGGCGCGGAGCGGGAGCGGGCGCTGCTGGCGTACCCGCAGGAGCTGAAGGCCCGCTTCGGCGGCTACTACCGGCTCGGCGGGATCTTCGTGAAGCTCATCGGCCGGCCCGAGGTCATGCGGATGGCCACGAAGCACGGCATGCCGCACCCGATGCTCATGCGCTTCGTGCTCAAGCTGCTGGCCAACCTCACCGACCCCCGGGGCGGGGACGCCATGGACCGGGTCATCAACGCGATGACGAGGGTGGCACCCGCCGTGTAGACCACCGGTCCCGGCCCCCGGGACCGACAAAGATCGACCCCCGCCGTCGAGGTCGTGAGGGACGTGAATAGTGTGATTTTCGCCAACCACCGAGGCCAGGGAAGGACGAGCAGGAGACAACGATGACGCTCTCTCCTTACGCACCGATCATCGGGCTGTTCGCCCTCGCCGCGGGGTTCGCGCTGTTCTCCGTGGCCGCCGCCCGATTCGCCGGCCCCCGGCGTCTGAACAAGGCCAAGCTCGAGGCGTACGAGTGCGGCATCGAACCGAGCCCGCAGCCGGTCGGCGGAGGCCGGTTCCCGATCAAGTTCTACCTGACGGCGATGCTCTTCATCGTCTTCGACATCGAGATCATCTTCCTCTACCCCTGGGCGGTCTCCTTCGACGCCCTGCCGATCTTCGGCTTCGTGGAGATGGTCCTGTTCATCGTCGCGGTCTTCGTCGCCTACGCCTACGTCTGGCGGCGCGGCGGCCTGGACTGGGACTGAGGGAGGTACGTCAGATGGGCATCGAGGAGAAGCTTCCGGCCGGCGTCCTGCTCACCTCCGTGGAGAAGCTGGTCAACTGGTCGCGGAAGTCGTCCGTCTGGGGCGCCACCTTCGGCCTGGCCTGCTGCGCCATCGAGATGATGGCCGCCGGTGGTCCGCACTACGACATGGGCCGCTGGGGCATGGAGGTCTTCCGGGCCTCGCCGCGGCAGGCGGACCTCATGATCGTGGCCGGCCGGGTGAGCCAGAAGATGGCCCCGGTGCTGCGCCAGATCTACGACCAGATGGCCGAGCCCCGCTGGGTCATCTCGATGGGCGTCTGCGCCAGCAGCGGCGGCATGTTCAACAACTACGCCATCGTGCAGGGCGTCGACCACATCGTGCCGGTCGACATGTACCTCCCGGGCTGCCCGCCCCGGCCCGAGATGCTCATCGACGCGGTGCTCAAGCTCCGCGAGAAGATCATGTACGAGCCGCTGGGCGCGAACGGCCGCAAGATGCTGGAGGCCCGCAAGCAGCGCGGTGACGTGCCCGTGGTGCCGTACGGCTCGATGCCGTCGTCGTACCGCAACGACAAGGCCCGCCGCGCCGAGTGGACCCAGGCGGTCCGCGAGGGGCGCGAGGAGCAGTTGCGGATCGAGAACTGGATGAAGGCGCAGAACCACCTCGGCGTGCAGCGGGGCCCCAAGTGAGCGCGAGGAGTGCAGCGAAGCGGAGCCCCGCAGTCGCGAACGGAGGGCAGGCGCAGTGACGGCACCGAACGACAAGAACAACGACGGCGGCGTGCCGGTTCCCACCACGCCGGCCGGCGCCAGCAGCACCGCACCGGCCGAGTACCCGCCGGCCAGCCCGGCCGGGCGCGGCATGTTCGGCAACCAGGGCAGCGGCGACGTCTCCGGCTTCGGCGGCCTGGTCCGCCAGCGCAAGCCGATCGAGGAGGCCTCCCGGCCGTACGGGGGCTACTTCGACGAGGTCCGCGACGCGCTGGAGGAGGCGTACCCCGCGTTCGGCGACGCGATCGAGAAGGTCGTGGTCGACCGGGGCGAGCTGACCCTGCACGTCCGCCCGGAGCGGATCGCCGAGGTCTGCCAGGTGCTGCGCGACGACCTGGCGCTCCGCTTCGAGCTCTGCTCCTCGGTGTCCGGGGTGGACTACCTGGGCGCCGACGAGCGCCGGCTGCACGTGGTCTACCAGCTCACCTCGATGACCTACCGGCGGCGGCTCCGGCTGGAGGCCGCGGTCTCCGTCGAAGACCCGCACCTGCCGAGCGTCACCGGTGTCTACCCGACCGCCGACTGGCAGGAGCGGGAGACGTACGACATGTTCGGCATCGTCTTCGACGGCCACCCCAGCCTGACCCGGATCCTCATGCCGGACGACTGGGAGGGGCACCCGCAGCGCAAGGACTACCCGCTGGGTGGCGTCCCGGTGGAGTACAAGGGCGCCGAGATCCCGCCGCCGGACCGGAGGAGGTCATACCAGTGACGACGTCGAACTACGCGACCGAGCGCGAGACCACCGAGGGCAAGGTCTTCACCGTCACCGGTGGGGACTGGGACCAGGTCGTCTCCGGCACGGACCCGATCAACGACGAGCGGATCGTCGTCAACATGGGTCCGCAGCACCCGTCCACGCACGGCGTGCTCCGGCTGATCCTGGAGCTGGAGGGCGAGACGGTCCGCGAGGCCCGCTCGGTCATCGGCTACCTGCACACCGGCATCGAGAAGAACCTCGAATACCGGAACTGGGTCCAGGGCTCGACCTTCGTGACCCGGATGGACTACCTCTCCCCGCTGTTCAACGAGACGGCGTACGCGCTCGCGGTGGAGAAGCTGCTCGGCATCACCGACGAGGTCACCGAGCGGGCCACCACCATCCGGGTGCTGATGATGGAGCTCAACCGGATCTCGTCGCACCTCGTCTGGCTGGCCACCACCGGCATGGAGCTGGGCGCGATCAACATGATGTTGTACGGCTTCCGCGAGCGGGAGTACATCCTCGACATCTTCGAGACCATCACCGGTCTGCGCATGAACCACGCGTACGTGCGGCCGGGCGGGGTGGCGCAGGACGTGCCGGACGAGGCGATCGCCAAGATCCGCGACTTCCTGAAGCTGATGCCGAAGAAGCTCAAGGAGTACGAGGACCTGCTCTCCGGCCAGCCGATCTGGATCGAGCGCACCAAGAACGTGGCCGTGCTCGACGTGACCGCCTGCCTCGCGCTCGGGGTGACCGGCCCGGTGCTCCGCTCCGCCGGTCTCGCCTGGGACCTGCGCAAGACCATGCCGTACTGCGGTTACGAGACGTACGAGTTCGACGTCCCGACCCACACCGACGGCGACGTCTGGGGCCGCTACCTGGTCCGGCTCGCCGAGATCCGGGAGTCGCTGAAGCTGGTCGAGCAGGCCCTCGACCGGCTCAAGCCGGGGCCGGTGATGGTCGCCGACCGCAAGATCGCCTGGCCGGCCCAGCTCGCCATCGGCGTCGACGGCATGGGCAACTCGCTGGAGCACGTCGCCAAGATCATGGGTCAGTCGATGGAGTCGCTGATCCACCACTTCAAGCTCGTCACCGAGGGCTTCCGGGTCCCGCCGGGCCAGGTGTACGTCGGCATCGAGTCGCCCCGCGGCGAGCTGGGCGTGCACGCGGTCTCCGACGGCGGCACCCGGCCGTACCGGGTGCACTACCGGGAGCCGAGCTTCGTGAACCTGCAGGCCCTCCCGGCCATGGCCGAGGGTGGCCTGATCGCCGACGTGATCGCCGGTGGCGCCTCGCTGGACCCCGTGATGGGTGGTTGTGACCGATGACCGTTTTCACTGAAGAGACCCGGGAGCGGGCGCGCGTGATCATCGCCCGCTACCCGGCGGACCGGTCCCGCTCGGCGCTGCTGCCGCTGCTGCACCTGGTCCAGTCCGAGGAGGGTTACGTCTCCCCGGCCGGGGTCGAGTTCTGCGCCGAGGTGCTCGGCCTGAACAAGGCCCAGGTCGGCGCGGTCGCCACCTTCTACACGATGTACAAGCGCAAGCCGACCGGTGACTACCTGGTCAGCGTCTGCACGAACACGATGTGCAACGTGCTCGGCGGCCAGGAGGTCTACGACACCCTCGCCGAGCACCTGGGCGTCGGGCACGACGAGACCACCGCCGACGGCAAGGTCACGCTGGAGCACGCCGAGTGCCTGGCGGCGTGCGACTACGGCCCGGTCATGACGGTCAACTACGACTTCTTCGACAACGTCGACCCGCAGGGCGCGCTCGGCGTGGTCGAGGAGTTGCGCGCCGGCGGGCGGCCGATGCCGACCCGGGGCGCCCGGCTCTGCACCCTCAAGGAGATGGCCGTTCAGCTCGCCGGTTTCGCCGACGAGCGGGACGGCGCGGTCGGCGACGGCGGGCCGGGCGAGCCGACCCTGCGCGGCCTGCGCCTGGCCGAGCAGCACGGCATCTCGGTGCCGGGCTTCGACCCGAACACCCCGATCCGCAGCAAGGCCGAGGCCGACAAGGCCGCCGCCGAGGCGAAGGCCAGGGCCGAGGCCGCCAAGCCGACCCCGGCGGCCGAGCCGGTGAAGCCGGAGGCGGCCACCGGCAGCACCGCGCCGGACGTGAAGGCGCCGGACGACAAGTCGCCGCAGGTGCGTACCGCCGAGACCCGGCAGCCGGACGCGTCCACCGCGGTCGCTGACGCCCCCGGCACCAAGGTCCCGACGGACACCACCGCCCCGGCGCCCCGCGACGCGCAGGCGGCGGAGTCCGCCGGCGCGGCGGCCAACCCGCCGGCCGGCGACGGCAAGCCCGCCGGCGACGAGGCCGGGGCGCAGCAGCGCAACCTCAAGGAAGCGGAGGCCGGGGCGGGCGCCAACGGCGCGGGCCCGGCGGTCGCGAGCGAAACGGGGGTCCAGAAGTGACCGCTCCTCGACCGGAGACGCTGGCCAAGCTGACGCCGGTGCTCACCAAGCGCTGGCTGTCGCCGGACGCCTGGCGGATCGGCACCTACGAGAAGCTGGACGGCTACGCCGCCCTGCGCAAGGCGCTCAAGGCGCACCCGGACGACCTGATCCAGCTGATCAAGGACTCCGGGCTGCGCGGCCGCGGCGGCGCGGGCTTCCCGACCGGTCTCAAGTGGGGGTTCATCCCGCAGGGCGACGGCAAGCCGCACTACCTCGTGGTGAACGCCGACGAGGGCGAGCCGGGCACCTGCAAGGACCTGCCGCTGATGACCCACGACCCGCACGCGCTGGTCGAGGGCGTCATCATCGCCTCGTACGCGATCCGCGCCAACCGGGCGTACATCTACATCCGCGGCGAGGCCGTGCACGCCGCCCGCCGGCTGCGCAACGCCGTGCAGGAGGCGTACGCCAAGGGCTACCTCGGCCGGAACATCCAGGGCAGCGGCTTCGACCTCGACCTGGTGGTGCACTCCGGCGCCGGGGCGTACATCTGCGGCGAGGAGACCGCGCTGCTGGACTCGCTGGAGGGCTTCCGGGGCCAGCCCCGGCTGCGCCCGCCGTTCCCGGCGACCCACGGCCTGTACGCCAGCCCGACCGTGGTGAACAACGTCGGCACCATCGCCAGCGTGCCGTACATCGTGCTGGGCGGCGCCGACTGGTGGAAGACCATGGGCACGGAGAAGTCGTCCGGCCCGATGATCTACTCGCTCTCCGGCCGGATCGCCAATCCCGGCCAGTTCGAGTGCTCGATGGGGATCACCCTGCGCGAGCTGATCGAGCTGGCCGGCGGCATGCAGCCCGGGCACAACCTGAAGTTCTGGACCCCGGGCGGCTCGTCGACGCCGCTGCTCACCGCCGAGCACCTGGACGTGCCGCTGGACTTCGAGGGGGTGGCGGCGGCCGGCTCGATCCTGGGCACCACGGCCACGCAGATCTTCTCCGACCAGGACTGCCCGGTGTACGCGACCTACCGGTGGCTGGAGTTCTACCACCACGAGTCGTGCGGCAAGTGCACCCCGTGCCGCGAGGGCAACTACTGGATGGTCCGGGTCTACCGGCGGATCCTCGCCGGCCAGGGCACCCACGAGGACCTGGACACCCTGCTCGACACCTGCGACAACATCCTCGGCCGTTCGTTCTGCGGTCTGGGTGACGGTGCGACCAGTTCGGTGACCTCGTCGCTGAAGTACTTCAAGCAGGACTACCTCGACTACATCGAGGGACGTACCGCGCCGAAGCTCTCCGAGAAGCAGCTGGTGGGAGCCCACTGATGACCGACGTAGCCAAGCAGACCGAGACCGTCACCCTGACCATCGACGGCGTCCAGGTCACCGCCCCCAAGGGGGCGCTGCTGATCCGGGTAGCCGAGCAGTTGGGCACCGAGATCCCGCGGTTCTGCGACCACCCGCTGCTGGCCCCGGCCGGCGCCTGCCGGCAGTGCCTGGTGGAGGTGGAGGGCCAGCGCAAGCCGGTCGCCTCCTGCACCCAGACCGTGGCCGACGGCATGGTGGTCCGAACCCAGCTCACCTCGCCGGTCGCCAAGAAGGCCCAGGAGGGGGTGATGGAGCTGCTGCTCCTCAACCACCCTCTGGACTGCCCGATGTGCGACAAGGGCGGCGAGTGCCCGCTGCAGAACCAGGCCATGTCCACCGGCCGCACGGACTCCCGGTTCCACGAGCACAAGCGGGAGTACCCGAAGCCGCTGCCGATCAGCACCCAGGTGCTGCTCGACCGCGAGCGCTGCGTGCTGTGCCAGCGCTGCACCCGGTTCTCCGAGGAGATTGCCGGCGACAAGTTCATCGACCTGATGGGCCGGTCGTCCGCCGAGGAGATCAACATCTACCGGGACGACGCGTATGGGGAGGAGGGCGATGAGGGTGATGTCCCCTTCAACTCCTACTTCTCCGGCAACACCGTGCAGATCTGCCCGGTGGGCGCGCTGACCGGCGCGCAGTACCGGTTCCGCGCCCGCCCCTTCGACCTGGTCTCCACCCCCAGCGCCTGCGAGCACTGCGCGGCCGGCTGCGCCCAGCGCACCGACTGGCGGCGCGGCAAGGTGCAGCGCCGGCTGGCCGGCGACGACCCGGCCGTGAACGAGGAGTGGAACTGCGACAAGGGCCGCTGGGGCTTCCAGTACGCCCGCGCGTTCGACCGGCTCACCACGCCGCTGGTGCGGGACGGGAAGACCGGGGAGCTGCGCGAGGCGTCCTGGAGCGAGGCGCTCACCCGGGCCGCCGAGGGGCTGCGCGCCGCCCGGGATGGCGGGCAGGGCACGGCGGTGCTGACCGGCGGCCGGCTCACCGTCGAGGACGCCTACGCGTACGCGAAGTTCGCCCGGGTCGCGCTGCACACCAACGACATCGACTTCCGGGCCCGCCCGGTCTCCCGCGAGGAGGCCGACTTCCTGGCCAGCAGCGTCGCCGGGGTCACCGACGTGACCTACGCCGACGTGGAGAACGCGCCGGCCGTGGTGCTGGTCGGCCTGGAGCCGGAGGAGGAGTGCCCGATCCTCTTCCTGCGGCTGCGCAAGGCGTACCTGAAGAAGAAGCTCACCGTGTACGCGCTCGCGCCGTTCGCGACCCGCGGCCTGGAGAAGCTCGGGGCCAAGCTGGCCCGGGTGGTGCCGGGCGAGGAGGCCAGCGTGCTGGCCGAGCACACCACGGTGGCCGAGGCCCTGAGCCAGCCGGGTGCCGTCCTGATCGTCGGCGAGCGGCTGGGCGCGGTGCCCGGCGGCCTCTCCGCCGCGGCGGACGTGGCCCGGCGTACCGGGGCCAAGCTGGCCTGGGTGCCGCGGCGTGCGGGTGACCGCGGCGCGGTCGACGCGGGCTGCCTGCCCAACCTGCTCCCCGGTGGCCGCGTGGTCACCGAGCCGGCCGCCCGCGCCGAGCTGGGCGAGGCGTGGGACATCCCGGCCGGGGTGATCCCGAGCCAGGCCGGCCGGGACACCGACGGCATCCTCACCGCGGCGGCCAACGGTCAGGTCGGCGCCCTCGTGGTGGCCGGCGTCGACCCGGCCGACCTGGCCGACCCGCGCCTGGCCGAGCAGGCCCTGGACGCGGTGCCGTTCCTGGTCAGCCTGGAGCTGCGGATGAGCGCCGTGTCCCGCCGGGCCGACGTGGTCCTCCCGGTCGCCCCGGTGGTCGAGAAGGCCGGCAGCTTCCTGGACTGGGAGGGCCGGCTGCGCACCTTCGAGAAGGTGCTGGAAACCGGCGCGATGACCGACGGCCGGGTGCTCGACGCGATCGCCGCGCAGCTCGACGTGCGGCTCGGCACCGGCGACGTGCAGAGCGTCCGCCGCGAGCTGGGGGCGCTGCCGCCGACCCGGGTGGACCGGCCGTCCGCCCCGTCGGTCGAGCCGGCCGCCGTGCCGCAGCCCGGCGCCGGCGAGGCCGTCCTGGCGACCTGGCACCAGCTCATCGACCTGGGCAGCCTCACCGACGGCGACGAGCACCTCGCCGGCACCGCCCGCCCGCCGGTGGTCCGGCTGGGCAAGGGCACGGCCGAGGTGCTCGGCGTGGCGGACGGCGACCCGGTGACCGTCGGCACCGACCGCGGCGGGGTCACCCTGCCGACCGCGATCACCGAGATGCCGGACGGCGTCGTCTGGCTGCCGACCAACTCACCCGGCTCGACCGTCCGGCGCAGCCTCGGCGCGACGTCCGGCGAGGTCGTCAAGGTCTCGGCCGCGCCCGTCGCCGCGGACGCGGCCGGTCGTCCGGGTCCGCTCCTCAACACCGGGAGTGCCCAGTGAACACCGTCATCCTCGCGGCGCAGGACCCGACGCTGGCCGACTTCGGCAAGGACCCGTGGTGGCTGGTCCTCATCAAGATCGTCTTTGCGTTCGCCTTCGGCCTGGTGGCCACCCTGCTCGGCGTCTGGTTCGAGCGCCGGGTGGTCGGCCGCATGGCCGTCCGGCCCGGCCCGAACCAGGTCGGCCCGTTCGGCCTGCTGCAGACCCTGGCGGACGGCCTGAAGATGGCGTTCAAGGAGGACATCCTCCCGCGCGCCGCCGACAAGGTGGTCTTCTTCTTCGCGCCGACCATCTCGGTGATCTCCGCGGTCACCGCGCTGTCGGTGGTGCCGTTCGGCCCGAAGGTGAGCATCTTCGGCCACTGGACGCCCCTGCAGGTCACCGACGTGTCGGTGGCGGTGCTGGTGATCCTCGCCTGCTCCTCGATGGGCATCTACGGCATCGTGCTCGGCGGTTGGGCCTCCGGCTCGACGTACCCGCTGCTCGGCGGTCTCCGGTCCAGCGCCCAGATGATTTCGTACGAGGTCGCCATGGGGCTGAGCATCGTGGCGGTGTTCATGACCGCCGGCACGATGTCGACCAGCGGGATCGTCGCCGCCCAGGGGGACGCCACCCAGCTCACCATCGCCGGCCAGCAGATCCCGGCCCCCGGCTGGTACGCGATCCTGCTGCTGCCCAGCTTCGTCATCTTCTTCATCGCCATGGTCGGTGAGACCAACCGGGCGCCGTTCGACCTGCCCGAGGCGGAGTCGGAGCTGGTCGCGGGCTTCATGACCGAGTACAGCTCGCTCAAGTTCGCGCTCTTCATGCTCTCCGAGTACGTCTCGATGGTGACCATGTCCGCGGTCACCACCACGCTCTTCCTCGGCGGCTGGCGGGCACCCTGGCCGATCACCCTCTGGGCCGGCGCCAACTCGGGTTGGTGGCCGATGCTCTGGTTCTTCGGCAAGGTCATCGTTCTCGTCTTCGTCTTCGTCTGGCTGCGGGGCACCCTGCCCCGGCTCCGCTACGACCAGTTCATGCGGTTCGGCTGGAAGGTCCTGCTGCCGATCAACCTGGTCTGGATCCTGGTGCTGAGCGGGCTCCGCTCGATCGAGGACTGGCAGACCAAGGACCGGCTGGTCGCCACCGGCATCGGCGCGGGCGTGCTCCTGCTGGCCACGCTCTTCTGGCCGAGCCGGAAGAAGGCGCCGAAGCCGCCGCTGCAGGAGCAGGTGAACAGCCGTCCACACGGCAGCTTCCCGCTGCCGCCGATGGATCTTCAAGTTCCGCCGAGCCCGCGTACCAAGCGCGTGGTCGCCGAGCGGGAGCCGGCCAATGTCGTCGCCGGCTCGGAGTCAGGGGAGGTGTGACGTGGGCGCGATCACCGGAACGTTCAAGGGCTTCGGGGTCACCTTCTCGCACATGTTCAAGAAGGTCGTCACGACCGACTACCCGTTCAAGCCGCCGGTCTCGGCGCCGCGCTACCACGGGCGGCACATCCTCAACCGGCACCCGGACGGGCTGGAGAAGTGCATCGGCTGCGAGCTGTGCGCGTGGGCCTGCCCGGCGGACGCGATCTACGTCGAGGGTGGCGACAACTCCGAGGAGCAGCGCTTCTCCCCGGGTGAGCGGTACGCCAGCGTCTACCAGATCAACTACGCCCGGTGCATCTTCTGCGGGCTCTGTATCGAGGCCTGCCCGACCCGCTCGCTCACCATGAGCAACGAGTACGAGCTGGCCCGGGACAACCGGCAGGATCTGATCTTCACGAAGGAGCAGCTGCTCGCGCCGCTGCTGCCGGGCATGGAGCAGCCGCCGCACCCGATGCGGCTGGGTGACAGCGAGAAGGACTACTACGTCGGCGGGCTGACCAACCCGGGCACCTCGGCCGGCGCCGAGCACTCGCCGATGGGCCCGGGCCGGTACCAGGTGGAGGAGCACCCCGGTGTGACCTTCCCCGGCGCCGAGCAGGCCGCGCAGCGGGCCGAGGCGGGCAAGGGAGCAGGGGCATGACCACGCAGACGGTGCTCGCCGCGGCGGGCCAGGTGTCCGGGGGCGAGGAGGTCACCTTCTGGATCCTCGCCCCGCTGGCCCTGATCGGGGCCATCGGCATGGTCTGGGCGCGCAACGCGGTGCACTCGGCGCTCTGGCTGGTGCTGACCATGCTCTGCCTGGGCGTGTTCTACGTGCTCCAGGCCGGGCCGTTCATCGGCATGGTGCAGATCATCGTCTACACCGGCGCGATCATGATGCTGTTCCTGTTCGTGCTCATGCTGGTCGGCCGGGACGCCTCCGACTCGCTCATCGAGACGCTGCGCGGCCAGCGGGTCGCCGCGGTCGTGCTCGGGCTCGGCTTCGCCGGCCTGGTCGGCTCCGGGCTCTACCGGGCGCTGGAGGGCGTGCAGGCGGCCGGCCTGGACCAGGCGAACGCCGAGGGCAACGTGCAGGGCATCGCCCGGCTGCTCTTCACCAAGTACGTCTTCGCCTTCGAGCTGACCTCCGCGCTGCTCATCACGGCCGCGGTGGGCGCGATGGTGCTGGCGCACGTGGAGCGGCGCAAGGAGGACCGGATGGACCAGATCGCCACCATGAAGGCCCGGTTCCGTCCCGGCAACTACCCCGGCCCGAAGCCCGGACCGGGTGTCTTCGCCACGTCGTCGTCGGTGGCCACCCCGGCCCGCCTGCCCGACGGCCGGCTGACCGACCGCAGCATCCCGGAGATCCTGCCGGTGCGCGAGCTGACGGCCGAGGACACCGCACTGAAGGGGACCGACAAATGACCCCGGACTACTACCTGATCCTCGCGGCGGTGCTGTTCACCATCGGCGCCGTCGGCGTGCTGATCCGGCGCAACGCGATCGTGCTGTTCATGTGCGTCGAGCTGATGCTCAACGCGGCCAACCTGACGCTTGTCACGTTCAGCCGCATCAACGGCGACCTGAACGGCCAGATCATGGCGTTCTTCGTGATGGTGGTGGCCGCGGCCGAGGTCGTGGTCGGGCTCGCCATCATCATGTCGATCTTCCGGACCCGGCGCTCGGCGAGCGTCGACGACGCCAACCTGCTGAAGTACTGAGGGGCTCGTGGTGGAAGAGACTGTGGAATTCGCCCAGGCCAGCGGCCTTCTGGGCAGTGTCTGGCTGCTGGTGGCCATCCCGCTGGTGAGCGCGGCGATCCTGCTGCTGCTCGGCAAGCGGGCGGACCGCTGGGGTCACTGGCTGGGCGTGGCGGCCATCGGCGCCGCGTTCGTGCTCGGCCTGACCTACTTCTTCCAGCTGCGTGGCCTGGAGAACAAGCAGGTCGAGCAGAGCCTCTGGCAGTTCATCACGGTCGGCGACCTCAAGGTGGACTTCGGTCTGCTCTTCGACCCGCTGGCCGCGGTCTTCGTGCTGCTGATCACCGGGGTGGGTTTCCTCATCCACCTCTACGCGGTCGAGTACATGGCGCACGACGAGGGCCGGCGGCGGTTCTTCGGGTACTTCAACCTGTTCGTCGCCGCGATGCTGCTGCTGGTGCTCGGCAACAACTACGTGATGCTCTACTTCGGCTGGGAGGGCGTCGGTCTGGCGTCGTACCTGCTGATCTCCTTCTGGTACGGCCGGCCGAGCGCGGCCACCGCCGGCAAGAAGGCGTTCCTCATGAACCGGGTCGGCGACGCCGGCCTGGCCATCGGCATCTTCGTCATGTTCGCCATGCTCGGCACCACCCAGTACGACGAGGTCTTCAACGGCGTCGGCGCGCTGAGCAGCACCACCGTGCTGGTGCTGGGCCTGCTGCTCCTGCTCGGCGCGACGGGCAAGTCCGGCCAGTTCCCGCTCCAGGCGTGGCTGCCGGACGCCATGGAGGGCCCGACCCCGGTCTCCGCGCTCATCCACGCGGCGACCATGGTCACCGCGGGCGTCTACCTGATCGCCCGCTCCAACCCGATCTTCTCGGCCGACCACACCCTCCAGCTCGTGGTGGTCAGCGTCGGCGCGATCACCCTGCTGATGGGCTGCGTCATCGGCGCGGCCAAGGACGACATCAAGCGGGTGCTGGCCTGGTCCACGGTGAGCCAGATCGGCTACATGTTCCTCGGCGTCGGCCTGGGCGGCGCGGCGTACGCGCTGGCCATCGTGCACCTGCTGGCGCACGGCTTCTTCAAGGCCAACATGTTCCTCGGCGCCGGCTCGGTCATGCACGGCATGAACGACCAGGTGGACATCCGGCGCTTCGGCAACCTGTCGAAGTACATGAAGGTCACCTGGCTGACCTTCATGGCGGGCTGGCTGGCCATCATCGGCATGTTCCCGTTCTCCGGCTTCTTCTCCAAGGAGCCGATCATCGTGGCCGCGTTCGAGCGGGAGGGCTGGACGGCCTGGCTCTTCGGCCTGGCCGCGCTGCTCGGCGCCGGGCTCACCGCGTTCTACATGACCCGGCTGTTCGTGCTCACCTTCCACGGCCCGGCCCGCTGGACCGAGGACATCGAGCACCCGCACGAGTCGCCGAAGCTCATGACCATCCCGCTGATCCTGCTGGCGATCGGCTCGGTCGGGGCGGGCTTCCTGCTCGCGACGTCGGTGCCGGACTGGCTGGAGGCGACCGCCGGCCTGGGCGGTCAGGAGGAGGGCCACGAGGCCGTCCTCGCGCACTGGCTGATCACCGCGCTCTCCCTGCTGGTGACCGTGCTCGGCGCCGGGCTGGCCTGGTTCCTGTTCCGCAACGGCACGGCCACCGAGCCGCAGCCGGCCGGTGTGCTGGTCACCGCCGCCCGCCGGAACCTCTACACGGACGCCGTCAACGAGGCGGTCTTCGAGAAGCCGGGCATCTTCCTCACCCGGGCGCTGGTCTTCCTCGACAACCGGGGCGTCGACGGGCTGGTCAACGGCCTCGCCGCCGCGGTGGGCGGGGGCTCGGGCCGGCTCCGGCGGCTGCAGACCGGTTTCGTGCGGTCGTACGCGACCTCGATCCTGACCGGCGCGCTGCTCGTGGTGGCGGCCTTCCTGGCGGTGCAGGCGGGGTGGCTGGCGTGATCGACCTCAACGCGGCCGCCCCCGCCGGCGGGCCACGCAGTCACGACGGAGGTAAGGCCGAATAATGTCCAACTTCCCGTTCCTCTCGGTGCTGACCGTGGCACCGCTGGTCGGTGCCCTCGTGGTGGCCCTGCTGCCGCGGCGCAACCCGGACCTGGCCAAGCTGGTGGCGTTCGGCTGGTCGCTGCTGGTGCTGGTGCTCTCGGTGGCCATGTGGATCGCCTTCCAGGCCGACGGTGACCGGTTCCAGTTCCGCGAGTCGTACGCGTGGATCCCGAACTGGGGCGTCAACTTCACCTTCGAGGTGGACGGCATCGCGCTGGTCATGCTGATGCTCATCGCGATCCTGGTGCCGCTGGTGATCCTGGCGTCGTGGCACGACGCCGAGTCGTCCCGGCGCTCGGTGCCGGTCTACTTCGCGCTGCTGCTCGTCCTCGAGTGCACGATGATCGGCGTCTTCGCCGCCGCCGACGTCTTCCTGTTCTACGTGTTCTTCGAGGTCATGCTGGTGCCGATGTACTTCCTCATCGGCAGCTACGGCGGCCACCAGCGGCAGTACGCGGCGGTGAAGTTCTTCCTCTACTCCCTGGTCGGCGGCCTGTTCATGCTGGCCGCGGTGATCGGCCTCTGGGTGGTCGGCGGGAAGACCTTCGACTGGCAGGCGCTCAGCCAGGCCGAGTTCGCCACCGACACGGCCCGCTGGCTGTTTCTCGGCTTCTTCCTCGCGTTCGCGATCAAGGCGCCGTTCTTCCCGTTCCACACCTGGCTGCCGGACGCCGGTGGCGCGGCCCCGGCCGGCGCGGCGGCGCTGCTCGTCGGCGTGCTGGACAAGGTCGGCACCTTCGGGATCCTGCGGTACTGCCTGCCGCTCTTCCCCGAGGCGTCGAGGTGGTTCGCGCCGTGGGCGCTGGCGCTCGGCGTCATCGGCATCATCTACGCCGCGCTGCTGGCGGTCGGGCAGAACGACCTCAAGCGGCTGGTGTCGTACACCTCGATCGCGCACTTCGGCTTCATCGGGGTCGGCATCTTCGCCTTCACCACCCAGGCCGGCACCGGCGCGGTCCTCTACATGCTCAACCACGGCCTGGCCACCGGCCTGCTCTTCCTCGTGGTGGGCATGCTGATCGCCCGCCGGGGCTCGGCGCTGATCAGCGACTTCGGCGGCGCGGGCAAGCTCGTGCCGGTGCTCGCCGGGGTGCTCTTCTTCGCCGGTCTGGCCTCGCTGGCGCTGCCCGGCACCGCGCCGTTCGTCTCCGAGTTCCTGGTGCTGATCGGCACGTTCACCACGAACAAGCCGGTCGCGGTGATCGCCACGCTCGGCATCATCCTGGCCGCGGCCTACGTGCTGTGGATGGTGCAGCGCACCACCCAGGGCACCCTCAACCCGGCCCTGACCGAGGTCGACGGCATGCGCCGGGACCTCACCCTGCGCGAGAAGGTCGTGGTCGCTCCGCTGATCGCGCTGATCGTGCTGCTCGGCTTCTATCCCAAGCCGGTCACCGATGTCATCAACCCCGCCGTCCAGGCGACCATGCAGGACGTCGGCAAGACCGATCCCGCCCCTGAGATCGGCAGTGTCCAGGAGGCCGCGAAGTGAGTGAACTGAAGCTGCCGTCGATCGACTACGCGGCGCTCGCTCCCATCCTGATCATGTTGGGCGCCGCTCTGGTCGGCGTCCTGGTCGAGGCGTTCGTGCCGCGCCGCCTGCGCAACGCGGTGCAGCTCACGCTCGCCCTGCTGGCGGTGCTGGCCGCCCTGACCATGGTGATCCTGAACGCCGACGACCGGCTGATCACCGCCGGTCAGGCCATCGCCGTGGACGGGCCGACGCTCTTCCTGCAGGGCGCCATCCTGATCCTGGCCGCCATGGCGCTGCTGCTCGTCGGCGAGCGCACGGTGGAGCGCGGCGGGGCCTTCGTGGCCCAGGCCGCGGTCACCGCGGAGTCCGACGACGACCGGCGGCAGGCCGACGGGATGGGCGGCACCACCGAGGTGTACCCGCTGGTCACCTTCGCGATCGGCGGAATGCTGATCTTCGTGGCGGCGAACGACCTGCTGACCATGTTCATCGCGCTCGAGGTCTTCTCGCTGCCGCTCTACCTGCTCTGCGCGCTGGCTCGCCGCCGGCGGCTGCTGAGCCAGGAGGCCGCGCTGAAGTACTTCATGCTCGGCGCGTACGCCTCGGCGTTCTTCCTCTTCGGTGTGGCCCTCATCTACGGCTTCACCGCCGGGATCCCGAACCGCGGGGCCGGCGTCGACTTCGCCACCGTGCACGCCGCGGTGGCCGAGTCCTCGTCCAGCCCGGTGCTGCTCTTCGCCGGCATGGCGCTGCTCGCCATCGGCCTGCTCTTCAAGGCCGCGGCCGCCCCGTTCCACGTCTGGACCCCGGACGTCTACCAGGGCGCCCCGACGCCGGTGACCGGCTTCATGGCCGCCTGCACCAAGGTCGCCGCGTTCGGCGCCCTGCTGCGGGTCTTCCACGTCGCCTTCGCCGGCGCCTCCTGGGACTTCACCCCGGTGCTCGGCGCGGTGGCCGTGCTGACCATGCTGGTCGGCGCGGTGCTGGCGGTCACCCAGACGGACATCAAGCGGCTGCTGGCGTACTCGTCGATCGCGAACGCCGGCTACCTGCTGGTGGGCGTGCTGGCGCCCAGCAAGGACGGGCTCTCCGGCACGATGTTCTACCTGGTCGCGTACGGCTTTTCGGTGCTCGCCGCGTTCGCCGTGGTGACCCTGGTCCGGGACGCCGACGGGGAGGCCACCCACCTGTCCCGCTGGGCCGGGCTGGGCCGCCGGTCGCCGTTCTTCGCGGCCATCTTCACGTTCATCCTGCTGGCCTTCGCCGGTATCCCGCTCACCAGCGGGTTCACCAGCAAGTTCGCCGTCTTCGCCCCGGCGCTGGACGCGAACCAGGCCTGGCTCGTGATCGCCGGCGTGCTGACCAGCATGGTGCTGGCCTTCCCGTACCTGCGGGTCGTGGTGATGATGTGGCTCTCCGAGCCGGGCGACGCCACCCCGACGGTCACCGTGCCGGGCGCGCTCACCTCGGCCGCCCTGGTCATCGGCGTGCTGGCCACGCTGGTCCTGGGTGTCGCCCCGGCACCCCTGCTCGACCTGGCCAACGGTGCCGCCGAATTCGTGCGATGACCCAGGTACCCCCCGGGGGCCGGTACGCCGTGGCGTACCGGCCCCCGGTCCGTATCCCCCTCGCTGGGCAGGTCGAACGGGTGTGGCATGGTTGATGGCGTGGTGATTCCGGCTGGCGAGCGTTCAGGTGCCACCGGGCCGGGCGGTCGTCCGGGCCCGGAGAGCACGGGTCAGTTCGGCGCGCTCGGGCTGCACCTCGCCGATCCACGCGTCGAGGCGTCCGTGCTGGGCCTCCTGGATCGGGTCGAGGTCGACCTGCGCGCCAGCGTGGCCAGCGCCGACCCGCTCGTCACCGAGGCGGCCCGGCACCTGGTCGAGGCTGGCGGCAAGCGGTTCCGCCCGCTGCTCGTGGCGCTCGGCGCCCAGTTCGGCGACCCGGACGACGCGCACGTCGTCCCCGCCGCCGTGGTGATGGAACTCACCCACCTGGCGACGCTCTACCACGACGACGTCATGGACGAGGCGGCCGTGCGCCGGGGCGCCCCGAGCGCCAACTCCCGCTGGACCAACTCGGTGGCCATCCTGGTCGGCGACTACCTCTTCGCCCGGGCCGCCGACATCGCGGCCAGCCTGGGCCCGGAGGCCGTCCGCCTGCAGGCGCGCACGTTCGCCCGCCTGGTGCACGGGCAGATCGCCGAGACGGTCGGCCCGCGCGGCACCGACCCGGTTGCGCACTACCTGCACGTGATCGCCGAGAAGACCGGTTCGCTGATCGCCACCTCGGCCCGCTTCGGCGGCATGTTCGGCGGGGCGTCCGCCGAGCACATCGAGGCCCTGGCCGGCTACGGCGAGGTCATCGGGGTGGCCTTCCAGCTCTCCGACGACCTGCTGGACATCGCCAGCGAGTCGGTGCAGTCGGGCAAGACGCCCGGCACCGACCTGCGCGAGGGCGTGCCGACCCTGCCGGTGCTCTACGCGCTCGCCTCCGACGACTCCGACGCGGCGAGCGTCCGGCTGCGGGAGATCCTGGCCACCGGGCCGCTGGTCGACGACGCGCTGCATGCCGAGGCCCTCGGCCTGCTCCGCGAGTCCCCGGCGCTCAAGCGCGCCCGGGAGACCGTCCGCAGCTACGCCGAGGACGCCCGCGCCCGCCTGGCCCCGCTGCCCGAGGGCCCGGCCCGCCGCGCCCTCGAATCCCTCTGCGACTACATCGCCGACCGCACCAGCTGACCCTCCCCCGGGGACCCGGGCCCCGCGCCGTTGATCATGAAGTTATTGCCACGACACGCCGTGCGCGATGGCAATAACTTCATGATCAACGAGACGGGGACGGGGAGCGGGACAGGAGGCGGGCACCCGCCAGCATGAACAGGGCGGCCAGGAGCATGGCAGCCGCCGCGGTGCCCCACATCGCCGGATAGCCGGCCGCGTCGGCGATCGTGCCCAGGCCGAGTGGGCCGAGGCAGCCGCCCGCGTACACCCCGGTCTGGGTGATCGAGGTGGCGGCGGCCGGGGCCTGCGGGTGGAGCCGGACCACCGCGAAGTTCATCAGCCCGGGCCAGGCCCAGCCGAGGCCGAAGCCGAGCACCACGCCGGCGACCAGCGGCACCGGGCCGGCCACCGCGAGCAGGAGCAGCCCCACGGCGCCCACCACCAGCATCCCGGCGATCACCGCGACGTGCCCGGTCTCCCGCCGGTCGGCCAGCCAGCCGGCGCCCACCCGGGCCGCCACGCAGACCGCGCTGCCCAGGGTGAGGGTGAGCCCGGCCAGCGCCGGGGACAGGCCCCGGCCGGCCGCCGAGTCGACCACGAAGGTGCCCAGCGCGTTCGCCGCAGCGGCCGCCAGGGTCGCCGCCACGCCGACCACCACGAGCGCCGTCGTGGCCCGGCCCGCCCGAGCGGCGGCGGTCCGGGCCCGGTCCCGCTCGGCCAGGGGTACGGCCGGCAGCGCGGCCAGCGCCGCGAGGGCGGCCACCACGAACGCCCAGCGCCAGCCGGCGGTCAGCGCGACGGTCGGCACCGCCGCGCCGGCCAGCAGGGTGGAGATCGGGATGGCGGCCTGCTTCACGCCGAAGGAGAGCCCCTGCCGGTGGGCGGGCACGTGGCGGGCCAGCGCGGCGTTGCTGGCGAGCTGGCCGAGGGCGTTGGCGGCGGCGCTGAGCGCGAGCAGCGCCACCAGGACCGGGTACGACCGGGCCAGCCCCGCCACGGCCAGCAGCGAGCCGGCGGAGAGCAGGATGCCGGCGCGGGCCACCACGGCCGGCCCGTACCGCTCGACCAGTGCGCCGGAGGGCACCGAGGCGAGGGCGCTGACGCCGAAGTAGACCGAGACGGCCAGGCCGAGCCCGGCGGGGGTGAAGTCGAGGTCGTCGCCCATCTGCACGGCGAGGCCGCCGACCAGGAAGACGGGCAGGACGCAGGCGATCGTGGTGGCGATCGCGCCCGCGTTGATCCGGACGGTACGCCGGGACGCGGGCGGAGCGGGATGCAGCGCGATGTCGGTCATGGTCCGGCAAACCTACGCCGGTCACGTTTCGGCAGCTGATCGTGTCTGTCGGTGCACTGTCTGTGCCCGGTGATCTGGCATCCTCGATCCGAACAGGCATTTCGCACTCGGCCTGTTTTTCATATGGTGTAAGTCCCCGGCGGCGGAGGTGGTTGTGCGTGACCCCTTGGCGGAACCTTCGGACCTGATCCGAAGTGTCTCCCGCGCGCTACGAGTGCTCGAGTCGGTCGGCCGTGCGCCGAAGGGGCTCACCGTCAAGCAGATCGCCCGCCGCTGCGAGCTGACCGTCGCCACCACCTACCACCTGGTGCGCACGCTGGCCTACGAGGGTTACGTGATCCGCCGGGAGGACGGCACGTACATCGTCGGGCTGGAGGTCGCCGACCGCTACCGCGAGCTGGTCACCGCGTTCCGGGGGCCGCCGCCGGTCGGGGAGGCGCTGCGGCGGGCCGCCGCGGACACCGGCTGGAGCCACTACCTGGGCCGGTTCGTCGGCGGCCAGGTGGCCATCACGGCGGTGTCCGAGGGGCCGCGCTCGCCGTACCTGGAGGACCTGGTGCCGGGCTTCGACGAGGGGGCGCACGCCACGGCGCTCGGCAAGAGCCTGCTGGCCACCCTCACGGCCGAGCAGCGCTTCCGCTACCTGCGGGAATACGGCATGCGCCCGTTCACCGGCGCCACCCTCACCACCACCGAGGCGTTCGAGGCCGACCTGGCCGCCGGCGACCGGCGCGGCATGCAGTTGGAGCTGGGTCAGTTCCGGCAGGGGGTGGCGTGCGCGGCGGTGCTGGTTACCCCCGACAAGGACATCGAGCGCCGGGTCGTGCTGGCCTGCGCGCTGCCGGCCAGCGAGATGATGACCTCCGCCCGGGTGGTCCGGGCCAAGCTGCTCACCGTCGCCCGCGCGGTCGCCGACGGCATCGCCGCGGACACCTGAGCCGGGACGGCCGGAGGGCCGCCACCCAGGCGGGGTGGCGGCCCTCCGGGGGGCGGTTGAGGTTGCGCGGGTTCGCCTCGTCGGCCGCCGCCTTCCCGGCCTTGCCCCGGTCGGTGTTGTTGGTCAGCGCCACGTAGACCTTGCCCGTGAGGTGGCTCGGCTCGACGTCGGTGGCGCGCCCGGTCCGCCCGGTCGCGCCGACGGGCCGGACGCTGCCAGGGCCCGGTGAGCGGGCACCGGCGGGAAGCTGAACCCGGCGTGAACAAGCGCGGCGTGACCTGGGGCTGAACCGTTCGGCGTCACGGCACGTATCAAGGGGCGAACGCATCGCCGGTCTCCCCGCCGCCGGAAGCGAGGTACGCCATCAGCGACCACGACGCCCAACTGCTGCGCGCGCTGCACGACGAGCATGCCGACGCGCTCTTCGCGCACGCCCTCCGGCTGGTCAGCGGCGACCGGTCGCGGGCCGAGGACCTGGTGCAGGAGACGCTGCTCCGGGCCTGGCGGCACCCCGAGTCGCTGGACCCGCGGCGCGGCTCCGTCCGCGCCTGGCTCTTCACCACCGCCCGGAACCTGGCCATCGACGCCTGGCGCCGGCGGTCCACCCGGGTCGGCGAGGTCTACACCGACGAGCTGCCCGAACCCGCCGAGACGGTCGACGAGACGGAGCGCGCGGTGGAGGCGTGGACCGTGGCCGAGGCACTGAACCGGCTCAGTACGACCCACCGCGAGGTGCTGGTCGAGTGCTTCTACCAGGGGCGGTCGGTGGCCGAGGCGGCCGCCCGGCTCGGGGTGCCGCCCGGCACGGTGAAGTCGCGGACCCACTACGCGCTGCGCTCACTACGGTTGGTGCTGGCCGAAATGGGGGTGACCGGATGACCCGCTGCGAGTTCGAGCACGACGACGGCGCGTACGTCCTGGGCGCCCTCGCCCCCGCCGACCGGGCCGCCTACGAGCGGCACCTGGGCGGGTGCGCGTCCTGCCGGGAGGCGGTGGCCGAGATCGCCGTGCTGCCCGGCCTGCTGGGCCGGCTCGACCCGGCGGGGCTGGAGCAGTTCCTGCCGTCCGCCACCGAGGCGTCCCGGGTGCCCGCGCTGCTCGACGCCGCGCGGGAGCGCCGGCGCCGCGAGCGGTCCCGGTCCCGGCGGCGGTACGCCCTGACCGCGCTCGCCGCGGCCGCGCTGGCGGTGTTGGCGGGCGTCGGGGTGTCCCTGGTCCGCCCGCCGGCCGCCCCGCCGCCCACGGCGTTGCCCACGGCCACCGCTGCGCCGGTGACCATGACGGCCATGCGGCCGGTCGCCGGCGCCGCGCCGCTGCACGCCGAGGTCGGCCTGACCGACAAGAGGTGGGGCACCGAGGTCACCATGCGCTGCGGGTACGACCAGCGCGCCGGTCACCGGGAGGCGTACACCTTCCGGCTGGTGGCGCACGGCCCGGACGGCGCGACGGAGCAGGTCGGCACCTGGCTGGCCGCGCCCGGCGACAACGTCCGCGTGGTCGGCGCCACCCACTTCA
Source organism: Micromonospora sp. NPDC005305 (assembly GCF_040607315.1). NCBI lineage: Bacteria > Bacillati > Actinomycetota > Actinomycetes > Micromonosporales > Micromonosporaceae > Micromonospora > Micromonospora sp. NPDC005305. The sequence goes on along the minus strand of NZ_JBEXGL010000002.1, from coordinate 57,959 downwards.
CCCACGGCGAGCTGGTGCGGCTGGAACTCGTCCGCGCCGACGGCACCCCGGTCCTCGCCTTCGACGCCCGCTGAGGCGCGGTCAGCGGGCCTCGGCGGGCACCAGGGCGGCGGCCCGCGCCTGCGCCCGGGTCCGGCGGGTGTGACGGAGGGCGTCCACCGTGAACACCACGAGGGCCACCCAGACCAGGCCGAACCCGGCCAGCCGGGCCGGCGGCATCGGCTCGTGGAAGACCAGCACGCCGCAGCCGAGCTGGAGGATCGGGCCGACGTACTGGAGCATGCCGATGGTGGAGAGCGGCAGCCGGTTCGCCGCGCCGGCGAAGAGCAGTAGGGGGATGGCCGTGGCCGCGCCCGCCAGCACCAGCAGCGCGGTGTGCCCCGCCGAGACGTGCCCGAAGGTCGCCGCGCCGCTCCGGGTCAGCCACGCCAGGTAGGCCAGCGCCGGAAGCGCCAGCACCGCCGACTCGACGAAGAGCCCTTCCGCGGCGGGCAGGCCGAGGCGCTTCTTGACCAGCCCGTATCCGGCGAAGCTGAAGGCCAGCACGAGGGCCAGCCACGGCGGCCGGCCGTAGTCGACGGTGAGCACGGCGACCGCGGCCCCGCCGACGCCGAGCGCCGCCCACTGCGCCGGGCGCAGCCGCTCGTGCAGCAGGAAGACCCCGATCAGCACGATGACCAGCGGGTTGATGAAGTAGCCGAGGGCGGTCTCCACCACCCGGTCGGAGTTCACCCCGTAGATGTAGGTGCCCCAGTTGACGGCGATCAGCGTGGCCGCGGTGGCGATACCGGCCAGCGCCCGGGGTCGCCGGGCCAGCGCCCGGAGGAAGCCGATGTTGCGCATGGCGGCCAGCAGCAGCGCCACGAAGACCACCGACCAGACGATCCGGTGCGCGAGGATCTCCACCGGGCCGGCCGGGCGGAGCAGCTTCAGGTAGATCGGGAAGAAACCCCAGATCAGGTACGCGCCGAAGCCGTAGAGGTAGCCGAGACGGGTCTGGTTCACGCCTCCACCGTAAGTGGTGAAGCGGCGCTTTGCTCCTTTCCGGTGAGCCGGGTCACGCGCTGGTCGTACTCCATCCAGCGGCCCGGCTCGACCGGCGTGAAGCCGACCTTCGCATAGACACCGTGCGCGTCGTTCGTGGCCAGCACCATCCGCCGTACGCCCCACTCGGCCAGGTGGTCGCGGGCCGCTCCGGCCAGCCAGGTGCCCAGCCCCCGGCCCCGCTCGGGCCGGTCGACGTAGACGTCGCACAGCCAGGCGAAGGTCGCCAGGTCGGTGACCACCCGGGCCACCGCCACCTGCCGACCGTCCCCGGGCCGGTAGACGCCGAAGCCGATCGACCCGGCGAAGGCCCGCCCGACGGTGTCCCGGTCCCGCCCGAGCGCCCAGTACGCGTCCGTGGAGAGCCAGTGGTGCACCCGGTCCAGGTCGAGCCGGTCCGGATCGGTGCTGAGCAGGTAGCCCTCGGGGTGGGTCAGGGTGAACATCCCTCCGACCCTAGTGGCGACCCGACCCGGCCTCACCAGCCAATTCCCGCCCGCTGGCCTGGGCCGGCGGGCGGGAACCGGCGGGTGGTGCGGGCTCAGTCGCGGTCGAGGACGGCGCCCAGGATCCAGGTGACGATGCCGACGAAGAGGGCGCCCAGCACCGCGGCCGGCCAGAAACCGTCCACGTGGAACGGCAGCCCGGCCTCACCGGCGATCCAGCTGGTGAGCAGGAACAGCAGGCCGTTGACCACCAGCGCGATCAGGCCGAGGGTCAGCAGGTAGAAACCGCAGCCGACGGTCTTGATGATCGGCTGGAGCACCGCGTTGACCACTCCGAAGATCACCGCGACGAGCACCAGCGTGGTCACCGTCTCGGTGGCCGAATCCGAGTCCAGCGTGATGCCCGGGATGAGCAGCGTGGCCAACCAGAACGCCACGGCCGTCGTGCCCAGCCGGATCAGGAGACCCTTCAGAAAATCCATGGCCGGGATCGTGCCACGCCGCGTCGACTCGCGGAACCCGTGCCGGCTCAGCCGCGGCCCGGACGACCGACCAGTTGCGACTCGATCGGCGTCGGCGAGAGCAGCGCCCAGCGCAGCGCCCGGCGGTTCACCACCGCCACCATGTCGTCCCGGATCCGGGTCAGCCACTCCGCCGAGCCGCCCAGGCCGAGGGCCGCGCCGGCCAGCGCCGCCTCGCCGGGGTCGAGCGGTTGCAGGATCGCCAGGTCGGCGCGGGCCAGCGCGGCCGTGTCGGCCGGGGTCAGCTCGTCGCGGACCACGAGGACCGACTGCCAGGCCACCGCCGGGCCGACCTCCGGCGGCACCGGGCCGGCGTCGACCACCAGCAGCAGGGGGCGCAGCGGGGAGCCGGGCGTGCCCCCGACCGGCCGCCCCGGCGGGACCAGTGGCACCGCGCCGCCCGGCCCGCCGACCCCGCGGACGAACGGCTCCCAGACCCGGGGCCGCGCCGTCTGCACCGCCACCCGTGCGCCGAGCGCCAGCGCCCGCAGGGTCAGCAGCTGGGCGGCCCGCACCCCACCCACCAGCAACAGCCGGGTCGTCGTGGGCCGGAACAGGCGTACGGTCACCGCGCCGCCGTGCCGGTTGGCGCCCACCATCAGCCCGGACTCGCCGAGGGTGAACTCCAGGGCGGCCAGCTCGGGCCCGACCGGGGGCGCGTCCGGCCGGGCCACCGCCAGCGGCAGGGTGGCGGCCAGCCCGCTCAGGTGCTCGCCGTCCAGCCGGCGCAGCTCGGCGCCGAGATCACCGGCGAGCCGGCGCAGCGCCCGCTCGGCCGCCGACAGCTCGGCCGCGGTGTGGGCGGCCAGGCGTACGGTCAGCTCGGCCGGAGCGGGCGCCGAGTCCGCCCCGGACCGCGGACCCACGCAGAGCGAGACGGTGGTGGCGGTCGCCGGCAGCGCCAGCAGCCGGGGAACCAGCCGCCGCGCGGCATCGGTGCGCGGATCCGGCCAGCGGTGCAGCCGCCACGTGGTCTGCGGGAGCCCGCCCACGGTCACGGCCGGCCAGCTCTCCCGGACCGGCGCCCCGTCGTCGTGGTGGGCCAGTTCGGCCACCACGCGCAGCGCCGCGGGACCGCCGAGGGGGCGACCGGTGAGCGGCCCGAGCCGGCGCACGATCCGCCGGACGGTGCCGGACAGCGCCCGGCGCAGCTCGTCGTCGGACCAACCGTCGGCCCGCAGCGCCCGGACGGCGAGCACCACCCGGGCCCGGGCGGCCAGCCGCCCGTCGGTGAGCTGCCGGTACGACGTGCCGGCCGCGCCCGCCCCGACGGCGGGTGCCGGCGCGGGGGACGCGGAGAACAGCAGCTGGATCCGGACCGGCGGACTCTCCGGACCCGCCGGGGGCAGCAGGCCGAGCGGCGGCGGCAGCTCCCGCGGGCCGTCGCCGAGCAGGTCGTCCGGGTCACCGATCTCCAGCAGCGCGGTCATCCCGGCGGTGTCCTCCAGCACCGCCGCCGGGCCGCCGGCCAGCTCGGCCGCATGCACCGCCGCGCCGGGGCGGGCCAGCTCCAGCAGCGCCGCCGGCCCGGAGGTGGCCGGGAGGGCCCGCCGCCGGGTGAGGTGGGCCGCGCCGACGGCGAGCCACTCGAAGAGCCAGCGGCCCCGGAGCCGGACCCAGGCGGCGGGCAGCAGCACCGCCGCCAGCAGCAGGGCGGCCGCGGTCACCAGGACGCCCCGGCCGACGGCCGCGACCAGCGCGGCGACCGCCACCTGCGCGGTCACCACCTGCCCGGCCCGGACGGGCGGCGCCGGGCGCCGGGTCCGCTGTGGAGGGTCGGCGGCCGCCGGTCGGACGCTGGTGGTCGCGGTCACCGCACCTCCCCCGCCCGTTCGCCGAGTGACGCCGCCGTGGCTCATCGTAGAGCTTTGCCGTCCACAGGGGAGCCCGAGGGGGTAGCAGAACCGGAGTCGGACGGCTACCGTCAGCGACGAGTTCCGTCGAGCGCGCCCGCCGTCCCCTTCCCCCTTCTCCGGTGGCGCGCTCCGGCGAGTCCACGGTGGTCGCTCCTGCGGCCAGCCACGACCGAGGAGACGAGGTGACGTCCGGGGTGTCCCAGACTCAGGCAGAAGCCGCGGTGATGCAGCACACCGCCGCGAAGTTCGAGCAGGTCGACCAGTCGTTGCAAACCATGCTCAGCGGCCTCATGGCCGAGCTGGAGGTGTTGCAGCAGGCCTGGCGGGGTGCCGGCGGGCGCTCCTTCGAGCAGGTCAAGCAGCAGTGGGCGCAGGATCAGAAGGCCCTGCAGCGGGCGCTGCGGGAGACCGCCACGGCCATCCGCAGCGCCGGCCAGCACTACGACGTGTCCGACACCGAGGCCGCCGGCCGCGTGGCGGGCACCAACCGCGGCATCCAGCTCCCCCTCTGACGCACGGGAAGGACCGATCGATGGACCACGGTGTGCTGGTCGTCAACTTCGCCGCCCTGCAACAGGCCGGCGCCGACATCCAGAGGGCGCTGACCACCCTCGAGAGCCAGCTCGGGCAGCTCGAACGCGACGCCGCCCCGCTGGTCGGGAGCTGGTCCGGTGAGGCGCGCGAGGCGTACGAGCAGCGGCAGGCCCGCTGGCGGGCCGCCTCACAGGACCTCCAGGCCATGCTGCGCGACATCAAGCTGGCCGTGGAGGACTCCGCGGCCGACTACCTCGACACCGAGAAGCGCAACGTCAACCTGTTCCAGTGACCGCCGCGGGGCGGCACGGGCGTTCCCGCCCGTGCCGCCCTGTCGCTTCCCTCCAACAGGACGCCGGGGCGGTGCGGGTCAGGCCGGGTCGGCCGGGTGCCACCGGCGGCGCGCCCCGCGGGGCAGCACCAGGGCGAGCAGCACCACCGCCACGGCCGAGGCGCCGGTCGCGGCGGCCACCAGCAGCGCCCGGTCCCGGGCCGACGTGCGGCGGGCCTCCCGGGCCAGCTCTGCCGCGTCCGGCCCGTCGACCGGCAGCGCCGCCCCGGCCCGGGGGCGAGCCGCCGCGACGGCGGGCGACTCGGTCACCGCCCGGTACGGGTTCAGCACCCCGGCGCCGTACCCGTCACCCCGTCCCGGGGCCGGGTCGGCGCCGGTTACGATCCGCCGGGCGACCTCCGCCGCGCCCAGGTCGGGGTGATACTGCCGGAGCAGCGCCGCGGTGCCGGCCACGAAGGGCGCCGCGTAGCTCGTCCCCTCCGCCCGGCGGTGGCCCTGGCGGGGCGCCGCCATCAGCACGTCGGCGCCGGGAGCGACCAGGTCGACGTACGGGCCGGTCTGGGAGAAGGCCGCGCGGATGCCGTCCGCCCCGATCGCACCCACCCCGAGCACCCCGTCGTACGCGGCCGGATACGGCCGGGGATCGCCGCTGTCGTGCAGGTTGCCGGCGGCGGCCACCACCACGACGTCCCGCCGCACCGCGTAGGCGACCGCGGCGCGGACGGCGGGGTTGTCCGCGTACAGCACGACGGAGAGGTTGACCACGTCGGCGTCGTGGTCCACCGCCCAGCGGATGGCCCGGGCGAAGTCGGCCGCCCCGACCGTACGCCCCGACTCCCGCCCGTCGACCACCTGCTGTTCGCTGACGCGTACGGGCAGGATGCGGGCCCCCGGGGCGATCCCCCGGAAGGCCACGCCCGGCCGGGGCGCGGCGGCGACCAGGCTCGCCACGCCGGTGCCGTGCCCGGCGCAGTCGCGGGTGCCGTCGCCGCCCGGGTCGAGGAAGTCGGCGCCGTCGAGGACCCGGCCGGTGAGCTGCGGGTGGGACCGGTCCACCCCCGAGTCGACCACCGCGACCACCACGCCGGCGCCGGTGGCGAGCGGGGTGAGCCGGTCCGGCGCGTACCGTTGCTGGGGCCACGGCTGCTCCGCGACAGGGCGGGCCGGCGCGGTCGGTGCGGCGCAGGCCGAGGGCGCGCGGGCCGAGGCCGGGGCGGCCGGCAGCCCGGCGACGAGGAGGGCCGCCAGGACGGCCAGGGCCGGGCGCGCGGTGGGCCGGGACATCGACGGCCTCCGTATCGTGTCGACTCCGGAACGGGATGTTAGCGCCTCGCCGGGCGACCCGGCCGACCGTCGACAGCCAGGCATTTGTGATCTTGTTACCACCTTGTAGGTTGTAGGCGATGCCTATGGCCTGTTCGCGGAAGGAGACGTGGCCGTGACCGGATGGGAACCGGCCACCGAGGCCGAGGTGGCGATGCGCGATGCGCTGCGCGCGCAGGACCAGCAGCTCTACTTCCGCATCCTGACCCGCCTCGAGCTGCTCCTGCCGGTCGCCGCGGAGACGCTCCCCGGGGCGGGCCCCGCGGGCTGGGGCACCTGGACCACCGGGGGCCGCACACACGTGCTGGCCTTCACCTCCGCCACCGCGCTGCGGGCCTGCCTGGGCGAGAACGCCGGTGCCACCCGCGGCATCCCCTATGCCGACCTGGCCGCGGGCTGGCCCAACCACGAGTGGTGGCTCTCGGTCAATCCCGGGCTGCCCATCGAGGGGTACCTGCCGGCCTGGTTCGTCGCGCAACTCGCCCGCGGTGACGTCCGGCTGCCGGGCCGGACCATGGGCGCCCGAGCCCGCCTGGAGCGGGTGGAGAGCGCCACCCGGGCCGCCCGGGGTGCCCCGTCCACACCCGGCCCGGACATCCCGCCGCCGGCGCCGGGACGGCGGGTCCCGCCCGACCCGGTCCCGGCTGGACGCGGTCCGGCCGTCCCCGAGCCGTCGACCGTCCCGATCCCGACCGTTCCCGCACCGAGCACCCGGGCCGCCGTCCCCGACGCGGCCGCCCCGTCGCCCCTGCGCCCCGATCCGCCCGCCCCGCCGCCGGCCCTGAGCCCCGACCCGGCCAACGGCCGGCCGGCCCGCCCGCTCGGCCGTCGTGCGCCCGATGACGGGCGGCCGGCGGACCCGGCGGGCGCCGACCCGGGCCTGGACAACCTCTCCGGCTGGCTCACCGATCTGCGCCGGCGCCCCGACGAGTCGGATCCGTTCGCCGGCGCCGGCCGTCCCGGACCGGCCAACGGCCGGCCGACCGAGCCCGCGCCGCCGCCCGCCCGGTCCTTCTTCGAACCCGCCTCGGGCCGCTCGCCCCAGCGGCCCTCGCCGCTCGACGCGCCGCGCCGCAGCGGGGACCGGGCCGTGCCGCCCTCCCGGTTCGCCGGCGGCGGCCAGCCGTTCCCGCGCCGCCGGCCGCTCAACGAGCCGGTGCCGGGGGATCCGACGCAGGCGTTCCAGGTGGACTCCGCCGGACCGGCGCCGGCGGGTCGGCCGGCGGAACCGGCCCGGCCGTTCCGCCCCGCGGCCCCGCCCGCCGATGCCACCCAGGCGCTGCCCCGCCGGCACGCGGCCACCGCTGACGGCCCGGACGAGCGCACCCAACCGATCCCCGGCCCCGGCGACCCCACCGCGGCCGAGGAGATTCCGCCGTCCATCGCCGAGCCGGTGTCCAGCCCGCCCGCGCCACGTCGGGGCTTCACCCCGATCGTCATCGAGGGCACCGTCATCGAGTCCCGCGACCTGACCGAACCGTCCGTGCGCTCCACCGCCGGCGCGCCGCCTGAGCCGTACCGGGTGCCCACGGTGCCCGCCGCCGCGTCCGCGATGGCGCCGCCCGCCTCCGGGGCCGACGGTGACGCGGACGTGCCCTGGGCCGGGCCAACCGACCCCACCCTGCCGCTGACGGTCGACCGGCCCACCTCGCCCGCCCCCGGCCACGTCGCCACCGGGCCCTCCGACCTGGGGGAGCGGCCGTTCGGAACGCCGGGCGAGCCGACCGTGCCGATGTTCGGTCCGGCGGACGACCCGCGCCCGTCACTGTTCACCCCCGCCGGCCCGGACGAGGACGCCGGCGCACCGCCGGCGGTGCCGTCGTCCGACCGGGTTCCGTCGGCGGATGAGGCGACCACGTCGCTGTTCGCGCCGACCACCCCGGCGCCCGAGCCGACCACGTCGCTGTTCGAGCCGGCCGCGCCGGCCGCCACCGCCGACGAGCCGACCACGTCGGTGTTCGCGCCGGCAGCCGCCGACGAGCCCACCGCGTCGGTGTTCGCCCCGACCACTGCCGTCGACGAGCCGGCCACGTCGGTGTTCGCGCCGGCCGCCGCGGCCGGGCCCGGGTCGACGGAGCAGGCGACGGTCCCCGGCATCCCGTCCCCGGCGGGCGTCGCCGGCAGCACCGGGGAGGCCGACTTCGTGCCGGCGAACGAGGTGGAGGAGGAACTGCTGGCGGCGGCCGGCAGCGGCAGCACCGACGGTTTCCTCACGACCCTGCTGCTGGCCCGGGTGCTGCTGCCGGTCGCACCCGAATCGGCGGCGGGCAGCCGTCCGGGGGACGCCGGCTTCGTCTGGCGTACGGAGCAGATCGACGGTGGGACCTACGTGGTCGTCCACACCTCGCCGGAGCGCCTGGCGGATCGGGCCGGCAGCCCGGCCGAGACGGTCCGCGTGAAGTTCGTCCAGCTCATCCGCCGCTGGCCGGACGTGAGCTGGTCGTTCGCCGTGAACCCGGGCACGCCGGTCGGGGCGACGTACCCGGGGGAGCAGGTTCTCGCGCTCGCCAACTGGGCCGCCGAGGTGGGGCTGGGCGACGACCCCGAGACCGAGCCGGAGCCGCGGGCCACCGCACCGGCGCCGGCGACCGAACCCCGGCCGGCTCCGCCGCCCGTGGACCCGACCCGGCCGGTGACCATGCAGAAGGCGATCGCCCCGAGCCAGCTGGCCTACTACCTGGAGCGGGGCTACGACCGGGTCTCCGGCTTCGTGCACCGGGCCAGCGAGCTGGCCCACCTCGGCACCCCGGCGGAGCTGTACGACGCGCTCGGCCTCGGCCACACCGGCTCGCCGTTCTCCCGGGACGCCGAGGAGATCTATGTGCTGCGCTGGCCGGCCTACCGGCCGAGCCTCTACCGCATCCCGTACGGCGGGCAGAACGAGGCCGCCATGCGGGCCATGGAGGGCTGGGTGATCGAGCGGCCCCCGTTCCGCGGCAACGGCTTCGCGCCGGGGGAGAGCAGCGACGTGGTCGCCGAGTTCAAGGTGGACAGCGCCCGGCTGCCGCACGGCGCGGAGCTGTGGCGGATCGGCGCGGACCGCAGCGAGCGGGTGGTCGCCGTGCTGGACACCGACGAGCTGGCGTGGCACCCGGCGGGTGACGCGTGACCCGCGACGGCTACGTGGCCCGCTGGCGGGGCCGGGAGTACCAGGCCAGCCCGGACGGCGGCGACGTCCGCCTGTACCAGCCGGAACCGGGCGAGGGCTTCACCGAGGTACGCCCGGGCCGGCACGTCCGGGTAATGCCGGTGGCCGAGGTCGAGGACCTGGCGTACGTGCGGACCACCTGCACCTGGCAGGGGCAGCCGTTCATCGTGCTGGCCGAGCACGACGGCTGGCTGCGGGTGGAGTACACGGGCGGCCGCTGGCCGGTGGCGCAGAAGATGGGGCTGGAGGCGTTCGACTTCGGCGTCTACCAGGGCTGGGCGCCCGCCGACGAGGTGACGGACCTGCGCGAGCAGCGGGTGTGAGTCAGGACTTCGTCCAGCGCAGGATCTCGCCGAGCACCAGGTCCCGGGCCTCCACGTGCGGGAAGTGGCCGACGCCATCGAGCAGCCGCCACTCGTAGGGGGCGGTGACGTAGCGGCCGGAGCCCTGTGCGGTGCGGGGCAGCGAGGCCCGGTCCAGCGCGCCGTGCAGTTGCAGGGTGGGGGTGACCAGCGGCTTCTGCATGAGCCGCACGAACCGGTAGCCGTGCAGTCGCAGCACCGACCGGAACGCCCAGCGGTAGCCCTCCATGGCGCAGAACGCCGCCTGCGGGATCTGCATGGCCACCCGGCAGCACCGGGCGTACGCGTCGAAGTCGGGCCCGTTCACCCAGCGCGGCCCGCCCCAGCGGCGCAGCATCGCCTCCACCTCGGCGGCGTCGTCGCGGGTCAGCACGTGCTCGTAGCGGGGGAGCTGGAACTTCAGCGTGGGGGTGGACGCGGTGAACTGGCCGCGCGGGTCGGCGAAGATGGCGGCCCGCAGCCGGAGCGGGTGCGGTGCGCCGAGCACCACCAGCCGCCGGACCAGAGTGGGGTGGAACGACGCGGCGGTCCAGGCGACGAGGCCGCCGGCGCCGCTGCCGACCAGGGTGGCCGACCGCTCGCCGAGGGCCCGGATCAGCCCTGCCACGTCGGCGGCGAGGGTGTAACCGTCGTACCCCCGGGGTGGCTTGTCGCTCGCGCCGTAACCCCGCAGGTCGACGGCGACCGCGCGGAAACCGGCGTCGGCGACGGCCGGCAGCATCTCGTGCCAGGCGTACCAGTATTCGGGGAAGCCGTGCAGGAAGAGCACCATGGGGCCGGTGCCGGCCTCGACGACGTGGAAGCGGCTGCCGTTCGCGCCGACGAACCGGTGGGTCCACGGCCCCTCGGGGAGCACGCAGGACTCGTCGGCGGGTCCGCCACGCTGGTCGGTCATGGGCCACAGCCTAGGGCCGGCGCCGTGCGGGCGGCCCCGCAGGTGCGGAGGATCAGGGGATTCTCCGGGAGATCGCCGGACGGCCCGGGTGCCGGAAAGGGCGATGCCCGGGCAGGTGACCTGCCCGGGCATCGCGGGGTGTAGCGGTGATCAGCGGCTCAGGAGAAGCGGACCTTCAGCGAGGCGCCGTTCTGCTGCAGAACCTTGATCTTGACGCCGGCGGCCGGGAGCTTGACGCCGTGGTTCGGCAGCTCCGGGTACCAGTACTGCTTGGTGTCGTCGAACAGCGGCTGCGCGGCCTGGCCACGGATGTACTGCGGCTGGCTGTTGATGTGCAGCGTGAACGAGTCCGCCTTCTTCAGGCTGAACGGCGCGTCGTAGACCTGGACGCGGGCCCGCCACGGGGCGCCGGTCAGGTTGTAGATCGGCCGCGGGTGCGCGTCGATGTAGAGGTTGCGACCCTCGCCCGGGTGCTCGAACGTGTCGTTGTCCGCGTACCGGAGGTTCCAGTACGAGATCAGCAGACCCTCCTGGTACGCGTAGTGGTCCACCCAGTCCGGGCGGGTGTTCGCGTAACCGAAGTAGTACGGTCCGGTCTTCAGGTACTTGTCGTAGGAGACGTACGACCGGTTGCCGGCGATGTAGTAGTTGTCGAAGAGCCGGGTGTAGCTCTCGCCGGTGATGCTCCAGCCGTCGAGCGCCCAGTCCCCGGCACCGGTCTCGGCGCCGTCGCTGAGCAGGGTCTGGCCGTCGGCGGTCACGGTGATGGCGTCACCGAAGAAGCCACCGCGGGAGAGCCCTTCGTCGGTGACGTAGTGGAACCGGAACTGCACCACCTTGCCGGCTGCGGCGTTGAGCGGGATGTTGATGTCCAGCCAGTTGCCGGCGCTGCTGCCGGTCAGGCCCGGCGTGGGGTCCTTGTCGGAAACCGGCGGGATCGGCTTGCCGTTGACCGTGCCGGGCAGCGCGGCCCAGGTCTTGCCGCCGTCCATCGACGCCTCGAAGAAGAGGTAGTCGAAGCCGGACTCGATGTTGAAGCGGCCCTTCATGGACAGCGCCGCCGAGGTCTTCCCGGTGAGGTCGAGCGTCCTGGTCATGGTGTTGTTCAGGCCGTCGTCATTACCGGAGAAGTACTGCTTGGTGCCCTCGAACGGAGCGCCGTACTGGAAGGTGTACTCCCGCTGCGGCAGCACCACGACCGCGGCCTGCGCCTTCTTGGAGTTGTACTCCTCCGGGCCCAGGTCCAGGTCGCGCTTCTGCCCTGCCTTGACCACCTCGTAGTCGAGCCAGCCGAGCTGGAGCTTGTTCCAGGCACCGAGGTCGCCGCCGCGCTCGCCGATGCCGGCGTCGTTCTTGCCGCTGAGCCGGCTCTGGGCCATCAGGGTCCAGTGCTCGTTGTTGTTGTCGCCGCCGTTGATGTTGTTGTAGTCGTCCGGCAGGCCGAGGTCGTGGCCGTACTCGTGGTAGAAGACGCTGCGGCCACCGTTCTCCGGCTGGATCGTGTAGTCGCGGATCCAGACGCCGGTGTCGCCGATCTGGGTGCCGCCGATCGGGAAGTTCGCCGGACCGACGCGGGAGGTGTTGTAGGCCGCCCAGCGGTGGCTCCAGATGGCGTCCTCACCCTGATGCGGGTCACCGTCGGCCTGGTCGCCGCCGGAGTGGACGATCTGGAAGTGGTCGATGTAGCCGTCCGGCTCGTTGAAGTTGCCATCGCCGTCGTAGTCGAACCGGTCCCACTGGTCGAACGACTGCATGTCGGCCTTGATCTGGGCGTCGGTGCGGCCCTTGGCCTTCTGGTCGGCGACCCACTGGTTGGCGGCGTCGCGGATCAGGTCCCAGGTGTTCTGGCAGACGTTGCTGTCGCAGACGGCCGGGTCGTTGGCCGGGTCGTCCGAATCGTCGGCGATCGGGTCGTCCGAGCGGCCGTACCGGGCGGCGTTGTACTTGACCTTCACCCAGTCGGTGACCGTGCCGTCGACGGTGTAGCGGCCGGACGACTGGGCCTCGTAGTACTGCTTGAGCGACTCGTCGCCCGGCTTCGTGCCGAAGTACAGCTGGCGGAAGTGCTCCGGGCTGTAGTCGGGCTGCCAGACGGTGGAGTTGTCCACGGCCCGGTTGGGCGCCGGGATCTCGTTGTGCTGCGGACCGTCGTACCCGGTCGGACCCGCGATGTCCGGGTTGATGTCCTTGTCCGGGTAGGCCGGGTCGCGGTCGTCGCCGAACTCGGCGAGGATCACGAAGATCTTGTCGGTCCGTTCCCGGGCCAGCTCGACGTACTGGTCCTTCTTGCCCGCCTTGTTGCTGGCGGTCCGGGCGCCGGCCGCCGCCGCCGCGCCGCCGGCGGTCTCGCCGACCTTGACGACGGTGCTGCCGTTGATCTTCTGGGCCTTGGCCCGGCCGGACAGGACCTCGCTGAGGCCCTCCTGGCGGAGCGCCCGCCGCTTGTCCTCAAGCTTGTCCGGCAGATCGTGAGGGGCCTGCGGCTCGGCGGCCGCCGGAGCGGCAGTCGGCAGCTTCGGCGTCGGCGCGGCGCTGGCGGCAGTGCCGGCCACCAATCCCGTCGCCGTCAGCGAAAGCCCGAGCAGACCCACTGCGACTTTGCGCACGTGGTACCTCCGGTGTGAGGGAACCGGCCCAACGGGGGTAGGGGCCGGTGGAAGGTCCCACAAGTGGGACCACTGGTGAAGATAAACATTCCCGTGACGGGTGGGAAGACAGACGCGTCGATTTGTAGCAACTTTTTGTTGGGAACGCTCCTCACCGTCACATAAGGATCGGTCGATCGGGTGGCCTGAGCTGGGGCGAAAGGTTTCGGGGTACGCGAAAGGGGCCGTCGGCGTTACCGCCGACGGCCCCTCCCGTGTGGTGCTACCCGATCAGTTGCTGACCTTGACGACCATGTCGCTGGTCGGGGTGGTGCCCTGCTTCAGGATCTCGATCTTGGTGCCGGTGCCGGCGACCTTCACCGAGTTCCACGGGTTGTTGCTGTTCCAGTACTTGTTGACCCCGTTGTCGGTGAACACCGGGTTCGCGTCGAGCTTCGGCACGGTGACCGCCACGTCGTTCTTGTGGAAGGTCTGCGCCGGCTTGGCGTACAGGCTGAACGTGGCGTCGTAGCCGTTACGCCGGTTGGTGATGTTGCCCTGGTTGCCGACCTGGATCTTGCCCGGCCGAACGTCGACCGGCAGGTTCAGACCGTAGCCCGGGTGTTCCGACGTGTTGTTGTCGCCGTACGCGTAGTTCACGTACCAGACCAGCAGGCCCGGCTGGACGGAGAACCGCTCCACCCAGTTCGGGCGGCTGGCGAACCCGTAGTTGTAGCCACCGGTCCGCAGCGTGTCGTCGTAACCGAAGTAGGTCCGGTTCTCGGCGATGTAGAAGCGGGGGTAGGTGTCGGTGACCGTACCGCCGATCCGGCTCCAGCCCTTCGCGGTCCACTCCGTGGCGAGGGTCTCCGCGTCGTCGGTCCAGGCGACGGTGCCGTTCTTGGTCAGCGTGACGTTGTCCAGGAACGCACCGGCGTAGTGCACGCCGCCGTCGGTGGCGTACCGGTACCGGAAGGTGACGGTCTGCCCGGCGTAGGCGGTCAGGTCGTAGGTCGAGTCGACCCACTGGCCGCTGCTGGAACCATCGATGCCGTCCTGGATCTGACCGTTCTCCAGCTTGTCGTGCAGCCCGTTGGTGAGCGCGTGCCAGGTGGCGCCACCGTCGGTGGACACCTCGGCGTAGAGGTAGTCGTAGTCCTCTTCGATGTCGTACTGCAGCTTCGACGTGATCGACGCGGAGGTCGCGCCGGTCAGGTCCAGGGTGCGGGTCAGCGAGGTGTCCAGGTAGTCCGCGCTGCCGCCCCACCACTCGTACGACCCGCCGAACGGCGTGTTGTAGTTCGTGGTCTGGGTCTGCGCGGGCAGGTTCACCACGACCGCCTGGGCCTTCGGCCCGTCGCTGTCGCCGGCCGGACCGAGGGTCACCTGGGTGGTGCCCGAGCCGTAGTCGACGGTCGAGTGGTTCAGCCAGCCGAGGAAGAGCTTCGACCACGGGTCCATGTAGCCCGGGGTCGAACCGATGTCGTCGGTGCCGTGGCTCAGCCACGAACCCGAGGACATCAGGCTCCAGAAGCCGACGCCGTTGTCGCCGCCCGCGGTGTCGTACAGGTCCGGCAGACCGAGGTCGTGACCGTACTCGTGGGCGAAGACACCGAGGCCGCCGTTCTCCGGCTCCGTGGTGTAGTCACGGATCCACAGACCGGTGTCGCCGATCTGCACACCACCGTTGAGGTTGCCGGCCGGGCCGGCCTTGCCCGCGAGGTTGGTGAACGCCGCCCAGCGGTGCGACCAGATGGCGTCCTCGCCCTCGGCGCCGCCGCCGGCCTCCTCGCCCTCACCGGCGTGCACCGCCTGGAAGTGGTCGATGTAGCCGTCGGGCTCGTTGAAGTTCCCGTCGCCGTCGAAGTCGTAGCGGTCCCAGACGTCGAACTGCTTCAGGTAGTCCTTGATCTCCTGCGGCGTCTTGCCGGTCTTGGCCTGGGTCTCATACCAGGACGTGGCCGTGTCCTTGATGAAGTTCCAGTAGCCGTCGGCCTCGGAGATCTTGTTGCTGCCGTACCGCGCCTCGTTGAACGGGACGGTGATCCAGTCGCTGACGTCGCCGCCAACGGTGTACCGGCCACCCGACTGCTTGAGGTAGAAGTCCCGGAACGACTCGCCCTCACCGTAGAACATGTCCATGTAGTGCTCGCGGTGGAAGTCGGAGCGCCACATGGTGCTGTTGTCGTCGGTGGAGCTGCCGTCCCAGTTGCGGTCCGGCTCAGGGATCTGGTTGACCACCGGGCCGGCAGCTCCACCGGTACGGGGGTCGGTCTTGTCGCCGAAGTTGACCAGCATCGTGAAGATCGGGTCGGTCTTCGGGGCCTGCTGGTACTCGACGAACAGGTCGTCCTTGACCTGGATGACCTTCGAGCCGTTGCGCGTCTGAAGCTTGGCCTTGCCCTGCAGCAGGTCGGAAATCGCCTGCTTCCGGAGCTCCCGGTTCTGGTCCGCCTTCGCGTCCGGGAGGTTGTCCTTGCCGTGCTTCGCCTTTTCGACGCCGGGGGTGGGCTCCGCAGCCGGGGCGGCGGATGCCGGCGTCGTGACGACGCCGGCTGCCAGCAGCGCGGCCGCGGCCGAGGCCAGGCCCACTGTGACTCGTCTCCTCAAAGGTCCTCCTCCTTTGTGGAACTGTTACATGACAGAGGCAGCCAAAGCCATCACTGTCATGTCATGCGTCACTCACAATGACAGGTGTTTGCATCGTTGTCACCGGTCAATCACCCGATCATTCGGCTTTTTTTCCCGGCCAAAACGGGACGAAATCGCCCAGCAATTTAGCGACGATTCACATTACGTTTCGGCCACGATCACCCGTAGTGACGGTGATTATGGGGTCCCCGAAGAGGAGCGCAGTGGCGCCGGAAAATGTCACACGGCCGCGGAGAAAAATTGTCCGCGTGTAAGAAGGGCGGGGCCCGTCCGGAGCAGTGTGCTCCAGACAGGCCCCGCCGTGTGGCTCCGACGCGCCCTCGGCGTGTCAGGTCACGGTTTCGGTGGGGTCACCCACACCATGGCGTACGCGTTGTCCCGCGGCGCCCACTTGATGGTGATCGAGACGCCGTACGCGACGCCGGCGTCCCGCGGGTTGCCGGTGCCCAGCACGATGGCCCCGCCGCCGAGCGTCGAACCGTAGTAGTCCGTCGCCGGCGTGCCGTCCGGGTTGACCACCCGGGTCGTGTACTTCGCGTTGCCCTTCGACGGGATGACCACCGAAGCGTCGTTGTCCCGGGCGAACGCGGAGCCGTCCCGGATCTCGATGCCCGGGTACCAGCCCTTGGCGTCGGTGAACCCCTTGACCGGCGCTTGGGCGTGGAACTTCGTGCAGTACTCGCTGTACGGCTCGTCCGCCGCCTCCAGGCACTCCCGGAACGGGTACGTCGGCTTCAGGGTGAAGGCCGCGTTGGACGACTGCGGGCGGCTGGGCAGGTTGTCCAGCACCGACGGGTCCTTGACGGCCGCCTCGCCCTTGCGGCGCAGCGGGTCGTTGTGCGAGTCGACGATCAGCAGACCGCCCTTGGCCCCATAGCTGGGCAGCGCGGTCATCTGCGCGGTGACGTGGTTGACGTCGCCCAGCTCCGTGTCCCGGTACCAGACCAGCATGCCCGGGGCGTTGTACGCGATCCGGTCGACCTTCCACGCCTCGTGCGAGTAGATCGTGTCGTACGCGTACTTCAGGCCCTTGTCGAAGCCGTCGAAGTTGCGCCACTCGGCCAGGTAGTAGTGCGCCTTGACCTGGGTGCCCGAGTCGGTGTGCCAGCCCGCGCCGCTGGTGTCGGTGAAGGTGCCACCGGTCTGGGTCCAGCCGTTGGCGCCGCCCTCGACGTCGTCGCTCCAGGTGGTGGCGCCGCCGCCGGTGACCGAGAAGTCGTCGGCGAACCAACCGCGCTCCTCGAACGCCTCGTCCGTGGCGTACCGCAGCCGGACCTGGATGGTCTGGCCGGCGTACGACGACAGGTCGACGTAGTCGTGCCGCCAACCGCCGGTGGTGCCGGTCAGGCCGTACTTCTTGTTGCCGAAGTCGACCATCCGCCCGTTCGGGTCGGCGTAGCCGTCGTCGGTGGTGACGAGCTTGCCGGTGTCGTCGTACACCTTCCGCTCGGTCCAGGTGGTGCCGCCGTCGGTGGACACCTCGACGAAGCCGTAGTCCCAGTCGGCCTCGATGACGTAGTTGTTCCACATCCAGAACTTCGCGTCCGCGGCGTTCGGGACGGTCACCGTCCGGCTCAGCTTGACGTCCGCCCAGCTCTGGTCGGCGCCGGAGTACCACATGTTGGCGCCGCTGTGCGGCTGCGCGAGCGTGATCACCTTGTCCGGCAGGTTGATCTTGATGCCGTCCTCGGTGCCGACCGGCGTCCGTGACGTCTGGCCGAGCTTGACCAGCCGCGAACGGTCACCCGCGTTGACCTCCAGCGGGTCGGCCCAGCCGAGCACCCACTTGTCCCAGAGGCCCATGTGGGTCGGCAGCGCCTGGAAGATCTCGCCGGTGTGCGACCCCGAGGCCATCAGGTCCCAGAAGTCGACGTCCGAGTCGGCGTTGCCGGAGGTGTCGTAGAGGTCCGGCAGGCCGAGGTCGTGGCCGAACTCGTGGGCGAACACGCCCACGCCGGCGTCCTCCGGCTGCACGATGTAGTTCGACACCTTGAGGTTGGTGCCGGGGATTGTGTAGCCGCCGGCCACGGTCGAGGAGTGCGCCCACACCGAGTAGACGCCCACGTCGCCGCCGCCGCGGGACTTGCCCTGGTTGGCGTGCACCAGCACCAGGTGGTCGATCACGCCGTCCGGCTCGTGGACGTTGCCGTCGCCGTCGCGGTCGCTCTGGTCCTCGATGTCGTAGTCGGCCCACGGGAAGCTCGGGTCCGCGGCCGCCAGCGCGTCGATCGCGTCGGTGGCGAGGCGGCCGGCGCCCTGCGGGTTGTCCGGGTGGCCGTTCATCGACTGCTCACGGCCGGCGACCCAGTTGCCGTTCTCGTCCTGGAAGCAGCGGGAGGCCGCGTACCAGCCCTCCGAGTGCGGCACCGTGATCCACGGGCTCGCCTGCCCGTCCACGGTGTACGCGTTCTTGGACATCTCCAGGTACATGTTGTGCATGGTCCGGCCGGCGAGGCTGATGCCCGGCTTGCCGTCCGGCCCCTTGAGGTCCTTCCGGACCCGCTCGGTGATGCCCTGCTTCGTGTAGAGCATCTTGTCGTAGTGGGCCGGCGAGAAGTCCGGCACCCACATCGAGTTGTTGTCCTTGTGTGGCAGCGTGGCCGGGTTGGGGATGGTGTTGTGCCGCGGCCCGTTCTGGACGGTGCCCGGCACGCAGGTCCGGTCCTCGAAGACGGTCTTCGGGACCATCACGTTGGTGAAGTCGTCGTTCGCCTTGTCGTTGAACTCGACCAGCAGGGTCAGCAGCTTGGCCGTCTGGGTGCTCTTGGCCTTCTTGAACTTGCGCGGGCTCTGACCCGTCCGGATGGCCTTGGCCTCGGTCCTGGCCAGCTCCCGCGCGGCGACGGGGTTGCCCCCGGCGTACTTGCGGTCGTAGGCCCGGGCCTCGTCCGCCGCCGCGGTGAAGACGCCGTCCCGACCCTTGACCTCCTTGCCGCCGGTGTCCGGCTGCACCTCGGGCTCGGCGTAGTTGATGTAGTACTCGTCCGCTCCGATCGTGACCGGCGCGGGGCCGGACGTCTGGGCGGCCGCGCTGCCCGTCACGGTCAGCGACGTGGCGGCGAGGGCGATGGCGGGCAGCGCGACGAGTAGGCGTCGGCGTGACCCGGTCCGTGGAAATGTGTGCATGCCACTCCGTTCGTAGGGCATGGGGGGAGAGAGTCGGCCGACCGGCCGTCGCAGTGACGTCCGTCTAATCCAGCCGATGCGGCTGAACCTAAATGAGAAGGGTCCCTCACCGACAGGGGTGAACTGCCCCTCTGCCCGTTCAGCCTGCCGCGCCTCCACCGAACTTCCGATTCGTGGCCGGAAAACGACGATGGGTGACGGCCCGTCCGGACCGTCACCCACCTCGGGGCACGCCTGCCGTCAGTCCTCGTCGGACTTGCCGCCACCCATGCCCGAGGAGATCAGGTCCATCACCGAGGAGTCCTGGAGCGTGGTGACGTCGCCGAGCGACCGGTTCTCCGCGACGTCGCGCAGCAGCCGGCGCATGATCTTGCCCGAGCGGGTCTTCGGCAGCTCGGGCACGAGCATGATCTGCCGCGGCTTGGCGATCGGGCCGAGCGTCTTCGCCACGTGGTTGCGCAGGTCGGCGATGAGCTGCTCGCCGGCCTCGCCGGAGATGTCGGTGCTGCCGCGCGGGATGGCGAACGCCACGATCGCCTGGCCGGTGGTCGGGTCGGTCGCGCCGACCACCGCCGCCTCGGCCACCGACGGGTGGCTCACCAGCGCGGACTCCACCTCGGTGGTGGAGATGTTGTGGCCGGACACCAGCATGACGTCGTCGACCCGGCCGAGCAGCCAGATGTGCCCGTCGTCGTCCTTCTTCGCGCCGTCACCGGCGAAGTAGACCCAGTCGTCCCCGTGGTTGGCGCCGGCGCCGAAGCGCGACCAGTAGGTCTCGATGAAGCGGTTGTCGTCGCCCCAGATGGTGCGCAGCATCGACGGCCACGGCTCCCGGAGCACCAGGTAGCCGCCACCGCCGTTGGGCACCGACTGGCCCTGGTCGTCCACCACGTCGGCCACGATGCCGGGCAGCGCGGTCATGGCCGAGCCGGGCTTGGCGTGGGTGACGCCCGGCAGCGGCGAGATCATGATCGCGCCGGTCTCGGTCTGCCACCAGGTGTCCACGATGGGCAGCTCGCCCCGGCCGACGTGCTGCCGGTACCAGATCCACGCCTCCGGGTTGATCGGCTCGCCGACGCTGCCCAGCAGGCGCAGCGAGGACAGGTCGTAACCGGCGGGGATGTCCTCGCCCCACTTCATCATGGTGCGGATCAGGGTGGGCGCGGTGTACAGGAGGGTCACCTTGTACTTGTCGACGATCTCCCAGAACCGGCCCTTGTGCGGGGTGTCCGGGGTGCCCTCGTACATGACCTGGGTCGCGCCGTTGGAGAGCGGGCCGTAGACGATGTAGGAGTGCCCGGTGACCCACCCGATGTCGGCGGTGCACCAGTAGACGTCCGTCTCCGGCTTGAGGTCGAAGACCGCGTGCGTCGTGTACGACGTCTGGGTGAGGTAGCCGCCGGTGGTGTGCAGGATGCCCTTCGGCCGGGCGGTGGTGCCGCTGGTGTAGAGGATGTAGAGCGGGTGCTCGGCGTCGAACGGCTGGGCGGTGTGCTCCGGCGAGGCCGTCTCCACCGTCTCGTGCCACCAGTGGTCCTTGCCCGACCAGGCGACCTCCTCGCCGGTGCGGCGGACCACCAGCACGTGCTCCACCGACGGGCACTTCGCCACCGCCTCGTCGACGGTCGGCTTGAGCGCGGACGGCTTGCCCCGGCGGAAGCCGCCGTCCGCGGTGATCACCACCTTGGCGCTGGCGTCCTGGATCCGGTTGGTCAGCGCGTCGGCCGAGAAGCCGCCGAAGACCACGCTGTGCGTGGCGCCGATCCGCGCGCAGGCGAGCATCGCCACCGCGGCCTCGGGAACCATCGGCAGGTAGATCGCCACCCGGTCACCGGCCGTGACGCCCAGGTCGGTCAGCGCGTTCGCCGCCTGGCAGGTGAGCCGGTGCAGCTCCGCGTAGGTGACGGTGCGGGTGTCACCCGGCTCGCCCTCCCAGTGGATCGCCACCTTGTCGCCGCGGCCGGCCTCCACGTGCCGGTCCAGGCAGTTGTACGCCACGTTGAGCTGACCGCCCACGAACCACTTCGCGAACGGCGCGTTGGACCAGTCGAGCACCTGGTCCCACTGCCGGGCCCAGTGCAGGCGCCCGGCCTGGCGCTCCCAGAAGGCGAGCCGGTCCTCGGCCGCCTCGGCGTACGCGTCCGCGGTCACGTTGGCGTTCGCGGCGAGTTCGGCCGGCGGCGGGAACTGGCGCGTCTCGTTCAGCAAGTTGGCCAATGCCTCGCTCATGCGGTGACTCCTTCATCGCGTGACCTGCGTCTCCTACCCGGGAGAGGTTAGTCCCGGCGCGGCCCCCGCCGCGACCGCCCGCGCACCGACCACGCGCCCAGTAGCCCTCCGCGCGCGCCGAGCTGTAAGGAAGGGTCCCTTCTTAACGCCTCCGGTAGAGAGGGGTTCCCTTCTCACCGCTCGGCCGCGGGCGTGGTACGCGTCGCTTCCCGGCGGCTGGCACTCCGGCAGGCTGCCGGGATCGCTAGCGTGGCGGGGTGACCACCGACCCGCTCGCCCCACTGCTCGCGCTCGCCGACATCGCGCCCGCCGTCGAACGCGCCCGCGACCGGGTCGACGGGGCCCACCGGCACCGCGCGCTGCGCCGCCAGGGCGGCCAGGTCGCCGCCGAGGTCAGCCTCCGCTCGGCCGTGGCCAGCACCGCGCTGGAGGGCCGGGTGCACGACCGCGAGGAGGTACGCGCCGGCACGGTCACCGACCCGCTGCTCCAGGGCGCGCTGCGGGTGGCCGGGGCGCTGCCCGGGCTGAGCGAACTCTGGCCGAAGGCGCCCCGCCAGGCCCTGGCCCGGCTGCACGTGCTCGCGGCCCGCGACGTCGTGACCGAGGCGGAGCTGGGCCGCCCGGTGGCCGACCCCGTGGTGGCGGCCCGCCTCGACGGGCTGGCCGGGCTGGTCGCCGGGGGCACGAAGGTGCCGCCGCTGGTGCTCGCCGCCGTGGTGCACGGCGAGCTGCTCAACCTGCGCCCGTTCGCCGGGCCGTCCGGGGTGGTGGCGCGCGCCGCCGCCCGGCTCGTGCTGATCTCCACCGGGTTCGACCCGCGCGGGCTGGTCGCCGTCGACGTCGGCCACCGCGAGCGGGAGCCCGAGTACGTCGGCGCGGCCGGCGCCTTCGCCACCGGCACCCCGGACGGGCTGCGCTCCTGGCTGCGCCACTACATGGCGGCCGTGGAGATCGGCGCGGAGCAGATCACGCTCATCGGCGACGAGATCCTCGCCGCGTCCTGATCCTTTTCGGCAGCGTCCCCGGGCTGCCGTGGTCGCGCCACGGGTGGGGCGCCGAGCGGTCAGGCGGTCGGGGTGGCCGCGGCGCGGGTGCGGCGGTGCCGCCCGTACCAGGCGATGCCGATCGCCACGCCGACGCCCACGCCGAGGGCCGCCGCGGCGACCGGCACGGCCGGGCGCTCCCGCAGCCGCCGGCCCAGCGGGATCGGGTGGCGGAACTCCAGCACCGGCCAGGAGTTCTCCACGGCCAGCTTGCGCAACGCCCGGTCCGGGTTGACCACGGTCGGGTGCCCCACGCACTCCAGCAGCGGCCGGTCACTGTACGAGTCGGAGTAGGCGTACGAGTCGGCGAGGTCGTAGCCGCGTGCCAGGGCCAGTTCGCCGACGGCGTCGACCTTGCGCGGGCCGGCCGCGTAGAACTCGACCTCGCCGCTGTAGCGGCCGTCCGCCACCGCCATCCGGGTGGCGATCACGTCGGTCACCCCGAGCAGCTTGCCGATGGGGCGGACCATCTCCTCGCCGGAGGCGGAGACCAGCACCACGTCCCGCCCGGCGGCCTGGTGCTCCTCGATGAGGGCGGCGGCCTCGGCGTACACGTAGGGGTTGATGAGCTCGTGCAGCGTCTCCGCGACGATCTGGCGGACCTGTTCCACCGGCCAGCCCTTGCAGAGCGTGGCGAGGTAGTCCCGGGTGCGGGCCATGGTCTGCTCGTCGGTGCCGCCCAGCCGGAACATCAGCTGCGCGTACGCCGACTTGACCACGTCACGGCGCGTGATCAGCCCGTCCCGATAGAACGGCCGACCGAACGCCAGTGCGCTCGACTTGGCGATGACGGTCTTGTCGAGATCGAAGAAAGCGGCACTTCGGCCCACGGCGCGAAAGTCTAGCCCGACGGGGCGCCGCCGTCGGGTCCCCGGGGCCTCCGGAACGGATCGATCGGGGTGCACCACTCCTCTGAGTGACGGCTGTCACACACTCGTACCATGAATTAGCGTTGCGTGGAGTGGACACCACTCGACGTATAAGGGTCCATTGCGGCATGCTTGTGCTCGCGACGAGACTTCACGTCCCGTCGGACAAGAAGGCTCTCGGCGGTTGCACCCCCCGTGACCGCTGAGTGGGTTCGGCTCGACCCCCCCGGAGCCGAACCTCACGACGACCCCCGTCTCCCCCCGACGGGGGTCGTCCCTTTCCCGGGTGATCCGGACCGGACACCGGCTCAGCGACCGGCCACCGCGAAGCCCACGAAGATGACGGCGGCGATCGGCAGCGCGGCGGCCAGCGCGAGCGCCCGCCGGCGGTGCGATCCGCCCACCAGCACGACGGCCAGGATGCCGAGCGCCACGTCGATCGCGACGTTCCACTCCGCGCCGGGTGGATAGGCGGGGTCCCGGGCCCGGCCGGCGAACCGTGCCGCCTCCTCGAAGAAGACGGCGGCCGGCAGCGCGGTCCCGAGGATCTGCCGCACGCCGTCCCGGCGCGCCCAGTCGCCGCCGACGCCGAAGACCACCCCGGCGACCACCCCGAAGGCCATCCAGAGCAGCGATGTCGGCGCCCACACCACGGCCGGGTCGTCGCCTTGGAGGAGCGTCGCCGTGAGGTAGTAGCTGGGCACCGCGACGACGAGCAGGACGGCGGCGCCCAGCGCCGACCGCACCGGGCCCGACCGGACCAGGCAGCCGAAGGCGAAGGCCGCGACGGCCCAGGTGGCGGTGGAGTTGCCGAGCTCGGCGAAGGGGGACGGGACCCACTTGATCCACACGAAGTCGAGGGAGCCGAGCAGGAGGCCGCCCAGCACGGCGGTGAGCGCCACCGTCCGATGATCACAGCGCACGGCGGGAAGCATACTCAGTATGCGGTTCTGCTCGGTGTGGCCGGTCTCCCCGTCGCGAACACTCCCGCCGCCATCGGCGAAGTACGGATGAGCCCTCGGCCGTGCAGGAGGGATGTGGGAACAGAAGGAGAATCCATGGGTGTGGTGACACGGGACGTGTGCACCGCCGCCGAGGAGACGGACGCGGAGATCATCAGCCGGATGCACGGGGATCCGGCGGTGTTCGACGCCATCTTCGACCGCTACTACCCGGCGATCC
Source organism: Micromonospora sp. NPDC005305 (assembly GCF_040607315.1). Taxonomy (NCBI): domain Bacteria; kingdom Bacillati; phylum Actinomycetota; class Actinomycetes; order Micromonosporales; family Micromonosporaceae; genus Micromonospora; species Micromonospora sp. NPDC005305. The sequence continues at coordinate 33,852 of NZ_JBEXGL010000002.1, read as the reverse complement.
ACGGCTACGCCACCCGGCGACTCGGCCGGGACCTGGCCGACGACGTGGCGGCGGAGACGTTCCTGGTCGCGTTCGACCACTGGCGGCGGTACGACACCACGCAGCACAGCGCGCGGCCCTGGCTGTTCGGCATCGCGTCCCACCTCATCGCCGGGCACCGGCGGGCCGAGGCGCGGCGGTACCGGGCGCTGGCCCGCGCGGAGCACACCACCGCCGCCGACCGCGAGAGCCGCGACGGGCCGGCCGACCAGGTGGCCGTACGGCTGGACGCCCAGGCCGTGCGCGGGCGGCTCGCGGCGGCGCTGGAGGGGATCGCACCGGCCGACCGGGAGGTGGTGCTGCTGGTCGCCTGGGCGGATCTGACCTGCGAAGAGGTGGCCCGCGCGCTGGCGATCCCCGCCGGCACCGTCCGGTCCCGGCTGCACCGGGCGCGCACGAGATTGCGGGCGGCGCTGGGTGGCGTCGACCCGACGGCAACCGGAGAGGAATCCGAGTGATCGACGACATCACCGCGCTGCGGGAGAGCTGGAGCGAGGTCGAGCCGCCCTCGCCGGACGCTCAGCGCCGCGCCCGGGCGGCCCTGCTGGCCCGGATCACCGAACGCGAGGCCACCCCGCCGAGCCGGCCGGAGCGGCACGGCCGGCGCCTGCCGGGCTGGGCCTGGCGGTCCGGACTCGCCGCGCTCGGGGCGGCCGCCCTGGTCGCCGGGGTGGTCACGGCCGGCGGCCTCGGCCCGGCGACACCCCCGGCGCCCTACGTGGCGAGCGGGCCGGTCGCGCAGACCTTCGAACTGGCCGCCGTGCACGCCGAGACCGAGCCGTTCACGCGACCGCGCCCCGACCAGTGGACCTACGTCGAGCTGAGGATGGTCCGCGGCAAGATCGCTCGGGACAAGGGCCAGGCCACCCGCGAGACCACGCGGTCGTGGCAGCGTGCCGACGGGCGGCAGGCTGCCGAGATGATCGACGGCAAGCTCGAAGTCATGCCGGAGAGCACGGATCCGCCGCAGGTCATGCCGCCGCAGGACTACCCGACGCTGGCCGGGCTGCCCACCGATCCGCGGGCGCTGCTTGACTGGCTGCGGACCCGGAGTCAGTCCGGCAAGGACGGCGACGCCGTCTCGTTCCTGCTCATCGAGTCGATGCTCCGGGACAACGTGCTGCCGCCCGGCGTGAAGGCGACCCTGCTGCGGGCCCTGGCCCTCATCCCGGGTGTCACCCGGTCCGGCGAGCCGGTCGACTTCGACGGGCGCCCGGCGATCGCGCTGGGGATGGTGCAGGACGGCTGGCGGCAGGAGGACATCCTGCTCGACCCGACCACCCACGAGTTCCTCGGCAGCCGGACGGTCGTGGTCGAGGACCACACGACCCCGGAGGGGGTCAGCCTGAGGAAGGGCGACGTCGAGGTCGAGCTGGTCCGGATCGCCGGGAAGATCGTGGACGCGCCGGGCCGGACCGGCTGACCATCGGGTACGCCGACAGTCGCGTGGGCGGGCGGCCGGACCGTGGTGGTCCGGCCGCCCGCGCCACGGTGGATCAGGACTTGACCAGGTCCACGATCGACGTGTCGTAGACCACGTACTGCTGGTACTCGGCGTCGTAGGCGGACGCCTCGGTGCTCACCTCGGCAGCGCCCTTGCCGAACGGCGTGGTGTCGTTGGGGGTGGCCGCGGCCGTCCAGGCCACGGGTGCGCCCGGGGTGCAGGCGACCAGCGCGTCGAAGCGACCGCGGACCAGCACCTTCTTGACCACCTGGTCGACCACGCCGCTCACCGTGACCGAGGTCGGCTGGCTGCAGGTCACCGTGCCGTGCACGATCGCCTTGCCGCTGATCGTGCTGGCCGTGCCGTCGGGGGAGACGGCCAGCCCCAGTTCGAGTGGCACCGTCTCCGCCTGTGCCGGCGAGGCGGCCACGAGCCCGCCCAGTGCCCCCGTGATCGACAGGCTGGCCGCCAGGGCCGCCCTCCGCCAGGTTCTCTGCATCCCCGTTCCTCTCTCTGTGGTCCGACAGCCGGGCATCTGGTCACCCGAACACTGCTGTCAGTGAATTATCGCGGGGACGGCCGCCGCCGTTACATCGCTCCGACAGATCCGTGCATAAAGGACGGTCGGCGGCGACGGGGCGGCCCATAGCAGATCGATCGGGCGACCGGCGGCTGTCCACAGGCGGTCCCGTCGTCCACAGCCGCACCCGGTCGGGCACCAGTGCGCCGGATCCGTTGGCAGGCTGCTCCGCGGCACGTCCGAGTCCGACCGCTGGAGGCCGCCATGCCACCCCGCACCCCGCTGCCGCCGTACCGCCGGCTGCCCCTCCTCGTCACCGCTGACGGCGACCTCCTCGACGAGCTGCTGCGGCTCGCCGCGGCCGGCGGCACCGAGGTCGAACTGGCCGCCGATCCCGCCGCCGCGCGGGCCCGCTGGACGCCGGCGCCGCTGGTGCTGGTCGGCGCCGACCAGGCGCAGGCCTGCCTGCGGGCCCGCCTCCCACGCCGACCCCGGACGGTGCTGGTCGGCCGCTCCGGCCAGCTCGATCCGGGTACGCAGGTCGCCGAGCTGATCGGCGCCGAGCACGTCGCCACCCTGCCCGCGGCCGAGCCGTGGCTGGTCGACCGGTTCGCCGAATGCGCGGACGAGCCCCCGGGCGGTGGCCCGTCCCGGGTCGTGGCCGTGCTCGGCGGCCGGGGCGGCGCCGGGGCCAGCGTGCTGGCCGGCGGCCTCGCCGTCACCGCGGCCCGGGCCCGGCTGCGCACCCTCCTGGTGGACGCCGACCCGCTCGGCGGCGGCCTCGACCTCGTGCTCGGCTGGGAGCAGCTCGAAGGGCTGCGCTGGCCCGGGCTCACCGGCACCGACGGCCGGGTGGACCCGCCGTCGCTGGTCCGCGCCCTGCCCAGCCGCGGCGACCTGGTCGTGCTCTCGTGGGACCGGGGCGCACTGCGGCACCTGCCGGCCGAGGCGATGGCCGCCACCGTCGACGCCGCCCGCCGGGGCCGCGACATGGTCGTCCTCGACCTGCCTCGACACCTGGACGACGCGGCCGTGGTCGCCCTCCAGGCGGCCGACCGGGCCCTGGTCGTCGTGCCGGCGGAGCTGCGGGCCACCGCCGCCGCGGCCCGGGTGGTCGCCGCGGCCGCCCCGCACTGCGCCGAGCTGGCGGTGATCGTGCGGGGCCCCGCCCCCGGACGGCTGAAGGCCGGCGAGGTGGCCCGCGCGCTGGGGCTGCCGCTCGCCGGCACCCTCCGGCCCGAGCCGGGGCTCTGCCGAGGACTGGAACGGGGCGAGGCGCCGGCCGCCAGCGGGAAGGGCCCCCTCGCCGTGCTCTGCCAGCGGCTCCTCGACGAGCTGACCGGCCTGCCCGCGGCGGGTGCGGCGTGAGCGGCCCGGCCGACTCCGGGGACCTGGCCGTGCGCGTCCGGCACCGGTTCGCCGCCGAGGCCACCCCGGTCACTCCCGCGGCCATCGTCTCCGCCGTACGCGCCGAGCCGGACGCCGCCGTGCTCGGCGACACCGCCCTGCTCCGGATCGCCGACCGGGTCCACGACGACCTCGTCGGCGCCGGTCCACTCGCACCGCTGCTCGCCGACCCGCAGGTGACCGACGTACTGGTGAACGGCACCCGGGTCTGGGTCGACCGGGGGCGGGGGCTGCACCAGGTGGCCGTGCCGCTCGGGACGGTCGACGACGTGCGCCGGCTGGCCCAGCGCCTCACCGCGGCCGCCGGACGCCGGCTCGACGACGCCTCCCCGTACGCCGACGCCCGGCTGCCCGACGGCACCCGCCTGCACGCCGTGCTGCCACCCGTGGCGACCGACGGGCCCTACCTGTCGCTGCGCACCTTCCGGCAGCGGCCGTTCACCCTCGACGAGCTGGTCCGGCAGGGCACCGTGCCCCGGCCGGTCGCCCCGCTGCTCGCCGCCGTGGTGGCCGCCCGCCTCGCGTACCTGGTGACCGGCGGCACCGGCTCCGGCAAGACCACCCTGCTCAACACGCTGCTCGGGCTCGTGCCCGGGACCGAGCGCATCGTGCTGGTGGAGGACGCCTCCGAGCTGCGGCCCGTGCACCCGCACGTGATCGGCCTTCAGGCGCGGACGTCGAACGTGGAGGGAGTCGGGGCGGTCGGGCTGAGCGACCTGGTCCGGCAGGCGCTGCGGATGCGACCGGACCGGCTGGTCGTGGGCGAGTGCCGGGGCGCCGAGGTGGTCGACCTGCTCGCCGCGTTGAACACCGGCCACGACGGCGGGGCCGGGACGCTGCACGCCAACGCCCCGACGGACGTGCCGGCCCGGCTGGAGGCGCTCGGGATGCTCGGTGGCCTGCCCCGGGCCGCCCTGCACGCCCAGGTCGCCGCCGCGCTCCAAGTGCTCCTGCAGGTCCGGCGGACCACGGAGGGTCGGGTGCTGGAGTCGATCGGCCTGCTCCTGCCCGAGGGACCCGAGCGGCTGGTCACCGTGGTTCCCGCCTGGATACGCGGGCGCGGGCTCGGGCTGGCCGCCCGACCGCTCGGCGCTCTGCTGCGCGAGCGGGGCGTGACCGTGCCGCCGATCCTCTGCGCGGCGTGGCCCGGCTCGGCGGGTCCGTCGTGACCGCTCAGGTGTGGCTGGTGGCGGTGCTCCTGGCCGGCGCCGCGGCAACGGTCGCCTGGCCGGTACGCGCCAACCGCGTCCGCCGGCACGCCGTCCTCGACCTGGGAAGACCCTCCGGTCCGGGCGGCCCCGGCACGATGTGCGCGGGCCCGGGACCGGTGGGGCCGACGTCTCATCCTGGCCTTCCCCAGCGGTCCGGCGCGCTGCTGGGACATCCCCTTCCGGACCGGCCGCCGGGACGACGCGACCCGACCCGCCCGGCCACCGGGCCCGGTCCGACCGATCGTGCGCGCCGGCCCCGGATGGGCGCGGCTCTCGTCCCGACCGATCGTGCGCGCCACGTCCGGCTGGCCAGCGCTCTGGTTTCCACCGTTCGCACCCTCACCTTGCGGCCGGACGCCGCTTCCATCCCCACCGACCACGCCCCCGGGCTCCGGCCGGCCACCGGACTTCCCCTCCGGGGATCGGGTGTCGCCTCGACGTCGAGCGGGCCCGCCGCTCATGCCGCGCTGTCCGGGCGGGCCGCCCTGCCTGCGGCGGCCGTGGTCGGCGCCGGGGCCGGTGCGCTGCTCGGCGGCCCGGTGGGCGCGCTGGTCCTGGCCGCCTACGGCACGCTCGCCGCCCGGGCGGTGCTGCGCCGGCGGGACCGCCGGGCGAGCGACCTGGCCCACCGCCGCGATCTCGACCAGATCGGCGCGCTCGCCGCCGACCTGCGGGCCGGGCTGCCGGCCGGCGGCGCGATCGCCGACGGGCCGCAGCGCGTCGTCCGGTTGGCACGAGCCGCCGTGCGGCTGGCCGACCGCACCGGAGCGCCCCTGGCCGAGCTGCTGGAACGGGTCGAGGCCGACGCCCGGGCGGCGGACCGGGGCCTGGCCGCGGCAGCCGCCCAGGCGGCCGGCGCCCGGGCGACCGCCTGGCTGCTCGCCGCGCTACCGCTCGGCGGGATCGGACTGGGGTACGCCATCGGCGTCGACCCGGTGACGGTCCTCCTGCACACCCCGGTCGGCGGCGGCAGCGCCCTCGCGGCAGTGGCGCTCCAGATCAGTGGTCTGCTGTGGGCGGAGCGCCTCGGCACGGCACCCGGGCGGGCCGCCTGATGCCGCGGCAGGTGGTGGCCGCGGCCTGCCTGGGCGCGGCGGCGTTGCTCCTGGTCGCGTCCGGGCCGGCCGTCCGGCCCGCGCGGCGGCTGCATCTTCTCGCGCTCACCCGGCGGGCGGAGCGGAGCCGCCCCGCCTGGTGGCCGGACCGGATCCGGCTCGGCGCCGGCTTGGGGGGCGTGGCGGCACTGGTCGTGGTGGGCGGCTGGCCCGGTGCGCTCGTCGGTGCGCTGGCCGCGGTGGCCGCCGATCGCCTGCTGCGCCGCATCGAGCCACGGGCCGTCCGGGACCGCCGGCTCCGGGAGACCGCCGACCTGCCCCTCGCCGCCGACCTGCTGGCCGCCGCGCTCCGGGCCGGCGCACCGGTGGACCGCTCGGTCCTGGCCGTGGCCGAGGCGCTCGGTGGGCCGCTCGCCGACCGGCTCGGCCGGGTCGGGCGGACGCTGGAACTCGGCGGCACGGCGGCGGAGGCGTGGGACCACCTGCGACCCGTGCCCGGGGCGGACCGCCTGGTGACCGGCGCGGTCCGCTCGTCGAGCAGCGGCGCGGCGCTGGCCGGCGCGCTCACCCGGCTCGCCGACGACCTGCGGTCCGACCGCTCGACCGCGGCCGAGGCGGCCGCCCGGCGGGCCGGCGTGCTCATCGTGTTGCCGCTCGGGCTCTGTTTCCTGCCCGCCTTCATTCTCGTCGGCCTGGTGCCGGTGATCGTCGCCGTCCTCGGCGACGTGCTGTGAACCCGAGAAAGGAAGTACGACATGCGCAAACTCCTCACCCGCCTGCGCGGGGACGCCGGGATGAACACGGCCGAGTACGCCGTCGGCACCCTCGCGGCGGTCGCCTTCGCCGGGATCCTGCTGAAGGTGCTCACCTCCGGCAACGTGCAGTCCGCGCTCACCGCCGTCATCGACCGGGCCTTGAAGTGACCCGTCGCCGGTGGGCCGGCCGCCAGCCCGGACCGGACCCGGGCTCTCCGCCCGGCACGACAGGCACCGGGCGCCCGGAACGGGTCGGCGGCCGGCGGCCGTGGGGTGCGCGGGAGCGGGGCTCGTTCACGGCCGAGTTGGCGGCCGGCCTGCCGGCGCTGATGCTCCTCCTCTTCGCCGGCCTCACCGCGGTCGACGCGGTCACCACCCGGGCGGGCTGCCTCGACGCGGCCCGCGAGGCGGCGCTCGCGGCCGCCCGGGGCGAGCCGGGGTCGACGGCCGGCTCCCGGTACGCCCCGGCCGGCGCGGACATCTCGGTGACCGTGGCCGGCGACCGTGTCACCGTGACCGTCCGGGCGCCGGTCCGGAGCTTCGGCGCCCGGCTGCCCCGGCTCACCGTGTCGGGCACCGCGGTCGCCGCCGTCGAACCCGGAGCCCCCGGACCGCAACCGTGACCGCCCGCCTGGGGACCGGGCCGGCCAGTCGGCGGCGTTGCCGGGCAGGCTGGGCTGCGAGCCTGGTCAACGGGCGGCCACACCGCGGCGCCGACCGGGGTGGGGCGACCGTGTGCCTGCTCGCGGTGGGGATGGTGCTCGTGCTGGTCGGGCTCTTCGGCGCCGGGCTCGGCGCGGCCCGGCACGCACGCCACCAGGCCCGGAACGCCGCGGACTTCGGGGCTCTCGCCGGTGCCGGCCGGGCACTGGAGGGCGCCGAGGTGGCGTGCGGTCGGGCCGCCGATCTGGCCGGGGCCAACGGCGGCCGGCTGACGGCCTGCCGGCTCGACGGGCTCGACGTCGTCGTCACGACGGAGGTGCGGGTCGCCCCACTGCCCTGGCTCGCCCGCGCGGCGACCGCCACCTCCCGGGCCGGCCCGGCCCGAGGCTGACGACCGCGGCCGGTGCCGGAGCGGGACTCCACCGCTCCGACACCGGCCGCGTCGAGCCGTCGGCGTCAGCGGGCCTGGAGGGCGTCCAGGCCGACGGCCATGGCGATCACGAGTCGCCGGTCGATCTGCGGCTGGTGGATGTCGACCACGTACCGGTCGCGCAGGCCCCACTTCTTGTCGACCGAGAACACCGGCTGGCCGCCCGCCACGAAGTCGAAGTGGTAGGGCAGCCAGGAGAGCGAGTCCACGAAGCGGCGCAGCAGGGCCACCGGCAGGCTCCGCTCCTGCCCGGTCATCTGCGGCAGGCCGGCCTGCTCGACGTGCCAGGTGGAGCGCAGCAGCGACTGGGCGAAGTCCTTGCGGAACAGGCCGATGGGGTTGCCCGCGTGGTCGGTCACGTCGTACGTGGCGCCGAGGTCGAGGCGCTGCCGGGCCTTGAAGCCGAGCAGGGGGTACTGCTTGGAGTCGTCGGTGTAGATGGTCACCTGCTCCTTGAAGGCGAGCCGCTTCTGCTGCGCGAACGCGAGCAGCCCGCCCTCCGAGCCGTCCGGCGCCACCGAATGGACCTCGTACTGGTTGACCATCATCCGGATCCGCTGCCGGACGATGAACCGCTGCTGGGCCTGCAAGCTGTCGAGCTGCATCTGGTCTCCTTGAAGAGGCGAACGCCGGAGTCTCGCACAGCCCGGCCGTCACCGCGTGCCCCCGACCGGCGCGGTCCGACGGGTGACCGCTCGCCCGGCGGCCGGCAAGGGTCAGCGGCCGCCGTCGACCGTCGCCTTCATGGCCCAGGCGTTGAGCACCTGGTGGATGCCGCGCAGGCGCTCGTTGATCTGCTCCAGGCGCTCCGCCTGGGCCAGGTTGGCCAACGCGACACCCAGCGCGATCTGCTGGTCGGGGGTGAGGTTCTCCTGGTCGATCGTGTAGAGCAGGTCGACGGTCTCGGCGATGGTGTCGGCCACGGCGGTACCTCCGGCGCGAAGAAGCTCGGGGATATGGAAGCGCTCCCATGCATCAATGCCCCGATGCCGTCCGACTCATGCGCCCGTCCCACGAACCAGGAGGTCAGTCCGCGGCCCGCCCCTCCTGCCGGGGCAGCACAGCCCCGCGCCCACCCTCGGCGGCCGCCAGGTTGGCGAGCACCACGTCGAGGACCTTGACCGCGTCCGGCTTGGAGAGCGGGTTGTTGCCGTTGCCGCACTTCGGGGACTGCACGCAGGAGGGACAGCCCGACTCGCACCCGCACTCGGCGATCGCGTCCCGGGTGGCGCGCAGCCAGGCGGCGGCCGTCCCGTACGCCCGCTCGGCGAAGCCCGCCCCGCCCGGGTGGCCGTCGTAGACGAAGACGGTGGGCGCCTCGGTGTCCGGGTGCAGCGCGGTGGAGAGCCCGCCGATGTCCCACCGGTCGCAGGTCGCCATGAGCGGCAGCAGGCCGATCGCCGCGTGCTCGGCGGCGTGCAGCGCCCCCGGGATGTCGGCGGCCTCCACCCCGGCCGCGGCCAGCGACTCCGGCGAGAGCGTGAACCAGACGGCGACGGTGCGCAGCTCCCGCGCCGGCAGGTCGAGCGGCCGGGTGTCGATCACCTCGCCGGTGGCGATCCGCCGCCGCTGGTACGACACCACCTGGCTGGTCACATCCACCTCGCCGAGGAAGAGCCCGACCGGCCCGGCGTCCACGTAGGACCGGACGGACACCACGGACAGCGAGGTGACGTCCCGGGCGTGGGTGGACCAGTCCGGCTCCTCGGCGTGCACCAGCGCGCACCCGTCGGCCAGGTCGAGCGAGTCGACCACGTACGAGACGCCCTGGTGCAGGTAGACCGCACCGGAGTGCAGCAGGAAGTGCGAGGAGCCGCCGTCGACGGTGCCGAGCAGCCGGCCCGTGGACTCCTCCACCACGCAGACCGGCGCTCCGCCCTCGCCGCGCAGGTCGACCTCCGGGCGTTCCCGGTGCCGCCAGTACCAGCCGGTGGGCCGCTGCCGCAGCGCCCCCGCCTCGACCAGCGAGTCGACCGCCTCCTTCGCGCCCTCGCCGAAGAGTTCCAGGTCGGCCGGGGTGAGCGGGGCCTCGTGCGCGGCGCAGGCGAGCTGCGGTGCGAGCACGTACGGGTTGGCCGGGTCGAGCACGGTCGCCTCGACAGGCCGCCCGAACAGCGCCTCGGGGTGGTGCACCAGGTAGGTGTCGAGCGGGTCGTCCCGGGCCACCAGCACGGCGAGGGCCTCGTCGCCGGAGCGGCCGGCGCGGCCGGCCTGCTGCCACAGCGACGCCCGGGTGCCCGGCCACCCGCAGATCAGCACGGCGTCCAGCCCGACCAGGTCGACGCCGAGTTCCAGGGCGTTGGTGGAGGCGAGCCCGAGCAGGTCGCCGGTGAGCAGCGCGCGTTCCAGCTCGCGGCGCTCCTCGCGCAGGTAGCCGGCCCGGTAGGCGGCCACCCGGTCGCCGAGCCCGGGCACCGCCTCGTCGAGCGCCCGCCGGGCGTTCGCGGCGACCACCTCCGCGCCGCGCCGGGACCGGACGAAGGCGAGCGTGCGTACCCCCTCGATCACGCTGTCGGCCAGCAGGTCGGCGGTCTCCCGCAGCGCCGAGCGGCGGACGGACACCAGGTCGGCGACCTCCTGATCAGCGGAAGAGGAGGGCAGCAGCGGCGGTTCCCAGAGCGCGAAGGTCACCCCGCCGCGCGGCGAGGTGTCCTCGGTGACGGCCGTGACGGGCAGGCCGGTGAGCCGGCCGGCCGCCGTCGCCGGGTCGCCCGACGTGGCGGAGGCCAGCACGAAGACGGGGGTACGCCCGTAGCGCGCGCACTGCCGGCGCAGCCGCCGCAGCACGTGCGCCACGTGCGAGCCGAACACGCCCCGGTAGGTGTGGCACTCGTCGACCACCACGTACGCGAGCCGGCGCAGGAAGCCCGACCAGTGCGCGTGCCCGGGCAGGATGCCGTGGTGCACCATGTCGGGGTTGGTCAGCACGAACCGGGAGTGCCGGCGGATCCACTCCCGCTCGGTGCGCGGGGTGTCCCCGTCGTAGGTGGCGGGGCGTACCCCCTCCAGCTCCAGGCCGGCGACGGCGCGGAGCTGGTCGGCGGCGAGGGCCTTGGTGGGAGCCAGGTAGAGCACCGTGGCGCGCGGGTCGGCGAGCAGGGTGCCCAGTGCCGGCAACTGGTACGCCAGCGACTTGCCGGACGCCGTGCCGGTGGCCACCACGACGTGCTTCCCCGCGTACGCCAGCTCGGCGGCCTCGGCCTGGTGCCGCCACGGTGCGAGCACGCCGCGCCGCGCGAACGCCGCCCGCAGCTCGTCGGGCGCCCAGTCCGGCCACGGCGCCGGCTCGCCGGCCCGGGCCGGGACCCGCTCGACGTGGGTGACCGGGTCGGCGGCGTGCCGCAGGCGCAGCCGCCGGAGCAGCTCTCCCGGCGCCCGCCCGGGGCCACTGCCCGGCGGCGCGGTAGGTGCACTGGTCACGTCCTGCACTCTCGCACTGGTGTTCGGAATTGAAAACCGGGGGGCCTGGGTATGGGGAAGCCTTCGCCGGTGACCTGGAAGGGCCCGCGCGGGGGGATGGTTAGATGCCCAGAAGAGCTTACCGAGGAGGGACCGATGGAGCTGTCGCTGGCGACCCGCACCGTGGGGGAGCACACGGTGCTCGAGGTCGGCGGTGAGGTGGACGTCTACACCGCGCCGCGCCTGCGGGAACGGCTCCTGGAGCTGATCGACGGCGGTGCCCGCCGGGTCGTGGTGGACCTCGGCCGGGTGGACTTCCTCGACTCGACGGGCCTCGGCGTGCTGGTCGGCGCGCTCAAGCGGCTCCGCTCGGCCGGCGGTTCGTTCGCGCTGGTCTGCGACAAGGAGCCGCTACTCAAGATCTTCCGGATCACGGCCCTGGACCAGGTCTTCCCGTTGCATCCCACGGTCGACGCGGCGATCAACGCCGACCCGACCGGCGCCGGCGCGTGATGGCGACCGTCAAGCTCTCGTTCTCCCCGGCTCCGGTGCACGTCCGCACCGCCCGCCTGGTCGGCGTCGCGGTGGCCCGGCGGGCCGGGGTGCGCGAGGACCTGCTCGACGAGGTGCGCCTGGCCATCGGCGAGGCGTGCACCCGGGCGGTCGCGCTGCACCGGCAGTACGGGCTGCCCGACCCGGTCTACGTGGAGATGTCCGACAGCGGGGCGTACACGGTGCGGGTGGTGGACCGCGCCCCGATCGAGGCGAGCATCGGCCTCGCCGCGCTGCCCCCGGACGAGCTGGCCAAGGAGTCGCTCAGCGAGGACGCGCTGACCACCGGGGTGGGGTTCGCCCTGCTCGCGGGCTTCGTCGAGGACCTCCAGGTCCGTCCGGTCGACGACGGCGTCGGCACCGAGGTCCGGATGGTCTGGCCGGCCGGCCGCGCCTGACCCCTGTCCTTCCGCAGGCCGCGTTCCCCTCGGGGAGCGCGGCCTCGTCGTGCTGCCCGGCCCTTATATCAGATTTCCTCACATAGCACAGTTACGAAGATCATCGAGACACCCTGGCCCCTCGGTGTGACCCTCACCACGCCGGAGGGCTACAGTACCCGGGTTGTCAGCAAGTGACCCGACTCGCAGCCAGCGGGAATGGGTGTTCATCGCTGGTCCGCCGGGGTGGGTTGGCGCGCGCTTGCGAGTCCGCAATCCAGGCGTCGGTCCGTGCGTCTCCATGGCCGGCGCGAGTGTTCGGTACAGGAGGACATAGATGTCCGGGACCTTGGCCGCCGACGGCGGCGCACTGTCCCTTACCGGAGCCAACGTGACGTACGTCGTCATCGCCGCGGTCATCGCGCTGGTGGCGCTCGTCTTCGCGGCCGCCCTCACCAGGGCGGTCCTGGCGGCCGGTACGGGAACCACCAACATGCAGGAGATTTCCGGGGCGGTGCAGGAGGGCGCGTCGGCGTACCTGCTGCGGCAGTTCCGCACCCTGGCGATCTTCGTGGTGATCGCCGTCGTGCTGCTGTTCCTGCTGCCGGTGCACGACACCGACGGCAGCGAGACCCTCGTGAAGATCGGCCGGTCGGCATTCTTCGTCGTGGGCGCGCTGTTCAGCGCGTTCATCGGCGGCGCCGGCATGTGGCTGGCCACCCGCGCCAACCTGCGGGTCGCCGCGGCCGCCCGGGAGCGGGAAGGCGGGCGCGAGGGCGCCATGAAGATCGCCTTCCGCACGGGTGGCGTCGTCGGCTTCCTCACCGTCGGTCTCGGCCTCTTCGGTGCGGCGCTGGTCGTCATCCTGTTCAAGGGTGACGCCCCCACCGTGCTGGAGGGCTTCGGCTTCGGCGCCGCGCTGCTCGCCATGTTCATGCGGGTCGGCGGCGGCATCTTCACGAAGGCCGCCGACGTCGGCGCCGACCTGGTCGGCAAGGTCGAGCAGGGCATCCCGGAGGACGACCCGCGCAACGCCGCCACCATCGCCGACAACGTGGGCGACAACGTCGGTGACTGCGCCGGCATGGCGGCGGACCTCTTCGAGTCGTACGCGGTCACCCTGGTCGCCGCGCTGATCCTGGGCCGCGCCGCGTTCGGCGAGGACGGCCTGGTCTTCCCGCTGATCATCTCCACCATCGGCGTGCTGGTCGCCATCGTCGGCGTCTTCATCACCCGGCTGCGCACCAGCGACCGCAACGGCCTCACCGCGATCAACCGGGCCTTCTACCTGTCCGCGGTGATCTCCGCCGTGCTGGTGGCGATCGCCGCGTTCGCCTACCTGCCGGCCACCTTCGGTGAGCTGCAGGGCGGGCTGACCGACGTCGACCGCAACCCGCGGCTCGTGGCCATCGGCGCGGTGGTCATCGGCATCGTGCTGGCCGCCGCGATCCAGGCGCTCACCGGCTACTTCACCGAGACCAACCGGCGCCCGGTGCAGGACATCGGCAAGAGCTCGCAGACCGGCGCCGCCACCGTCATCCTCGCCGGCATCAGCGTCGGCCTGGAGTCGGCGGTCTACTCGGCCCTGCTCATCGGCGCGGGCGTCTTCGGCGCCTTCCTGCTCGGCGGCAGCTCGATCACGCTGTCGCTGTTCGCGGTGGCGCTGGCCGGCACCGGCCTGCTCACCACCGTCGGCGTCATCGTCGCCATGGACACCTTCGGCCCGATCTCGGACAACGCCCAGGGCGTGGCCGAGATGTCCGGCGACATCGACGAGCACGGCGCGCGGACGCTGACCGAGCTGGACGCGGTCGGCAACACCACCAAGGCGATCACCAAGGGCATCGCGATCGCCACCGCGGTGCTGGCGGCGACCGCGCTGTTCGGCTCGTACACCGACACGCTGCGCTCCTCGTACGAGGACGCGGGCGTGGGCGACGTCGGCACCGAGATCCTCAACTCGCTGAACGTGGCCAACCCGCGCAACCTGGTCGGCCTCATCATCGGCGCCGCGGTGGTCTTCCTCTTCTCCGGACTGGCCATCAACGCGGTCTCCCGCTCGGCCGGCGCCGTGGTGATGGAGGTCCGCCGGCAGTTCCGCGAGCTGCCCGGCATCATGGACCGCACCCAGCGCCCCGAGTACGGCAAGGTCGTCGACATCTGCACCCGGGACGCGCAGCGCGAGCTGATGACCCCCGGCCTGCTGGCCATCCTGGCCCCGATCGCGGTGGGCTTCGGCCTGGGCCCGGGCGCGCTGGCCTCGTACCTGGCCGGTGCGATCGGCGCGGGCACCCTGATGGCGGTCTTCCTGGCCAACTCCGGTGGCGCCTGGGACAACGCCAAGAAGCTGGTGGAGGACGGCGCGTACGGCGGCAAGGGCTCCGAGTCGCACTCCGCGACCGTCATCGGCGACACCGTCGGCGACCCGTTCAAGGACACCGCCGGCCCGGCGATCAACCCGCTGATCAAGGTGATGAACCTGGTCTCGCTGCTGATCGCGCCGGCCGTGGTGGCCTGGAGCGTGGGCGACGACAAGAACCCCGCGCTGCGGATCACGATCGCCGTGGTGGCCGCGCTGATCATCGTGGCCGCGGTGGTGTTCAGCAAGCGCAAGGGCATCGCGATGGACGACTCCGACAGCGGTGCCGGCACCCCGGACCAGCAGGTGGAGACGGTCAACGCCTGACCCGGACGACGCGGCGGTTCCCGGTCGGCCCCGGCCGGCCGGGAACCGTGCCGTCCGGCGGTCCCGTGCACGAAACCTGACCGGTGGCACTTCCACCGCAAGGTCGTACGCTGCTTCGCATGCGTACGCGCCGGGCGGCAACCGCCGGAAAGCTCACGGTGGTCCTGGCCACGCTGGTCCTCGTCGTCTCGGGCTGCGGCGGCCCCAGCCCGCAGGCCTGGGCCGCGTCGGTCTGCCAGGCGCTCAGCCCGTGGCGCGCCGAGATCAACAAGCTGACCAGCAGCACCCAGCAGCAGATGACCGCGCGGACCACCCCGGCGCAGGCCAAGGAGAACCTGGTCCGGCTCTTCGCCGGGGCCGAGGAGGCCAGCGAGACCGCCCGGCGCAAGGTCGAGGAGGCGGGCGTGCCGGAGACCGACCACGGCGACGAGATCTCCGCCGGGTTCCGCGCCTCGCTCAGCAAGGTGCGCGACGCGTACGGGCGGGCCCGGGACACCATCGACCGGCTGGACACCGCACAGGCCGGCCCGTTCTACGACGGCGTGCGGGCCGCCGTGGACACGCTCAACAAGGAGTACGACGCGAGCGCGCTGGACACCAGCAGGCTCAACTCACCCGAGCTGAAAGAGGCCTTCGACGAGGTCCCGGAGTGTCGCTGACCCCTCCCACCCCGAAACCGGCCCGCCAGCCCTCGCTGTTCTCCACCGAGGCGGTCGACCCGTCGCTGGCGGACCTCGCCGGCCTGCTCGCCGGGCCCGCTGAGGTGGTCCGGATGGGCGGGACGGCCCGGGTCTCCGTGGTGGTGGACGCCGCCTGGCGGGTGCACGTGCTGGTGGCCGAGCTGGGCGCCCGGGGCATCCCGGCGAGCTGGGAGCCGACCGGGGACGGGCGGCACCTCGTGCGCACCGCGTACGCCACGACGCTCGCCCCCCTCGCGCTGGCCTGGCTGCGCGGCACGGTGAAGCGGCCGCCGGCAGCGTTCCACCTCAACGGGCGGCGGCTGCGGCTCTGGCTCGCCGCCGCCGGGGCGGCCGACCCGGCCGGGTTCCGGCTCAGGCTCGGCCCGGCCGACGAGGAGTGCTGGCCGCCGGTGCGCGCCGCGCTGGCCGCGGTGGGGCTGCCCGCCGCGTTCGTGGAGGCGGACGAGGGCGGGCCGGCGTACCGGATCACCGGTCGACGGCGGGTGAACCGGCTCGCGGAGCTGGTGGGGGACCGGCCGGGGGCCGTGCCGGCGGCCGAGTGGCCGGCCACGCACGGCTGATTCTCCGGCGCAAGCCCGCCGCGTGTCCGATCCCGGACACCCCCTGCGGAGGTTTGCCCAGGAAAACGACCGGTGTCTCCTCCGCCATGGGTGCGCGATCGTCACAGTGACCCGCTCGGCGCCCTACCCACGGTGTACGGTGGCGCCGTCCGGCGGGGTGCGGGCAGATGGTCGACGCCACCTGATCATTTGCCGCCCACGAAACCCGGAACGCGGACGGCGCGTTACGTTGGACATCCGGACCGCCGGTGGTCCGGCAGGGTGCAACACGCCCCGAAGCGGGCATTGCGTAGGAGTGAGGTCGGGGAGAGACGTGCCGAGCAACGCTGGAACCACCCGTCTGGTCATCGTCGAGTCACCGGCGAAGGCCAAGACGATCTCGGGCTACCTCGGCCCGGGGTATGTCGTGGAGGCCAGCTTCGGCCACGTCCGGGACCTGCCCCGCAACGCCGCCGAGATCCCGGCCGCCTACGAGGACAAGCCCTGGGCCCGGCTCGGCGTCGACGTCGACAACGGCTTCGCCGCGCTCTACGTGGTCTCGGCCGACCGGAAGAAGCAGATCACCAAGCTGAAGTCGCTGGCCAAGGAAGTCGACGAGATCTTCCTCGCGACGGACGAGGACCGCGAGGGCGAGGCGATCGCCTGGCACCTCGTGGAGACGTTGAAGCCCAAGGTGCCGGTCAAGCGGATGGTCTTCCACGAGATCACCAAGCCGGCCATCCAGGCCGCCGTCGCCAACCCCCGGGAGATCGACCGGGACCTGGTCGACGCCCAGGAGGCCCGGCGCATCCTCGACCGGCTCTACGGCTACGAGGTCTCCCCGGTGCTCTGGCGCAAGGTCCGCAGCGGCCTCTCCGCCGGCCGGGTGCAGTCCGTGGCGACCCGCATCGTGGTCGAGCGGGAGCGGCAGCGGATGGCGTTCCGCACCGCCGAGTACTGGGACATCCTGGCCACCCTGGCAGTGGCGAACCCTGGCGAGGGGCCGCGCACCTTCAACGCCACCCTGATCGCGCTGGGCGGCGACCGGATCGCCACCGGCAAGGACTTCGAGCCCACCACCGGCCGGGTCCGGGCCGGCGCCGGCGTGGTGCACCTGGACGAGAGCGGCGCCCGGGGGCTGGCCGCGCGGCTGGACGGGCGGCCGTTCACGGTCACCCGGGTCGAGGAGAAGCCCTACCGCCGCCGCCCGTACGCGCCGTTCATCACCTCCACCCTCCAGCAGGAGGCGGCCCGCAAGCTGCGGCTCTCGTCCCAGCAGACGATGCGCACCGCGCAGCGGCTCTACGAGAACGGCTACATCACCTACATGCGTACCGACTCGGTGAACCTGTCGGAGACCGCCATCGCGGCGGCCCGCCGGCAGATCGCCGAGCTCTACGGCGAGCGCAGCGTGCCGCCGGAGCCGCGCCGCTACACCGGCAAGGTGAAGAACGCGCAGGAGGCGCACGAGGCGATCCGCCCGGCCGGCGACAACTTCCGCACCCCGGGCGAGGTGGCCAAGGAGCTGTCCGCCGAGGAGTTCAAGCTCTACGAGCTGATCTGGCGGCGCACCATCGCCTCGCAGATGACCGACGCGGTCGGCTCCAGCGTGTCGGTGCGCATCCGGGCGCTCTCCTCCGCCGGCGAGGAGGCCGACTTCGGCGCCACCGGCAAGACCATCACCGACCCCGGCTTCCTGCGCGCCTACGTCGAGTCCAGCGACGACGAGAACGCCGAGGCCGAGGACGCCGAGCGGCGGCTGCCGACCCTGACCAAGGACCAGCCGCTCACCGCCGACGAGCTGGCCCCCCAGGGCCACCACACCCAGCCGCCCGCCCGCTACACCGAGGCGTCGCTGGTCAAGGCCCTGGAGGAGCTGGGCATCGGCCGGCCGTCGACCTACGCGTCGATCATGCAGACGATCCAGGACCGCGGGTACGTCTTCAAGCGCGGCCAGGCCATGATCCCGTCGTTCCTGGCGTTCGCGGTGATCGGGCTGCTGGAGCGGCACTACCCGCGCCTCATCGACTACGACTTCACGGCCAGCATGGAGAACGAGCTGGACGAGATCGCCGGCGGCGACCACGCGGCGGTCGACTTCCTCACCTCCTTCTACTTCGGCAGCGCCAACGGCACCGGCGACCAGGCCATCGCCCACGCGGGCGGGCTCAAGAAGCTGGTCACCGAGAACCTCAGCGACATCGACGCGCGCAGCGTCAACTCGATCCCGCTGTTCACCGAGGACGACGGGCGCGAGGTCGTCGTCCGGGTCGGCCGCTACGGGCCGTACCTCCAGCGGGCCCTGCCGGGCGAGCAGCCCACGCCGCCCGCGGAGGGCGAGGAGGGCGGCGGCCAGGGCGACCGGGCGCCGATCCCCGAGGGCCTGGCACCCGACGAGCTGACCCCGGAGAAGGTGCACGAGCTGTTCCTCGGCGGTGGGGGCGAGCGCAAGCTCGGCGACGACCCCGCCACCGGCGAGCCGATCCTGCTCAAGTCCGGCCGGTTCGGCCCCTACGTGGCCAGCGGCGAGCGGAAGTCGTCGCTGCTGCGCTCGCAGTCGCCGGACAGCCTCACCCTCGAGCAGGCGTTGCAGCTGCTCAGCCTGCCCCGCCTGATCGGCGCCGACCCCGAGGGCAACGAGGTGGTCGCCAACAACGGCCGCTACGGCCCGTACGTCAAGCGCGGTGACGAGTTCCGCTCGCTGGACTCGGAAGACAAGATGTTCACCGTCACGCTGGACGAGGCGCTCGCCCTGCTGGCCGCCCCGAAGACCCGGCAGCGCCGGGCCGCCGCGCCGCCGCTGCGGGAGATGGGCAACGACCCGGCCACCGAGAAGCCGCTGGTCATCAAGGACGGCCGGTTCGGCCCGTACGTCACGGACGGGGAGACCAACGCCTCGCTGCGGCGTGCGCAGACCCCGGAGGCGCTGACCCTCGAGGAGGCCTCCGAGATGCTCGCCGAGAAGCGGGCGAAGGGCCCGGCGCCGAAGAAGAAGGCGGCGAAGAAGGCCGCCCCGGCCAAGAAGACGGCGGCCAAGAAGACCGCCGCCGCGGCGAAGTCCACGGCCACCAAGAAGACGACCACCGCCAAAACCACGGCGGCCAAGAAAACCCCGGCCAAAAAGGCAGCCCCAAAAAAGGCCACCACCGCCCCGGAGTAGGTCGATCTTGCGAGATCTTGGAAGGAAAAGGTCCTCATGGGGGCCACTTCCCTCCAAGGTCTCTAGGTGCCCAGGACCTGGTTCAGGTACGGGTTGGTGAAGCGGTTGTCCGGGTCCAGGCGCTTGCGGACTGTCTGGAAGTCGGTGAACTTCGGGTAGGCGGTCGCCAAGGACTCCGCGTCCCGCCAGTGCAGCTTGCCCCAGTGGGGGCGGCCGCCGAGTTCCGTGGCGACCTTCTCGAACGCCCGGAAGTACGGCTCGTACGGCATCCCCACGTACTGGTGGATGGCGACGTACGCGGAGTCCCGCCCGTATCCGTGGGAGAGCCAGATGTCGTCGGCCGCGGTGAACCGCACCTCGACCGGGAACAGCACCTTGAACGGCAGCCCGTCCACGATGCGTTGCAGTTCCGCCAGCGCGGTGGGCAGGGCGGCGCGCGGGAGGCCGTACTCCATCTCCACGAAGCGGACCCGGCGCGGGGTGCAGAAGACCCGGTCGGAGCGACCGGTGTAGGTGCGTTCGGTGAGCGCCCGGGCGGAGATCGCGCTGATGCCGGGGGCGAGCGCGGGCGCGGCGCGGCCCAGCCGGCAGGCCCCGGCGAAGACGGTGTTGGAGAGGAACTTGTCGTCCAGCCAGCCGCGCCAGCGGGGCAGCGGCCGGTCGTCGGCGGGTACCCGGTCGTTGGTCTTGACCTGCACCCGGTCGGTGTAGGGGAACCAGTAGAACTCGGCGTGGTCGTGCTGCTCGACGAGGCCGGGCAGGTCGTCGAGCACGGCGGCGAGCGCCGCCGGCCGCTCGTGCGCGCGGAGCACGAAGGCGTCGACGCAGCGCAGCGTGAGTTCGACCAGCACTCCGACGGCGCCGAGCCCGACGCGGGCGGCGGCGAACACGTCGCGGTGCTCGTCGGCGGAGCAGCGCAGCACCTCGCCGGTGCCGGTGACCAGGGTCAGCGCGGTGACGAAGGTGGACAGGCAGCCGAGTTTCGCGCCGGTGCCGTGGGTGCCGGTGGAGAGCGCCCCGGCGATCGTCTGCGCGTCGATGTCGCCGAGGTTGGGCAGTGCCAGGCCGTGGGCGGCGAGCAGGTCGTTGAGGGTGTGCAGGGTCATTCCGGCCGGTACGGTGACCAGGCGGCGAGCGGGGTCGACGGTGACCTCGGTGTCCAGGTCGGCGAGGTCGAGCCGGTGCCCGTCGGCGACGGCGGTGCCGGTGAAGGAGTGTCCGCTGCCCACCGCCCGGATCGTCCGGCCGGTGTCGGCGGCGTGGCGCACCGCCTTGGCGACCTCCTCGACGGTGCGGGGGCGCACCGTCAGGGCGGCGGTGCTGCGCTGGTTGCCGGCCCAGTTGGACCAGGTGGCTGCCGTGCCGGCCATGGACGCTCCTCGACGTGAATATGAACTGACTTCATATCAGGAACGTTGTACCTGGTAAATACCGCAATCGAGCCCGGCTCGTTGTACCGGTAGTCACAGACTCGTGACGTGCAGATATGTTCATCCGTCGAAGGGGGGTGGCGCCGAGTGTCCACACCAGCCGCCACGACCGGGCCGCTGCGTCGGGTACCGGTGCAGGGTCGAAGTGTCGCGCGGGTCCAGCGGATGCTGGACGCCTGCGCCGAGCTCGTCGACGAGGTGGGGTACGAGGGTTTGACCACGACCCTGCTCGCCGAGCGTGCCGAGGTGGCGATCGGGTCGGTCTACCAGTTCTTTCCGGACAAGCGGGCCATCGTGCAGGCGCTGACGCTGCGCACGATGGAGTCCTATCTCCAGCGGCTCGACGAGCGGTTCTCCTCCGCCGACCTGACCCACTGGTGGGACGGTGTCGACGCGGCCATCGACGAGTACATCTCGATGCACCGCACGGTCCCGGGCTTTCGTACCCTGCACTTCGGCGACGTGGTCGACCTGCACCTGCTCGACGAGCAGCGGGACAACAACGGGGTGATCGCCGATCAGCTTGCCCGTGTGCTCACGGAACGGTTCGGTCTGGCCGGCGTGCCCGACCTCCGCTTCCACCTGGAGGTCGCGGTCGAGGCCGCCGACTCGCTGATCAAGCTGGCGTTCCGGCGGAAGACCGAGGGCGACGAGCGGGTGCTGATCGAGGCGAAGGCGCTCATCCGGGAGTACCTGCACCGGCAGGTCGACGCCCGGACGGAGGCCGTGCAACAGGGTTGAGCAGGACGTCACCGCTCTGGTGCCGGCGGTGACGATCACAGGTGCGACGCCCGGGTGCGACCGGGCAGGAGACGAGCGGCGGGTTCCCGAGGTGTACCGGGACCCGCCGTCACCGTCTAGAGGAACGCGTGGCCCTCGCCCCGGTAGGTCGGCACGGTGGCCACCACGCTGTCGCCGTCGACCAGGTGCACCTCGTTGACGTGCTCGCACAGCTCGCCGGCCTTGGCGTGGCGGAACCACACCCGGTCGCCGATCCGCAGGGCGGTGGCGACGTCGCCGGCGAGGGGGGTCTGCACCTCACCCGCACCCTCCGCGCCCAGCAGCTTCAGACCGGCCGGCAGCCACGGCCGGGGCAGCCGGCTGTCGGCGGCCGGGCCCGACGCGATCCAACCGCCGCCGAGCACCGTGGCCAGCCCCGGCCCGGGGCGGCGGACCACCGCGCAGGCGAAGAACGCCGCGGGGGTGGGGCGCCAGGCACGGTACGCGTCGAAGAGCGTCGGCCCGTACAGGCCGGAGCCGGCGGTGACCTCGGTGACCGCGGGGTCGGCGCTGGTGGCGGCCACGCTGCCGGTGCCGCCGCCGTTGACGAATTCCAGGTCGGCGTGCTCGCGTACCGCGGCGACCGCGGCCGCCCGGCGGGCCAGCAGTTCCCGGTACGACCCGCGCTGGGTGACCCGGATGGCCGTGCCCAGCACCGCCTGCCCGGGCGGGGCGTCGCCGAGGCCGGCGATCTGCGCCTCGTACGCCATGAGGCCGACCAGCCGGAAGCCCGGCCGGCCGGCGACGGCGGCGGCGAGGCTGCCGGCCGCCCCGGCGCTGTGCACCGGGGAGCGCCGCACGCCGACGTGCACCCGGCCGCCTAGGGGTCGCCAGGAGGCGTCCAGTTCGAGGCAGACCCGCAGCGCCGGCCGGCGACCGGGCGGGCTGACCTGGTCGATCAGGTCGAGCTGCCCGGCGTCGTCGACCATCAGGGTCACCGCCTCGGCGAGCGCCGGGTCGGCGGCCAGTTCGGCGAGCGCCCCGCGGTCGGCGGTCGGATAGGCGACCAGCACGTCGTCGCTGACGCCGCTGCGGGCGAGCCAGAGCGCCTCGGCGAGGGTGAACGCCATCACGCCGCGCCAGCCGGGCCGGGCCAGCGCCCGGGTCAGCAGCTCCCGGACCCGGACCGACTTGCTGGCGATCCGGACCGGCTTGCCGGCCGCCCGGTCGACCAGCGCGCCGGCGTTCGCG
The DNA here is from genome assembly GCF_040607315.1 of Micromonospora sp. NPDC005305. Classification (NCBI taxonomy): domain Bacteria; kingdom Bacillati; phylum Actinomycetota; class Actinomycetes; order Micromonosporales; family Micromonosporaceae; genus Micromonospora; species Micromonospora sp. NPDC005305. Next base: position 11,513 of record NZ_JBEXGL010000002.1, on the reverse strand, counting down.
TCGAAGGCGGAGAGATCGACCACCGCGTACGGCGGGTCGAGGTGGGCGGTCGCCCTGTCGAGGCGATCGCGAAGTTTGTCACGGTCGATGGCCACGTCTGCACGCTAACTGTCTGGGCGCCAATGCGAAATACCCTCGCGTCTGTCCGGGCTGCGGGCGGTGGTGCCGGCGGCCTAGGCTCGGCGAGCAGGCGAATGTCGCGGAGGGGGTCGCAGCTCGCCGCGACTAGAGTGTTCCACCGGGGATGCCCAGCTCTGGGCCGGCACGTGGAGGTACGGCCATCGAAAGCCAGAACAACGGCGAGTCGCCCGGCGTGTCGTCGCCCGCCGACCGCTCCGGTGCGGCCGCCATCCGGTCCGTGCTGCGCATCCGGCCGTTCCGCCGGCTGTGGATCGTGCTCGGCGTCGCCTCCTTCGGCGACTGGCTCGGCCTGCTCGCCACCGCCCTCTTCGCCGCCGCCCAGGTATCCGGCAGCACCGCCCAGGGCGCCGCCTTCGGCGGCGTGACCGCGATCCGACTGCTCCCGGCGCTGGTGCTCGGCCCGGTGGCGGGTGTCTTCGCCGACCGGTTCGACCGCCGGTGGACCATGGTCATCTGCGACGTGCTGCGCTTCGTGCTCTTCGCGTCCATCCCGCTCTACGCGCTCACCGGCGCCAGCGGCGGCCTGGTGGTCGGATGGGCGCTGATCGCCACCTTCCTGATCGAGTCGGTCACCCTGCTGTGGATCCCGGCCAAGGAGGCCGCGGTCCCGAACCTGATCCCGCGGACCCGGCTGGAGACCGCCAACCAGCTCACCCTGATCACCACGTACGGCCTCACCCCGGTGGCCGCCGCCATCGCGCTGGCCGTGCTGGACCGTGGGGTGCGTGGGGCGGTCGGCGGCGACCTGCCCGACTGGGCCGAGCCGGCCCAGCTCGCCCTATGGTTCAACGCCTTCTCCCGGCTGGCCACCGCACTGGTGGTGGCCTTCGGGATCAAGGAGATCAGCGAGGCCCAGCGCGGCGAGACGGAGCGCGTCGAGCAGAGCATGTTCCGCCAGTTCGCCGACGGCTGGAAGTACATCGGCCAGACCCCGCTGGTCCGCGGCCTCGTGCTGGGCATCTTCGGCGCCTTCGCGGGCGGCGGCATCGTGGTCGGCACGGCGAAGTTCTTCGCCAGCTCGCTCGGCGCCGGTGACGCCGCCTTCTCGCTGCTCTTCGGCGCGATCTTCGTCGGCCTGGCGCTGGGCATCGGGCTCGGGCCGATGATCGTCCGGGACATGTCCCGGCGCCGCTGGTTCGGCATGAGCATCGTGCTGGCCAGCGCCTCGGTGCTGGTGCTCGCCTTCGCCATCCACCTGTCCATGGCGATGCTCGGCGCGGTCCTGGTCGGCGCGGGCGCCGGCATGGCCTTCCTGGCCGGCACCACGCTGCTCGGCGGCGAGGTCGCCGACGAGGTGCGCGGCCGGGTCTTCGCCGTGGTGCAGATCGGCACCCGGCTGGTGCTGATCCTGGCCATCGCGCTGAGCAGCCTCCTCGTCGGCGTCGGCGGTTCGCGCCAGCTGACCATCGCCGACCTGGGCATCTCGGTCTCCTCGACCCGCCTGCTGCTGCTCGCCGCCGGCGCCGCCGGCATCTTCGCCGGGATCAGCGCCTTCGGTCAGATGGACGACAAGAAGGGCGTGCCGGTCCTGGCCGACCTCTGGGGCTCGATCCGGGGCCGCCCGCTGATGCCGTCCGAGCCCTTCGTCTCCAGCGGCCTCTTCGTGGTCTTCGAGGGCGGCGAGGGCGCCGGCAAGTCCACCCAGCTCGCCGCGCTCGCCGACCGGCTGCGCGAGCAGGGCCGCGACGTCGTGGTCACCCGCGAGCCCGGGGCCACCGGCATCGGGGAGCGGATCCGCTCGCTGGTGCTGGATACCTCCGGCGACGAGGCCCCGTCGCCCCGCGCCGAGGCGCTGCTCTACGCCGCCGACCGGGCGCACCACGTGGCCACCGTGGTCCGGCCGGCACTGATCCGCGGCGCGGTCGTGATCAGCGACCGGTACGTCGACTCGTCGCTGGCGTACCAGGGGGCCGGGCGGACCCTGCCGGTCCAGGAGGTCTCCTGGCTCTCCTCGTGGGCCACCGGGGGCCTCAAGCCCGACCTCGTGGTGCTCCTCGACGTCGATCCGCACACCGGCCGCTCCCGCGTCGACTCCCGCAGCCAGGGCACCGACCGGCTGGAGGCCGAGTCGCTCCCGTTCCACGAGCGGGTCCGGTACGCCTTCCTCGACCTGGCCGCCGCCGACCCCAAGCGCTACCTGGTGCTCGACGCGTCCCGCCCGGTCGAGGAGATCGCCGCGGCGGTGGCCCGCCGGGTGGACGAGTTCCTCGTCGACCCGGCCGGCATCGTGCACCCGCGCCCGGCCCAGGGCCCCGACACCACGGTCCAGCCCGAGTTATCCGACGCGGAGCTCGTGACGATGGAGCGCCCCCGACGATGACGGACGTCTTCGCCGACCTGGTCGGGCAGGACGAGGCGGTGGCCACGCTCCGGCGGGCCGCCGCCTCGGCCGCCGCCCTGCTGCGCGCCGCCGCCCCGGCGGTGGCGCGGGCGGGCGCCCCGGCGGCCGGCGGAGCCCACCCGACCGGCGGGCACGACGACCTCGACGCGCTCGCCGAGGAGTTCGACGAGCCCGGCGGCGCCACCCCCCGTGACGGCGCCGGCGCGGATGGCGTCCAGCCCGGCGCCGGGATGACCCACGCCTGGATCTTCACGGGGCCGCCCGGTTCCGGCCGGTCGGTGGCCGCGCGCGCCTTCGCCGCCGCCCTGCAGTGCGTGCACGGCACCGGCTGCGGCCACTGCCCCGGCTGCCACACCACCCTGGCGGGCACCCACGCCGACGTGCGGCTGGTGGTGCCCGAGGGGCTCTCGATCGGCGTGAACGAGATGCGCGCGCTGGTGCTGCGGGCGGCCAGCACGCCGTCCGGCGGCCGCTGGCAGGTCGTCATCATCGAGGACGCCGACCGGCTCACCGAGGCCGCGGGCAACGCGCTGCTCAAGGCGGTCGAGGAGCCGCCACCGCGTACCGTCTTCCTGCTCTGCGCCCCCTCCACCCACCCGGACGACATCTCGGTGACCATCCGGTCGCGGTGCCGTGTCGTGCCGCTGCGGCAGCCGCCGGCCGGCGCGGTGGCCGAGGTGCTCGTACGCCGGGACGGCATCGCCCCCGACGTCGCCGAGTGGGTCGCCGCGGCGGCGCAGGGGCACGTGGGCCGGGCCCGGCGGCTGGCCCGCGACCCGGAGGCCCGGCAGCGCCGCGAGGCCGTGCTCGCCGTGCCGCGCCGGCTGACCGGGGTGGGTGCCGCGTTCGACGCGGCCTCCGCGCTGATCGAGGCCGCCGAGGCGGAGGCCGCCGCGACGGTCGCCGAGATCGACGAGGCGGAGCGGGTCGCGCTCCAGACCGCGCTCGGCGCGGGCGGCACCGGCCGGGGTGCGGCCGGGGCCATGCGGGGTGCCGCCGGGCAGCTCAAGGACCTGGAGCGGCGACAGAAGTCGCGGGCCACCCGGGCCCAGCGGGACGCGCTCGACCGGGCCCTGGTCGACCTGGCCGGCTTCTACCGGGACGCGCTCACCATGGCGCTGCGGGCGCCGGTCGCCCCCGTGCACACCGACACCGCGGCGCTGGCCGGGGCCGGCGCGCAGAAGTGGGACGCCGAGGGGGCGCTGCGCCGGCTGGAGGCCGTGCTGGAGTGCCGGGCGGCGATCGAGGCGAACGTCAAGCCCCGGATCGCGGTGGAGGCCATGATGCTCGCCCTGTGGAAGGGCTGACCACCGCCGTCGAGGTTGTCCACAGGGCATCGACAGGCTTTGTTGACTGCGGTACGGTCCGGTGTGGCCGCGCGGTGACGGTGGCGGCACGCTCAGTGACGGGGTCAGCCGGGAGGAGTCCGCCGATGCCACGGGGGGAGATCGACGAGGCCTGGATCGAGGAGGCGGTGCGGCGCTACCGGCGCATCGAGACCCTCCAGGCCGAGTTCGACCAGGCAGTGGCGACGGTCGAGGTGACCGTCCGCTCGCCGGACGGCCTCGTCGAGGTGGTGGTGACCGCCGGCGGGCGGATCACCGACGTGCGCTTCCTCGGCCCGCTGCACCAGCGCAACCCCCGGGACGTCGCCGGCTCCGTGCAGGCCGCCGTGACCGCCGCCGCCGACGCGGCGCAGTGGGCCCGGGAGAAGCTGCACAACGAGACCTTCGCGGCCTACCGGCCGCTGGCGGGAGCCTGAGATGGAGACGTTGCGCGCGCTCGCCGCCCGCCTGGACGAGGCCGGCGCCACCCTCGCCACGCTGGCCCACACGGTCACCGCCACCGACCCGCCCCACCCCGCCTTCGGCGCACACGCCACCGGCCGGCCCGGCGAGGTCGGCCGGGCCCTGCACCGGCAGTGGACCGAGGCCACCGGCGACCGGGCCCGCGAGGCGCAGGCCGCCGCCACCCGCCTGGCCGCCGCCGCGGCCGCCCTGCGCAGCGCCGCCGACCGCTACCCGGCGACCGACGAGCACGTCGCGCGGCGGCTGGCCCGGGAGGCGTGATGGACGCCCTCGACCGCCTCGCCGAGCCGGGCCTCGACCTGCTCGCCCGGGTCGACGCGCTGCTGGCCGCCGGCGCGCCCGAGGGGCACCGGTTCTGGCCGCTGCTGCGCCGGATGCGGGTGCTGCCCGGCACGGCCGTGCGCGAGTTCCTCGACCTGCACCCCGCGCCGCTGACCGGCGCCGGCCACGCCGTGCGCCGGCTCGTCCGGGGGTACGACGACACCGGCGCCGTCCTCGCCCACCCGGTCGCCTGGTCCGGGCCGGCCGCCGCGGCCTACGACGAGGCCCGCGCCGCTCTCCTCCGGCACGTGGACGAGGGGCCGGAGAGCCTGGTCGGGCGGCTGGAGTCGACCGCCGGCTACGCCGACGCCCTGGCCGACTGGGTGGAGGCGAGCCGGGCCGCGCTGGCCCGGGCGCTGGCCGAGGCGCTGCACTCGGCCGAGGCGGTCACGGTGCACGCCGCCACCCGCCCGGGCGCCGAGGCCGGCCGGTCCGGTGCCCTCGCGGCCGCCGAGATCGCCACCCGGGTGCTGGGCGTGCTCGGCGTGGCCTACGACGGCGCGGAGACGCTGCTGCGGCAGTGGGCGCCGAGCCTGGCCGAGACGACCTGGCGGGACCGGACCACGAGCGTGCCCCGCTACGGCGGCACCACCCGGATCGGGCAGTGACTGGGCCGCGCAAGCCCACGGCGTCGCGCGCCGAACCGGCCGTGGCCGGGCTCCGGCGGCGACGCCGTGGCTTCCCCTGCACCCCCCGCAGGTATGGCTTCACTCAACGCGGTCGGCCGCCGTTTGTCCCGTAGCTGACTCATGTTTCAGCCGTCCGGGCGAGGATCAACGACACGAGGGGTCGGGATCGGTTCGGTCGAGTCGACAAACATGGATCGCTGCGCCGGGTGACCGGACGGCGACGGGCGGCCGGCCCGGATCCGTCCGAAGGTCGTAGGGTGGTGGGCATGGGCATGCTCTGCGCGGTCAGTTTCAACCGGTACGGGCGCCTCTTCTACCTCGACCCTGGTGAGCTGCGCCCCCAGGTGGGCGACAAGGTGCTGGTGCCCACCGACGACGGGCCCGAGGTGGCCGAGTGCGTCTGGGCCGCGCAGTGGGTCAGCGAGGACACGGCCGGCTTCCCCCGCCTGGCCGGGATGGCCGCCGACGACGACCTGCGCCGCGACGAGCTGCTGCGCCGGCGCAAGGCCGACGCCAAGGTGGCCGCCAAGCGGCTGATCCGCGAGCACGGCCTGCCCATGAAGGTGGTGGCCATCGACCACGTCTTCGCCACCCCGGAGACCGGCAGCGACCGCACGACCGTCTACTTCACCGCGCCGCACCGGGTCGACTTCCGCTCCCTCGTCCGCGACCTGGGCGCGACCCTGCACTGCCGGGTCGAGCTGCGGCAGCTCTCCGCGCGGGACTCGGCGCGGGTGCAGGGCGGGATCGGCTCCTGCGGGCGGGACCTGTGCTGCGCCACCTTCCTCACCGACTTCGAGCCGGTGACCATCCGGATGGCCAAGGACCAGGACCTGCCGCTCAACCCGCTGCGCATCTCCGGCGCGTGCGGCCGGCTCATGTGCTGCCTGAAGTACGAACATCCCCTGTACGCCAGGTTCCAGGAGTCCGCCCCGGCGATCGGGGCCCGCGTCACCACGCCAGAGGGGGAGGGCCGCGTGGTGGGCCACAGCGTCCCGAGAGACGCGGTGACCGTCCGCCTGGACGCCGACGGCTCGCGCTCCATGTGCTCCCGCGCCGACGTCTGCGGCTCCCGCCGCGCCTACGAAAGCCGTGACCAGTCCGGCTCGGAGAACGCCGCACGCTGATCGCCGCCCCGCCCCGCCCCGGCCCCGGCCCGCGTTGATCAAGAAGTTTGCGTCAGGATCCGCGCGTTTCCTGACGCAAACCTCTTGATCAACTGGTGGGTCAGCGGAGGACGATGGGGGGCTCGGCCAGGCGGGGGGTCACGGGGGTTTTCGGCTGGATCCAGCTTGCGGTGGGGGACTGGTCGGGGTTCAGTTGCCAGGAGTGGGAGACCTTGTCGACGGCGATCGGATAGATCGTCAGTGTGCCGTCCGGGTCGATGCGGAGGCGGAGGAACGACTTCGAGTCCTCGATGCCCTGGCCGGCGAAGAGCTCGTTGACGTTCACCCCGAACGACCCCGCCACCAGCAGGTAGAGCGCCACCAGTTGGCTGGCGACCAGCCCGCTCACCGGCCCGTACAGGACGGCGGCGGCGACCGCCGGCAGCGGCCACGGCCAGTCGTAGAACGGCAGTTGCAGCCAGAGCCAGGTGCCGCCGGCGGCCAGCGCCACGTGGGCCAGCCCGTGCGTCACGCCGAGGATCCAGTGCCGGGCGTGCCGCTTCCCACCGGCGCTGGGCGGCTTGGCGAAGAACGCCGCACCCAGCAGGGTCACCGCCAGCATGATCACCAGCGGCACGCTGAACAGCCGCTGCTCGGTGGTGCCGACGTGGTTCCCCGCCACCCCGGCCATGGCCAGCATCAGCAGCGTGTGCAGGGTGCCCAGCAGGGTCGTGAAACCCGGGTTGCGGAACGGCAGCCGGGCGAAGATCCCCCAGCCGTACCGCCGGGAGCGGGCCTTGTCCGGATAGCGGGCGGCCAGGTCGTACTCGCGGGTGCGGCTGGACCGCCGGGCCAGGGTGTCCCGCGGCGGCACCTCCAGCCGCTCGGGCAACTGGTGCGTGGGGTAGAGGTAGGCGCCGCCGCCCCCGCAGGTGATGAGCTGCCGCTCCGGGCCGGTGTAGCGGGCGTAGTGGTGCAGGTCGCCGGAGACCAGCAGCCGCACCTGCGCGCCGGTGGGCGCGACGATCGTACGGATGAAGTAGTCGATCGAGTCGTAGGCCGTGGGATGGTCGTGGGCCTTGACCCAGGTCGGCGCCGGCACCGCCAGGATCACCTTCGACCGGGGCGTGAGCTTCCGGGCCACCTCGTCGAAGTAGGTGAGCTGCGGGTCGTCCAGGTACGACCCGGACTGGTCGTCGAGGCCGAGCAGCCACCAGTCCGCCGGCAACTCCACGGCGAAGTACGAGCGGGACTGGCCGGTGCCCCAGCCCGCGAAGTGTCGGTCCCGGGAACGGACGAACAGCCGCAGGAACGCGGTCAGGCCGTCGTACCAGTCGTGGTTGCCCGGCACCGCGAAGAGCGTCGGCCGCTGCGGCGGCGCGACCGGGAGCGCGGCCTGGTACGGCCCCTTGCACCGGTCCTCGTACGCCTCGTAGGCCGCCGACGGGTAGACCTGGTCGCCCCCCATCACCAGGGTCTGCGCCCGGGGCAGCCGGTGGCCCTCGACCTCCAGCTCCGGCTGGGCGAGCAGGTACGCCACCGAGTACGTGGCGTCGAAGCCGTCGCCCAGGTCGGCCACGTAGTCCAGCCAGAGCCCGCCGTCCGGCCCCACCTGCCGGAACGTGTCGTCGCCGAACGCGTTCTGCAACTCGCGCTTGTCCAGGTACGCCCCGAACAGCATCGCCAGCAGGGTCCGCAGCCCGGTGCTGATGAGCAGCAGCGGCGCGAGCCACGGCACCGGCTTGCGCGGGGTGAAACCCAGCTCCAGCGGGTCCAGGCTGCGCGGGCGCCGGCTGGCCCGCTCGCCCGGGTGCGCCTCGGGGATCGGCTGCTGCGGCGGCACGTGATCGTCACTCACCCGCCGCAGGGTAGTCCCGACCGGCCGCGAAGTCTCTCCCGCGCACGTGCCGAAACTCCCGGATGTCCGGTTCGGAGGTCAGGGGGATCCCGTTCGGCGTCCGCCGGGGTGTGCCGTACACTTGACGATCGTTGCCGCCTTAGCTCAGTCGGCTAGAGCGACGCACTCGTAATGCGTAGGTCGACGGTTCGATTCCGTCAGGCGGCTCGGTACAGAAGCCCAGGTCAACGACCTGGGCTTCGCCGTTTTCCGAGATCGATCACGTGGGCGCTGGCGGACCGAGTCCTTGAATAGTCCTTGTCCCGTGCCGCTACCGCGTCGTCTAGCCGGTTTGCGACCGCGTCCAGGTCGTCACCGAACAGGCCCGCGTACACGTCCAGCGTCATGGACGCCGAGGCGTGTCCGAGCATCCGCTGCACGGCCTTGACGTTGGCGCCCGCCGCCACGGCAGGCTCGCCGCCGTGTGCCGCAGGTCGTGCGGAGTCAGCCCGGCCAGCCCGACCGACGCCGCCGCCGCCGGCCCGAACACCCGAGACCGGAAGTTGGTGTTGCGCAGCGGGCCGCCGTTGGGGGCGGTGAACACCAGTGCATTCCGGCGCTTGCCGGCGACGTGGGCCGCCAGCTCGTCGACGAGGAACCGTGGGATCGGCACCGACCGGCGTTGATGGTTCTTCGGCGTGCCTTCGACCAGCTCCCCGCTGACTTCCGCCAAGGCGACCGCCACGGTCACCCGGCGCCGCAGCAGATCCAGACGGGACACGTGCAACGCCGACGCCTCGCCCCACCGCAGCCCGGTATACGCGAGGAACCGGACCAGCAACCCGTAGCGTCCGCACGCCTCCGCGAGCCTCGCCACCTGGTCGTGGTGGAGAAACACCGGCTCCTCCCGCACGACCCGAGGCAGCCGCACGCCCTCTGCCGGAATCCGGGACAGGCGGCCATCCCGCACGGCGTGCGACAAGGCCAGCGACAGTACCCGGTGCGCGTACCGGACCGTTGCCGGGGCGAGGCCCGACGCGGTGAGCCGCTGCACCCAGGCCGCCACCTCGGCGTATGAGACTGCCGAAAGCGGGATGTTCGCCCACGTCGGAAGGATCTGCCGCCGTAGCGCCAGCTCATACCGGGCGCGAGTCGACGGCTTGAGCTGCACCTGAGCGGCCATCCATTGCGATGCCCAAGCGCCGACCGTCACTCGCGCCCGAGCAGGGTCGATCCAATCGCCTCGGGAGATAGCTGCCTTGGCTGACGCCTCCCACCGCTCCGCGTCCGACTTCCGGTCGAAGTGCCGAGCTATCTCCTTGCCGGAGGCGTCCCGGACGCGCGCCCGCCACTTCCGGTCCGGTCGCTTCTGAATGCTCACGCTACCCCGCCTGCTTGACGAGCCAGGTCCGCACGTCGGCCGGGTCGTAGCGCAGATGACAACCGACCCGAGACGCTCGCGGCCCGATCCGGCGGTACCGCCACTGATAGAGGGTGCTCACCGGCACGCCGAGGAACGTCGACACGTCCTCAGCCGTCCACAGCGGTTCGATGGTCCGGGCCTTCATGCTGCTCCCTCCTGAGGCGTGGCAGTTGCCGAATCGTCGGGCGGGTCGGCGGCCCGTCTGGCGGCGTTGAGTTGGGCGCGCCATTGGATGCGTTCGGAGATGGCGCGGAGGCCCCGGTGGCCGAGGGGTGGGACATCGGGGTCGGTGGGTTTGGCGAGTTCCCAGGCGTGCCGCACGGTGTCAGAGCCGGCCGGGGCCGAGTCGGCGTCGGTGGTGACGCCGAGCAGAGCCTTGACCCATTCCTTCCGGTCGGCCCGGTGGTCGGACAGCGTCTTTCCCGACCACTGCCGGGAGATGAGGACGCGTCCGTAACTCGGTTGCGTGCTTGGCCCCCTTTATGACGGGATGGGCCGTGTGGTGACTGAGATTCGTCCTGTGGAGCGTCGCGAGGTCGTCGAGTATTTGCGGGCGCTGCCGTTCGCGAACGGGCTACCGAGCTGGGAGCCGTACCCCGCAGCGTGGCACGGTGGCGCGGAGGCTTGGCCGTGCCCGCGGCCGCCAGCGACTCGGGAGCAGCTGGAGTCGTGGGCCGATGAGTTGATGGCGGACGACACCTTCCGACCACAAGCGGCGATCGTGGACGGCAAGGTGGTGGGGGCCACGGCGATGCTGTCGCTCGAGGTGACCGCTCCAGGGCTGCGCGTGGTGCCCATGGGTGGCGTCACCAGCACCGGCGTCATCGCCACTCATCGGCGGCAGGGCCTGCTGCGGGGCATGATGCAGGCGATGTTCACTGATGCCCTTGAACGTGGTGAGGGGATCGCCGAGCTCAGCGCGAGCGAGGGCAGCATCTATGGGCGGTTCGGGTTCTCCCCAGCGACGCTGCGCACCCGTTGGGAGATCGAACGGTCGGCCGCCCGGCTTGTCGACGCCGATCCTGACCCGGGCAGCCTGGAGTTGGTCGATGCAGCGACAGCGCGGGAGGTGTGGCCCGGGATCTTTGACGGGGTGCGACGGGCACGGGTCGGCGAGATCACGGCACCCAAGGGCCGCTGGGCGGGCCTGTCCGATGAGGCCAATGGCACCGACGGGCCGCTGCGATACCTCATCCACCGCGACGCGGAAGGGCAGGTGGACGGCATCGCGAACTATCGCCTGCCGTGGTCGACAAACCCCGATGGGGTCGGCGTGCTGGTGGTCGAAGCGCTGGAGGCGCTCACCGATGAGGCCTACCGAGCCATGTGGTCCCTGCTGCTTGACTTCGACCTCACGCGCAAAGTCGTCGCCCCGACACGACCGGCCGACGAGCCTCTGCGCTGGATGCTACGCAACCCGCGGGCCATGCGCGTCACGCGGCAGTCGGACAACCTCTGGGTACGAGTCCTCGACCTTCCCAAAGCCCTGACCAGCCGCGGCTACGACACCGACGGTCACCTCAGGATCACCGTCGAGAAAGACCCAGAGTGCCCCCACAACATCGGTACGTGGGAACTTGAGATCAGCAAAGGTGAAGCCGAATGTCGGCGCGTTGATGGCGCCACGGACCTGACCCTAGACATACAGGCACTCGGATCGCTCTACCTTGGGGGGATGTCCGCTGCCGCCCTGGCTCGCGCCGGCAAGATCCGCCCACAAGAAGCGGATGCCCTCGCCACCCTTTCACGACTCTTCCGCACCGACCCCGAGCCTTTCAACTCGATCGGATTCTGAACCGAGGCTGCATCCGCTCATGGCACCCCTTTATGTCAAGGCACCGCTGGAACCAGGGGTTTAGGGTGGTTGGTGGCGGGTCCGGGAAGTGGCTTGTCCGAAGGGCCGATGT